>JAZSDL010000002.1:0-6502 GCA_045531135.1 Eubacteriales bacterium | reverse complement strand
TTTTCTCAAAGCCCTTGAAAATACAATAAAAAATAATATTCCTTATGAAAAGAGACAGAGCTTCATAGTAATAGTGAAGCTCTGTTGTTCTTATATTATTTTCTTTCAAGGGCGTAAATAGACCATTTGTCTTCGCTCTGAAACTACCCGAAATGACTTCGGGTAGTTTTTTGTTTATTGATTTTGAATTAATAGGTGCCGAATGCCATGCGCTTGATTATAACGTAATCCAGCGAATCGACGATAGCATCAATATTAACGTCGGCACGCAGTTTTTCGTCCCCTATGAAAGTATACGAGCCGAAGCAGGCGCGCTTTGCGATAAGATAATCGACAGAATTGATTTCTCCGCTTGCATCTATATCCGCCAAGGAGCCGTTAAAATCGTCACTGTATGCCATAACCTCACATAAGAACATCCAGGATACCGACGTATCCGCCTGCGGAATAACACGGTACTGGACATATCTCGCATCGACGGGATCATCAAGCGTTAGCATTGCATCCACGCTGTTGATAACTATACTGTCGGAATACTCCGCCGCGCCGACGTACGTCCAGGTTCGTTTATTGGACGAAACGTAAACCTCGATACCGTAAGGCGCCGCAATTCCGTTTGAAAGCTTTTTGGACCCTGCCGATACCGAAAAGGCATCCAACGGAAAAGAACGTCCCAGATCGAGCAGAATCGAAGCATAGCCGTTTGCCGCAACATAACTGCTGCCTCTGTTGAAGCCGACAAACGCTTTATCCGCATAATACGCCTCGACGGGATATTTTCCGTCTGTCAGAGTAATGCCGTCTTCATCGGGATAGAGCGCGCTTCCGTTGCTGACGTATATGCCGTCTGCCGTATATGATTTTCCGCGCGCAACGTTCATTTTTCCGCTGAGAATATCCGATCCGCCGCCGTTTTTGGTGCCTACAAGCACCTCGCTGCAGAACACGAAATTAGCATCGGAATTAGTAAACGAGAACTTGACGTACCTTGCCGAAACCGCACTTGTTTCGTAATTGACGTAAGCAATAATATCCGATATTTCGAGCTTTGGCTGTGCAAGCAGCTTAAAGCTATTGCCGTCCAACGAAATATATATTTTCACGTCATCGGCAGGATCGCCTATGCCGTACTCATTTGCATGAGAAAAGATCGCAAGAAAGTTTGTAAGGTCGCCGCGAACCCATCCGAGATCGATAGTAACGCTCATACGGTTTTCGGAATCGAGATTGGAAACGTGGAAAGCGTGCCACTCGGTACCGAGATATGCTCCCCAGATCTCGCCGTCGGTGAGCTCTTTTCCGTCGTTATCCAGATATCCCGCACTGCCGCTTCCCTGATATGCGGCAGTCGCCTCGTACGTCTTTCCGCGGGATATCCATTCCACTCCCTGCGGAAGCGCAAACACCTCGGTTTTGTTTTTGTCTATATCGGTTTGTGTCAGCGTGCCCTTTGCGTATTTATAGGTCAGATCGTATATCGAGCGTGCACGCGGACCGGAGGCATGGCAGGAGCTGTAATAGACGGCATCCTTGCCTCCCTGATAATATATCTTTATTCCCTCCATCGCGCCGCTGACCATACCGCCGCGGAGATAATCGAGATATCGGTTATAATAAACTCCGTTGGTAAGCGCAAGGTTATCCACCTCGATCTCTACTCCCATACCGAGCTTTTGGCTCTCCTCGGCAGAGGAAATAACCCGTTCGCCGCCGGCACCGAGATCCCAATACATATTCGGCTGCATGCTTGCGATATCAAAGCCGAGCGATTGCCAATTAGTGTATCCGTTGGCATGATAATAGGGTACCCAAAGGAACTTTAAGCCGAGCGAATGAAGATAATCCGAGGCATATTTTATAACCTGCTTATCCTCCTCGCCGTTAGTACCGCTGAGAATATACTCCTCGAGCCAATAAAATCCGACGAGATCGAGATTTTCATATCCTGCGTTTTTATATCTGCTCAGCTGCTCGTCGATCATCCATTTTACAGCATATTTGCGGTCCTCGAGCTTTGACATATCCACAGCACGTCCGCCGAGCGTACCGAAATTTGCACCCGATGCCTTGCCGGGATACAAAATGGTAAAGAAAACACCAACCTTTTTTTGAGGCGAGTCAAGGGCGGCTTTTGCCGTGCCGACCGCACTGTTAAGCGCGTTTACGTTCGCGTTTGTATAAAAAAGATCGTCGATATAGCTCGTCCAGTCGATCGCCTTGGTCGGCTTGCTCGAATCGTAGTGCATACTGCCGCCCGAGGCGCCGAGCTTTACACAAGGCAGGAACAAATAACTGTCAAAGAAGAAATCCTTTATATTTCCGTTTCTGTCGCAGTACGCCACGTAGGGCAACAGATCCGATTCGGTATGACGTCCGTTATCGGTTCTGCTCGGATTCCAGGTATACGTAAGACACAGGTTTTCGTATCCTTTCATCACAGATGCATCGGGATATGCGGCATTTACGGTGACACCGAATGACAGAAAGACCGATATCATCATAGCCGCGATCAAAACAAATGCCAGAAGTTTTTTCATAAAGCTTCTCCATTATTTTACTTTACTGACATTTTATCACAAAACCGCGTTTTCGTCAATAAAAAAGTCCGCTCGAGAGAGACACTTCGTAAAGAAGTTGTCTCTCTCGTTTTTTATCCGTATAAAACAAATGACACTTTGCACAAAAATTGTGAAAGTGTCATAGTGGGTTACATGCTTTGAGAAAGGTAATACCCGCCGAAAAAACAAGAATTCTTTTTCGGTTGGTAAAGTGATATTGAAACCTTACGATATTATATTCGCCCTTAAAACTGTCCGAAGGACAATATAACGATGCGAAGCATCATATAACTGCGAAGCAATACAACTCGCCGTTAGGCGAATATAACTGAGGCGCACTTCCTTACGGAGTGCGCCTCGATGAGCGGACTTTTTGAAATAACTTTGAATTAATAGGTGCCGAATGCCATTCTCTTTACAAGAACGTAGTCGGTGGAATCGACCTTGTTGCTTCCGTCGATATCACTGCGTGCCTCTTCATCGGCGGTGAGCTTATAAGAGCCGAAGCAAGCGCGCTTGATAAGGAGGTAGTCGGCGGAATCGACCTTGCCGTCGGCGTTAACGTCACCCATAGAGGTACTGTCGCCGGAGGTTGCGCCGTAAACCTCGACCTCGGAAACCATTATCCAGTTGGTCTTTCCTACGAAGCGGAACTGTACGTAACGTGCGTTAACCGAGTTTTCAAGAGCGATAAGTGCAACAACTGTGCTTGCATTCTCAACGTCCTCGGGGTTTACAGAGCCCGCCTTGGTCCAGGTGCTGTTATCGTTGGAAACGTATACCGAAACCTCGCTCGGTGCGCCGATACCGGCATCGATATTAAAGGAGCTTGCAACGAATGCGGTGAACTTGTTTACAGAGTAAACTGCGCCGAGGTCAACAGTAATGGAGGCATAGCCGTTCGCCTTGTATTCTGCGGTGCCTATGTTAAAACCGACAAACGCGGGATCGTTATACTTGCCGTCGATAGCCGCATCAAGTCCGTCGGTCATGGTCTTGCCGGTCTCGTCGGGATAATCCGCGGTAGAGCCGTTGGAGCTGTAAACGCCGCTTAAGGTATACGTCTTGTTAAGTGCAAGGTTGCTGCTGGGAGTGATGACCGATCCGCCCTCGCCCACGCCGTTTATAACGATAGTGGAAGCGGCACCGAGCACATTGCCCTCGAGATCAACGTTTGTAAAGCTGATCTCATCGCCGATCTTTATCTTGCCGAGTGCGTTGTAGTTTGATTCGCTGCCGTAAACCGGGTTGGTAACATCGGTTTCCCAGCCGTGAGAAGCGATAAGGATCTCGTTCGAGCCGAGAGTGATGCTGCCCGTGCTGTCGCCGACACCGAGAGAAGCGGTCTTTACAACGTATACGCTCTTTGCGGAATCCCAAGCCGCAACGATGTTAAGAGTGTATTTGTGGTTAGCTTTTTCGGTAGTGATGGTGCCGAAATCGGGGGTGAAGATAAAGGTGTTGCCCTCGTTGATCTTGGTGTTGATACCGTCAACGTAGATCTCGTCCTTTGCGCCGATGGGTGCAGTTGCAACCTCAACCTCCTCGAGCCATACGTGGCCGGTGGTTGCGGTAACCACAAACTTAACGTAGCGTGCGCTCTGAACCGAGGCCGCTCTTACAGTCATGGTGTAGTTGGTCCAGATACCGTCGGTAACGGTGTAGGTCTCGCTGTCGGTAGCGCCTACCTGAGTAAAGGCGGAACCATCGTTCGATACGTAAACGGCAGTCGCGGCGGGAACGTTGATGCCCCAGGACGAGTTTATGCTTACGTATGCGGTGTAAACGTTGGAGGAAACGCTCGAGCCGAGGTCAACAACGATCTCTGTCGATTTTGCCCAGCCCGAATAGCCCTCGGTGCTGCCCGACTTGTTCTTAACGCCGTCGGTAAGACGGATGCCGTCGTCAGCCCACTTATCGGTACGGTCGTTTGCGGTGGCGGTATAGGACTTGCCTACCGAAACAACGGTCTCGTTATAAATAGTGTCGGCGATCGCCTTGTTAAGCTTATCTGCCATAGCGATCTTCTGTGCACTCGCAGCGCTCGAATTTTTATTCAAAGCAACCGCCTCGGCATAAACCGAGCGGAGCGTTGCAAGTGCGCTATCGGAATAATCGCAGTAGCGGGTGCCCGATGCCGCAAGGATAGCCGCGGTAAGAACCGGCTTATAGGTGATGGTGATAACGTCGTTTGCCTTATAAAGCACGCTGACCTTATCGAGATCGCTCTTGTAGCCCTCGATGGCGGGAGGAACGATAACCACGCTCGAGCCGTTAAAGCCGGTCGAGGTCTCGGATTTCAAGGTATTGCCCTTTTCATCAACGCACTTGATGGTAACAGATACCTTCTCGGAGGTGGCATAAGTGGAGATCTGCAAAACGCGCTCGGTGGTGCTGTTGATGATCCAGCCGCTTGCGGTAACGCCCGAGGCGTTCTCGTAATTTACCTTAAGACGTCCGTTTGCGTTGACCTCAACTACCTCGAACATATCAAAGCGCGAGATAGTGCCGGTTACGGTGTTGCCGGTCTCGTCGGAATATACGTTTTTATCTCTGTCTGCGATATAAAGACCTGTTGTGGGAGCAAGTCCGGTATAATCGACCTTGGGAATATCCTTGGTCTCGTAGGGGAGAACACCGTAGCCCTTTATGTAAGAGGAGCCGTGCTCGTACTTTTTAAAGTAAACGCCGTTGCCGTTGGGCTCGAGGCCGGATTGGTCGCTGGTGTTGCCCTCTACGGTATAAACGTAGGTATCGTCACAGTATACTACGATACCGATGTGAGACTCGCTGGAGCTGCTTGCGTTCTGGAAGAATATAAGGTCGCCCGACTGAGGATCGTAGTCACCTCCGCGGTAGCGGGAGTATTCCCAATTCTCAGTTCTTCTGAGCTGAGCCGCCCAGGTAGGACAGCCAACCTCACGCCAGATGTAATCTGCATCAAAGGTGTCGCCGTCGCCATCGTGCTTACGGCACCAGTCGGAAATAGAATCCTGATCGGTACAGCCCGACTGAAGAAGCGCCCATGCGCAGAAGGTGGCGCACCAGTCGTAAGCGTATCCGCCGCCCCAGTCGCCCATATTGTAGTTATACTCGGTATAGTTGCCCGCAGTTGTCTCGGTAACGATACCCGAAAGGTTATCCACCGACGAGCTCTCTCTGTAGCCGAGCTGCGAAAGCGCCGCCATAAGAACGTCGGTCCTGCCGTCGCCGGTAAATGTCAGTTTGGTAAAATGCTCGTAATACTTGCTGGTAAGGTAGCTCGAGTGTGCAGTGTTCGAGCCCTTTACGTAGGTCGCCGCCGAAACGTCGGCAGTCATCTCGGGAAGAAGCATTATCACGCTTGCCATAAGCAATGCAAGACAAAGCACTACCGAAACGAGTTTTTTCATAAACATTTCTTTTTCCTCCGATAATATTTTTTTGATTACTTACATTATAAAGGTTTTTATGCCGTTTGTCAACGAAAAACCGCCGCAAACGAGTGTTTGCGGCGGCTTTTGAACGATTTGTTATTAATACGTACCGAAAGCGATTCTCTTTACGAGAACGTAGTCGGTGGAATCGATCTTCTTGCTTCCGTCAACGTCGCTGCGAGCTTCCTCGTCTGTCGAGAGAGCATAGGAATTAAAGCATGCGCGCTTAACGAGAATATAGTCTGCAGAATCTACCTTGCCGTCGTTATTAACGTCACCGACAAGTCCGTTCTCTGCCTCGCCGCCGAATACCTGAACCTCGGCAACCATGATCCAGTTCTTGTTTGCTACAAAGCGGAACTGAACGTATCTTGCGTTAACTGCCTTTTCGGGAGTAACGGTAACTGCAAGAGTGCTTGCGTTGTTGATATCGGTGGTGTCGGTCGAGCCCGCCTCGGTCCAGGTGCTGTTATCGTCGGAGACGTAAACCATAACCTTGGAGGGAGCTACAACGCCCGCACCCTCGTT
>JAZSDL010000044.1:0-2039 GCA_045531135.1 Eubacteriales bacterium | reverse complement strand
ACCAATAAGATAACGATCAAGGCGGCAACCGATACGGGACTTTTGTACGGCGGTATCACCGTTGTGCAGAGCGTAAGCGCCGACGGCAATTTCCCCTGCGGCAGCGCAGTGGACTATCCCGAATATGCGGTAAGATCGGGTATGCTCGACGTGGGCAGAGCGTGGATCCCGCTCGATTACGTTGAGGAAATAACAAAATATATGGCGTATTTCAAGATGAATGAGATACACCTGCATATCAACGATGACGGTGCAGGCGGATATTCCGGCTTCCGTCTTGAGAGTGACGTAAAGGGCCTTGCCTCCGAGGACGGATATTATACCAAGGATGAGTACAGAGCATACCAAAAGCGTATGCTTGAGTACGGTGTAACCGTAATCACCGAGATAGATACCCCGTTCCACTCGAGATGCTATTCAAAGGCGGAAAATCCCCCTCCCTATATCGAGGGTAATGACCGCTGTCTCGATATAAGCAAGGAAGAAACGGTTACCTTTGTCAAGAACCTCCTTGCCGAATATATGACAGGCGACGATCCCGTTTTTGTAAATAAGATCGTGCATATCGGTACCGATGAGTATCCGAGAGAATATGCCGAGGAGATGAGAGCATATACCGATACACTTATCAAGTACGTAAACTCTCTCGGCTATACCCCGAGATTCTGGGGCGGTCTCGGTCCCAACGGCTTCCAGGGCACCACACCTATGTCGCAGGATGCACAGATGAACTTCTGGGATATCAATATCTCGGGTGTTTCGGAGACTCTTGCAAGCGATTACGACATAATCAATACCGTAAACAATACACTTTACGTGGTACCTACCACAAACTACAATTTCCCCGATTATTTTGATCTTTCCACCCTTTATTCCAAGTGGCAGGTAAACTACTTCGATGTAGACGGCACTTATAAGATGGATGCCGATGACGAGCGCTTGCTCGGCGCCTGCTTCGCGCTTTGGAACGACCTTCATACCACCTATCACGGCGTAACGAGATTCGATATCTTTGACAGATTAAGAGGTATGGTATGCTTGGTTGCCGAGAAGACCTGGCTCGGACAGAAAACCTCAAGCATCAGCGCAAGCGACTTTGTTTCGAGATATAACAAGCTATCGCTCCGTGCGGGTGATGCCGATCCCGGCAGACACTCTGTTCCCGCGGAGGGCATAAGCGTTGATTTCGAGGGAACCGTACCCGAGTACGTCAACCTTAACGGCGGCACGGTAGATAACGGCGCGTTCGTCCTCGACGGCAGCTCTTATCTCTCGCTTACACCCGATGCGGTCGGATTCCCGAATACGCTTGAGTTTGATATATATATCAGCGAGGCAACGAGCGAGCCGATATTCTACGGCGACGGAGTCGGTATATATGCCAATGCCGACGGAAGCGGCAATTTCGGCTTCAAGACCGAGGTATATACCTTTACCTACGATTATCAGCTTCCTGTCGGTGAAAAGGTGCATATCTGCTTAAGCAGTGATCTCACCACCACCGTTTTGATAGTAAACGATTCGCTTTGCTTCTATCCCTATAACGATAAAAATCCCACGGGCACCAAGCTCACCACCCTCACCGCACCGCTTTCGCAGATCGGTAAGGGCGTAAAGGGCTATATCGATAATATCAACGTGGTTCCCGCATCCAAATCGCTTGATGAGTACGTTGCAAACCGCAACATCGCGCTCGGCGCGGATGCAACCGCATCGTCTTTAGAGGTCAGCGACGGCAGATTTACCGCAGCCATGGCTGTTGACGGCGTTGATACCGCGGCATCGCGCCTTTCCTTCGGCAGAGATTCCGATGAGCAATGGCTGTTGCTCGATCTCGGCACGGTTCACACGGTTTCCAAGTTTGAGATATCGTTTAACGAGCGCGTTCCCTCTTATGAGATTCAGGTGTCCGAAAACGGCACCGCGTACACCACCGTTTATTCGGTTAACGACGGTGTCAACGGCGGCGCACAGACCGATACGATAAATCTTGACAAGGAGTATTCCGCAAGATACATCAAGTACGTTCAGCTCAAGCG
>JAZSDL010000021.1:0-18217 GCA_045531135.1 Eubacteriales bacterium | reverse complement strand
TTGTCAAAGCCCTTGAAAATACAATAAAAAATAATATTCCTTATGAAAAGAGACAGAGCTTCATAGTAATAGTGAAGCTCTGTTGTTCTTATATTATTTTCTTTCAAGGGCGTAAATAGACCATTTGTCTTCGCTCTGAAGCACGCTTCTTGACGAAGCGTGATTTTTTTATTGTTATTGATTTTGATTATTTCTTCTTTTTGCTAACAAACGCAACGACTGCACCGACTGCGGCACCGCCAGCTCCACCGATGATAAACCAAAGCCATGCGCCGAGTCCACCCTCATCACCTGCATCGTCTGCAGATGCATCGGAGGATTCAGTCTCGGAGGAAGCGGAGGATGCAACAGCAGAGGATTCTGCTACCGAGCTTTCTGCCTCGGAGCTTTCTGCCTCAGAGGATTCATTTTCAGAGCTCTCAACATCAGAGCTTTCAACGTCGGGAACGCTTACGTCGCCGATACCGTCCTTGGTGGTGACGGTCATAGTGCCGTTGGTGCTTGTGCCTGCCGCGAAATCAACACCCTCGAAAACAAGATAATCGCCCGCGTGGATAGCGGATGCTCTTGCACATGCTTCCCAGTTGGGATAGGTCGCCGCCTCGGTAGGTCTGGACGAAGCAGAGTGAATAACAACGATGATCTGTCCCTCGGAAAGCGAAGTGACGTTTGCGGGATTACCGCCCATCGAAGTGCCGTTGGTAGCAGCAACGTAAACGTTGTCGCTCACGTGATCGGCAACAAAATATACCGACCAAACGCCGCACTTGCCAAGTCCGTCAACCGAGGTAAGAACGGTAGAGTCCTCGCCCTTGATAGCGCCGTTAACATCATCGATCTTAAAGGTATAACCGATAGTGTTTTCAAAAACCGCGTTGCCGGATGCATCGATAGTATACTCCTCTGCCATTACGGAAAACGCAAAGGTCACACAAAGAACGGCAACAATTGCAAATACAAATAGCTTTTTCATAATTGCCTCCAATATAAAGTTTTAATAATTATATAACGTGTTAAACGTTTTGTCAATTACGCCATACGCGCAAGCATTTCCTGAGTTACCTCGGTGGAAAGCTTGCCGTTTTCGAGATAGGATTCAAGCTCCTCGCAAACGTGCTGACCGATCTTTTTAAGACCGTTGTTTGCAAGACCTGCAAGGTGAGGTGTCATAATGCAGTTTTTAAGAGTGCGCAAGGGGTTATCGACTGCAGGGGGCTCGGGATCGGTAACGTCAAGGCACGCATACTTGAGATTGCCCGCCTTCATATGCTCGTAAAGTGCTGTCTCATCGATAATGGTTCCGCGCGCGGTGTTTATAAGCACGGCATCCTTCTTCATCAGCTTAAGAGTATCGGCATTGAACATATGATAGGTCTCGGGAATCTGCGGAGCGTGGATGGAAATAATATCGCTTTCCTTTAAGACCTCCTTAAACGATGCCTTGCGAACGCCCATTTCCTTTGCTCTTTCTTCGGTAAGGAAGGGATCGTAGAGAAGAATGTCAACATCAAACGCCTGCATAAGCTCGATATAGTGTCTGCCTGCCCAGCCGCCGCCTACTACGCCGATAGTAAGGTCATAAAGCTCGCGGATATTTTCCTTTCCCTCTGCCCAGCCGCCGTTATGGATATTTTCGTTATGCGCAAAGAAGTTCTTGGATGCGGCAATGGTAAAACCGAGTGCGGTTTCGGAAACGCCCATACTGAGCACGTTTGCACTTGCGGTAACGCGAACTCCCTTTTCCCAAAGAGCATCGCTTACGACCGGCTTTACGCTGCCTGCGGCGTGGAGAAGAAGCTTAAGGTTGGGACAAAGCTCCAAATGCTTTTCATCGATAGGATTGTTTCCCCAGGAGGTTACAACAACGTCGGCATCCTTGATGACCTCGGAAACCGACTCGAAATCGGTGCCGCCCTCGTTGATTACGACCTCGCCGCTGTTGGAAAGACGGTTAAGGCATTTTTCGTTAAAAACCATTTTTCGGGTATCGGGATTCAAAAGAAGTGCGATTTTCATTTTTGTTGCCTTTCTTAATCAAAAAGTTTTAAATATTCATTTTCGCAGAACAGCTTTGCGCCTGCTGTATAGTCGTTTTCATCGATAGCAAAGCATCCGTTTCTTTCGGGCTTATATACAAGTCCGTCGGGAAGCATTTGGCAAAGTGCATCCCAATTTTTGTAATTCTGGTTGCCGTTGATCTCAATGCATCCGCAGTTCATACCCTTAAGCGCGCCGATGCGTGATGCAAACTGCTTATTCCACTCCGCAAGCAGAGGAACGACCGTAAGATCGGCACACAGGCATTGACCGCCCGCCTTATAGATCGCCGCCGCCATATCGAACGATACCGACATTGTTTTTGCGATCGGCTTAAGTGCCACCGCCTTATATCCGAGCTCAAGGCGCTTTTCGACGTCGGAAAGCGAATGAGCCGATTCATCGGCATTAACGGTTATGGGAAGATGCCCCACGTACACCTCGTTATCGGGCGCAAACGGCTCCTCGACAAGCTCGATACTGCCAAGCGCGCCGATCTTATCGGCGTGGTCAAGCAATGATTCGAACCGTTGCATATTATCGTATCTTCCGTTTGCATCAAGATAATATCTTATCCTGCCGTCCTTGGAAAGCGGTGTTTCGTATTCCTTTGCAATCGAGTGTATCTCGCTCAATCTCGCCTTATCCCACTCGAGCATCGAGCTCATATCGGCTTCCCGCGTGAGATTTTCTCCGCACGCCTTGCCGATTTTTATTTTTAAAAGTCCGGTTCCCGAATCGAGCAGCTTTTTAAGCCCGCACCCGTCAACCGCATAGCTCACAAGCGGAATGTGCGCCAATCTGTCGTGGCGGAAGGAGAGCGCCTCCTTTGCGTGCTCGGGAATTATTTTATCAAAGTTGTCTATACCGTTTTCAAGCGCATAGACCGACCAAAGCGCATAGTCAAGTCCGACAAGCGAATTGAGCACAAAGGTCTCGGCAACATTTCTGCCGCAAATTTTGTCGGCATATTTCTTTAGATCGTGCAAAATCGAGCGAATAAGGTCGTCGGGCCGCACAAAGCTCTCGCCCTTGATCATCTCGAGCGCATAGGCGGTAACGTCACGCATGAGCGCACTCGATTCCTCGGGAGAATGCTCGGCAAAAACCTCGGCATCCGACCAAAGCACCGAGATCGTGCCCGGAGCGGTCGCAACATAATTATCGCTCTCGATTTTTACAACCGTCTGCCAAAGCTCTGTAAGATACTTACCCTTAAAGCCAAAGGGGGCGATAAGCGGCTCCCGTATGAATCGGAGATCGGTATTTTTTATTCTGATGCTCTTCATTTTTTCAAATACTCCTCGATGATCTGCTTGGCGCCGACCGACACCGCATCATCTATGGGCTTTCCGTATTTAATAAGCTCACGAACGTAGGTAGAGCTGATATGCTCCATTCCGCTTTCGGCGGGAAAAACGATGGTTTCGGGCACGCCTAAGTTTTTATTGATTATAAACAGCGTGCGCTCGTAATCAAACTCACTTCCCATTCTTGCGCCTCGGACGATTATCGGATTTTCAAACCTGTTGCAAAACTCAGCAAGAAGCCCCTCACAAAGATATGCCTTTGCATTATCGATATCCTTGATACTCTCAACAACTGCGGCAAGACGTATCTCATCGGGGAAAAAGCAATTTTTTTCGCTGTTGGAGGAAACCGCAACAACGACCTTATCGAAAATGCGCGAAGCACGTTTTACGATATCGATATGTCCGACAGTCATCGGATCAAAGGTGCCCGAAATGATAGCGGTCTTCATTCCTCATCCTCCTCGGGAAGACGGATTATCGTCACGTAGGTCTTGCCGTAGCGGTAGAGCTTGCTTGCCCATCCGTCAACAAGAGCGGGGATCCCGTCCTTATCGGATTCGCACACTATTATTGCGCCCTTTTCCAAAAGTTCGGAATACTGTAATCTATGCAATATCTCATCAATTATGCCCTCTTGATAAGGAGGATCGAGAAAAATGAGACCGAACTTATCTCTGCCGGATGCGCCTCTGATATATTCCTTCCAATCGGAAGTTACGACTCGGCACTGCTTCATCAGCTTGGTTTTTAATGCATTTTCCTTTATGATCTCGCAAGCCGCGCGCGATGCATCGACGATAACCGCGCTTTCCGCCCCGCGAGACAGCGCCTCGAGCGCCATTTGTCCGCAGCCACCGAAAAGATCAAGAACACGTCTGTCGTGCAGATCGAACTGTATTGCCGAAAAAACGCCTTCCTTACATATCTCGGTGGTAGGTCTTGTATCGTTTCCCGCAAGGGTTTTAAGCTTGGTTCCCCTCGCTGTTCCGGTTATTATTCTCATTTTCTTCCTTTCCGAAGTAATTTATCACCGCCGAAGCAATCTCCTCGGTGATTCCCTTTACCTCAAGCAATTCCTCTTTTGTTGCCGATTTTAATGCCGACAGCGTACCGAAATGCAGCATCAGATCGTTCGCACGCTTTGCTCCGACACCCTTTATCTCGGTCAACGAGCTTTTTTTGACAGCGTTACGCCGTTTTGCATCCATAAGCGAAAGCGAATAACGGTGTACCTCTTCCTGTATTTTATAAATAAACACAAATGCATCCTGACGTGTGATAAGTGATATTTCGTTCTCGCCGTCTGTCAAGGTCCTTGTTTTGTGATGCTCGTCCTTGACCATACCGAATATCGGGATGCATATTCCCATTTCGTTCAACACGCTTTTCACGCGGTTTACCTGATTGTTGCCGCCGTCGATCAGGATCAGATCGGGATACTCCCACCCATTTTCGTCGGCATCGTGCGAGAATCTACGTTTCAGGCACTCCTCAAGTGCGGCAAGGTCGTTGCCGTCGCTCACCGAATTGATATTGAATCCGCGGTACTTCTTTTTTGCAAAGGTACCGTGCTCGAGCACGATCATACCGCAGCTGGTATATTCACCGCCCGAATGAGAAACGTCATACGATTCGATCCTGTCGGGCAGAACCTCAAGCCCCAAAAGATTTGAAAGCGTAATAAGAAAATCCTTTTTCTTATCCTCGCTCTTACGTTTATGCAAAAGCTGCTGCTTTGCATTCTCGGATGCTCTTAACGCAAGTGCGCGCATATCACCGCGCTCGGGATGAATTACCGACACCTTAAATCCCGCCTTTTTGCAAAGATATTCGGTTAAAAGCTCGGTATCCTCATCATCAAGCACGTAATCGATATACAGCTTTTTGGGGATATATCCGCGGAGCTCGTAATATCTTTGAAAAAGTGAAACGAGCGATTGACTACTGATGATCTCGTCCGCCCCGAAAAAGAAATTCTCGCGGTCGATTATCGCGCCGTTGCGAACAAAAAGCAGCGAAACCGCGCTTCCGAGATCGTCGGCATAGATGCCGATAATATCCGCCTCTACGTTGGGCGAGCAAACTATCTGCTGGCGGTCGTTTAGCTTTTTGACCGCATAAATACAATCCCGCAATTTAGCGGCTAGCTCAAAATTCAAGCCCTCGGAGGCGATCTCCATTCCCGACTCAAGCTGTTCGATAAGCTTCTTTCCGTCGCCCTTTAGCAAGGCGGCGGCACGTGAAAACAGCTCGCGGTATTCCTCGCCCGAGATATTTCCCTTTACGCAGGGAGCACAGCAACGCCCGATATGATAATTAAGGCATGGTCTTCCCTTCCCGATATCCTTCGGGAACACCTTGCTGCAGGTAGGAAGCGAAAATGCCTTTCTCACCGTTTCCAAAATATCACGGGCAACATGATATGCCGAATAAGGTCCGAAATACTTATCGTTACCGGACGAGCGTTTATAAACAATCGAAAATTCGGGATATGGCGAGTTGGTAAGCTTTATATACGGATAACCGCCGCCATCCTTCAGCTTGATATTATAGCGGGGTTGAAACTGCTTTATAAATTGGTTTTCCTGAATAAGCGCCTCAAGCTCGGTCAGTGTATAATATACCTCGAAATCATTGACCGATTCGACCATTCTTTTTGTCTTTCCGCGATGGTCGGAATAGGGGGAAAAGTAGCTCGAGACACGGTTTTTCAGCGCCTTGGATTTTCCGACATAAATAATTCTGCCGGATTTATTGCGCATTATATATACTCCCGGAGTTGCGGGGAGCAGACGTGCTTTTTCGTAAAGCTCTTCGCGTGTCATTATATACACCTACAAAAAATGCCCTGAAGCTATAGCTCAAGGCGTTTTGTTATATTTATTCGTTAAAGCCGCCGAGGATAAGCGTGACAAGACCGTCAACAGCCGCTTCTTCGTCCGCACCGTCAGCGAGAATGGTTATGATATCGCCCTTGGAAATGCCGAGCGAAAGAACACCCAATAAGCTCTTCGCATTTGCTCGTCTGTCACTGTTTTCAACCCAGATGGAGCTGCGATAGGAATTGGCCTTTTGAATAAAATATGTTGCAGGTCTTGCATGAAGTCCGACTGCATTTTGGATCTCAATATTCTTAGTAGTCATACGAATACCCCCATACAACAGTATTATACCAAACCAACCACTTCAAATCAATAGAAACTTAATGGGTGTTTCAACAAAATACCGATTCATTTGCGGTATTTTTTTGTCGATAATATCTATTATAGCCCTTTTTCCTCGATGCTAATCACAAGTCCGTCGATACTCTCGCCGTCGATAATAAGAAGACAATCGGTATTATCAAATATACGCTCTCCGTTTTCGGTATAGTATCTGCCGAACTTTTCATATCCGATACACACCACCGTGACCTCTGCTTTATTGGGCACGGTAACCGATCCGGGCAATATATCGACCTCTGCAACGTTAACCTCAAAGGCGGTATCGGAATTTGTCTTCGGCTCGAAAACGGCAGTTTTTGCCACTGCAGATTGGATTTTAGATACCGAAACCTCTCCGTTGACGGTTACGGTAACCTCCAGAGTGACAGGTGTGGCGTCCTCAAAAGCATCGTGGATAGTATCACGGAAAACAAGCACAGTGATAGAGCATAGAACAACAAATACTATTACGAAATCAAGCAAATTAAACTTAAATGCGCGTTTTTTCATCGGTCGTACCTCCTATTCACCGTGTTTTGAAGAAATTGACGGTTTGCTGACAAAGGCACTGAAGCCGAGAACAAACCAAATTATCGAAAATACCTGCATATGCGAAAACGGATCAAACATAAACGAGCATATAAGCATATTGATGACCGAAGCGGCGACCGTACCGCCGAACAGCGAAGCACGATTTCCGTTGTTTCCGATCATCGAGCCGTAGACACGTTGCAAAATAAGCAATAGCGCAAGAACAAATATAACGATCACTACTGTGCCGCCGTAATTGAAAATCCCTGTCCACAAATTACCGAACGGCTTTTCCACCAGTGCCTGCTCCGCGGTATCGTATACCGTTTTCGCTCGGGATGCGATTTCCGAGGACGAGGTAAGATCGTATGCGAGCACCGACACCGTAGGTACCGCAACCACGGCGCAAAGCAAAGCGCCTATCGGTGCTTTGTATGCGTTGGCAACAAATACCAGCATAGAAACAAGAAGCAAAACATAAAACAATGCGATATCGGATATTACCGCACAAGCTATCGCAAGAAGCACAAACAATCGTTTGGGGCGCCTGCTGTCAACCGATGAAAACGACGAAAGCGCAAACGGAAGTATGACCGCAACCGACATCATAAGCATTTCGGTATCGAGCGTGTGGCTTGTAAGCCATACCGCACCCATACGGAGATCGTCGTGCGGGATAAGTGTGGCGAAATCGCCGAGTATATACAGCGCCATACCGAAGCAAAGGCCGGTACAAAGCGCATTTAACGTCTGATAGACGAGTTTTTCCGAGCATATAAGGTTTTTTGCAAGGAAGTAGACCGAGGTAAAGCAAAGAACATAAAGCTCTCTGCGGCTGATACTTCCCTGAGAGGTAATACAAGATACCGACATTGCCACAAAAAGCAGCAGCATAGCGGCATCCGCAGAACCGAAAGAAAGGTTACGCTTTAAGCGCAGGCATTTTACAAGAAAAGATACAAGTGTGACCGCAACGAGCACACCTATTATCTTAACGCTTACAAACGAGAAGCTCGCCGCCGCGAGCAGCAGACCGAATTCGGGAATATGGAATATCCCGATAATAACGATAAGCGCAAATATGAAGTACATCACGCTTGCCGGAGTGAAAAACAGCGTTGCCGCACCGAAAAGCGAACCGAGAAGGAACGCGCCGCCCGCGTTGGTCCGTTTTGCCGCCGATGAATTTTTATCAACCGACGATTCGTTCACTCCCAGGCATTTAAGCAAAAGCTGTCCGACCGTCTTGCCGTTTCCGATAGCATTGATAATACTCTTGTCGCCGAAGCAGGTCAGAATAATACCCGCCAGCGCCGCAACCGCGGCGAACGAAAGGTCATCGGGGTTTGCACCCGAGCCGAGTGCGAGAGAAACGTAGCTTTTAAGCAAAAATATTGCCGCGGCATAAATGCCGAACGTAAAAAGAAATACACCGACAGAGCGCAAAGACGTAGTAAGAAAGGCATTTCTTATATCTCCGACCGTTTTCATCGCACGGCTGCGCGATATAAAAGACGATACGGCATTGCGTGTCGGCATAGAAAAGTTTTTGCGGAAGCCGGTTTTGTTAAACAGCGGACCGCTTATTTTTTCCCTTGCAAAATCATCGGTCTTTTTAGCCGATCTGAGCAAGGGTGCGGCAAAGCCGCTCTCGAAAAAGCGGACAAAGCGCGAGGAAAGCCGACTTGTAGACGACAAAACAAAGCTCTCCTGAACGAGCCGTTTTATCGCACTGCGTCTATATTTGTTTTTCCTCGCTTTATTCATCCTTTTGCTCCATCAGATCCGGTCGTTTTTTCTCGGTACGGATACGGCTTTGCTCCTCTTTCCATTTGCGTTGCTTAGCATGGTCGCCGTTAATCAGCACCTCGGGAACCTCAAGCCCCTCGAAAACGCGCGGACGTGTATATTGTGCGTGCTCTAAAAGCCCGTTTTGCAGACTTTCCTCGGAATAACATTCCGAGGACGGAAGCACGCCGTCGATAAGACGCGAAACGCTGTCAACCACGATAGCGGCAGGCAGCTCGCCTCCGGTGAGAACGTAATTGCCCACCGAGATCTCCTCATCGACAACAAGCTCGATAATGCGCTCATCGATACCCTCGTAATGACCGCAAAGCAGTATAAGGTTATCATACTGCGTGAGTTCCTCTGCTTTTTTCTGGTCAAAAAGCGAGCCCTGCGGCGACATATAGATAACGCGCGACGAGCCGCTTAGCTTTGATTTTACCGCACGGACACAGTCAACCACCGGTTGACACATCATAACCATACCGTAGCCGCCGCCGTAAGGTGTATCGTCCACCTTGCGATGCTTGTCCAGAGTATAATCACGTATGTCGGTACAGTTGACCGATATCACGCCCTTATTGACAGCCCTGCCGATAATACTCGAGCCGAATATCGGTTTGAGAGAATCGGGAAAAAGCGTAAGCACCTCAAAGTTCATCTTACGCCTCCAGACCGTCAATAAGACGGACAATTATTCCGTTGTGCGGATCAGCACTGACGATAAATTCCTTTACCGCAGGGATGATATACCTTTTGTCGCCCTCTACGTAGTAGATATTGGACGCCATTCCCTCCTCAACGCGCTTTAGGGTGCCGATAGACACACCGGTCGCCTCGTCGATAACCGACACACCTATAAGGTCGTCGTTGTAATACACTCCGTCGGGCAGAGGGATGTCCTCCCGATCGAAATATACCGTTCTGCCGGTAAGGGTAGAAGCGGTGTTTCTATCCTCGTATCCGACAAAAATCACGGTCGAAACCGTTTCTCTGAACGCCTTCACCTCCAGCGGTCTTTTGCCCTCGTTATCGAGGTAAAGGTACTTTACTCCGTTCAAAAAGTCGATACTGTCGCACCAACATTCAAAACGGAGCTCGCCTTTCAGACCGCGTGGGGAGTTAAGCCGTCCTGCTTCAAGAAAACGCTTCATCAGATAATATCTACGATAACGCGCTTGTTCTCTTTTGCGGCAGCCGCACGCATAACGGCACGTATGCTTTTTGCGATCTTGCCTTCCTTACCGATGACTCTGCCCATATCGTGCTTTGCCACCGAAAGCTCAAGAACTACGGTATCACCGCTGACTTTTTCGGTTACAGATACCGAATCAGGATCCTCGACGATAGCTTTTGTGATATCGAGAAGAATCTGTTTCATTAATCAATTACTCCGTTCTTCTTGAGAAGATCTCTTACGGTATCGGTGGGCTGTGCACCGTTGCTGATCCACTTCTTTGCCTTTTCGGAATCGATCTTAACGTCTGCGGGGTTGGTCATGGGGTTGTAGTAACCGATTTCTTCGATGAATCTGCCATCGCGGGGATAACGCGAATCCGCAACAACGATTCTGTAGTGGGGAGCTTTCTTTGCGCCCATTCTTCTGAGTCTGATCTTAACTGCCATTTTGAGTTGCCTCCAAAAAATTTATTGATGATTTTTATTAAAAGGGAAGCTTAAACTTTCCTCTTTTACCTTTTTTACCCATAAATTGCTTCATGAGCTGCTTTGTCTGCTCATACTGCTTAAGCAGACGGTTGACCTCTTCTACCGTTCTTCCGCTTCCCGCGGCGACACGGCGTTTGCGTGAGGAATTTAAAACATCGGGGTGGTTGCGCTCGTAAGGTGTCATCGAAAGGATTATCGCCTCGGTATGCGCAAGCGCCTTTTCGTCGATATTGACGTTATTAAGCGCAGAGGGCTTTACACCCGGCATCATTCCGAGCAGGGAGTCCATAGGTCCCATATCCTTGATGGTTGCAAGCTGATCGAGAAAATCCGTAAGCGTAAAGCTCTGCTCACGGAACTTGCGCTCCATCTCGAGTGCCTTTTTCTCATCGATAGATTGCTCCGCCTTTTCGATAAGGGTAAGCACATCACCCATACCGAGTATACGCGATGCCATTCTGTCGGGGTGGAACGGCTCCAGACAATCAAGCTTTTCGCCCGTACCGATAAACTTTATCGGCTTGCCTGTGATATATTTTACCGAAAGCGCCGCACCGCCTCGCGTATCGCCATCCATTTTTGTGAGTATAACACCCGTAATATCGAGCAACTCGTTGAATCGCTGAGCTACGTTAACGGCATCCTGTCCTGTCATAGCATCGACAACGAGTAATATCTCGGTCGGCTCGGTTGCCTCCTTGACACGCTTGAGCTCATCCATAAGCTCCTCGTCAACGTGCAAGCGGCCCGCGGTATCGATGATGACGGTATCAAATCCGTATTTTATCGCGTGCTTGATTGCCTCTTTAGAGGTCTCGGCGGGATCATTGGTGCCGCGCTCAAAAACCTGAACCCCGACTTTTTCGCCCACCACCTGAAGCTGTGTTATAGCCGCAGGACGATAGATATCGCACGCAACGAGCAAGGGGTTTCTTCCCTGCTTTTTAAACATTCTCGCAAGCTTGCCGCAATGGGTGGTTTTACCCGAGCCCTGAAGTCCGCACATAAGGATAACGGTAGGCGGCTTGGGAGAAATATTGACCTTTTGATTACTGCCGCCCATGAGCTCGACAAGCTCTTCGTTAACTATCTTAACGATATGCTGTGCGGGCAGTAAGCTCTCAAGAACCTCGTCTCCGACAGCACGCTCGGAAACGCGGGCAATAAATTCCTTAACGACCTTAAAGTTAACGTCCGCCTCCAAAAGCGCGAGCTTTATCTCGCGCATGCCCGCCTTGACGTCTGCCTCGGTGAGCTTGCCTTTGTTACGGAACTTTGAAAAGGCGTTAGACATCTTTTCTACAAGACTTTGAAACATTATAGCTCTCCTATAATCATATCGGAAAGACGGTGTATTTCCGAAAGGTCTTCGCTATTTTTAATATCTCCGACAAGCTTTAAAATCCTGTCGTTCGCGGCAGATACGCCGAGAGATGATTCAAGCGAATACAGCGTTTCGACACCGTGGCGTATCGCATCGCGGACACCCTGACGGGTTATGCCGCAATTCTCGCTTATTTCGGCAAGAGAAAGATCCTCGTTATAATAAAGGTCAACAACGTCCTTCTGCCTATCGGAAAGTGCGTTACCGTAAATATCGATCAGACGGCAGATATATGCTCTATCCTCATTCACGGAAATGCCCTCCTAATTAATACCTTCAAAAGCAAACGCCTGTAAAGTAATTTTCTTTACAGGCGCTATTATACACACATTTTCTGCCGTTGTCAATAGGTGTTTTGCTTTATTTTTGCCATTCCGTGCTTATTTTCGGCAAAAAGTGTTATAGTTTCGTTCTCACGCACGTCATTTTCGAGCAGGAGCGATGCCACGCCCTCCTCGGCAAGACGCAGGGCGGTTCTGCTGACGGCGCGTGCGCTCGGCGATGATGCAAGCTCCACCGCAAAAGATGCAAGCTCCTCGGACAGCTCGACGTTGATGCCGCGCAAGCGCATATTATCGCAAAAGATTTTCAGCTTCTGCTCTGCTACGGCGCACAGTTCCTCCCTGCAAAGCGGCGAGAACACGATCACCTCGTCTATTCTATCGACCAGCTCGGGTGCCAAAACACGCGCCGCAGAAGCCGCCGCAGAAGCATCCTCCTGATTTCCGAATCCGATGCCCGCCCCGCCCGAAACATCGTTTGCGGTCATAATTACTATCGTATTGCCAAAGCCGACCTTTGTTCCCGAGGAATCGGTAAGAACTCCCTCGTCAAGAATCTGCAAAAGAAGAGCGCGCACGTCGGGATGCGCTTTTTCTATCTCATCAAAGAGCACAAGCGAATAGGGTGTTCTTCTCACCCGCTCGGTAAGCGAGCCGCCATCGTTAAACCCGACATATCCCGGAGGCGAGCCGATAAGTTTTGAAACACTGTGCGGCTCGGAAAATTCCGACATATCAAGCCGTATAAACGCCTTGTCGTTATAAAAAACCGCCTTTGCCAACGCCTTTGCGCACTCGGTCTTTCCCACGCCCGACCGTCCGATAAACAAGAACGAACCGTTGGGCGACTCGCCGTTGCGCACCCCCAAACGTGCGCGCCTTACAGCATTGCACAACACAGAAACCGCTCGTTCCTGACCTATCAGTACCGATTTTAATCGGTTTTCGAGAGCAATAAGACGTTCGCGCTCGTCCTGATTTATCTCGCTTATCGGAATTCCGGTTCGCGTTTCGACGGCGCGGGCAATATCCGATTCGGTAAGAAACGGAGTTTTTTTGCCCGCATACCTCAGCTTAAGCTCTGCTGCCGCCTCGTCGATAAGATCAATCGCCTTATCGGGCAGATATCGCTCCGAAATATAACGTGCCGACAGCGTAACAGCCGCTCTCACCGCACATTCACCGATGCACACGCCGTGAAAATCCTCGTATCGCTGTTTTATGCCGAATATCATCTTCACACATTCTTCCTCGCTCGGCTCGGGAACGTTTATCGGCTGGAATCGGCGCTCCAACGCCTTATCCTTTTCTATGCTATCCTTATATTCGGCAAGGGTGGTAGCACCGATAAGACGGATCTCGCCGCGGGCAAGCGCCGGCTTTAATATATTGGAGGCATCTATCGCCCCCTCTGCTCCGCCCGCGCCGACAACGGTATGAAGCTCGTCGATGAAAAGGATCACGTCATCGGATCTTTTTACCTCATCGAGAATGTTTTTTATCTTTTCCTCAAACTCGCCGCGGTATTTTGTCCCCGCCACGACCGAGGAAAGCTCTAAGCTCATTATACGCTTGTTCTTTAATCCGTCGGGAACGTCATCCGATACGATGCGCGATGCCAGCGACTCCACTATCGCGGTCTTTCCTACGCCCGCCTCTCCTACGAGGCAGGGATTGTTTTTCGTGCGGCGCAAAAGCACGGATATAAGACGTTGCTCCTGCTTTTCCCTGCCTATAACGGGATCGGTGCGGCAATTTTTTGCCTTTTCGGTAAGATCTGTTGCATTTGCATCAAGTAAAGGAGTGGGAATTCTTTTTTTGTTTTCAAACGGTCTCACTATTTCCACATCGGATACGTTCGGCTCGTATACATTATCACGAAACATATCCAAAACCGCACTCTTAAGCTCATCGATATCGATATTTGATTCCCGCAGTATCCGCGATGCGACACAATCCTCGCGCAACAGCGAAAGAAGCAGATGCTCGGCACAGACCACGTCTGCATCCTCCGCACCTGCAATAAGCGAAGCGCGAAGTATTATTCTTCGGCAAACAGGAGTCATATCATCGCCCGAAAGAACGCTTTTGCTGCCCATACCGACTATTGAAACGACTTTCTGCCGTACCTCTTCATAGTTGATTCCCCTGTCGGAAAGCAATCCGACCGATGCACTGCCGCCATCGCGAAGCATACCCATTAAAATATGCTCACTGCCGACATAGGAGTGTCCCAATTCCTTTGCGGTAAGCAGCGCAGCGGTGATTATTCTCCTTGCATCCTCCGAAAAACGCTTTGTGATCTCGCTCACGAATATATCCCCTTATAAATATTTGTTATCCGCAACAACAGAATATGTAAAAAGAAATAAAAAGGTTAGCGTTTCCTCTTCCATTTTGAAAAAGTGTGTGATATAATTACGTTATATATAAGCTTTTGGGAAAGGAGATGACCGTTTTGGAAAGCAACAACGCCAAGCCCAAGCACCCCGCAGTGAAAAAGGCGGCAAAAAAGCGCAGAAGAAGCGCCGGCGGCGGAACACAGATCCTTGCGGTGTTTATCGTATTCTTGGCATTTTATCTGGTAATTACTCTTTTTATTGCCGGATTGATATTTTATTCATTCAATTCCACCGCGAAAAACACCGAAATATATTCGCTTAACGTGGTTTATGACGAAACCGTGCTGCACAAGACATCGGCAGAAAACGCCAACAACGAGTACGGTCTCTACATCCCATTTTCTTATCTTTCGGAGATCGCCTCCTTCGGTATCGCGGGTGACGGCGACGACGTAACGCTTTTTATCATCGGCACCGACAACCGTATAGAGTGTACCAAAAACTCCTCTTTGATCATTATCAACGACAACCCGATACGTATCTCCGCGCCGATACTTTACGAGGACGGTGAATATCTTATTCCGGTTATGCTTATCGAAAACTACGTAAACGGCATAAGCGTGTCCTATGACAATGAGAAGATGATATGTCAGGTTGCCTCGGATGTCGGCAAAACCAAGGTTTCGCTCAAGCTGCTGCTGCCCGAATCGGTACAGGCGGCATATTTCCCCGATTCTTATAAATACTACGGCAATCTTCCCGAGACCGACACGCCATAATCGACAACGAAGCACCGCAATTTGATTTTGCGGTGCTTTTTTGATATATTTACAATTAAAATCGGTAAACGCATTGACTATTTTTTGTAAAACATATATAATAAACGAAATAGGAGGATGATACCATGAACAATTTTAAGAAAATCATCACGGTTGCTTTAGCAATCATCATGCTTACCACCGCATGCGTAACGCTTGTGCCCTCTACTGCATCGGCAAGTCCCTTGTCGTCGGAATCGGGATACGCAAACGTTGCACTCGGAAAAAGCTACACAACTTCCGATATGACAAACAGTGACGGCACGGTTTCCTATCCCGACGAAAACGGCAAAACCATGACCGACGGCACCATTCCGTCCAACACCGCCGGCTACGGCAACTCCGCATATATGGCGTTCCCCGGCAATGACTCTCTTACAAGAAACGGCTACGGTGCTATCACCGTTGACCTCGGCTCGCTCTACAAGCTCGATAAGTTTGTCGCTCACGTTGCAACAAGCTACGGCAGCAACGGCGCGGCAGGTATTTACGCACCTCAGCTTATGTGGGTATACGTTTCTACCGACAATACCAACTGGTACAAGGCAGGCAAGGTCGTTCCCGAGGAGGATTCCTCCAAGGCGACCATGGCTATGACAGTCGTTCTTGATTCCGCAGTTACCGCACGTTACGTTCAGTACCGTTTGGTTGACTCCAAAATGTGGAAGCGCTGGATATTCGTAAGTGAGGTTCAGGCATACGGTGTCAAGACCGATACCGCTATCCCCTATCCCGAGGATACCGCGTTGAACTTCCTCTTTGTCGGCAACAGCTCGACCTATTATTTCCACAACCCCGTTAAGTTTGAGCTTATTTGTGAATCTGTCGGTATCGACATAAATCTTACCTACTGCACTATCGGCAGCTCTTATATGTCCAACTTTGCAGACGCAAGCCACGCAAGATGCGGTGCTCCTTTAAGGGAAAAGCTTGCAGAAAAGCAATATGATTACATAGTCATCCACGATAACAGTAATGCTGATTACTCGCAGTCCCAGCCGGCATTGAATACACTTATGCCGTTGTTTGAGGCAAACGGAGCAGAGGTAGTCCTTTACAAGCGCTATTCCTCCAACTCAAATGCAACTCTGCGTGTCAACAGCGCGTACAAGCATCACCTTAATTATACCAGATTGGCATCCACCTTTGATATCGAAAAGGTTGCTCCCGTAGCAGATGCTTTTCTTATCGCAACCGATAAGTATCCCTCGATCAATCTTCACCACACCGACAACTCTCACCACAACAACACCAGCTCCTATCTTATCGCGCTGGTTTGGGCAAAGACTATTCTCGGCATCGATCTTTCCAAGGTGACCTATACCTCTGATCTTTCTACCTCTACCGCAAATCAGCTCAAGGACGTTGCAAACATCGCGTGCGACGAGGGCTATGCGTTTGAGCAGCTTTGCTACACCAAGGACGGCACAACCTACAGAAATGCCGCTGCCAACAAGGAATACACCGTAACCGGTAACCCGTACACCGGCGATGTACGTTGGACCGACACCACCAACGGCAACACCAAGGGCAAGCTCACCGATACCGCGGCAGCGGCAAGCGGAAGCGACCACGCAATAGGCGCATACGTTGGAAAATCGGTTGATGTCACCATCGATCTCGGCGCCGCATACGACATAGTTGCATTCAAGAACGATATGTATGGTAACACAAGCTGGGGTATCGCAAATCCCTCTGACAACACAGTTACTTATTCCGTTTCCACCGACGGTATAAGCTACACAGCCGTCGGAACCGCGACGAGAGCCGACCTTACCTCTACCGAGGAGGGCTGGACCGCCGCAGAGTTTACACTTGTTCCCTCATCCCCCGTATATGCAAGATACGTGCGCGTTACCTACACGAACAATAACGGAGTTGCAAACACACATTACTGGACCAGCGAAGTAAACGCATACGGCACTCTCTCCGCAGTTCAGCCCAATCCGCCCGTTATCGTTGACGGCAACCTTGCATACGGCAAGAGCTATACAGTATCGGGACTTTATTCCGCAGACGGCACGATTCTTTACCCCGACGAAAACGGCAAATCCATGACCGACGGCATTAACGCACCGGCAGATGCGACCTACGAGGATTCCGCATTTGCGGGCTTTAACCGCAATTCCGAGGAATATCAGACAAACGGCTATGCCGCTATCACTGTTGATCTCGGCGACGTTTACGCTGTTGATAAATTCGTGACCAAGACAGGCACCATGATGCTTACCAGCGGTATAACCGCTCCCTCCAAGGTTGAAATTTACGTTTCTACCGATAATTCCACCTGGAAGAAGGCAGGCGAGACCGCTGTTACAGACACCGATACCATCTCCACTCTCGACATCACCTTGGAGCTTTCCGCAAGCGTTTCGGCACGTTACGTGCAGTACCGCATATATGCAAGCGAGGGCAAGAATTGGATCTTTGTTTCCGAGGTCGAGGCATACGAGGGTGATCCCGTTGTTGAACCCGAATATATCGCAGGCGACGTAAACAACGACGGCTCGGTAGACTCGGCAGACTATCTGCTCGTTATGCGAGCTTGCTTCAATTCCTATACGCTTTCCGACGATGAGTTTATCCGCGCAAACGTTGACGGTAATACAGATGTCAACTCGGTCGACTACGTTCTTATCAAGCGTATCGCGTTCGGCTCCTACTCGGTATAAAAACCAACAACAATAAAACGGGGATGCAGTGCATCCCCGTCAGAGCGAAGACAAATGGTCTATTTACGCCCTTGAAAGAAAATAATATAAGAACAACAGAGCTTCACTATTACTATGAAGCTCTGTCTCTTTTCATAAGGAATATTATTTTTTATTGTATTTTCAAGGGCTTTGAGAAAA
>JAZSDL010000013.1:0-9218 GCA_045531135.1 Eubacteriales bacterium | reverse complement strand
TCTACAATCACCTTTTCGTTTGCTGATGCCAAACGTTGCAGTTCTTTCTGTTGTTTGATATAGTTTCCGGTTTGTTTAAAGACGATCGCCTGTATAACAAAAGAAGCGGATTTATACAATCCACGCAAAAAATCTTCGCTTATTTAATTATATATCATAAAATTCAGAACATTTCAATGATGCATCGACTTCGTCGATATGATGTTATGCTCCGCATAATGATGTTGCACGTTTCACTCGCAATGATGCGATGTTTGCCACAAAACATTAGGCGAAGCCGACATCATTAGCGTCAGCGGCATCATTAGTAAAACGACATCAATTGCCGAAGGCAAACATCATTCAAAAAACGCACCTTTGTCGATAGACAAAAGTGCGTTTTTTGTTGGTGGAGCATAGGGGATTCGAACCCCTGACCCCAACACTGCCAGTGTTGTGCGCTCCCAGCTGCGCTAATGCCCCGTTCGAGATAATATTATCACACACTGTAGGGTTTGTCAACATATTAATGTAAAAGGTGAATTGCAAAAACACTTGGATTGATAAAATAAGGTTGACAAAAGGATAAAAATGTGGTACATATATAATGTCAAATAATGAATAACTGTGTTCATTTGCAAAAAACGGCAGACCTCAACGGGGTACCCCGTTGATTCTTAGGGTATGTACCCTAAGAAAGATCGTTGATCGATCGTATATCTTATTAAGAATATATTTCGGAGATTATCCGAGTATATACAAAAAACTCAGAAAAGAGGAAAAGAAAATGACAAAGCGTATTCTCGCATTGGTACTCGCATTGGCACTTTCTGTTTTCGCTTTTGCTGCATGTACCGAATCTACCGATACCAGCAGCGACGTTTCCAGCGAAACCGAACAGCCCAAGGCAGATTATCAGGCAATCGACCTCGCCGATGTCGTAACTCACAAGGATTACACCTCCGTTTACGAAATGATCGGCTCCAAGGTAACCTTCGACATGGTCGAAGAGGATGAAGACACCGGTCTTGCTTACGTCACCGTTGATGGCGTTAAGTATGAGCTCGGTATGGACTTCCTCTCCGGCGCGATGGTTTACAACTCTCCCGATGAAGACACCTTTAACCAGTGGTGGAAGCTCTACATCCAGAGATGGAACTACCTCGTTCCCGAGGTTCCCCTTTACTCCAACCAGTACTTCGATCTTTACAACGCTAAGATCGAGGGCCTTGTTACCACTCCTTACTGGTCTCCTGCTGATGCTATCATCGCAGCTACCATCAAGGAAGGCGAAGCAAACTCCGTAATTCTCGGTTCTGCTACCGAGCTTTCCGGCGCTTTCCGTAACTCCTCTTGGGGTAAATCCAGCCCCGGATCCTCTGACCTTGATATCGAGAACCTCACCACCGGTCACGCTACCGTTATGACTGACAAGTCCGGTAACATGATCTGGAACATGACCGCTCTCGCAGAGGAACCCGTTAAGACTCTTAACGAAGACGGCACCCTTACCTACACCATCAAGATCAAGGACGATCTCAAGTTCTCCGACGGTTCTGCTATCACTGCTAAGAACTACGTTGCATCCCTCGTTGCTAACTCCTCCCCCGTTGCCGTTGCAGCAGGCGGCACCGGTGCGGCAGGTCTTTACAATGCCGGCTATGATGAATTCAAGGCATACGACGGCACCAATGACGGCGCTACCGTTGGCGAAGGCGATGCAGCTATCACCGCTACCAAGTACTTCGAGGGCGTTAAGCTCATCGACGATTACAGCTTCTCTGTAACCTTCGCTGAGGAGTATGCTTCCTACTACTATGTAATGGCATACGCTTCCTACAGCCCCGTTCCCACCGCTCTCTACCTCGGCAGCTTCGATCTCATCACCGATGAGCACGGCTGTGTAGGTATCGCTGACGGCTACTATGCAAAGACCACCAAGGATGATGCAGAGACCTACACTGTTGTTGATACCATCAAGAACAATCTCAAGTGGGATTCCAAGCTTCCTTACTCCGGTCCTTACGTAGTAAAGAACTATGATGAATCCGCTCTTATCGCTACTCTCGAGCTCAACCCCAACTATCCCGGTGACGATGCTCGCGGCGTAGCTTCTATCAAGACTATCACCTACATCAAGGTCGAGACCGAAACCCAGATGGATAAGTTCCTCAACGGTGAGGTAGACGTTATCGCAGGTATCACCGGCGCAACCGAGACCGAGGCGGCTCTTAAGGCAGTTAATGACAACCCCGAGAAGTATGCCGAGACTCACTACGACCGCGCAGGTTACGGTAAGCTCGCATTCCGTTGCGACCTCGGCCCCGCGTCCTTCCTCGAAGTACGTCAGGCAGTTATCTACACTATCAACCGTCCCGAGTTTGCTCAGGCATTCACCGGCGGTTACGGTACCGTTGTTCACGGTCCTTACTACACCGGCTACTCTGCATTCCAGGCAGTTAAGGATGACATCAACCTCAACCAGTACACCTACTCCAAGGACAGCGCTATCGACGCTCTCGTTGCAGGCGGCTGGATCTATGATGAAAACGGTAACCAGTTCGATGCAGGCGTAGACGCAGTTCGTTACAAGAAGCTCTCCGGCTACGAGCTCTCTGCTCAGAACCTCCAGTATGCAACTGTTGACGGCAAGTACAAGACCGTTAAGATCAACGGCGAGTACTACATGCCTCTCGCAATCAACTACTACGGCACTCAGCCCAACGACGTAACCGACCTTCTTATCACCGCATGGCAGAACAATGCTACCGCTACCACCGACATCGGTGCGTACATCCAGTACATCTCCTGCGACTTCACCAGCGGTCTCTACGGCGAATATCTCCAGATCGCTGACTACGGTTGGGACGGCGTTGCAAAGAACACCGCTATCAACTTTGCTACCGGCTTCACCAGCACCATCTATGACTACTACTACTATTGGACCATCGATCCCGATTTCTTCGCGGATTACTCCAATGACTATCTCATGGATGAGGCAGACTTCTATGAAAATTACGCAAAGTAATTTAACAGAAGCTGAAATAGTTTAGCCATTAGCTATATAAACGCAATAGGAACGGCATTTTTGTGCCGTTCCTATTGTGGTACTTAATGCGAGGAAAAAATCCGTTAAAAAAATCGGGTTTTTGCCGCAGTGTTTGTAGAATGAGGGCGTACTTCCGAAAGGAGTCGCTTTTCGGCGGCGCGCCCTCGTTCTGCAGAAGATAAAACGGAGGACCTCTATGTTAAAATACGTATTACAGCGTTTGCTGTATATATTACTTGTATTTGTTCTTCTGTCGTTCCTTATATTTATGATCTACGGTATGCTTCCCGTGGATAAGGCGGCGGAGGCGGCTCGTAACGAGATCACGGCAAACAAGAACCTCAATTATGAGGAACGGTATGAATATTGGTCGGTGAAATACGGTACCGACGGCAACAAGCTGCAGCAATACGGCAGATGGCTTGGTATCACCAAGTATTCCGACGGCACCCGTCACGGTATTTTGACCGGCGACCTCGGCACCTCCAGACAATCGGGCAAGCTGGTTGCCGAGGAGCTTGTTGCACCGATGAAGAATACTGTGTTTATAAATATTTTTGCAACTATCCTTGCGCTCGGCATCACTATACCTCTCGGTATAATCTGTGCCGTAAAGCGCGGCAGTAAGCTCGACGTGGGCGTTCAGGTAGGCACGCTTATCGGCTACAGCTTGCCGACGTTTATTATTGCGATAGTCTTTATATGGCTGTTTTCGGTAATACTCGGCTGGTTCCCGGTTTCGGGTATGCAGACAGCGGGCTATCTCGATTGGCCTATGTGGAAGCAGAAATTGGACAAGATGTACCATCTGGCTCTTCCTCTTATCGTTATGACGTTCACCTCGCTCGGCGGTATGACGAGATACGTACGCGCCGCTATGATCGAGGCATTGAGCATGGACTATATCCGTACCGCACGTGCAAAGGGCTTGCGCGAGAAGGTGGTTATCTATTCGCACGCATGGCGTAATGCGCTTCTCCCCGTTGTAACCCTTATTATCGGTTGGTTTTTGGGTATTTTCGGCGGCTCGGTTATGATCGAGAATATCTTTTCTCTCAACGGTATGGGCAAGCTCTACTTTGATGCTCTTAACGCAAACGACAACGAGGTCATCCTTGCGGTTCAGATGTTCTATATCGCTATATCGCTGTTTGGCAACCTGTTTATAGACCTTATTTACGGTGTTGTCGATCCGCGTGTGCGCGTTAATAAGTAAAGGGGGCGGTATCGAATGGCAAAAAACATTAAAAACGAAAACGGTACTGCCAACAAAAAGGGCTTTTTCGCAACTGTCGGTTCTTGGTTTTCGAGAATGTTCTTCGGCGCGAGCAAAACGCTTGCCGATGACGAGAGGTTTGCGGTAGAAAATATCGAGAGTCCCTCCAAAATGGCTGTAAAGGCGTTCTTCCGCAGAAAATTGGCGGTTTGCGCGCTTGTAATACTTGTCGGATTGTTTATCTTCGTGTTTATCGGACCGAGTATTTTCCCGATGGACGTTAACTATACCGATGCTAACCTTGCAAATCTTCCTCCCAACTACACTATGCTCAAGGTCCCCGGCGAGCTTGAGGATGATATTAAATTTATCAGCGGCTTTGCCGATTTCACTGTCGGCGTAAGCAACGAAAATACGCTCTACATCTGGGGTAATACCTTTGATGCATTGAGCAAGGTCGATTATTCCGATTTCCCCGAGGAAATAAAAGAGGGCGAGGTTGCTTTTGCCTCTGCCGGACTTGACCATATAATCGCTATCACCACCGAGGGTAAGATGATCGGCTGGGGTAAAAATTATCAGTGTCAGTACGGCTATAAGCAGAATGCCGACGACCCTTATATCCAGATGCCCGAGGAGTTTATCACCGGCACGCTGGATGTCAGCAAGGTCGAGCAGCTTCTCTGCGGATATCAGTGTACCGCGCTTGTTTACGACGGCAAGCTTTACGTTTGGGGTAACCCCAGCGGTATGCTTAATATGAAGGACCTTGTCGATTACGAATATACCGCCAAGATAGCCAAAACGGCGATCTCAAACTACTATGCTATCGCGCTTACCGAGGACGGCTCGGTTATTACCGGCGGCACCACGTTTACCTTTAACCGTCAGACCGCATATTCAAATGCGGCAGAGGGCAACAAGGTTGCAAACCTTCAGTCCCATTTAAAGAACAAAAAGGTCGTTGATATCACCGCCACCAAGAACTGCTTTGCGTTGGTTTGTGATGACGGCGAGGTGCTTATTCAGGGCGCAAACCAGTTTGGCGAGTATGACGTTCCCACTCTCGAGGGCGAGAAATTTGTTTCGGTAGTCGGCGGTACAAACCATTTTGTCGGCGTTACCGATCAGAACAAGGCATACGCCTGGGGCCATAACGACGGCGGACAGGCAGACGTTCACGGCGAGGATGCGAGCACGGCGTTTGTCGGCTCCAAGCAGACCTATCTTGTAAACGAGGAAAACGAGCTCGTTGATTCAACCGGCTTCAAGGGCTACCTTATGGGTACCGACAAGAGCGGACGCGACGTGTTCAAGCGTATCATCTACGGCGGACGTATGACAATGACCGTCGGCGCGGTTGCGGTCGTGGTTTCGACAATAATCTCGATAATCGTCGGCTGTCTTTCGGGCTACTTCGGCGGCTGGGTAGATATGCTTTTGATGCGTGTCACCGAGATATTTGCAGCGGTTCCCTTCCTGCCGTTTGCAATGATGCTTTCTTACGTTATCCAAAAAAATCCTATAGACGAAACGACAAGAATCATAATTATTATGATAATGCTCGGCTTGCTCTCCTGGACAGGTCTTGCGAGAATGATCCGTGCACAGATACTTGCAGAGCGCGAGAAGGAATTTGTTATCGCGGCTCAGTCGATGGGCGTTAAGGAAAGAAGGATCGCGTTCAAGCACATTCTTCCCAACGTAATCTCGGTAATCCTTGTCAGCGTAACGCTTGACTTTGCGGGCTGTATGCTTACCGAGTCGAGCTTGTCCTATCTCGGATTCGGCGTTCAGCAGCCGCAGCCGACCTGGGGTAATATGCTCAACGGCGCAAACAACTCGCTGGTTATCCAGAACTACTGGTGGCAGTGGGTATTCCCCGCAATATTCCTTTCTATCGCAACTATCAGTATCAATATAATCGGTGACACCCTGCGCGACGTTCTTGATCCCAAGAGCAGCCAGGAGAAATAATGGGTGGAGGTAAAATATGGCTTTATTGGAAGTAAAAAACCTTCATACCTATTTCAAAACGAGAAAAGGTATTGTTAAGGCGGTAAACGACGTATCTTATTCGCTCGAGGGCGGCAAGACTATCGGTATAGTCGGCGAGTCGGGCTCGGGCAAATCGGTTTCCGCTATGAGCATACTTCAGCTTTTAGACGGAAACGGATATATTGCAGAGGGCGAGGTCAATTTCGAGGGACGTGACCTTACAAAGCTCTCTCAGCAGGAAATGTATGAAATACGCGGCAACAAGATATCGGTTATCTTTCAGGAGCCGATGACGAGCTTGAACCCCGTTTTCACCATAAAAAAGCAGTTAAGCGAACCGTTTATGATCCACCAGGGCATGAACAAGAAGCAGGCGGCGGAAAAAGCGCTTGAGATGCTTCACGCGGTTCAGATCCCCAACCCCGAGGCAGTGCTCAGGCAGTATCCTCACCAGCTTTCCGGCGGCATGCGTCAGCGCGTTATGATCGCTATGGCGCTTGCCTGCAAGCCGAAGATACTTATTGCCGACGAGCCGACGACCGCGCTCGACGTTACCATTCAGGCACAGATATTGCGCCTGATGAACGATCTGCAAAAGGAAAACGGTACTGCTATAATCTTTATTACTCACGACCTCGGCGTTATTAACGAGATGGCGGACGACGTTGTTGTTATGTACTGCGGTCAGGTTGTCGAGCAGACCTCTGCAAAGACAATATTCACCGACTGCCCAGTCAGCCACCCCTATACCGAGGGCCTTATGCACTCGATTCCTCGCCTTGACAGCGTAGGAAACAAGCTCGAGCCGATTCCCGGCGCGGTTCCGCACCCGTTGGCGCTTCCCAAGGGATGTAAATTCGCACCGAGATGTAAATACGCAACACAAAAATGTCTGGACGAGGAGCCCGCTTTGGTAGAGGTCACCCCCGGTCAGAAGATTCGTTGCCACTATCCTGAAAAGGAGGTGCGTCGCAGTGAAGAACACAAACACGCTCTTATCGATCACGAATCTTAAAAAATACTTCCCGATAGCAAAATCGAGTATTTTTCAGCGCGAGCAGCTTTATGTCCGCGCAAACGAGGAAATAAATATCGATATCCGCAACGGCGAGACCTTTGGTCTGGTCGGCGAGTCGGGCTGCGGCAAATCCACACTCGGCAGAACAATTCTTCAGCTTTATGATCAAACTGCAGGCAGTACGCTGTATTACGGCAGAACCATTGATGATTTTGCGCCTGCTTACGTTGCAAAAACGCTTAAAAATGCCAGATCTCTGCTTGTAAAATGCAAAAAGATGCAGGCAAAGGCAGACGCTTTGGCAAAAGAGGTCGAGGAGGCGGGCGACAACGCTACCTTCTTCCAGCATCAGGATAAGAACCTTGCCGCCGCAGAGGCGCAGACTGCCTTTATGAGCTTGGTAAAGATCCTCGGCGGATTTGCCTCGCTTGATGATCCTTATGTCGGCGCAAAGGCATTGCTCGATCGTTATAAGGTTACCGTAAAATTGCGCAATCTCAACGAGAAGGTGCGCGATTACGACGGCGAGATCGCTATGTTTGAGGCGATGATCAAGGAGATCAAGGCCGACGAAAAGATAAAAAACAAAGACGGCAAGATCAGATCCGCAAAGAAAAAGGCAGAAAAGATCGAGGCAAAGAAGAAAAAGCTTCTTCCCTCGGTTAATGCGGTAGAAAAAGAGCTTGAAGCGGCAACCGCCAAGGTGGATGCTATCCGCAAGCAGTACGCAGGCAACGAAAAATTTACCGAGTACGAGGAAATGCGCGACAACGGCATCGAGCTTTCGCGCCTTAAGTATTCCGAAATGCGTATTCTCCGCAAGGATATCCAGATAATATTCCAGGATCCCTATTCCTCGCTCAACCCCCGTATGACAGTCGGTCAGATAATCGGCGAGGGACTTACTACTCATAAATTCTTCAAAAAGGGCTCGCCTCAGATGAAGAACTATATCCTTGACGTTATGGATCAATGCGGACTTCAGGGCTATATGATGCACCGTTATCCGCATCAGTTCTCGGGCGGCCAGCGCCAGAGAATCTGTATCGCACGTGCGCTTGCCGTAAAGCCCAAGTTCATCGTATGCGATGAGTGTGTTTCGGCGCTCGACGTTTCGATACAGTCGCAGATCATCAACCTTTTGGAAGAATTAAAGGAAAAGGAAAACCTTACCTATCTGTTCATATCTCACGACCTTTCGGTCGTAAGATACATTTCCGACCGTATCGGCGTTATGTATCTCGGCAATATGGTCGAGCTCGGCACAGCCGAGGAGGTTTTTGCCGATCCCCGTCACCCCTATACCGTGGCACTTCTTTCGTCGATACCCACCACCGACGTTGATTCGGCAAACAAGGAGCGTATTCTTCTCGAGGGTAACATTCCCAGCCCGATCCGTCCCCCCAGCGGATGTAAATTCCACACCCGCTGCTATATGGCTTGCGATAAATGTAAGCGCGTGCCGCCTCCTTATACCGAGGTGAGCCCCGGTCACTTTGTTGCCTGCCACTTCCTTGATAAGAAGATCGACGAAAAAGGCAATTATCTTTTCAAGATGAATGACAAATCGGCGGAATAACGTGATATGTTTTTCAGAAAACGTCTTAAAAAGTTCGATCCCGAAAAAGAAGCAGAGCTCCGCGCACAGATAGAGCAAGAGGGCGGACTGGAGAAAAACGACCTGTTGGCGATGGTGATTTCGGCGCTTCTCGTTTTGGTTCCTATCGCACTCGGCGTGCTTTTGCTGCTTGTGTTGGTCGGTTATATTGTTATCGGGATGTAAAACAACAAAAAAGTGTCTGCGAAAATCGCAGACACTTCAGAGCGAAGACAAATGGTCTATTTACGCCCTTGAAAGAAAATAATATAAGAACAACAGAGCTTCACTATTACTATGAAGCTCTGTCTCTTTTCATAAGGAATATTATTTTTTATTGTATTTTCAAGGGCTTTGACAA
>JAZSDL010000039.1:0-78049 GCA_045531135.1 Eubacteriales bacterium | reverse complement strand
CTCTTTTCATAAGGAATATTATTTTTATTGTATTTTCAAGGGCTTTGACAAAAAGCTCGACTACCGTACAATCGTACGCCAACGCTCGCTTTTTGCCAAAAATATCCTCATTTCTCTTACTCTGCTCAGTTTGCAGACTTTTCCTGCAAACTCACGGGGATGCAGTGCATCCCCTTTATTTTTGCATCAAAAAACACAGCCGAGGATAATATCGCCTCGGCTTGTTTGTAAGCAACGGTATTTATTCGTAAATTTTCATATCGTTTGAAATAGATTTAATTTCTCTTTTTGTTCTGCAATACAACACCAAAAGATATGCTCCCATTACACCGCATATTGTTCCGCCTATAGCGTTAACAACAAAGCATACAAAACCGAACAGGTATTCCCGTATCATTTCATATAATTCCTCGGGCGCATAGTTGAGTATTTTGATCATAGCAGGAAGAGGCAATAATACAAGGATAACCGCAATAACAAACACGGTAAACAACGCAATTATTTCGCGCTTGCGTGTATTGTTTAACCTCTTTTTAGAATCGAGTTTACTTTTATTATCGGTTAAAAAATCCACATTTTCTGAAGAAGCGGGAACATTGATATAAAATAAAATGTTTTTACCTTCATTCGATTGATGTGCTATATCACATCCACACTCTGTAACAGTTCGTACAAATGTTGTTTGATATTGTCGTTCTGCAAAGTGGAGAACTGTCATATATTCATTCGGTTCGGCTTGCACAAACGTATAAAATGCAAATCGTAGTGAAGATAGTTTCCACCCCTGTTTATTCATTTCGTTAAGATACGCTTCTTCTTTTTCTCGGCTAACAAAAGCTTTAAACACGGTTATTTTATTTTTCATAATTATATCTCCTCTCTTTTAAAGTACAGACTTGCATTTTGTGTCAATTCATTCAAGCGCATTATTTCATGTTCTATAACCTCGGTTCCAAGTCCGGTGCGGATATAAAGTCGCTTGGAAGGGTCGTCCGATTTCACTTCGGTTATATATTCTTTTTCCGCCAATGCACTTAATGCACCATACAAGGTGCCCGCACCCATATTGATTCTTCCTTCGGTCAGAGCTTTAATATTTTGCATGATCGCATATCCGTGCATCGGTTTTGAAAGTGAAAGCATTATATAAAACACCGTTTCAGTTAACGCAGGATATTTGTTCATTACATGTACCTTCCTTTCGAGCATCGCGTCACGATATATCGTCTCGCGATATATCGTGCGGCTATATAATAACATATTCTTTTTTCTTTGTCAATACCAAAAAACGCGAGACTTCCTTTTGGGAAGTCTCGCAACAAACCGCATTATTGATTATTCGATCGGTTCTATAACGCCGTAATCATCGTCGGCGCGCTTGTAAACCACGTTGTATCTGCCGCTTTCGGAATTGAGGAACATATAGAAATTATGTTGCAGCAGATTCATTTGCAAAATCGCCTCCTCGACAGTCATAGCATGCATCTCAAAGCGTTTTACCTTAACGACAGACAGTGTCTCCTCTGCCTCGTTAAGCTCTGCCGGCTCGAACATTTCCTTTTTAACGTGTATCTTCTTTTCAAGACGTGTGCGGTTCTTTCTTATCTGGCGCTCGATATTTTCCATAGCGGTGTCAAGCGCGCATTTATAATCCTTGTCCGAAACTTCGGAACGGAATATCGAACCGTTACGATATATGGTAAGCTCTATCCGCTCGCCGATCTTATTGCTGCTCAAGGCGACGGTCGCCTCGGTATCCTCGGAGAAGAACTTATCGAATTTTGCTAATTTCTTCTCGATCCATTCGCGTACGTCATCGGTAAGGGTGAACTTTTTTGTGATGATTCTGATCTTCATAACGCCATCTCCTATTCTATATCTTGGACAGTCCTACTGTCTATCTATATATTACCACGCATAGATATATGTGTCAAGTATTTTTTATTCGAATATCAATATATTGTGTATTATGCCCATTTATAGAATATAAAAAATCGACACGTCTGTGTCGATTTGGTTTGTTTTTGCGTTATTTGCGTTTTTTGCGATTGTTTATCCTGCCTCGCGAGATGGATGCAAGCTTTTTATCGCTTTCGAGCTTAAAGCTTTGAAGCATCGATTCAAAATCATCTACGGGGCGGTTTTGCTTTATCGGTCTTGCACATTCCGTCCTTTTTGGGACACCGATAAGCGAAAGCGCGATTTTCTTTTCGTCTGCAGATATCACCGTTGCCTCGACCTTGTCGCCGACCTTTATAACACTGTGAATATCCGACACAAAAGAATCAGACAGCTTTGATATATGGATCATACCGATATTTCCGTCGGCAAGCCGTACGAATGCACCGTAATCGGTAACACCGTTTACCGTACCGCTGACCGATTCGCCTATCAAATATGCCATATACACTCACCGCTTTATCCCGTAATATTGTTTCTGAAAATAAGCTCGTTGGGTTTGCGGTAACCGCGCTCACGTGCGATGCGCTCGATAAACTCATCATCAACCGGCGTTGCGATACGAAGCTCAAGCTCGTCAATTGCATCCTGACGTTCCTGAACCTCCTGAAGCAATGCATCGCGTTGGATACGAAGGTCGTTCATCTGGACCTGAAGGTTGATTACCGAAACGAAAAGAAATATAAATATAAATATGAAAGCCGCTCTAATTATAAGGTTGGCACGTATCGGTTTCTTTTCCGTCATTTTCTTTTTCCTTTCGTTTTATACTTATTTTAACGTTTCTGCTGCAATAGCTTTTAGTATATATACGGCGCATCTGCATTCTTACAATAACACAAATACGCATTTTTATCAAATTCAACAATGCGCTTATCCGATCAATGACCGATCTCATAAGCACCATAACAAGCCGACTTACCGTTATTCTCCAAACCAAAAAGCCGGCAAGCACAAAAACAAACGCATAGCCGCGCATTTTGCCGTAGGAAAGGTTGAAAAACAACACAGTCATACAAACCGACGATATGATGCAAAACACAAAATCCGAAACAAACAACGTTAAAAAGCGTTGCTGCTTTTTTAATCGGAAAAGCCGAAAAACATCATAGACTGCGCATAGAAATGCGCCGAGCACAAACGACCAGAGGGCAAGTAAAAAATGCAGTTGGTATTCGTTTTGCACCGATCACCGACCGAAAACGCCAAACCGTTTTTTCTTAGGCGAATCGTCAAAATATACGATTGCCGAAATATTCCCCTCGATAGTCAGCTCACCGTTATCGATGGAAAGATTTTTTACAGACAATCCGCTTCCGCTGATATTCAACTGCGATTCGCCCACAGACAAGCTGACCAACGTTTCATCAAAGCTGATAACATCATCGACCGCGCTCACCGACAAGCTCTCGCGTGAATCAAGCACAAGCGTGTGCTTTTTTGGATTCATAAGCTGTCCCTCCGTTCACATATTCGATAATATGCAAAACGGAGAAAAACTATTCCAGAACCTCGTACATTTCCGAGGCCTCTGCTTTTTTCGTGGTTTCTGCAATAGAAACGACACGGAATCTGGTTGCGCGGCTACCGTAACGAACCTCTATAACATCGCCTATCTTTACGTCATACGACGGCTTGACGACCTTACCGTTTACCGAAACCAAATTCTCTCCGCACGCCTCGTTGGCAACTGTGCGGCGCTTGATTATACGTGATACCTTAAGATATTTATCTAATCTCATAATACTCTTTTCGGACTAACGAGGCAGGGTGTAAACCCTGCCTCATTCAAAACAATCTTATTTGTTAACAGCGTCCTTGAGGTCCTTACCTGCAACAAATGCGGGTGCCTTGGAAGCGGGGATGGTGATGGTTTCCTTGGTCTTGGGGTTGCGACCTACTCTTTCAGCTCTTTCCTTAACCTTGAAAGAACCGAAGCCGGCGATCTGTACCTTGCCGCCGGTAGCGAGCTCGGTCTCGATTGCCTTAAACATTGCGTTTACAGCTGCTTCTGCATCTTTCTTCTTAAGGTTAGCGTTAGTTGCTACAAATTCTACGAGAGTGGACTTGTTCATAATAATCGTTTCCTTTCAAAATAATGTTATTGACAATATTATATCATCATTCTTCCCTATTCGCAAGGGTTTTTTTCATATTTTCGTTAAAATCCGCATAATTTTGACGGTTTTTTATGAATTTTTCTTGGATTCCTGCCAAAATCCCTCTTTTTCCTCGCGGGTGGATTCCGACAAGGTCTTTCCGGATGCCTTACAAACTCTTTCTACCTGCTCAAAGCGGCGCAAAAATTTCTCGTTTGCGTTATAAAGCGCTTGCTCCGAATCAACGCCTGCAAGCCGTGCGGCATTAACCACCGAAAGCAGCAGATCACCGAATTCCTCCTCTATCTGCGCTTTATCTCCGCCTTCGATTGCCTCCTTTATCTCATCGACCTCCTCGTATACCTTGGCCATGGCATCAAAAGCATCATCAAAATCAAATCCCATTTTGCGCGCCTTTTTGCCGAGCTTGTCCGCACGCATAAGCGCGGGAAGCGAGGGGGTTATCGAACGCAAAACCTCGGTATCGCTTTGCTGTTGCTTGGTTTCGCGCTTTATCTTATCCCAATTCGACAACACGTTTTCGGTTCCGCTTACCTTAACGTCGCCAAAAACGTGCGGATGTCGGAGAATAAGCTTACTGCAAACGTCGTTACAAACGTCGTTCATATCAAAGTTGTTTTGATCACGCGCTATATCGGCGTGAAAAACGACCTGAAGCAAAACGTCGCCCAATTCCTCGCGCATTATTGCATCGTCGTTTTTATCTATACCCTCGATAAGCTCATACGTTTCCTCCAAAAGATCGCGGCGGATGCTTTGGTGTGTCTGCTCGGCATCCCACGGGCAGCCGCCGGGGGCACGCAAAATGCCGATTATGGCCACAAGGTCATCAAAATCATATTCCTTTTTGCTCAACAATTCTTCTTTTGTCATATCAATCCTCTGTAACCTCTTGCGGAGTTAACCATTTGCGTCTTACAAGGAAATCGGCAATCTTATTACCCATAGGGAGCAATCTTACCTCGTCCTCCTTGATCGACTTTAACAGCAAGCTGCTTACCGCGTAGGCAATAACGAGCGCGATGCCCGAGATCATCAATATCGCAAACGATGCCAAGCGTGTGTCGGTATTTGCACCAACCAAAGCGGTCCACAACGCCTTTGCGCCTGTATATGCGCCGTATGTAACGACAGCCGAAGCTATACCGCAAGCGAGCGGACGTGCGAACATTCCGCCAAGCTTTAGCCGTACCCCGCAATACTTTCTGAGGAAATAAATATCCATAAGCATTACTATAAGATAGCAAACGACCGAGCTTATCGGCGCGCCGTAAATACCGAGCGGGCTATACAGCAACGCGATCTCTACAGCCGTAAGAACACCGATACCCACAAGCACCGAAATAAACGGCAAATTGGGCTTTCCGTACGCATTTAACAGCGAATTGCAGGTGGACACTATCGAAATAAAGAACACCGCAAAGGCAAGTATCGCAAGCGAGACAGATGCCGCATCAAGCAATACAAGCCCGCTGCCGTCTGCCATTTCCATGACCGACGACCATTTATCCGCACCGTAAAGCAGACCGATACAATGTCTGCCCGTAACGAGCAAAAATACTCCGCAGGGAACGGCAATAATGCCCGAAATACGTATCGCCTGCTCGGTCAGATTCGATGCACGACGGTTCTTTTTGACCGCCAATGCGCCCGATATAGCGGGCAAAATGCTTGTTGCTATCGGGAAAACGAGTGTTGCGGGCAACAAATCGTATATCGGCACCGAAAGTCCGGTATATGCAGAAAACAGCTTTTCGGCAACCACCTGACTCTCGCCCGAATCGACAAGACAGTTTACTATTATAAGCGTATCTAAAAACTGCGAGAAATACAGAGCCGCCGCGGTAAGAGTAACCGGAAGTGCAACAAGAACGATAAGCTTTAAAAGCTTTTTATCGGAATCGGATCCCTTATCGGTATCGTTGGGACGGCATTTTTTGGAAAACTGACGATAAACAAGTATAAACACCATTGCAAAAAACGTGCCTACCGTAACGCCGCTTATCGCGCACGCCGCCTGTATTTCAACGCTTGCGCCGTGTGCCGATGCATAGATAACCGCGCCGAGACCGACCGTGAGCTTAAAGAACGCCTCGATAAACTGCGATATTGCGGTAGGGTACATATTCCGCAAGCCCTGAAAATACCCTCTTACAGCCGCGCAGACACAGATAAAAAACAATGCCGGCGCGATGATACGCATAGCAAGCGCGCTGTCGGCGTGACCTGTTTTCTCGGCTATAACCGGTGCGAAAATCACCAGCAAAGCCGCAAAAACAAAGCCGATTATACCGAAAACGAGTATCGCAAGCAAAGCAATACGCCTTGCCTCTCTGCCCCTGCCCTTTTCGTTGCTCGCGGCAACGAGCTTGCTTACGGCAACCGGCAGACCGCTGGTGCTGAGCATAAACAGCATGGCATATATCGAATACGCGGCGGTAAATATACCGATGCCGTCCTTTAATATGTTGGTAAGCGGTATTTTAAACACAACACCGATTATTTTTACCGCAAAGCTGGCTACCGTAAGAATAACCGCCTCGCGCAGAAAGCTTCTGCCCTTTTCGACAGAAGCGTTTTTAACTTCCTGGCTCATTTTTATCAGATAAACTCCCTGAGTAACGAATTTTGGGGAATATAATCGTCGCTTATCTGCGGCTCTTTTTCGAGAATCGAGATAAGCCCACGTGCGTTTTCGTAATGTGTGCTGCCTACTTCGACGGTATTAAGCAAACGTATGGCATCATCGTTCAGGATACCTCTTTCATAAGGGAAAAAGGTATTTATCGCAACGTCGGCAAACTTTCGGAAGGGCTCTATCGATTCTCGCTCATTAAGCTTTACGTTATCCCACAGATTATAGGTATGCTCCGCGCTTGCATCGCGGTGGCGCGAATCACGCACCATGCGGCGTGTAAAGCGGCAATCGGCATTATCGCCCGCGTCGGCAAAAAGGTAGATACGGTATATCGCGCTTTCATCGGGTGCCTTGCGGAACAGCTGAAGATTCAATGCATGAAGCCCCTCTATAAGAACAACGTCACCCTCATCGAGCTTGATATAGCGATATGCATCGATACGCTGCTTTGTCATAAAATCGTACATGGGAATGGGGGTGTTTTTTCCCTCGATAAGATCGGCAAAGGTATCGGCGATCATATCGGCGCGCAGACTGTTTATCGTCTCGATATCGCGGGTTCCGTCGGGAAGATAAACGCTCTCGTCAACGTTGCGGTAATAATCGTCAAGCGATACGGTATGCGCCTTCCTGCCCGATGCGTTGATAAGCTCGGACAGCTTTCGTGTGGTGGTTGTTTTTCCCGCACAGGAGCCGCCCGCAATAAGCACGAGCTTTATGCCCATATCGCGCACGATTCTATCAGCGATATTATTTATCGTTGTTTCGTAATGAAGCTCATCCTCTTTGACCTTATTTAAAATATCCCTGTTCAAAAAAATCATCCTTTCTGAAAAAACGCCTTTGCCTCATCAAATCCCAAACTTTTATTATCGCGCAGATACTCAAAAGGATATTTTGGAAACGCATGACGCAATATCTCGTCCCGATTGGGACTGACAAGCTTGGTTATAGCTCCCGCACCGCAGGCAAACACGGTAGAGTGCTCCTCCATCATAAGAACGTTATACAAATTTTCTTTTCCCTTCAGGGTGTATCCCGTATTCTCTGCGTTGCCGACGGTATTCTTTTGGCGGTAGAGATAATAGGGGTCGTAGCCCGATTCCTTTAGCCGATTACGCGCATATTCGACCGAAGCGCGCGCAAAATCGCCCTCGGGATCATAATATCCGTCACCGACAAACCGAATGTTTGCCGCATTCTTTATCGAAAGCGTATGAACGGTTATGTTCTCAAACCCAAGACCTATAACGTCCTCCAAGCTTTGATGAAAGCTGATCTCGGTATCGCCGGGGAGCGCCGCAATAAGATCGGCGTTTATCGTGTTGAATCCGATCTTCTTTGCGATCTCGGCGGCATCGAAAAACTGCTTTGAGGTATGCCTTCTCCCTATCTCGTTAAGCACGAAATCACTTGTTGTCTGCGGATTTATACTGATCCGCTTTACGCCGTTTTCCTTGACCGCCCTGAGCTTTTCGTAGGTTACGGTATCGGGACGTCCTGCCTCAAAAGTATATTCAACAAAATCGTTTATATCCACACTTTTATTTATACAGGACAGCAATCGGTTTATCTGGAATTCATCCAAAATAGAGGGCGTTCCGCCCCCGATATACACTGCGCGCAGCCGAAGCCCGAGCTGTTTTATCATCTCGCCGGTTTCGCGTATGTCGCTCATTAATTTTTCCAGATACTCGGGTATCAATGCAAAAAGCTTTGCGTTACTGTAGGAGACAAAGCTGCAATAATCGCACCTTGTCGGGCAAAACGGTATCGAAACGTAAAGTCCGCAATCGTAAGGCATAACGTCTGCAAGCATTTTTTGCTGTAAGACCGCTGTTTCGACCGAGAGCGTGGATTTTTCGTCCGACACGTTATAATCGCGGTTAAACAGGGCTATTACCTGCTCTGCCGAATATCCGCGGTCGAGATAATATTTTGCACGCTTTACGGGGCGAAGTCCCGTAATATAACCCCACGGAAGACCGAAGCCGAACAACCGCTCGCCCGCCTGCAAAAAAGCTTTTCCGAGTGAGTTCATCGCATAAAAATCGTCGGTCATCGGTATCGACGGAGTATATCCGCCCGAAAAAAATCCCTCGGCACTGCGATCGCCCGACGTTAACACCACTCGGGACACGAATATATGGTTTTCTCTGTCGCTTTCCTCTAAATAAAAGTAAGCCGAATTCTCGCTCTCGTCGTTTGCCCTGAACTTCTCGCCCGGGAAATAAAGCAGACAGAGAGTCTGAAAATAATAATCGTTCAGATAACCCGTACGGTTATCTATAACTAATTTCATTTGCGAAGCTCCCGTGTATCTATTATAACGTTGATCGGACCGTCATTATGCACGCTTATATCCATATGTGCGCCGAAAACACCGGTTACCGTAGGCAAAGTCCTGCCGATCTCTGCGGCAAGAGCATCGAACATACGCTTGCCCTCATCATATTTTGCGGCATGCGTGCAATCGGGACGGAAACCGCGCGTGACTCTGCCCGCAAGCACAAAATTAGATATAAGCATAACGCTTCCGCCAACGGCAGCTGCGTTTAACGACAGCTTTCCGTCGGCATCGCGGAAAACGCGCAAGCCCGAAATTTTATTTGCCATTTTGGCAAGGTCCTCATCGGTATCATCGTCAAAAACGCCGATATAGGCAACAAGCCCCTGATCGATTTTGGATACGACCTCTCCGTCCACAACGCACTCCGCGCTGTGAACACGCTGAACTACTGCTCGCATATACTTCCTCTCGAAACGTCGCGCACACCCTTGATCCTGTGCAGACCGCCGATAATATTTTTAAGATGATCGACACCGCTGCATTTTATGCCGACCTGAATAATGATCTCGCCCGCATTTTCACGGGTGGAGATCGAGGTTACCGCAACACGCATATCGGTAAGTGCAAGCGTGATATCGGCAATAAGATGCGGAGAATATTCCGCAATAATATTCAATCCCGCCTCAAAGCTTCCGGGCGTCTGTCGGTTGAGCTTTTCCGACCACGATGCAACTACCCAACGGTCCTTATAATCGGGATTTGAAAGTCCCGCCTGAGCATTGGGGCAATCGTACTTATGAATAGAAACTCCGTATCCTCTTGTGATAAATCCGATAATATTATCGCCGGGGAGCGGATTACAGCATTTTGCAAACTTAACGGTGCATCCCTCCACACTGTCGATAATAACGCTTTCGGCATTTGTGCGCGCATTTCTTTCGTGGCGGGTATTCTTTATCGTTTCCGCCGTGATAACCGGCGCGGCTTCTGCCTGAGGAGATACTACGCGCATAAACTCCTCGCGCAGCTTAACGGCAATTTTCGACACCGAAAGTCCGCCGTAGCCGATATTGTTATAAAGATCGTCAACATCGGGCAGCGACAGGCGGTTTGCGAGATTTTTCATAACCTCGTTCTTTTGTGCTTCGGTATACTGCCTGCCGAACCGCTTTATCTCGCGCTCGAGCTCGGTCTTGCCGACAACGATATTCTCGGAGCGAAGCTCCTTTTTAAAGTACTGCTTTATCTTGTTTCTTGCCTCGCCCGAGCGGACTATCTTAAGCCAATCGCGCGAGGGGCCTTTTGACGATGCGCTTGTCAAGACCTCTACTATCTGTCCCGTTTCGAGAATAGTATCTATCGGGACGATATTGCCGTTTACCTTTGCGCCGACCATCTTATTGCCGACCGCAGAGTGAATAGCATAGGCAAAATCGATAGGCGTACTGTTATTGGGCAAATTAACAACGTCACCCTTGGGGGTGAATACAAATATCTCGTCCTCGAAAAGATCTATTTTAAGCGGACGGAAAAATTCATCGGGATCGTCGGCATCCTTTTCGGTCTCGATAAGAGTGCGTATCCATTGAAGCTTGGCGTCGATATCCGCCTTTGCCTGCTCGCCCGATTTATATTTCCAATGCGCTGCTATACCGTATTCGGCAACGCGGTGCATCTCCCAGGTTCTGATCTGGACCTCAAAGGGAATACCCTCCTTGCCGATGACCGTAGTATGAAGCGAACGGTACATATTCGGCTTCGGGGTGGAGATATAATCCTTGAATCTGCCGGGGATAGAGTTAAACTGCTCGTGAATTATACCCAAGGCGGTATAGCAATCAAGCTCGCTGTCTACGATGATACGCAATGCGTAAAAATCATAGATCTCGTCGAACTGCTTGCTTTGGTTATACATCTTTTTATAAATGCTGTATATCGTCTTTACACGGCAGGAAAGAGAGAACTTGATGTTATACGAGCGCAAACTCTCGGCAACCTTTTCGGTCGCACTGTCAAGAAAGTCCTTGTTTTCGCCGTAACGCTTATTTATCTCATCCGAAACCTCTTGATATCCGATCGGATCGAGATAATAAAGTGCAAGCGTTTCGAGCTCCTGCTTGATCTTTTGGATACCCAACCTATGCGCAAGCGGTGCATAAACGTGCATCGTTTCGAGCGCGATAGAGCGTTGCTTTTCGGGAGAACGCACGTCAAGCGTACGCATGTTATGCAATCTGTCGCAGAGCTTGACAAAAATAACACGGATATCCTTGCTCATCGCAAGGAACATCTTACGCAGGTTCTCTATGCTTTCGTCCTGCTTGGTCTCAAAAGGAATGTGAACCAGCTTTGTAACGCCGTCAACGATATCGGCAACGTCGTTGCCGAATTCCTTTTTAATAAGTGCAAGGTCTATCTTATCCGAGCAATCCTCCACCGTATCGTGCAAAAACGCCGCACAGACAGAATCGGTATCGAGCTGAAGATTTATAACCTCCTCGGCTACCGAAAGCGGATGAACGATATAGTCCTCGCCGGATATACGCTTTTGCCCCTCGTGGAGCTTATCGGCATATTCGTATGCCTTATATATTTTATCATAATCATAGCTGCCTGCTTCTTTGATCCTTGCAAACAGCATTTCGGCTTGTTTCAGCATTATATTTACCCTTGCCTACCCGAACGTATGGAACGGAGAAGAGGCGATTCGTCTATATTTATTTTACCCGAGGAGGGAAGCATTTTTATATAAAACGTATTTCCGCCCCCGCGTTGATCAAGCGAGATAAGCTTTTGTTCCTTTAAAACCTCAAGTATTATGCGAAGCTTGCATACCGTGACAGATATATCAAAATCACGCTCAAGCGTTCTTTTTGCCGACGTCAGCGAAATACATCTGCCGTCGTGCCCTGCTTCGCAGCGGAGGAAACGGAAAATGTTTCTGAAATCGGCAAGATCGGGAATATCCTCCCCGCAATTTTCGTACCCCTTGCCCGAAACCAGCAGATCAAAGCGGGAATTGCTTATTGATAACTCGTTTTCCTCCTTATCCGACAGCTTGATCTCCTTTAAAAACAGCTGTGGCGCACGTGTTCCCATAAACTCGTTCATATCAACGGTAAACACGATATCACATCTGTCGCCCTCGCAAAAATCAAAAGAATCGTAAGGCATACCAAAGCACACCGCGTTGAGCGAATGGCCTTTTCCGTTTTCGCTGCCGGTTATTCTCATTCTTACGTGCTTACCCTGAGAGAGCGGAACGATATCATAAAGCAAAACGTCGCGCATGACCAAAACCGGTTGCGGATTGGAAAGCCCGAACGGCTCAAGGCGAAGTATCTCGTCGATTCCCTTTTCGGTAAGGTCGGAAAAAGTTGCCTCGCACTCGATCTCAAGCGGGAATACGCAGTCGGACTCCTTAAGGATCGGTTCGGCATATTCGTTTATTTTCTTTCGGAATTCGTCGATCTTCGCGCCCTCGATCGAAAGACCTGCCGCGAGCTCGTGTCCGCCGTATTCCAAAAGGAGATCGCCGCAGGAGGACAGCGCATCCATAAGCGAAAAGCCCTTTATGCTTCTGCCCGAACCCTTAGCGGTATCGCCGTCAAGCGAGAAAAGTATGCAGGGGCGCGAATATCTCTCGGCGATCTTCGATGCAACGACACCGATAACGCCCTGATGCCATCCATCGTACGCGAGAACGAGAAAACGGTCGTCGGAATTTGAATTTTCTATCAATTCCACCGCCTGCTCGTATATCTTTTGCTCGGTCGTCTGTCGGAGCTTGTTGATCTCGCAAAGTTCCTCGGCAATAGCATCCGCCTCTGTCTGATCGTCGGTGAGCAAAAGCTCGACCGCTCTCGATGCACACGCTATTCTGCCGGCGGCGTTTATACGGGGCGCGAGCACGTAACCGACGGTAGCGGAGGATATCTTTTTTATATTCTTGCCGTATTTTATGATTCCCGCACGGCGCATAAGCGCAAGCAATCCGAGATTATCGGTTTCGGCAAGTTTTTTCAGTCCCGTACCTATTATACGTCTGTTTTCTCCGATTATCGGCATAACGTCGGCAACCGTGCCGACCGCAATAATATCCGAATAAAGATCAATGATTCTTTCGGTGCTGCCCTCAAGCGCGCAAAGCAGCTTAAACACCACGCCTACACCCGCAAGGTTTCGGAAAGGATATTCGCTATCCTCGCGGTGAGGGTTGACTACCGCAACGGCATCGGGGAGAGTTTCACGGCAGGAATGGTGATCGGTGATGACCATATCTATGCCTATACTCTTAGCATATTCCGCCTCGGCAACCGCCGTAACACCGGTATCTACGGTTATTATAAGATCGACTCTGCCCTTCATCTTTTCGATAACAGGCAAGCTGAGTCCGTATCCCTCGGAGATGCGCTCGGGAATAAAATACTCACATTCCACCCCGCGGGAGCAAAGATAGAGATAGAGCATAACCGTACTCGTAACGCCGTCAACGTCATAGTCGCCGTATATGCAGATCCGCTGTTTATTTTCGATAGCATAGGTTATGCGAGCGACCGCCTTATCCATATCCTTTAACAGAAACGGATCGTAAAGCGGAATTGTCTCTTTGTTAAGAAAAACCTCTATTTCTTCCTTCTCGGTCATTCCGCGATTTGCCAATATTTTCGCGGTAAGCGGCAAAAGACGGCACTCTTTGGCAATCTTGCTTACGATCGCGTTGTCATTTTCGCGTATCTGCCATTCACGTTTAGTCATATGCTCACCTCTTTCTGTTTATTTTATTACTGTTTTTTATTCGTTTACCGCTGTAAAGCTCACGGTGTAATTTTCGTTAAGGATATATATAGCGCTGTTGTCAGAGAGCGACACAGCCACCTTGCAGGTATAGCTTCCGTCGGGCTCGATAGTAACGCGGTCGAAATCCGCCTGTACACTTACAGACGAAATATCAAAGCCGTTAAATGCATCACGCGCACCGACAAGCTTTATATCCAAGCCGCTTGCCAATTCAACCTCCATCGTGTCGGGAAGATTGATTATCTCGATATCCTCGGTCTTTATACGGTATGTCCTCACCGACATTTTCGGCAGCTCAACACCGACGGTTATCTTTGAAACACCGCTTTCGTTTGTGACGCCCTTCGGGAGCAACGAACCGATATTGTACTCAAAATCCGCTTTTCCGTCTATCGCCGTTTCGTCTATCGGCAGAACAAGCTCGCCAATACCGTCGATCACCGCGGGCGAGCCCGAGATAGTAACCGATTCGGTTGAAACGGTAAGCGAAACATCGTCTTTATCAAATATACCTCCGGTAAATGCCACACGGACGGGTATGCTTTTTTGCTTTGTAACCGAGATTGATACGTAAGCCGTGCTGTCCGAAACGGTAATATAGGGATTGTTGATGGTCTTGCCGTATTTATCGCGTAATTCAATTGCACCGTAGCCGTAAACGCTGTCGCTGATCTCATACCCGTCGAGATTGAATTTAACGTACGCACCCTCAATCGAATCAAGCACCGACACGGGACCGGACACCACGATAGAAATAGGATTTGCCACGGCGTTAACAAAGGTTACGCCCTCGGTCATAACGTATCCGTTACCGGTATCGACCGAAACCGACAACAGCTCATCACGCTGAGTAAACTCATCCACAAACACGGTCGCGGTGTTAGAGGATTGTGCAACGACCTCGATGCCGTTGGGAGAATAAACAACTATATTTAACGTCTGGTTTCCGGAACCCTCGGACTGAGAAACGTCGATAACCGCTCTGAAATCCGATGCATCAAGCTCGTTAAGCTCGGATCTTTTTCCTTTTGCAACAACGGTGATAGACGAAAATTCCTGATCGCGTGCAAGGGTATACCCTTTGCTTTCGACAAGCTCCGCTTCGCCCTCGATAACGACGGGAATACCGTCAAACGTGCGCTCGAAAAGAGTGCTGTCGTAGCCGATAGCGTATATCCAGAGCATGAACGAACCGATTACCGAAAGTGCGAGTATCGCCACCTTTTGTATGCGCGAAACGTTGTTTTGGCTATTATTTTTTTCGTTTGCCTTTTTGCTTTTATTCCTGTTCATCCTTCGCACCGCCGTTCTTTTTGAAGAATTTTCCCTTTACGACCTGCGCAATATGCTTTCTGTCCTCATCAAGCAGGTTTGACGCAAGCAATGTTTCAAGGCGTTTGCGGGAAAGATTGCGGTGAAGCGTGCCGTCTATTGCAACCGATATTCCGCCCGTTTCCTCGGACACCGCCAGAACAAGCGCATCGCTGTTTTCGCTCATACCGATAGCGGCACGGTGGCGTGTTCCAAGCTCTTTTACTATATCCTCGTTGGAGGAAAGCGGCAAAAAGCATCCGGCGGCATGCACTCTGCCCTTGCGTATTATTACCGCACCGTCGTGAAGCGGCGCCTTGTTATAAAAGATGTTACCGAGCAGAAAGGACGAGGTGACCGCATCTATGGTAGTGCCGGTTCTTATAACGTCGCCCAAGCGCGTATTTCGCTCGAAAACGATAAGCGCACCTGTTTTTGCCTCCGAAAAATTCTCGGCGGCAACAACGACCTCACTCAGCGCACTCTTTATAACCGCGGCTTCGTCGTTATCCATTCTTCCCTTAAAGTTATCGCCGACACCGCCAACCTTTTCAAGCGCACTTCTGAGTTCGGGCTGAAAAACTATCACGATAGCGATAAGACCTACCGAAAAGACACTGTTGAGAATAAAATTCAATGCTCGCATCTCGAACAAGCTGCTCATAAGCAACAGCAGAAACAACACGCCCACACCAAGCAAAAGCTTGCCTGCGCGACGGCCGCGAACAAATTTTATTACCCAGAAAAGCAGCAACGCAACCAACGCGATATCAATAAAATCGATGATACCGATATTTGCAAGCTGATTCCAGACGTATTCAAGATAATCAAGAATAGCGTTCATACTGAATGTCCCCCTTCGGCATTGTATGTAAAAAGTGTGTTTCTTTGTTTATATTTCAAAAAAGTCCTTGTGCTGTAAAAGCTGTGCCAAAGCACGACCGCGATGGCTGACCGAATTTTTCTCCTCGGAATCCATCTCGGCAAAGGTTTTATCAAACGGCGGATAATAGAATATGGGATCGTAACCGAATCTTCCGTCTCCGCGATATTCGTCAATTATTTCGCCCTTACATTCTCCGTTTACGTAAAGCGTTTCTCCGTCGGGACGGCAAACGCATATCGAGCACACAAATCTTGCTTCTCTGCTGTTTTCGGGATGCTTTTTAAGCTCTGATATCAGTTTTTCGTTGTTCTCGGTATCGGTTGCATTCTCGCCCGCATATCTGGCGGAATACACTCCGGGAGCACCGTCAAGAGCATCAACTATAAGTCCGCTGTCGTCGGCGACCGATATCAGCCCCGTATGCTCGCAGAGCGTTTTTGCCTTGATATACGCATTACCCTCAAAGGTATCGGCATCCTCGATTATATCGCCCGTAAAACCGATCTCCTTTATTGTGACGATCTCGGCATCCACTCCCATTTGCTCGAAGTAGGCACGAAACTCCGCCACCTTATGTGCATTATTTGTAGCAAAAACGATCTTGTTCATTATTTTTCATCCTCAAAGAATGCATTTATAAATTCCTGCGGCTCAAACGGACGAAGGTCATCAATACCCTCACCGACGCCGATGAATTTAACGGGAATACCCAATTCGCGCTTGATCGCAAGGATTATGCCGCCCTTGGCGGTTCCGTCGAGCTTGGTAAGCACCAATCCCGTAATATCCGCCGCCTTGCCGAATTCCTTTGCCTGAATAAGCGCGTTTTGTCCTGTAGAGGCATCCAAAACGAGCAGTGTCTCACGATTTGCATCGGGAGATTCACGGTCGATAACTCGGTTGATCTTCGCAAGCTCATCAATAAGATTCTTTTTATTATGCAATCTGCCCGCGGTGTCAACTATAAGCACGTCAACGCTTGCCTTTTTTGCGGCGGCAACCGCATCAAAAACAACTGCTGCGGGATCCGCGCCCTCGTTCTGCTTTATTATCGGGACGTTATTTCTGTCCGCCCAGATACAAAGCTGCTCGGCTGCGGCGGCACGGAAGGTATCTGCCGCGGCAAGCATAACGCTCTTTCCCTGCTCTTTAAGACAATGGGTTATCTTGCCGATAGATGTAGTCTTTCCGACACCGTTAACGCCGATGATAAGCACTATGTTAAGCTTGTTCTCGAGCGAAAGCTCACCGCTTTCGCCCACCGCATCGGTAAGTATCGCCCTAAACTCCTCACGTGCAAGCGATGCTTCCTTTATTTTCTTTTCCTTTAAGCGCTCACGAAGCTCGTTAACGAGATAATCCGAGGTCTCTACTCCCACGTCCGCCATAATAAGCAGATCGCAAAGCTCCTCATAAAAATCCTCGTCAACCTTATCGTAGGAGGAAAACAGATCGTTGACCGGCTTTAAAAGCGCATCCTTTGTCTTTTTAAGTCCGTTTTTTAATTTATCAAAAAAGCTCATATACTAACAGTTTCTCCATTTGGTGATTATTCGGCGTATTCCTTGATGATATCGTCGAGCTTAGCCATATTCAGCTTCATATAGTCCGAGATACCCTTCTGGCGCATCGTGATACCGTAAATGGTATCGGCGCGCTCCATAGTGCCGCGGCGGTGGGTGATAAGAATATACTGCGTCTTATCGCTGTTGCGGCGAACGTAAGAGGCGAGCTTAACGATATTAACGTCGTCGAGTGCACTCTCAATTTCGTCAAATACGCAGAACGGCGAGGGATTTACCTTTTGCAACGCGAGATAAAGCGATATTGCCGCAAACGACTGCTCACCGCCCGAGAGAAGCGATATCGAACGCACGCTCTTTCCGGGCACCTTGAGAACGATGTCTATACCGCACTCAAGCGGAAGCATAGGATCTGTAAGCTCCGCTCTTGCACTGCCGCCGCCGAAAAGCTCGGTAAATACGGCATTGAACTCGGTATTGATCTTCTCAAAGCACTCAAGGAAGGTCTCCTTCATTCCCGATGCAAGCTTATCGATAGTTCTGTCAAGCGATGCCCTTGTCTTATTAAGGTCGTCGGTCTGGGCCGTAAGGAAATCATATCTTTCCTTGGTCACCCTGTATTCCTCAACCGCGTTTACGTTGATAACGCCCATAGCGCGTATCTTCGCCTTGAGCGATGCAAGACGGGTGCTTGCCTTATCCATTTTGTCCTTTTCAAGACGGTAGGGCTGGGCATCCGAATAGGTAAGCTCGTACTCATCCCACAGCTTGCCTGTTACGGTATCGTATTCGGTATTGACAGAGGTGCTCTTCATTTCGGCCTCGGTCACCGCACGGAACGCTTCTTCCTTTGTTGCGGCAACGACCTTTTGCTTACTGCGCATCTCGTTTAACTGCTTTTCTTTTTCTTCTCTGCCCGCAATAAGATCGCTCAAGCGCTTATCGCAGGAATTGATAACCGAATCGCACTCGGCACACTCGGCATTAAGCTTGCCGATCTCGGCAACACATTCCCGTATTACCGTCTCTGCCTTTTCGATAGAGGCACTGCCGAGTACAATACGCGCCGAAAGCTCGTTCTCACGCTGAGCCGACACCGAAAGGCGTTCATCGGCAACAGCGAGCTCGTTCTTTGCGGCGAACAGAGTCATCCTTGCCTCGCTGACCCGCGCAAAGGTCTCCTCCTCGACACGCTTGTTATTTTCGGCATTTGCTTTGGCGTTATCACGCGCGGCGGCGGCAAGCTCGATAGCATTTAACAGCTTTTCCGCCTCGGCATTGATCTCGTTAAGCTCGTTTTCAAGCTTGATGAGTATCTCGCCGTCGTTGGCGAGAGAGTCGATACGTCCCTCCTCCTCGCCGATACGCTCGGAAAGCGAGCCCTTTGTGGCAACATGGCCCGCCTTGGAGTTGTTGGCATCGGAAAGGGCAACACGAAGCTGCTCGAGCTCGTTATCCACACCTGCACAATCCGCAGTTATCTTTTCGCTTTCTTTTTCAAGACGAGCTATATTTGCCTCTCGTTCTTTTATCTTTTCGCCAAGGCGCTCGATGTCCATAGCACGTGTAAACACGCCTACCTTAACAGCCGAGGAGCCGCCGGTATAGCTGCCGCCCGCATTGATTATCTGACCGTCGAGCGTAACTATTTTTATTCTGAAACCGCTCTTTCTTGCGATAGCGGATGCCGAATCGATATTATCGGCAATAACCGTACGTCCGAGCAGGTCGTTAACCACGCCCTCAAACCTATCCTCGTACTTCGCAAGTTCGCTTGCAATGCCGATATAGCCGGGCATATCCTCTATTGCGCTTACGTCGCACTTTTTGCCGTTAACGCTCTGCAACGGCAAAAACGTTGCTCTGCCGAGCTTATTTTCCTTTAAATAACGGATACACGCCTTTGCATCCGATTCCTTATCGACAACGATAAACTGCACCGATGCGGCAAGTGCCGTTTCGAGAGCGATCACATACTCGCTGTCGGAGGAAATAATATTTGAAACAGTGCCGTAAAGACCGATTTTTTGTCCGTTGTTTTTAATAACGCCCGAGGTGCAATCGTTAATAACGCGTTTTACGCTCTCGGAGTAGCCCTCCAACAAATTCTCAAGACGGGTGAGCTGATCGCGGCGCTGCTCCTCACCCGAAAGCGCGATTTTTTCTGCCGTTATGCTCTCTCCCGTTTCGCGCAGCTTTTGCATAAGCGTAGCGCGCTCATAATCGAGCGAAATGATCTTATTCTCGGTCTCGTTTATCTTCTTTAAGGTTTCCGCAAGTGCATTTTCTACCTTTAAGAGCTCGTTTTTAAGCGAATTCATACGCTCGCGTGCGGCGGTAAGACGGTCGGCATTCTCGTTGGCATTACGTCTTTCTGCCTCGAGCGATGCTCTGCAAGCCGCCTCTTTTGCATTGATGACCGCCTTTTCGGACACAAGCAGCTCCAGCTGAGCAGATGCGTTTGCGCTCTCTTTGTCTGCGTTTTGAGAATCGGCTCTCGCCTTTTCATATTCCGCCTCAAGCGATGCGGTATCGCTTTCACATTCCGCCAGCTTTGCCTCGGACAGCTTTTTCGCTTCCTCACACTCGGCGGTATTTTTTTGTGCAGTCTCCTTTTCGGAAACGGCAAGTGCGATAGATTCCTTGGCCTCCCTTACCGATTCCTCGGAGTGCGCGATATCGTTTTCGCAAACCGCCTTTTTGCCCTCTGCCTCGCCTTTTTTATGCACGGCATCGGTCTTTTCGCGCTCGCACTCGCTCATAATGCGCGAAAATTCGTAGGTTTCGTTAAGTATCCTGTCGGTCGCCTCGTCACATTCGATAACCTCGCGCTCCGCCGCCTCGAAGGAAAGCTTTGCGGCGGCAAGGTCGGTCTCGCACTCGACACGTCTTGCTCTCAAATAATCAAGACGGTCGAGCCAAAGGGTGATCTCGATGCCCTTTTTCTCCTCGCTTAATACAAGATACTGCTTTGCGTTCTCCGCCTCCTTCTCAAGCGGACCTATGCGCGACGATATCTCCGAAAGAATATCGTTTACTCTCACCAAATTCGCCTCGGTATCGCGCAATTTGCGCTCTGCCTCGAGCTTTTTATAGCGGATCTTGGATATACCCGCCGCTTCCTCGAAAATGCTTCTGCGCTCATCGTCCTTTTGCGAAAGCACCTCGGCGATCTTACCCTGACCGATAACAGAGTATCCCTCTCTGCCGATACCGGTATCGTAAAACAGCTCGTAAATGTCCTTGAGACGAACCTGTTTTTTGTTTATGTAATACTCACTTTCGCCGCTTCGGTAGAGCTTACGGGTAACCGTAACCTCGGTCGAATCGGAAAGTCGGTAGCCGGCGTTTTGAGAGGTTGAATTCTCATCGCCCGCCTCGCTCTCGATAGTGATGTGATTTGCGCGGTTATATTCCTCCTCGGTATCTATACAAAGCGATACCGAAGCGCAGTTTGCGGCAGTACGCGAGGCGGTTCCGTTAAAAATAACGTCCTCCATTCTGCTGCCGCGCAGGGATTTTGCACTCATCTCACCCAAAACCCAACGGATAGCATCAGAAATATTGGATTTGCCGCTTCCGTTAGGGCCGATTATCGCTGTAACACCGCTGTCAAAGCTGATGCGAGTTTTATCGGGGAACGACTTAAAGCCCTGCATTTCTATTGCTTTTAAGCGCATATTTTATACACTCCTTACACTTACACAAGGTTCAAAACGGCTCGCGTCCGTCGGTATTATCTCAACCGATAAAGCGCCGGTTTGCTCCTTGATACGATTTATTGCGGCACAATTATGTCCGCGAAGCATCGAAATGTCCGATTTGTTTATTCCGACACTGATTATCTTGCCTTTGCAGTTCTTTGCCCTTTCGGCAATAATATCCGCATAAACACAGCTTTTTACAAGCTCGCCTATCGACGGATGGTTTGCACCGTACGGTGCATTTGCCAGATTCTCGGAGGCGTGAAGCCCTATGCGGAGCACGTTGACCCCTGCATCCAAAAATATCTTATAGCATTTTGCGGTTCTCTCAACCGCCTCGCCAAGCGTTAACGGCTTGTACTCATCAGAGACCGTCATATCATAAAGCTTTGTGCCCTCGAAAACGACTGTCGGATAGATCCGCGCCTCTTTTGCGCCCATTTTAACTATATCGCGTGCCGTTTGCATTTCATTCTCGGCATTTGAACCGGGCAGACCTATCATCATCTGACCGCCGAAAACAAAGCCGTTTTCGATTATCCTTTGTGCCGAAGAAAAGGTTTTCTCCGCGCTGTGTCCGCGGTTCGATGCGTTCAACACACTATCCGACGTGCTTTGCACCCCGAGCTCGATATGAGTAACGCGGTATTTTTTTAAAATATCGAGAACAGAATCGTCGATACAATCGGGACGGGTAGAAATACGTATGCTCTCGGCAACGCCTTTATCGATATATTCGTTTGCAACCGAAAGCAATTTTTCCATACGCGATCTTTCTATCGCGGTAAAGCTCCCGCCGAAAAACGCAATTTGGCTTTCCGAAAAGCAGTTTTCACTCTCGGCATCAAGCAACGCCCGAAGCTCATCCTGCTCGGTATCCATATCCTTTTCCGCACGCTCGCCGGTTATCTTTACCTGTGAGCAAAACACACAGCAGTTAGGGCATCCCGCGTGCGGCACAAAAAACGGTATGTTACGATGGTTCTTCATCTAACTCACCGATAAGAACCAGTGCCTCTCTTGCGGCAACCTGCTCCGCCTCGCGCTTGCTTCTGCCCTTGCCCTTGCCCAGCAGGTTGGAGTTTAGATAAACCTCATAGCTGAACACTCTGTCGTGGGGAGGTCCCTCCTCACCGACCAACGTATATGTCAGCACCTCCTCGGGAGTTTGCTGTACTATGCGCTGAAGCCGTGATTTATAATCCTCGGTGCCGAGCTTGATGACCTTATCCACATTATCCTCGATAAACGGAAGCACAAACCGTTTTGCGCTTTCCATACCGCCATCGAGATAAATTGCGGCTATAAGTGCCTCAAATGCATCGGCAATAGTGCTTTTTCTGTGTCTGCCGCCGGAGGACACCGACTCTCCCTTGCCGAAAAGCATATAATCACCCAAGCTGATACTGTTTGCAAATTGCGCCAGCGTATCCTCGCACACGAGTGCGGCACGGGTACGTGTCAAAAATCCCTCGTCGGCATCGGGAAAGCGGTTATACAAAAATTCCGCCGTGATGACCGAAAGTATCGAATCACCCAAAAATTCGCTTCGCTCGTTGCTTACGGTAAAGCCCTTTTTGCGATTCTCGTTGCAATAGGACGAGTGAGTAAGCGCTACTGTCAGAAGCTTGGTGTCACGAAAAATATATTTGATTTCCTGTTCAAGAAGATAAAAATCCTTTTCTTCTCCCATTGTGCGTTTACTCCTCGGTGGTTTCGGGTTTTGTTGCCAAAGTTGCCGTTATCTTATCTATCGTACCGCCCTTACAGTATAGCATTACCTGCCTTATCGCCGAACGGAACGAATATGCATCCGAGCTGCCGTGTGCCTTTACCACCGGCTTTGCAAGCCCCAAAAAGGGTGCTCCGCCGTACTCTGCGGGATCGACACGCTTTTTAAGCGCTCTCGTATGCTTTAACGTCATCGCACCGGCGAGCTTTGAAACAGCCGATGCGTGAAATATATCCTTTATCGATTTGGACATAAATTTGCCCATACCCTCGATAAGCTTTAAAACGATATTGCCGGTAAATCCGTCGCATACAAGCACGTCGCAAACACCAAAGGGTATGGTCTTGCCCTCGCAGTTTCCGACAAAATTAATACTTTCGTCCTCGCTTAAAAGCTTATACGTTTCGGTATACAACGGGATTCCCTTATGCTCCTCGGTGCCGTTGTTTATCAAGCCGACACGGGGATTATGAACGCCCAACACGTTTTCTGCATAGATCGAGCCCATCCGCGCATAAAGCTGCATAACGTCGGGAGTGGCATCGAGATTTGCTCCGCAATCGAGCAGAACAAACGGTGTCTCGAGCGGCATTATCGAGCCGAGCGCGGCGCGGCGAACCCCCTTGATCCTGCGTATAATAAGCGATGCCGCAGTAAAAAGCGCGCCCGTATTGCCTGCGCTTACCATCGCATCCGCCTCTCCGCTTTTACACAGATTGCACGCCGCCACGAGCGTAGAATCCTTTTTTTCCTTAAGCACGACAGACGGCTCATCGGTCATCTCGACAACAGATTGTCCTATATGTGTTTTTACGTTCTCGGGAAGCTCGGGCAGAGCGCTTATCGCCTCCTCGGTTCCGACGAGTATAAGATTCAACCCGTCGGATGCAAACTCTCTCGCCGCGTCTATTGCGCCCTTGGCAAGCTCGCTTGCGGGATTATCTCCGCCCATTATATCAACCGCTACGGTTATTTTCATTTATTCTCCCTCACTCCAACCGCAATTGTTTTTGCAGTAATAGAACTCGCGTGTTTTCTTTTTAAGAGCAGGTGCACCGCATATCGGACATTTGCGCTCGGTGGGAAGATCCCACGACGAGAATCCGCATTTGGGATAATCCTCACACGCATAATAGGTCTTGCGGCTCTTGGTCTGTTTTATCATAATGCGCTTTCCGCAATCGGGACAAGCTATTCCGCTGTCGCGGCGGTAAGGCATGGTGGTCTTACAATCGGGATAATTACGGCAGGCAAAAAAGTTGCCGTGAGGGCCCTTGCGAAGAACCATATCGCTTCCGCAGTTCGGGCATTTTTCATCTGCCGTCACCTCGGCTGTTTTCTTGCCGTTTTCCGCTTCCTTTGCCGGCTCGGCATCAAGGCGCTTGGTGTTGCGGCAGCGGGGATAGTTCGGGCAAGCGGCAAACTTGCCGTATCTGCCGGTCTTTTCTACCATAACGGCACCGCACTTTTCGCAGATGATGCCGGTTTCCACCTTAGGAAGCTCCACACGCTCGCTTCCGAGCGTTTTTTCCGCCTCCTCGAGTTGTGCGCTGAAATGGCGGTAGAACTCGTGAAGAACGGCGATATATTCAGAGCTGCCGTCCTCGATCTTATCAAGATCCTCCTCCATTTCGGCGGTGAACTTATAGTCAACGATATGCGAGAATGCCTTTTTCATCGTTTCGGTGGTGATAACACCAAGATCGGTGGGAACAAGATATTTGCCGTCGCGGCGGATGTATCCGCGCGAAATGATCGTGGTTATCGTTGCGGTGTAGGTAGAAGGTCTGCCTATACCCTTGTCCTCGAGCACCTTGATAAGCGAGCCCTCGGTAAATCTGGCAGGGGGCTGAGTGAACTTCTGCTCGGGATCGATCTCGCTCGCAACAAGCTTTTCTCCGTCGGCAAGCTCGGGAAGCATGCTTCCGCTTTCCTCGTCGTTATTATCGTCGGGAATGTCGCCGTAAACCGCGGCAAAGCCCTTGAACTTGACCGAGTGGCCGTTTGCGCGGAAGATGCATCCGTTTGAAACGATATCCGCGGTGACGGTATCCAAAAGTTCGGGCGACATCTGAGATGCAATAAAGCGCTCCCAAATAAGCTTATACAGCTTATACTGATCGTTGGTTATCTTGCCGCGCAGAGAATCGGGGGTTATCGCAGGATCGGTGGGACGGATCGCCTCGTGCGCATCCTGCGCGTTCTTTTTGAGCTTGTATTTGTTCGGCGTTGCGGGATAATATTCCTTTCCGTATTGGGAAAGTATAACGTTTTTCGCCGCCTCGCGCGCCTCGTCGGAGATACGGAGCGAATCGGTACGCATATACGTAATAAGACCGTGCGTGCTCTTTTCGCCGATATTAACACCCTCGTAAAGCTCCTGCGCTATAAGCATGGTCTTTTGCGATTGGAACGAGAGCTTGCGGTTTGCCTCCTGCTGAAGTGTAGAGGTAATAAAGGGAGGTGCGGGACGGCGCTGCTTCAACGCACGCTTTACGCTCTCGATAACAAAATTGTTTTTGTCTATCGCGGAAAGTATCTCGTTTACCTCGGTCTCGTTGGTAAGCTCGAGCTTTTTACCGTCCTTACCGTAAAACTTTGCTTTGAAAAACTCGCCGTTTTCGGTAACGAAGGTAGCACCGATAACCCAAAATTCCTCGGGCACGAATGCATTTATCTCCTGCTCGCGCTCGACAACGATCCTCGTAGCAACCGACTGAACACGTCCTGCGGAAAGACCGTTTTTGATATGCTTCCACAGAAACGGGCTGATCTTGTAGCCGACCAGTCGGTCGAGAATACGTCTTGTCTGCTGGCTGTTAACAAGGTTCATATCGATATCGCGGGGATGCTTTATCGCTTCCTTGACCGTGTTTTTTGTGATCTCGTTAAAGGTGATGCGCTTTGTCTTTGCGGGATCGAGCGCAAGCACGTTTGCAAGATGCCAGCTTATCGCCTCGCCCTCTCTATCGGGGTCGGCCGCAAGAAACACGCGGTCTGCCGCCTTTGCTTCCTTGCGAAGCTCATTTATAAGATCGCCCTTGCCGCGAATATTGATGTATTGCGGCTCGAAATCGTTTTCGACATCTATACCGAGCTTGCTCTTGGGCAGATCACGAACGTGTCCCTTTGAGGACTTGACCTTATATCCCTTTCCGAGAAAGCTCTTGATCGTATTCGCCTTATGAGGCGACTCAACTATTACAAGTGTGTTCATCAGGTATCTCCTTGAAGATTTCGCGTTTTATATAAAAAATACTAAAATTTCGATGAAATATATCTTCCGCCGACAGATGCGATCACGCTTCCGTCGATCTCCATCAGCGTAAGCTCGGTCATAACCTCCGATACCGGTATCTTAAGACGTGCCGAAAGCTCATCGGCGGTAAGAGGGACCTTTCCCTTCAGCGCATCCAATATCCGCTCGGCATTACCTCCCGAAAGCGATTCCTCTTTTTTATCGTTTGGCATATCCCATATCGGTTTTTCCTCGGTCTTATTGTCCGTCACGCTCTTTTTGGTATCGGCGCGTTTGTTGATAACGTTTCCGTAGGACCTCAGATTCTCGGTCAAAGACGGCTCGTAGGGATGAACAGCTTTGGGGTACTCGAGCGCCAACGGCCCCAAAACATCATACGGCTCGGTCGCAACGGGAACACCCTGCTTTATAAGCGAGTTCGTGCCCGCGTTTTCGGCGCCTATTGCACCCGGAACCGCAAAAACCGCCTTGCCTTGATTTATTGCGTAACGGGCGGTTATCAGCGCGCCGCTGCCTGCGCCCGCCTCGGCAACGACAACAACGTCGCTCAAGCCGCTTATAATACGGTTTCGGTTGGGGAAATCGGCCCTTGTGCGCGGTGCGCCGGGATACATCTCGCTGATTACCAACCCGCGCTCATACAGCGTTTCAAAGGCTTTTTCGTTTTCTTTGGGGTATATCTCGCCTATCGGGTTGCCGAGCACCGCAACCGTATAGCCGTCTGCCATAATTGCTCCGCGATGCGCGGCGGTATCGACACCCTTTGCAAGACCGCTTATAACGTATGCTCCGCTTTTTGAAAACGTGTATGCGAATTTCTCTGCGGTGGCACGTCCGTAGTCGGTCATTTTTCTGGTTCCGACGATCGCTATACAGGGGTGATCGTCTGTTTTTTTGACCTGACCTATCGCATAAAGCGCGATCGGCGGCGCATCCAAACGCCGAAGCCGACTCGGATACAGCTCGTCATAATAGCCGATCACACGAACGCCGAGTGCGTTGCACCTCTTTAAAACCTCGAGTGCGGAGGAAACGTCCTTTCGCTCAAGGCGGTCGGCGTACTTGCTCTTACCCTCGCCGAGAAACGAAAAATCGTCGCAATTGTATACGTCCGATATACTGTTAAACCGCGATAGGACATCGTATGCAACACGGTTGCATATCCCTATGCTTTGCTGAAGCCAGATATAAAATACCTCGGTTTTCATTTATCAGTCACTCCGTTTTGCTTCCCACATCAGCATTGATGCGGCAGAGGCGGCATTTAAGCTCTCGGTCCTTTGGGACATCGGGATGTAAACGGTCATATCGCATTTTGAAATAAATTCGTCGCTAAGCCCCTGCCCCTCGTTGCCGACAGCAAAGCAATCGCCGCTTTGCACCGCAAATCCGCCGAGCTTGACCGCCTTGTCATCCAGAGCGGAAGCAAGCACGCGCCTGCCGTTTTTCTGCATAGCCGCGACGGCAGACATGGGATCGGGACAGATATAAATATCGTTGGTGAACAAAGCGCCCATCGTTGCCCTGACGGTTTTGGGCGAATAAACGTCGGCACACCTTCCGCATAGTATCACGGTGTGATCCATAGCGGCGGCGGTACGTATAACCGTACCCACGTTGCCGTTATCCTGCATATCGACAAGCATTACCGAGCCGCCATTGATATTTTTTGCAAAATCGCCGTTGTCGGCAAAGCAAACGTTATCAAGAAAATCCGAAACGGTAAATATACCCTGCGGGGCCTTTTCCTCGGTCAGCTTTTCATAGACCGACTCGGTCACCCCGATAACCTCGCACCCTGCGCCGTTTATCAGGCGGGCATATCTATCGATAACATCATCGCGCACAAAAATACATTTGGGAACTTTACCCGAGCGGAGATATTCCTCAAGAAGATGAACCCCCTCGAAGTAAAAGCAACGGCTCAATTCCCTTTCGCGTTTATCGCGCAAGGCAGTCATATTTTTTATTGTCGGGTTATTGCGCGATTCTATACGTTTCATACCAAAGACATCCGTTGACCGAAATTAAAACAAAAAAATTCCGTACTATATAATATATAATAATAGTACGGATTTTCTCTATTGTCAATAACGTATTAAGATTTTTTTGCGACAATTATTCTGTCGATTTTACCGTAATCACGCAAAACCGCCACATCAAAGCCGTTTTCGTGCAAAATGCGCGACACGTCCTCGCATTGATCGATGCCTATCTCGTAGATAAGTATGCCGTCTTTTTTGAGTATATGGGGCACAAGCGCGGTCACAGTCCGATAATAACGCAGTCCGTCCTCGCCGCCGTCAAGCGCGGTTTCGGGCTCAAATCCCACCTGCGTACTAAGCGTTTTGATATCCTCGGTGGGAATATACGGCGGATTGCATATAACCATATCAAGCGGTCTCTCGAGTATCGATGCAAGATCGATATAATCATCCTCGTCAAGCGCATCGAATCTTCTTACCGACACGTTCTTCTGCTCGGAGAGATTTTTTTCGGTATAGGGCAGCGCTTTTAACGAAAGCTCAAGCGCATATCCGCTGACTGTCGGCTTTTCGGCAGCTATCGCCTTGGCTATACAGCCGCTTCCGCTGCAGATGTCGGCAAAAAGGTCGCCGTCCTTTAGCAGACCGAGTGCCGCCTTAACGCCTATTTCGGTATCGCTGCGCGGTATAAATACGCCGTCTCCGACATTTATCTCATAACCGTAAAAGCTGCATTTTCCCAGCACGTACTGCAACGGCTTTCCGAGCGAAAGCTCAAACACCGCGCCGCTTATAAACGGATCGATCGATCGGGATACCTCATCATCAAGATGCGCCAAAAGATGCCCTCTCTCTGTATTCAGCGCCTCACAAAGAAGCATATCGGCAATAACGTCGCCCTCGTCGGGCGAGATGTCGGCAAGCATCTCGCGGAGCTTGTTTCTGTATTGCTTAAGCGTCACGGCTTTCCTCCTGTATCTCCACGGGATTTTCGGGATTTTCTGTATCGTCAGCCGCGGCATCCTCGGAGGACTGTGCAGATTCGTCCTCCTTCATTTTAGCCAGACATTCCTCATAAAAGCCGTCAAAATCATCGGGAAGCGCGCATTTGAGCGCGGTTATGCCAACCTCGATAATATCGTCCGAGGGCTCGCGGGTGGTAAGGTTTTGCATCCAGAGTCCCGGCTTTGCAAGCGCACGGATAACCGCATTATCGTGTCTGCCCGCATAACGTATAAACTCATAGCCGATTCCGACGGTAAGCGGAAGCAACGCGATCTTTAACAGACTGCGAAGCCAAAGCGTCTCGACAGCCCAAAGGAAAATTATACCTACTGCGATGGAAAGGATTATCATCGCAAACATAAACGAGGTTCCGCAACGGGGATGGAAGCGCGATTGCTTTTTGACGTTTTCGACATTGAGCTCAAGGCCCGCCTCATAACAGAAAATGCTCTTATGCTCGGCTCCGTGATACATATAAACGCGCTTCATATCGGGGATAAGACCGGTGAGCCAGATGTAGATAATAAAGATCACTACCTTGAGCACACCCTCGATAATATTACGCCATATCGCCTGCGATGCGCCGTAGACCGACATAACGTCCTCGACGATAAAACCGCCGATAAAGGTGGGCAGGAAGACAAAAAGTCCTATTGCAAGCGCTACGCCGAGAATGACCGAGAACACAGAAATAACGGTGATAAGCCATTTTCCGCAATGCTCGTTGATCCATTTATCGAGCTTGGATTCGTTCTCCTCGCTCGCATCAAGACCGAGCATATCGGTTCCCTCGGTGATTGTCGAAAAAGACAGCACCATCGACTCGACAAAATTAACAACACCGCGGATAAGCGGCCATTTGAGAAACTTATACTTATCGGATATCGATTTGTTGCTCTTGCGGGTGACCGAAATTTTTTTGTTATCAAGGCGGCGGACGGCAATAGCGGTGTGCTTTTTGCCACGCATCATAACGCCCTCGACGATCGCCTGACCGCCGACGGCACCGCGGCGCGCCGAAAGGTCGCAGGACGGGGGTTGCTGAAGATTTTTATTTTCGCTCATTATATCCTCACTTTTGGTTGATTTTCTCCTGAGAATGTATTATACTATATAAAAACAAAAATTAAAACCCCTTTTTGTAAATTTTAACACAGTTTTTGCGGAAAGAAACCATATGGAAAACAAAATCTTTACAAAAAACGACAGCGGCTTTACCTGCGGGCATTGCGGACGTGAGGTACCCCCTTTGGGCTACAGCTCGCGGAACCACTGTCCCTATTGCCTTTATTCGAAGCACGTTGACATTAACCCCGGCGACAGAGCCGCCGAGTGCGGAGCGATGATGCGCCCGAGTGCCGTTACCGTCAATACGAAAAAAGGGTTTATTATCACCCACAAATGTGTAAAATGCGGTGCCGAGCGGAACAATAAGATGCAATCGGACGACGATACCGCGCTTCTTATCAAGCTGACCAACCCCTACAATGCGGAGGAATACGAATGACAAACGAAAAAATAAAACGCATCACTTCCTCGCCGACCTTGAAATTGGCGGTGGTGGTTCTGCTCGCGTTTCTTGCGGCGATAAGCTTCAGACGCTCGGCGGGAATATTGGCGATGACACCTGTTTCGCTGCTATGCTGTCTGCTTGCCGCCTTTATCGGAGTCGGCACCGCTATGAAGTGTGCGGTTTTCGGTATAACCGTTTTTACCGTCAACACACTTGAAAACGACGATATAAATACCGCAATTTTATTTACCGCATTATGTCTACTCCCCGTACTGCTTTTCGGTATATCCGCAAGGGTGATAAAGAAGGGCAGAAAATACGGATACGCGGTGTTGTGTGTCGGTATTGTGCTGTGTGTGTTTTTAAATCTCTGTTTCGTCGGAAACCCGATAAAAGCGATCAAAGCGCAGGAAATGATAGCCGAGCACACCGATACGAAATACGTAGAGGCGGAAAATGCATATCTCGGCAATTTCGAGTACTCGAGCATATATTACCGCTATGATACAAAAGCATACTATATCGATGCAAAAAGCGACAAATTTCCCACGGTGACCGGCTCGATCACCTCTAACGGTACCACCCTTAAGGACGGCTTTATGCCGTTGATGGAGGACAAGATAAGCGAGCCGTATTTGCTTGAAATGAAAGCGCTTTTCAGAGAAAAGTACCCCGACGACAGCTTTTCGGTAAGCTTTGACGGATTCGCTCTGCAACCCGACGAAAATCCGTTTTCGGCATCAAACGGCGAGCTGTACGGAAACATAAGATACGAGATCATTTTGGGCGGCGTACAGACCGCCGAGCAGATGCGTGAGCGCATACGCGATTACGTAAATCTGCTCGACTCCTCGGGCTTTGATTATGCTCACCTCACCTTTAAATGCGGAATCGGCATCTGGCAAAGAAGATATGTTACCGTTGATCCTAACCACGCCGAGAATATGTTTGATATAGAGATCAAATACGTGAATCAATATACCTCAAACGAATTCAACCAATATATAGACAGATTTATTTTTGACTGATTATGTAAACCGAGCGCAATTAAAATTTCGCTCGGTTTTTTATATTTTGCTCAAACGTTGGCAACACTATCCGTAAGCGATGCTTTTACATATACTTACATCAAAAGGAGTGTTCAACGTTGAAGATACAAAACGGCGATGAAGCTATACGCCGAGGAGACATATATTACGCCGATCTGAGTCCTGTCGTCGGCTCCGAGCAGGGCGGGGTGCGCCCGGTGCTTATTGTGCAGAACGATATGGGCAACAAATACAGTCCAACCGTTATAGCGGCGGCGATAACCAGCAAAACCGGAAAGACCAAGCTGCCCACACACATCGAGGTAAACGCAAACGCCGCTCTCTCGAGCACGCATGGAAGCGGACTTGCAAAAAACTCGGTAATTTTGCTCGAGCAGATACGCACCATAGACAAAAAACGGCTTAAAGAACGTATGGGGAAGCTCGACGAGCAGACGATGCATCAGGTAGACAGCGCTATCGGTATCAGCTTTGGGCTGACATTTTGATAAAAAGGACTATGCTCATTTCGGCATAGTCCTTTTGGTTTTATTTCTTAAGCTTAAACAGCATAACCGCCGCAACGGCGACCACAGCAACACCGAGCACCGACAAAAGTGCGATAAGCCAAGGGGGAACACTTCCCTTTTCGTTATCATCGGAGACATCGTTGCTTACCGTACTGCTTTCCTCCGAATCCTCATCGAGTGCCGAAACGGTTACGTTTACTGTAAATTCCTCGGAATAATTAAAGCCGTCTGTCACGCGGACGGTAAAGCTGTCCTCGCCGACATAACCCCTGTCCGCACGGTAAACGAGCGAGCGTTTATTAGCATCCGCCTTGACAACACCGCGAGCCGCCTGCTGAGGAAATTCCACCTTTATATCGCCCCAATAGGAGTCGGGATCGGTTATCGTTATTTCGGAAACGGCTTTCTCGCCCGAAACAAGCTCTATCTTATCCTGAACCGCAAGCACGGGGGGATCGTTTTTATATGTCTCGTGAATAAACTGATAGGTAAGATCGTACAATCGGCGGAGATAAATGCCCTTGGGCGTGCTGATATCGGCATGGCAGAAATCATATATCGAGCCGGGACCTGCGCCCTGATAATAGGTTTTTAAGCTATGCATATATCCTGTCTTGTAGCCGTAATAGAGATAGCTTTCGTAATTAAAGCCCGCCTCAAGATACTCGTCTCCTCTGAAATAAGAGGGCTCGTCGGTTTCCATTTCGACACCGATATAGTTCTTGCTCGCGCTTATTGCAAACTCATCGAGCATTCCGTCCAGATAATAAGGTCTTGCGCTCCTGAACGCGAGGTTCGGCTGCATGACCGCGCTGTCAAAGCCAAGCTCTTCCCAATGATCGTAGCCGATGGAGAGATAAAATGCATCAAAAATAGTCTTGAGCTTTTTGCTGTCTGCGTAATCGTTCATCGCTTTTACAAGCTCATCCTCGTGATCGGAATCGGAATAATTGACCTCCTCACGATACCAATAAAAGCCGGCAAGCTCGATGCTTTCATATCCCTTTGCCGCAAATCCCTCGATATATTTATCGATATACCATTTGATTATTGCAATTCTTTCCTCTAAGGTTTGGCAATATTCGTCCTCACCGTCGCCGTCTATATCGCCGAACGGCTTATCGGTAACTGTGGGATAAGGGAGTGTAAGATAAACCTTGTATTTCTCGTTTATGCCGAGCGTCGAATAAACCTTTTCAACAGTCTTCTCAATCGCATCGAGATCCTGATCCTCTTTAAAGGTGATGTCGTAATAAAGCTCCCAATCGGACATAACTGCAGCGGGCTTGCCGCTTGTCTTGGTCAATCTGCCGCCCGAGGGATAATCGCCGTGGCAGGGCACGAGCGCTATTGCATCAAACATTCTGCCCGCTATTTCTCCGTTGGTATCGAGATACGCTACGTAAGGAAGCACTCTTTCCTCAGTCAAAAGCGGAGTATCGGGATTAGGGGCATAATAGCCGTTATATAGCTTTATTATGTCAGATACGCCGTCCAGAGCTTCAAAATATCCTCGGTCGCTTTCGGGCTTATCGGGAATTATTTTCGTCTCGTTTCCGCTTAAAGAACGCGAGCCGAAAACACGAATCTCATCGCAATATGCGAAAATATCACAGCAAAACTCTATCTTTACGTAACGTGCGGAATAGGTCTTATCAAGCTCTACTCTTATATCGTAACGCTTTGTTTCGGTCTCGTGCAGAGGTATTTCGGTATCATATTTGATAACGGTGGCATAATTATCGCCGTCGTCCGAGAGATAAACGTTTATGTAACGGGGGGCATAAAGTCCGCTCCCTGCGTGAAGAAAGCCCGCCTCTACGCGAGATACGGCACAGGTATCACCCAGATCAAACGTAACCAATCTGCTTTTTCCGCGAAAAGCGCGGTACCAGCCGTCAGCCGACATCGATGCAGATGCGGTTTTATTATCGGTAAGCTGTCCATTGTCCTCATCGAACTCGGTATCGCCCTCGCTGTAGTTGCCGTAGGACTTGCTTATCGGCTCTCCCGTTTCTACCTTATACGAAAGCCCTTTTACAAGGTTTTCCTCCTCGTCGGCGCAAACAGGCAGAATCCCGAAGCAAAAAAATCCGAGCAGAAAAAGCGAGAATATTTTTTTAACCATTTTGTTCCTCCGTTAGATTTTTGTTTTTTATCGCGGAAAAATAAATCTCGGCAATAAGCTGATGCCCCAATGCATTGGGATGAGGATCAACGCTGAATCTGGTATTAGAAATATCAAATCCGGCATTTATCAGAGTGTTTTTAGAGTTCTTAAAGCTTTCGTATATCGGAACTGCCGTGTATCCGTTTTCCTTTGCAAGCGATTTTATCGGTGTATTAAGCTCAGCCACCGCAATATCGCCGTAATGCGACATATCAAGCGCTTCCTCGACACCCGCAAGCGAAATTTTTACGTTGTGATACGGATTGTAAACGGTTTGAACGTATATATCGGCATCGGGATTGTGCTTTTTTATCTCGGCAATTATCTGCGGCAGCTCTTGCCCGAGATCATTGCCCGCCTTTTCGATAAGAGCATTAAAATCCTCGCTCATAAAAACTGCGTTTGCCTTTTTGAACACCTCGTTTATCGTATCGCAGGAATAGGCATATTTTTGCTTTATTGCCTCGTCCTTTGCAAACAAATAAAGAAAATAATCCTTAAAAACAGCGGGATCTATATTCTTAAAATCATCAAGCTTTGACGTCATAGAGGAAAGCGAACCCAAAATATTGTTTCCGCCGATACTGATGATAACGCAATCGCAATCGTCAAGCTCTGACGGAGGTGTTTCCGTAAGCCACTCAAGAAGTTCTTTTCCCGTCTGACCGTCTGTGCCGTAATTGGTCACCGATGCATTATAATCGGCAGATTCAAGCTTTTTCTTTAATATCGACGAAAAGCGCTGTGTCTCAACGTCGTTAAGCCCGTATCCCCGCGCTATCGAATCGCCGAGTACAACTACCGATATATTCTTTTTTTCGGTATCGGAAACGTTTTCGGAGGAGTTTGGCAATTTATCGCTCATAGCAGGTGTATCCAATCGTGATGCTTCTTCCGAGGCATCGGTTTCTGATATATCCTCTTTCTCGCTTTCGGACAGCTTGCCCGATGCTTCGTCGCTTGAAATTCCGCTCTCTGTCAGATAAAAGGCGCAAGAGGAAAGCAAAAGCGAAAAGGCCGTAAGCAAAACGAGAAATGTCGTTATTTTTTTCATATTATACCCTCACAAATACTTTTTAGCAATATTATTAGGGTTACACATATTATTATATTTATGCAAAAGAAAAAATCAATACGCTGTTATACATTTTATCTCCCGACGAATATAATTATATCGGGAGTGAGCTTAATGAACGAAAATAACCCTTCTGTTTTTATACTTAACAACAGTATGACCGCCGAATCGGCGGCAACACGTGAGCAACGCACATTTGCTGTAGACGGCCTGAATCCGCAAATACAGGTTTTTGATCTCTGCGGTCATTTTTGCGATAGCGTGACCACCATACGTCCCTACCGAAGCTTGCGATACGTTGCCCAACACGGTATATTTACCGCACTTTCCTGTTGCAGCCGTCCGATGATATACTGTATCGACTCCGACTTTAACGAAAGCGGAAGCGTATTGCTTGATATCACCGAGGAGACCGATTGTAACGGCGGATGTACACAAAGCTCGGGGTGCTTTGCCGAGCTGACCGACGCAAGCGTCACCACGGTGGGCGACAACGCATTTTTTATCGCCGCTTTTTCCAAAGGTGCTTATCTTTTTGATGCCGACGGAAAACGCCTTACCCGTCTTTGCAAGACCGACAGAAACGAAATACTTACCGATTTTATATCGTTCGGGAGCGAAAAATACGCAATGAGCACGCTGAAAAACGGCATCCGCACGGTTACCGTCAGCGAGGGCGGATCGACGCAAAACGGAATACTCAATGCCGGCATATCGCTTAAAATGCTTATTGCGGATAACGATACGGTATACGGTCTTTTCGGGCAAGGGTACATCTACAATCGCTTTATCCCGATATACCGCAACGGTATACTCGATCTTCCCGAAAGCGTAACCGACTGCTTTAACCTCTGCTAAAAGGAATATTTATCCGATTTCTGCATATCGTGTAATAAAAACTAAAGTTTTTCAAAGAGGTTTCAGAGGTATGAAAAAAAACGTCGTATTGATAATTATGCTTTGCTTTTTGTTCTGCGGCTGTGAAAACGGAGCCGATATTTCAAAGCGCTTTACTCTGCCGATAAAGCTGACTGTGATCCCCGACGGCTGCAACGCGGGATTTACCGCATATATTACCGAAAACGGAAGCACCGTCGTGTTCGAGGAGGGACACACGCTGTCAAGCACAGAGCTTTGGTTTTCCGAAAGCGGAAATACCGCCAAAATCGGAAACACACTCACAAGAGAGATAAAAAAGGGCATATTTCCCGCACAGGAATCTCTGATAAACGCGGTGAACCTGCTGGCAAGAACCGACAAAAAGGGTGTTGCCGACAAAAATGCGGTGCGCTATACTATTGACGAAACCGAGATAATGGTGTATTATGATAAAAACAGCGATTCCGTAACCGGAATCGAAACGGAGGAGAGCGGAAGGTGCTTCGGTTTTACCGTCGTTTCGCTCGAGCCATATGAAGAGCAGAGTTAAGGCAACTATACGGCTAAACCGTATAGCGCATAATTACAACTACATAAAATCGCTTGTCGGAAACGCGCGTGTTATGGCTGTGGTAAAGGCAGATGCATACGGTCACGGTGCAACAAGGATCAGCAGAGAGCTTGAATGTCTCGGCTGTACCGATTTTGCCGTTGCCTGTCTGAGCGAGGCACAGGAGCTCCGTGCCGCAGGAATAAAAGGCAACATTCTTATTCTCGGCCCGACCGATGCAAAGCTTATTTCCGAGGTTATCGAGGGCGACTTTATACAAACGGTTGACAGCGTTGAATATGCTACGGCAATTGCCAAAAGAGGCAAGCTCCGTGTACACATCAAGGTAGATACCGGCATGTCGCGTCTGGGAATATACTGCCACCGCGACGGCGATATACTTGATGCTGCCGATAGGATAGAAGCGGTTTCGGCTCTTGAAAACATAAAGATCGAGGGTGTTTTTACCCATTTTGCCGACAGCGACGGTGAGGATCGCAAATTCACCGAAGCGCAGTTTTCGGTATTCAGCAGGCTGCTTTGCGAGCTTGAACGCAGAGGTGTTGACGTCGGCACAAGGCACTGTTGCAACAGCGCCGCTACACTAAGATACCCCGAGATGCATCTTGACATGGTACGTGCGGGCATAATCCTGTACGGTCTTATGCCGTCGAAAAACGTCATAGACGACAACATATTGCTCGCAATGAAGCTTTCTGCGCGGATCTGTTCGGTCCACGAGCTGAAAAAAGGCGACTGCGTGAGCTACGGGTGCACCTACCGCACCGAAAAAGATACAAGCGTAGCGGTAATATCCATCGGATATGCCGACGGATTTTCGCGGGTTTATTCCGGCAAGGAGCTTATCCGTATAAACGGAAGATCCTATGCGACCGTGGGTAAGATCTGTATGGATATGTGCATGGTCGATCTCGGAAGCGAAAGCGATTGCTGTGTGCGCGACGAGGCGATCATCTTTGAAAGCTCCGAGGACATAAACCGGCTTGCAGAGGTGCTGGGCACCATTAATTACGAAATACTTTGCTCGCTCAAGCACAGAGTAAAGCTTGAATATATTTAAGCTCAGAATACAAAGAACCGACAAATTCGGAATCGAATCTGTCGGTTCTTTTTTTACGTTATTATACCCAACCGGGTGTCCAGCCGGGATCCTTGTCGCCGGGGTTGTAGGGCTCTACGGTGTATTTGATATTGATGTTATAGGTGCCGAATGCGGCGCGCTTGACCTTGATATAGTTGATAGCGGTGATATTTGCGCCGTTTGCCGCATCTGCCGCCTCGCGTCCGAGCGAATCAAGGGTGCCTGTGCCGAGAAAGCATCTCTTTACCGCAAGATAATCAAGCGAATCGAGAATGGCATCGCCGTTAACGTCGCCCAAAACCACCGCCGCATACGCAACGCCGTTGAGACGGAGAGTGTAGCCGGTTCCTATCTTGTCACTGTCCGAAAGCAGCTTGCCGTTTCTGTCGTAGGCGGTAACAACGGCATTGTAATAAGCCATTTTTACATCGGCAACGTCTGCACCGACAGGTATTCCGTAAACCTTGCCGTCTGAAATTTCGGGCACGAAATCAATAGTGTCCGCCGCGGAGGAGGTCATAGGAAGAAACGATGCGATAAGCATTGAACAAACAAGCAAAAAAGGAATTATTGCCGTTTTTTTCATAAAATCACTCCTGTTTATATTTTAACCCATTCGCCGGGGTTCTGAAGCGCCTTGTTGCCCGCCTCGATTATGCCCATTACCGAAACGGTTTCGGCGTGATCCGCAAAGGTCTCGCCGGTTCTGAAGAAGGTGCAAAGCTTTTCGATAAAGTTATCGAAATAGTTGCTCATCTGAGGAATCTTACAGATAGAGCCATCCTCATAATTGACTATCATTTCAAAGTCAACGCCCTTCCAATCGTAGTGGCTCATAACCGCGCGTCTGCCGTTGGAAAACTCGATAACCATTGTCTCGTATCCGCTTCCGACCGACATAATACGCTCTACCTGACTGCCCATAAGAACAACGATCGGCTCGATCTGGTGGATGGCATAGGTGTCGAACCGTCCGGGACCGCGGGAATTGATAAAGCAAATTCCGTCACGCTTAACATCTGCCAGCTCGGAGGAAAAGCGAAGCGCGGAGGTCGAGAAAAACGCGGTATTGTTCTCCTCGCCGATATCAACGATCTGCTGTGCGATATCCTTGGTAAGCGCAAACGTCTTATCAACGTAAACGCGCTTTCCGCTTGCAAGCGGCTCACGGCAGAGATCCAAATGTCTTTCGGGGTTATCGGGCGACAGAACTATAATGCAATCGCTCTTTTCAACCACCTCGGCGATAGTGTTACAGCGCTCGACGCCGAATTCCTTACACCATTCGTCAGTGGTCTTGCCGTTCGGCTTGTCTATCTCGGCATAAGCATATGCCACCTTGAACTCATCGCCGTATTTCCGGCTGATGAATTTAGGATAATTGTTTGCGTGCCATTCGTCCAGAAAATAGTCGATAAAACCGATCTTTATCATTTTTTTATTCTCCGATCTTGCTTTTAAGAAAGTTTACTGCGAGCTGAATATCTGCGTAGGGATCGTCACCGCACTCGCGCTCAACGGTAAGAAAGCCGTTGTAGCCGATATCGGAAAGTGCCTTTAAATAGCCGTCAAAATCAACGTTACCCTCTCCCAAAGGAACCTCTAAGAAGTAATCGGAAAGACGAAGATCCTCGATGCCGCCCTCGGCAAAGAAGGTGTATACCTTGCGGGGATCGATAATAAAGCCCTTGCCGTCCTTTGCGTGAGTATGAACGATATACTTGCCGAGAGTGTACACCGATGCAACGGGATCGGTGCCGCAGCACATAACAAGGTTTGCGGGGTCCATATTTACACCGAAGCCGACAGAATTAACGTCGTCAAGGAATGCCTTAAGACGCTCTGCGGGCTCGGGACCGGTTTCGATAGCAAAGGTTACGCCGATGCTCGATGCATACTCGCCTATCTCGCGGCAGGCGTTGACCATATTCTTATATGCCTCGCACTCGGTGTCCGCCTTGTTGGGATCGTCCTTATTCTCGGGAACAACACCGATATGGGTGGTAACAACCTTGGTGCCCAAGCGTACCGCAAGGTCGGCAACCGCTTTCGAGGCGGGAATCTTCCACTCGTTTTCGTCAACACGCTCGAAGCCGTGACCGCCAAAGTCGCCGCAAACGGCAGAGATGACCAAGCCGTAGCTGTCAAGCAGCTCACGAACGCGCTTTACCTTTGCATCGTCAAAGGTATCGTATTTGTTTTCGCCCTCTACAACGTAGAGCTGAATACCCTGTGCGCCGACCGAAGCCGCCTTGGCAAGACCTTCTTCGAAGGGGAGTTTGAAAGAGTCGGTCATAACACCGATTTTAAATTGAGCCATAATACACCTCTGTATAGTATTTTTATTTAAAACAAATTATCCTACAAGCATTTTGAACGCCTCGGGCGCAAAATAGAACAGCGATACGATAATAGCACCCGCGCCGAGAACGCCCAATGCAATAGGCGGCACGCTTTTTTTGAGATCAAGCCCGAGCGTTATCGAAATAAGCGCACCTGTCCAGGCACCCGTACCGGGCAAGGGTATCGCCACAAAGGTAAACAAACCCCAGAACAATGCTCTTTTTGCATTTTTGTTCATTTTCTGAACCTTTTTTTCGCCGATCTCCAATATCTTGCGGAAGGGACGTCCGAATTTCTCGTATCCGGCGAGCCAACGAAGCACCTTCCCGCCGAACAGTACCAAAAACGGAACCGGCAAAAGATTTCCGAGTATCGAAAGAACGGTGACCGGAATTATGGGGAGATCATAAGCATAAAGTCCCATAGGAATCGCTCCGCGAAGCTCTACCACCGGCACCATGCTGAGTGCAAATACAAACAAATATTTCCAGAACATTTGTAAAACTCCGAGTTAAATAAAGTTGGATATATCCAGCGTATTAAAGCAGATACGCTTGATCACAAGATAATCGGATGCGCTTACCGTTTCGCTGCCCGTAACGTGCGCGGCAAGAAGCTCGGCACCCGTTAATTCAAACGAGTTGAAGCAATAACGCTTGATAAGCATATAGTCCCGCTGGGTTATATCTCCGTCAGAATCGACGTCGCCCATCATAACGATAGTAACACCGTCGGCATAATCAAGCGTCATACCGGTCTTTACATAACCGCCGTACAGCTCGTTGCCGTTTTTATCGAGAACCGTAACGTTATTTGCAAACATCCCTTTGAAATCGGCAAGATCAAGCTTTGTTCCGTACACCTTGATTATTGCGCTTTCATAGTCGTAAACGGCGTTCACTCCGTTTATCAGCTCGGGAATCGGATCGATTATCACAAACGAAGCATCCTCTATCGTAAACGCGCCGTTTTCGCCGTATCCCGCCGCCTTTACGTTGAGGTTATAAACAACGACCTTGGCATCGGTCTCGGCGGTGATCAAAAACTCCTCGAGCCCGTATGCATCATCACTCTTTACGGCGATAAGATAATGTCCCGAGGGTATGATAAGCTCGGATTTATCGCTGTTTTCGCCGATTTCGGTATCGCAATACACGATAATTCCGTTGGATGCATCCACCAGCGCTATCGCGTAATCGCTCATTTTGTCCTCGCCGTTTTCGGTATCCGAATACAACGCAACGTATTCACCCACCGTCATTTCCGATCCGGCATAAAAAACAGAATTACCGTCGCCGTAGCCGACGTATTCTATATCGATCGCACCCAAGGGCGACTCGACAAATTCATCGGGGCGCAAAGCATATTCCACCGAGACAGAGGATATCTCCGCTTCGGCATACTCAAGAAGATCGTTATCAACTATCTGACAATCCGAAAAATCAAACACTATCGGATCGGTGACGGCATCGTGGTTTACCTTAAAGGGCACAGTGATCTCGAGCGTTCCCTCGGCAAAGTGATTGATCGCATCGGGATCCCACAGGGCAAGCTCAAATACGCCCGATTGCGAATCGATACTGCCAAAGCATTCCCACCCGTCAGGCGAGGAAACGATAAGCTCGGTAAAATCAAAGGCATCGCCATACTCGTCGTTCGCTCCCGACAGTGCGGGGGTGACCGCGGTATTATCGTAAACAATGCTGAACATAAATACCGAAATCCCGTCAACCGTATCGGGAATAATCGGCTCGGAAAGCGAAACGGTGATATTGATATCGCCGTCGGAATTATAAGTTCCGAGCCCGTTGGACGTGGTATATTCGGCAACGGCAGTTGCGGAAAAAGCGGTCTCGGTTTCCGCAAGTACAATCGTCTGCGCGGTTAAAAGAAGCGAAAGAGCTATTAAAGCAACAAGCAGCTTTTTCATAACAGATCCTTTCAAAATACACCTATTCAAGATGATTTTAACAAATCGAACGCCAAAGGTCAATACATTTAAGATTTTTTCTCTACCAATACTATTGTATTTTTGCAGTTAATATAGTATAATATAGATTGAGTTATTATAAGAGTGGATGATTTTATGAGCTTTACCTGTATTGAAAACGTTAATCTTGCGCCCTACTGCTCGATGAAAACGGGCGGAAACGCCAAATACCTCGTTCTCCCGAAAAGCGAAGACGAGCTTATTTCTGCGGTACGCAGCTATAAAAGCGCAGGAGAAAAATATATAGTCGTAGGCAACTGCTCCAACCTTATCTTCCCCGATTCCGGCTACGACGGAGCGGTTATTATCACCTCGGGCATAAGGGGCTTGACGGCAGACGGCAACTATATCACCGCCTGCTGCGGCGAAACGCTTTCGTCGCTTGCGCGCTTTGCCTGTGAGAATTCGCTTGCGGGATTGGAGTTTTGCTACGGGATCCCGGGCACGATCGGCGGTGCGGTCTATATGAACGCGGGCGCATACGGCGGAGAGATATCAAAGCGCTTTAAAAACGGCAAATTTTTAAACAAGGACGGCGATATAGTTACACTCCCGCTCGACGAGATGGAATTCGGATACCGCAAAAGCCGTCTTGAGCGCGAGGAGCTTATTATGCTTTCGGCAACGTTTGAGGCCGAAAAGGGCAACAAGGAAGAAATACGCATTATTATGGATGTGCTTATGACAAAGCGCAAAACCACCCAACCGCTCGAGTATCCCAGCTGCGGCAGTGCGTTCAAGCGCCCCGAGGGATATTTTGCGGGTGCGCTTATCGAGCAATGCGGATTAAAGGGGCTTTCGGTCGGCGGAGCGCAGGTCTCGCAAAAGCATGCGGGATTTATTATCAATTACGGCAACGCCACATCGACCGACGTGACCGACCTGTTAAAGCTCGTTTCCGACACGGTTTTTGAAAAAACGGGTGTTCGTCTTGAGCCCGAAATAAGAGTTATAGGTTAAACATGTCTTATTCATCGGATATTAAACAGCAGTTATCGGAAATAAACATAAAAAAGGATTGCTGTAAAAGCAGTTATTTATCGGGATACGAGTGGCAAAAGCTTGAGCAAAAATGCGACAAGGACATCGGCTGCTATCTGAGAGGAATTTTTATCAGATGCGGAAGTATCAGCGCACCGGGGCGGAATTTTATGCTTTCGTTAACGCTTTCCGATGATGCGTTTGCCGATTATCTTTCGGAGCAGCTTGACGAATGCGGTCTTACCGCAAGACGATCGGTGCGAAAAGGAAAGCCGGTGCTTTACTACAAGGCAAGCGAGAGCATTGAGGATTTTTTGTCGTTTATCGGAGCGACAAAGGCCGCGCTTGATATCATCAGCAAGAAGATATTAAGCGAGGTAAGCAATAATATGAACCGCATTAACAATGCCGAGGTCGCAAATCTTGACAGAACCGCACGTGCCGCCGCCGAGCAGCGCGAGGCGATAGCAATAATAGAAAAGCACGGGGCGATGCATAATCTCAACGCAGAGCTGCGCGAGTGTGCCGAGCTCAGAGTGCAATATCCCGATATGAGCTTATCCGAGCTGAGAACCAAGTTCCGCGAACCGGTAAGCAAGTCGGGACTCAATCACCGCTTTAAAAAGCTTATCGAAATAGCAGAAATGCTTAAGAATGCGTAAAAATACGAAAAAGGAAAGACTATGGGGTTCGTTCACCTGCATCTTCATACAGAATACAGTCTGCTCGACGGCGAATGTCGCATAAACGCCATTCCCGATGCCGTATTGGCAGGTGACCAGAACGCCGTTGCCATAACCGACCACGGCGTTATGTACGGCGCAGTGGAATTTTTTAAGGCGTGCACCGAAAAGGGTGTGCATCCTATAATCGGATGCGAGGTCTACGTTGCTCCGAGATCTATGGAGCAAAAGGACCGATTGCTTGATTCCGATTACTCGCACCTTGTTTTGCTTGCGAAGAACGATATCGGATACCGCAATCTTATCACCATAGTTTCAAAAGCGTTTACCGTCGGCTTTTACTCCAAGCCGCGAACCGATATAGATACTCTGGCAAAATATTCCGATGGGCTTATTGCGCTTTCGGGATGTATTTCGGGCAGTATACCCAAGGCGATACTCAGCGGCGATATGTCGCTGGCGCGTGAGAGAATTATTATTCTTGACCGCATATTCGGCAGAAATAATTTTTATCTTGAGCTTCAGCGCCACGGCATCGAAGGTCAGGAGGAGGTCAACCGCGCTCTTATCCGCTTTTCAGACGAGCTCGGTGTACCCGTGGTTGCCACCAACGATGCTCACTATCTCACCCGCGCAGATGCCGAAATACAAAAATTGCTTTCGGCAATCGCAACGGGAAACACCGTAGGCGACAGCGGCTTCGGTATGCAGGGCAGCGAGCATTATATAAAATCCGCCTATGAGATGGAGCAGTTGTTTTCCGATATTCCCGAGGCGGTTGAAAATACGGTAAAAATAGCAAACGAATGTAAGTTTGAATTCGATTTCAACAGCATGCACCTGCCTGCGTTCCGCACTCCCGCACCCTTTACGGCAGAGGAATATCTTAAAAAGCTATGCATAGAAGGCATTTCCGAAATGCATAAAAAGGGCTTGCTTTGCGCGGATGTTACGGTATATCACGAGCGTTTGGACCACGAATTAAAGATAATTCACGATATGGGCTTTGACGATTATATGCTTATCGTCTGGGATTTTGTGAATTACGCAAGAAAGAACGGAATCCCCGTCGGATCCGGCAGAGGAAGCGCGGTCGGCTCGCTGTGCACCTATGCATTGGGTATAACGCAGGTCGATCCGATAAAATTCAATCTTCTTTTCGAGCGCTTTTTGAACCCCGAGCGCGTAAGCATGCCCGATATCGATATAGATTTCAGCGACGAGCGCAGAGGCGAGGTTATAGAATACGTTGCCTCCAAATACGGCAACGCGCACGTTGCGCAGATAATCACCTTTGGTAAGCTCGCCTGCCGACAGGCAGTGCGCGATGCGGGACGTGCTCTCGGCATGACCTACGCCGCCGTTGATGAGATCGCAAAAATGATACCGCGGTATATCGACGTTACTCTGGAATCGGCGCTTAAAGAAAATCCCGAGCTTAAAAACCGCGTTGACAACGATCCACAGGCAAAAAAGCTGATCGAATATGCATCAAAGCTCGAGGGCAGACCGCGCAACACGTCAACTCACGCATCGGGCGTGGTTATTACCGACGAGCCGTTGATAAACTACCTTCCGCTTGCGGTAAACGACAGCACCGTGGTCACGCAGTTCCCCATGAACACCGTTGCCGATCTGGGACTTTTGAAAATGGACTTTCTCGGGTTGCGCTTTTTATCGATCATTCAGGGAACAGAGGCGCAGATAAAAAAGCAGATTCCCGATTTTTCCGCCGAGGCACTGCCGCTTGACGACAGGGACACCTACAAAATGCTCTCCGACGGAAACGCGATAGGTATTTTCCAGCTTGAGAGCGAGGGCATGAGGAATCTGCTCACCAAGCTGAAGCCAAGCGATCTTGAGGACGTTATATCGGTGATTTCGCTTTACCGTCCCGGTCCCGCGCTTTCGATAGATACGTTTTTGAAAAACCGATTATCACCCGACAGGATAGAATACGATCATCCCTGCCTGAAGGAGATACTTGCCCCCACCTGCGGTGTTATGCTTTATCAGGAGCAGGTGATGCAGGTGTGCAGAACGCTTGCGGGATACTCCTACGGCAGAGCCGATATAGTCCGTCGCGCCATGGCGAAGAAAAAGCAAGAGGCGATGGCAAAGGAAAAGGATATTTTTCTTGAGGGCGCAAGAAAAAACGGAGTATCGGAAGCTGTTGCGATAAAGATATTCGACAAAATGTCGGAGTTTGCAAAATATGCGTTCAACAAAAGCCATGCCGCCGCTTATGCGGTGGTTGCATACCGTACCGCATGGCTGAAATGCCATTACCCGCGTGAGTATATGTGCTCGCTTTTGAATACGGTTATGGGCTATGACGAAAAGGTGAGCGAATATATTGCCGACTGCGCGCGAATGGGCATAAAAATACTCCCTCCGAGAGTAAACGAAAGCTACGGTCGTTTTTCGGTAGAGGGAAACGATTTAAGATTCGGTCTTGCCGCTATAAAAAACGTCGGTGCGCTTTTTGCCGATAAGGTAATAAACGAGCGCAACCGCAAGAGATTTTTAAATATCGAGGATTTTCTGACAAGATGCGCCTCGTTCGGAAGCGTTAAAACCTTTGAATCGCTTATTGCCGCAGGTGCATTAGACGAGTTCGGAATACCCAAAAGTCATTTGATGGCGGGCATAGCGCAGGCACTTGAGACGGTAACAAAGGACCGCAGAAACAACTCCGAGGGACAGATGTCGCTGTTCGGCGGAGGCGATGCGCTTGATGAAACCGTGTTTGAATTTCCGAAATCCACGCTTCCCGAATTACAGCGGAGCGAGATTTTGAGAAACGAAAAGGAAATGACGGGGCTTTACTTCTCGGGGCACCCGCTTGACGGATATACCGAGCTTAGAAAGCAAATAGGAGCGCTTACCGTTGAGGAGATCCGCCAAAAGCTCGAAAACGGATTGTTAAAAAAGAACGATTCGGTAAAATTTATAGGTCTTGTAACAAAAAAACGCTCGAAGGTTACAAAAAAGAATGATATAATGGCATTTGTAACGGCAGAGGACGAGACCGACGAGGCGGAATTGATACTGTTCCCCAACGTGTATTCGGAAACAGGCGGCACGGTATCCGAAAACAAGGTGCTGGTATTCACCGGCAACCCCGAAATAAAGGAGGTTTTCGGTGACGAGAGTGCAGACAAAGTAACGATGATCGTCAAATCTGCCGAAATGCCCGAAAACGTGATCTCAACGGCAAAAAAGCCGATGCAGTCAAAAGGCGAAGCACAAAAATCCGCATCGCTTTATATAAAAATAACGCCCGAAAACGAGCTTCACACCGAGGATGCTATCGCACTCGCCTCGAAAAAGCAAGGCGAAGCGAGGATAATCGTTTATTTCGAGGCAGAAAAACGTCTTGCCGCCGTAAAGGGCAAAACGGCGAATATCACCGACTCGCTTATTAATCAGCTCAAGACGTTAATGGGCAACGATAATATTGCAATCAAGTAGAAAGGAGCTTGCCGAATATGCAGGAAAACAACAATTCAAATATCGGCAACGACGAGGGCAAGGCAACCCGAGATTTCGAGCCGATAAGTAAGGCGCAGAATACCGGCGGAAGCACAAAGACCTTTGATGCCGTAAACGGCAAGGATAAAAAACAAAAAAAGGAGATGCCGAGCAAGCCGAGCAACGAAAAGACCGCGCGCGCCGCAAAAGCGACCGCAAAGAGTGTGCTTTTTGTATTCCGCAAGGTGCTCACCTATCTTCTTAACATTTTGCTGACGGTGCTTGTTGTCGGTGTTATCACCGGCGCGGTCGTCGCGCTTGCCTTTGTCGTCTATATCAAAAACTACGTCGATCCCAACTACACCGGACTCGATAACCTGAAGTTCGACTCGGCACTTTCGACAACGATGTACTACGTGAACGATCAGGGCGAGGAGGTTTTGCTTGAGGACGACACGCTCAGCAGCAGCGAAAACCGTCTTTGGGCAAGCTATGCCGAAATACCCGAAATGCTTATCGATGCGTATATTGCGGTTGAGGATCAGCGTTTTTACGAGCACAACGGCGTTGACCCGACGAGAACCGCATCGGCTATTTATAACTTCTTTATCCCGACAAGCTCTAACTACGGCGGCGGCTCAACGATAACCCAGCAGCTTATAAAGAACGTTTCGGGCGAGAACGAGGCGACGATACAGCGTAAGGTACAGGAAATATTCCGCGCTATGAACGTCGAAGAAAAATACACAAAGAACGAGATACTTGAAATGTATCTCAACACCATCTACCTTTCGCATAATTCCTACGGCGTTCGTGTTGCCGCCGAGACCTATTTCGGCAAGGAATTAAGCGAGCTTACGCTTGCCGAGTGTGCCTCTATCGCATCTATCGGCAAATGGCCGACTCACTATGACCCGATATCAAATCCCAAGAACAATTTAACCAGAAGAAATCTTGTGCTCAAGCTGATGCTCGAGCAGGGAAAGATAACCGAAGCACAGTTTAACGAGGCATACGATGCGCCGATAACGCTTGCCAGCGGCAACGACGAGGTGGACGTAAACTCGGTACACTCTTATTATATCGATGCGGTAATGGACGACGTTATTGCCGACCTTATGGAAAAATACGGCTACGATAAGGTAACCGCATCACAGGTTCTGTTCTCGGGCGGTCTTGAGATAGTCACCTGCCTTGATCCCGTGATTCAGGAATGTGCCGAAAAGGTATTTACCGACAGCAGCTATTGGCCCGCCACTACGGGTATGCAGGCGCAATCGGCAATCACAATTATGGACCCCAAAACCGGTGATCTGCTTGCTATAGTAGGCGGATTGGGCGAAAAGCGCGAGAACCGCGGACTTAACCGCGCCACAAAATCCTACCGTCAGTGCGGTTCGTCAATAAAGCCGGTATCTATCTACGCGCTTGCGCTTGACAGCGGATATATCACCGGCATTTCGCCGCTTGACGATATCCCTCCCGTTTACCGCGAGGATTCAAACACCTACTGGCCCAAAAACTCCAACGGCAAATACAGCGGATTTGTTTCGCCCGATTATGCGATTCAGGTGTCGCTGAACACCGTTGTTGTAAAGCTCTGTGAGGATATGGGTGTCGAAACGGTATTTAATAACTTCAAGGATTACGGATATACGACCTTGGTCGATTCGATGACTCTTGCCAGCGGTGCCGTGCTTTCGGATATAGGCACGTCGCCTCTCGCGCTCGGCGGTCTTACCTACGGCGTAACCGTTCGAGATCACACTCAGGCGTATGCAACGCTTGCAAACGGCGGTGTCACCTCCAAGGCAAGAACCTACTCGGTTGTACGCGACAGCACGGGCAAGGTGATACTCGACAACGTAGAGGAGCACCACGTTAAATACAGCGAATCGACGGCCGCAGTGCTCACCAACCTGCTTACCCACGTTGTAGGCGGTCCCTACGGTACCGGTACAAGAGTAAGCTTTTGGCGCAATTACGGTGTTGACTGTGCCGGCAAGACCGGTACCACCAACGACAAGCGCGACGTTTATTTTGCGGGATACACCCCCGATTTTGTAGCTACCTGCTGGTACGGATACGATCTCAACAACGTTATTACTGCATCGGGCAACCCCGCCGCAGGTCTGTTTAACAGCGTTTTTGATGAGATCTACAAATACTATACTGAACATGGTATTGAGTACACCAAGAAGTTCGAAACACCCTCCTCTGTTGTAAAGGTAGAGTACTGTACGGTATCGGGCAAGATACCCACCGATGCCTGCCGTGCCGACCTTTGTGCAAAGAATACCGGTCTCAGCTGTGTTGCAACCGGACTTTGCAGTAAATACGATGCCCCGACCGAGTATTGCGATGCTCACGTTATGGTTCAGTGGGATAAAGAAACCGGTGCGCTCTGTCTTGACGGCTGTAACTGCCCCGAGGAAAATCTTATTGAGGTCGGATTGCGCAAGGTATCGCGCAACGACCGTAATCTCCGCGACGGCGTTGTCGTAGTAGATGCACAGTATCTTTACGTTGAGGTTCCGAGAGGATACGTATACCCGACCGATCCCAACGTGCCGTTTTATCAGAATCTGCTTCCCGAGGGATACGGTTTAGGCATATCGGTTACCGAAAAGCCCGCAAACAGAATATGTCTTGAGCATTTAGAGGGCAACGGTGACGAGGACAATGAGGATCCCGAAAACCCCGTTGATCCCGATAATCCCGATAATCCCGAGGATCCCGAGGATCCCGAAGAAATAATCGAAACCGAAGAATAAAACACAAAAAATCACCTGTTGCGCAGACAGGTGATTTTTTATATGATAGCTTATTATATTTCCTTAAAAAACTCAAGCAGCTCGCCGTCGGGACCGTAAACAAAGGCGATACGCATACTTATCGCAGGGACTGCACCGTCGGGCGATACGTTACAGGGCGCGGTTTTTGTCGTTGCGCCTGCTTTTACAGCCGTTTCGTATATCGCGTCAACGTCCTCTGTCTTAAACGCAAGATGCAAAAAGCGTTCGTCAACACGATCTCTGTTCTCGCCCTTGGCAAAAATCTCGATACAACCGCCGTCGCCCATATCAAGCATCACGGCACGTCCCTCGCCCTCGCCCCAACGGACGCTCTCGGTGAGTCCGAGTGCATTGTAAAATGCTACCGATCTGTCGAAATTACTTGAATTAAGCGCGATATGATGAAAGCCCGTTACCTTGCTCATTTTTTCTTACCCTTTCTCGATTGTTTTTTTACGGTTTTATGGTTTTTTGTGCTCGGCTTGCCGCTTGCACGGTGCTGCGGCTGTAATTCGGGACGGACAAGGCAATGCTTTGAAAAACCGATAAGGTCTTCCCTGCCCGCCTTTATAAGTGCCTTACGCACAAGAGCCGCATTTGCGGGACGGGCGTACTGCAAAAGCGCACGCTGCATCTGTTTTTCGGTATAATCGCGCGCGACGTAGACCGATTTCCCCGTAAACGGATCTATACCGCTGTAAAACATACAGGTGGATGCGGTGCCGGGTGTGGGATAAAAATCCTGAACCTGCTCGGGATTAAGGTTATTGTGCTTTAGATAAAGCGCCAACTCGATAGCCGAATCAAGCGTACTGCCCGGATGCGAGGATATAAGATAAGGAACTATATATTGCTCCTTGCCCGCCTCCTTGGTCAACTGCGCGAATTTCGCCTTGAATCTATCGTAATCCTCGATAGGCGGCTTGCCCATATATTTAAGCACGTCGTTACAGCAATGCTCGGGTGCTACCTTTAAATGCCCGCTAACGTGATCGTTTACAAGCTTTTTAAAGAATTTGTTGTTCTTATCCGCAAGAATATAATCGTATCGCAGGCCCGAACGGATAAACACCCTCTTTACACCCTTTACGTCCTCGATCTTTTTCAAAAGCTCGATATATTCGGTGTGATCGACCTTCATATTCTTACAAACCGACGGAGTTAAACAGTTTTTGCCCTTGCAGACACCGTATTTTTTTGCCTTTTCGCATCCGTTGGTGCGGAAATTCGCACTCGGACCGCCGACATCGTGGATATAGCCCTTGAAATCGGGCATCGCGGCTATCTTCTCTGCCTCATCGACACAGGATTCGATAGAACGCGAGGTGACTGTTCTGCCCTGATGAAAGGCAATAGAGCAGAAATTGCATCCGCCGAAGCAGCCGCGGTTGTGCGCTATCGAAAAACGCACCTCCTCGATTGCGGGAACACCGCCCTGCTTTTCGTAAGAAGGATGATAGGCGCGCATAAACGGCAGCGAGTAGACCGCATCAAGCTCATTGCGAGTAAGCGGCGGCATAGGCGGATTCTGCACGAGGATCTTGTTGTCATACCCCTCGATTATCGCCTTGCCGTAGATATGATCCTGATTGTCGGACTGTATTTTAAATGCATCGGCAAACGCCTTTTTGTCGGTTTTTATATCGTTGTACTCACCGCAGAATTCATACTCGAAATGCGGTGTAAAATCACGCGATTCCAAAAAGCAGCAGCCGCGCACGTCTCGTATCTTCTTTATCGGCACTCCCTTATCGAGCAGAAACGCAAGACGGCGCAAAATGTTCTCGCCCATACCGTAGGTGAGGATATCCGCGCGTGAATCGACAAGCACGCTCCTGCGGACCGTATCGGTCCAATAATCGTAATGCGCAAAGCGGCGCGTGGATGCCTCCAGACCGCCGATAATTATCGGCACGTCGCCGTATGCCTCGCGGATGCGGTTACAATATACTATAACTGCTCTGTCGGGGCGTTTGCCTATCTTTCCGCCCGCGGAATAATAATCGTCGTTACGACGTTTTTTTGATGCGGTATAGTGCGCCACCATCGAATCGATATTGCCCGAATTGACGAGAAAAGCAAGACGCGGCTTGCCGAAACGCATAAAATCGTTCTTGCTTTTGTAATCGGGCTGAGGTATAATTGCAACAGAATATCCCTCTGCCTCGAGCACACGTGATATTATGGCAGTACCGAACGAGGGATGATCAACGTAAGCATCGCCCGTGACGATAATAAAATCCGGCTGATAATCTATTTCATTTGCATAAATCGGCAAAAAAGGCATTGTTTATCGGCTCCTCTATGAATATACCTACATCTTAACACCTAAAATAAAAAAAGTAAAGAAAAATATAAATTTCCTATTGACAAACGCATAATGTTATGGTATGCTCTTGATAGTAATTATTCCTATTAAGGAGATTGCCGATGATAAAAGAAAGGAACACGAGACAAAAAACGCTGATTCTTTCGGCGGTACGCGGGACCAAAACACATCCGACTGCCGAGCAGGTGCACGGCATGCTTTTGGAAAGCGGCAACGACTTCAGCTTGGGCACGGTGTACCGCAATCTCAATCACATGGCGGAGCTTGGCGTTATTCGGCGCATTTCGGTCACCAACTCTCCCGACAGGTTTGACGGCGACATATCTCCGCATCACCATATCTGCTGTAGCAGTTGCGGCGGATTTCACGATTTTTTTGATATCGATTACGACACCGGACTTGACGGTGTAATAGAGAAAAAAAGCGGTTTTTCGCTTATTCGTCACGAAACGGTTTTTTACGGGGTATGCCCCGATTGCATGAAAAAATTAAATTAACAATACAAAAGGAGAACACACTATGGAACTCAAGGGCAGCAAAACAGAACAGAATCTTATGACAGCATTTGCGGGCGAATCGCAGGCACGCAACAAGTACACCTATTACGCAAGCGAGGCAAGAAAGGCCGGCTACACCGTTATTGCCGACATTTTCGAGGAAACCGCAGGCAACGAAAAGGAGCACGCAAAGCTTTGGTTTAAGCTTCTTCACGACGGCAAGGTGCCCGATACCGCTACCAACCTTCTCGATGCGGCAGAGGGCGAGAATTACGAATGGACCGATATGTACGCATCCTTTGCAAAGACCGCTAAAGAAGAGGGATTTGACAGAATCGCATATCTTTTCGAGGCAGTAGGCGCTATCGAAAAGGAGCACGAGGAAAGATACCGCGCTATTCTCGAGCAGCTTAACACCGACACCATCTTCGTTTCCGAGGAGGTTCAGGTTTGGATCTGCACTAACTGCGGTCACCTCCACGTTGGCAAGAAGGCACCCGAAATGTGCCCTGTTTGCCAGCACCCCAAGGCATACTTCCAGAAGAAAGTTAACAAGTTTTAATTAACAACCGAAAACATAAGACCGTTGGTAAATCCCAACGGTCTTAACTTTTTTATGCGGTATACGTATTAAACGCAATACGCTTTACAAGCACGTAATCAAGAGAATCGACCTTTTGTGACAGATCGACATCCGCGCGGATCATCTCGTCATCGGTAAGAGCATAGCTGCCAAAGCAATAGCGCTTGACCATAAGATAATCGACAGAATCAACGCCCCCGTCGCCGTTTACGTCGCCGAGGATATAATCGGGCTTGGGCTCGGGGATGCTCTCTGCCTCGACACCGTAAATTTCGATCTCGTTAACAAAAGCAAAGGTCTTTGTAAGCTTAAACTCTATTTTGATATACCTCGCGCTGCCGTCTGCCGAGACATCGCTCCAATAAGACGTGCTTTGTACATCCTGTGTGGGCGCATCCGCAAGATAAGTAAAGCTTTCGCCGTCTATCGACTCGTATATCCTGATATACTCGGGCTCCGTTATATCGGCGCCGTCGTAGTTAAGAAGATTAAGACGGATGCGGTGGACATCGTAGTAATTGCCGAGGTCTATAACCGCGGTTCCGATTCCGTCGGGAGAGTTTACGGCAGATGCATCGGCATCCGCGTTATAATAAAACGCAAACCAATTATTGTCGTAGCTCAATGCCGTGCTTGCCTGACCGTCGGTGAGATCCGCGGTATACGATGAGAATCCGACACCGTTACCCGAAATCGTATAATCGGCATCAAGCGCGATATTTCCGACAGAGCCGACGGTGAAATAATCCGCCTTCATAAGCAACGCCTTAACGCTCTCGGTTTTTGTACTGCCCGAGGTTGCGTGATGATTCTCGGCATTTACAAATATAACGTAGGTGTAGTTACCTGCATCAAGCTTGTTAAACAGAAGCTTATTGTCAACGTTACTGCCTGCAAGCGAATAGGAATTTCCGCTTATCGAATCGTTGCCGCCGGTAGCGACCTCGCCGTTTTCGTCAAAGCCGTAGAGCGCATAGGCGGAAATGCCGGTTATCTTGTTATAATCGGATTTTGCAACACCCTTTACCGCATATACGTTTCCGAGCGGAATGTTTATCGGAGAATTACCGTCCTCGATACGAACGTCATCGTATCTTTCGGACAAAAACTCGGTATCTCCGGCATAAACGTATGCGGGTGTGGTTCCGTAGGTGATTATCTTATACCAATACTCGTTCTTATCGTTAAGATAGAGCGCATAGGCGGGCACCTCCTGCCCCTCGGGAATGGTTGCGATAACCACCGACGTGCTGTCGGTCTCGGTAGTGCAGGGATAGCTGTACGCCTTGGTCGAGGCGGTGAACCGAATATCGCAATAAGAGGGATAATAGGTGCAGTTGTTTAAATAATTCTTTGTCGCTTCCTCGCGCGCGGTGCGGGACGCGGCGGTGATATTGGACAGCGCGGTGGAATTATAAAGCGATGCAAGACCGGACAGCGCAAGCTGTCTGTCGAGGATATAATATCCCGCATCGGTACCGGTGGTTATCGTATTGAAATCGCCCCAGGAATTCCAGACGTTATAGGTAATTCCCGTAACCGTTTTCATAAAGGTGTTAAAGGTATTTGCGGTCGTATTGCCTGAGCCGATAAGCTGACATCCCCACGACCACGCGCTCCCGCCCGAAAGCGCCTGCGACGAGGTACGGGTATGAATGTTTATTCCGCTTGCGGTGTTTACAACGCCGTTGAGGTTAGATGGGGGTGTGTAATATCCCTTGCTCGTATTGATCTGAAGCGCGCCGTATTTTCCCTGATGGTTCCAGGTATATACCGAATAAATACCGTCTAATATCGTGGTTTGTCCGTCATTCGCTCCGCCGCCTGTTGATTGGGGCTGGCTGGGAATAGAGGAGCTGTTTTCGTCATAAAACACGATGCTGTATTTGCCGCTGACCTTTTTTACAACAATACAAACGGCTTGGTTGCGGATGTTGCTGCTGCTTGTCGAATAAGAGGCGGAGGAATAATTGTCCGAGCCGCCCTCAAACATAAAGATAGCCGACTTTCCGTTATCCATAGCCGTGACTATGTTGGGATTTGCAGTGAGATAATATTCCATCATCATATCGATATACTCGCGCGCTGTCGAGTTGGATATAAACGATGAGCAGGTGACGGCAGAAAGATCGGGCCCTGCCGATACGGTCATAGGTGAAATTGTGAACACGGTCACAAGCATCATAACCGCAATAAGCATGCTTAAAATTCTTTTCATGTATTTCTCCTATTTTTTATTTATTGCTTTTATTATAAAATATCCCCCGTCCTTTTGTCAAGAAACAAAAAAGAAGCGCTTGCAAAAGCACTTCTTTATATTGTTTATTTCTTTGCCTCGACTACCGTGATATTGGCAACGGGAATACCCGTTTGCTCGTATACGATATCGGTGATCTGCGTTAATTCCTCGGCAAGCAAGCCGTTTTGGTTTACGATCACAGAGCAGGTCTCGCCGCTGATGACCGCAACGCAATCCGAAATTCCCTTTGCCTTGATAAGTGTTTCGATATTCGCCTCGGCGCTCATATCGTCTGCGATATCCGCGATAGAGGAAAGTGCCTCCTCCTTTGCATCGGGCAGAGTATCGGGATTGGATGCGATCTCCTTAAGCACCTCAAGCGCCGAATCACGCACCTGTGTGCGATTGATTATCGCCATGGCAAAAAAATCCTCGGCAGTCTCGGGAGATGCGTTCACGTCTGCATCGGTCGGCTCGCTTATATCGCCGGTAAGTCCCGAATCGACAAGCAGAGAATTTCCGAGAACGCGGTTGCCCTCATCACCCGCCGCATCGGTATCGGTATTGCGGTTAAACAGCGTTGTCACAAGCACAGCCGCGCAAACAAGCATAACACAGCCAACGGTGATAAATGCCTTTGTGCCGATAAGCTTGCTCCATTCCAATTCCGAAAGCTTTGTTTTCCATTTGTCAAATTGTTTTCTGATATCCATATATTGCCTCCGTAATAATTATTCTCAATTTGTCTGAACGCTTATGCGGTTGCTGTTTATATCAAACAGCGCGCACATAAGTCCGATTATACGGTATTGGGTTTCGTAGCTCGCACCCTTGCACACCACTGCAACCCCTGCAACCGTAGGCAGAGTTTCTTCGATAAGTATTGCATTTTCGCCGTTTCCGTTCCCCGCAAGCACTATCGTTTTTTCGGTTTCCTTTGATCCGCTTTCCTCTCGCACACGTTGGTCTGTGGCATATACGTATCGATATCCCTTATCCAACGTAATGAACACCGAGCAGGCATCGACACCGTCAAGACGGCATATCATCTCCTCTGCCTTCTGCTCGAGCAACAGGCAATACTCGGCAGAGGTGAGAGCCGAATCGGTTTGTACCGGTTCTGCTTCTGTATCGTTTTTGGGAAGCAAAAGCAATATTATCCCCGCAACAAGACCAATAACAACGATACCGAAGCCCTTGCGCGAGAAAAGCGCTTTTATCCTTTTCTGCAATTCGTCAGCACTCAATTACTCTGACTTCACCTCCGAGAATTTTCGTAAGATACTCTCTTGCCGCAGCGCATTTATCGGCATCCTCCTTTGAAATCGACACGCAGATGCTTTCTACCGTCGGGGTTTCCGAATCCCAATCTATCTTTATGTCGGTGCCTGCCGTTTTTATGCCAAACTCCTTTAAAACGAGCTCAGAAATATATTCCTCGGCACGTTTTTCGGCTATTTCGCCCGAGAGCCGATAAAGATATTCCTCATCCTGCGCATATTGCACCGTTTGCTGCTCGGATACGGCGGATTCTATCTGCGATAAATCTATCTCACGCAGGGGCGCGATTATCAACGCGACACATACCGCCGATACGATATATTTCATATATTTTTCAAACCCGCCCCAAGACAGCACGATACACAAAGCACCGCAGACCGAGGCGATAAGAACGGTAAGAAAATACCCTTTCACGCCGTCACTCCCGTTTTTATAAACACCGCTATCGCTATTATACACACCACACCTGCCCCCGCAACCAACGACATAAGAAGGTTTGTTACGCCGAGCATATTGTACAAAAAACCGCTTTCTCGCTCACAGCCGAGCGTTTTTGCCGCTATCCCGCACAGAAGAAGCATAATTTTGTAAAGCACGACCGCAACAAACGGCGGCAACACCATAGAAAGCACGATTACCACCCCCGATGCACCTACGGTTCCTTTTACCACCGAGACCGAGGCAATAACCGTCCTTGCCGCATCGCCTAGCATATTACCGATTACCGGAACGAACACCCCCGAGGCGAATCTTATGCTCCTTGTAACGTAATTATCTCCCGCGGCGGCTATTGCGTTCTGAAGATAAAGAGTAAAGCCCAAAAGCGTGAAAACGAACGACATAAGCATACTTCCCGTGCTTTTTACCAGATTGGTAACCGAGCTGAGATCCACACCCGACGGCACCGCGCCGACAAGACAAAGCGCAAACGAAATCTGTAATATCGGCAAAAGCACCTTGGTGCAAATAATCGAAAGTACCGAAAGAAACAGCGTAAGCGACGAGCTGCCCGCCGCCGCGGCGGCGGTGCTTCCGCCGAAAACGTTAAGCGTCGCCATTATCGGCATAAGCGAGCTCATTGCTATCGTCAGCGACTCCATAGAAGCGATAACGTAAACAAAAAGCTTATACATTACCGAATAGGTAACGCCCGAAAGCGCAAGCACCGAAACAAACGACATCGCAGAATCGAGCGCTTGACTTTCCGAAAACCTCATCGAGTTCATCACACAGCACAAAACTATCACGCCGAGTATCGCGCCGAACGACTTTACAACCGTTATTCCGCCGTCCTTAAAGGCATCGGTAATGATATCTACCGCCTTTTCAAAAACATTTACCGTTTTTTCGCCGTTTATCTCGTCACTGTTAAGATAATCGTTTTTTATTTTATCGGCATCAACCGCTTCCGCTATGCTATCGGCGGTTTCATCGCTGTATGCGGCAACGCGAAGCGGCATAAGCGCAAAAAGCGAAGCAATAAAAATAACGACGATGATTTTTTTCATCCCAGCATATCCTCTGCTATTTCAAAAAGCTGTTGTATTATCGGCAAGCTGATAAGAATTATGCCCACCTTTCCCGCAAGCTCCACGCGCGATGCAAGCGAATTTTCTCCGCAATCTCTGCATATTTCCGCCGACAGCTTACAGCAAAACGATATTGCGAGCGCCTTTAGCATAAGGGTGAAATAGCTCTCTACCCCTCGGCTCGATGCGATATCGCGGACATAGCTTATAAACGGCAGTAACGATTCGACGGCATACACCGCGATCAATATCCCCGCAACCGCCGATGCAATAGAAGCAAGCTCGGGACGAAGATTTTTTATGATAGCGATCAGGCATCCCGAAACCACCGCAAAGCCGCAGACCGTAATGATATTCACAGTCCGAAAACGCTCCTCAACGTTGAAAACAGCGAGCTTATCTCGCTTGCGAGCAAAAGCATAACTATTACTACACCTGCTACCGTAACAAAGGTCGCCTGCTCGTCGCGCCCGCTTTTTTGCAATATCTGGCAGGCAACGCTGACTACGATACCGATGCCCGCGATCTTAAGTATTAATGAAATTCCCAAGCTTTTTGTTTCCTTTCTATAAAAGGATTATGGCGGTCATCATGCCGATAAGCGTGCAGACCGCCTTTATGCTCTTTTGTCTCGCGGGAAGCAGATCGGCAAGTGATTTCTTTTTATCAAGCAGAAAGGCATAAAGCGAATCCAACCTTTTGATCTGCTCATCGAGCGTGAGCCGACCGAGCGAATCTCCAAATCGAGCAAGCTCTTTTTTTGTGTCTTCTTCAACGCAAAGCCGCGACACAGCCCTTTCCCAAGCAATGTTCAAGCGGTCGGTACGTGAGCGGAGCTCGGTCATAAACGGCTGTGTTTTTGGAAAGAGTCCGTCGTATTCGAAAAAGATCCGCGGCAAAGACACAAGCTCAAAGCTCATCCTACGTTTCATATATGAAATAAGATCGATAAGCGATTCGACCGTCTTAAGCTTGTCGCGCTCGTCCCTTGACAGCGTTATTCCGCACAGATACGATGCAACGACCACCAGCAACGCCCCCAACCAATTCATAATACCGCCTCCGTTTCGGCAATTTCGCAGGTGAACCGACCGTTATTACCGAGCATTACGCAAAGCTTAAAGACTTTTTGATCGATAAGCCGACTCATTCTTCCCCTCAGCATCAGCTCTCTCGGGCTTTCGCAATGAGCCGAGGCAATAAGCGAAACGCCTGTATTTTGCGCTTCGATAACTGCATCGACCTCGGTCGCACTTATTTCATCGCATATTATCACCTCGGGCGACATAGTGCGTGTAAGCAGCGTTATCGCCTCGGCTTTAGGCATCGACGAAACGATATCGGCTATCCCGTCCGAGCCGATACCCACCGCGATCTCACATCTTTCGTCGGCAATGCCCACCCGAACAGGCGCAATACCCTTTCCCGCCGAGAGAAGATAGGCGGCACTTCGCAAAAAGGTGGTTTTCCCCATAGCAGGCGGAGAGCAAACCAAAACGTTACAGAGCCCGTCGCTTGCCAATCGGTCTACAAGCGGCTTGGCTACATCGGGCAGAAAGCGGTAAACACGCAGATTTATCGAGGTTATCTCGGCAAATCCGTTTTTTCGGTTGCTTCTGCCGCAAACCCCTGCCCTGCCGCCCTCGGCAAGCGGTATAAAGCCCTGCGCCATATATTCGTCGCAGGTATAAAGCGAGCCCGACGTGAGCTTTGACAGACATTCCTGCATTTCGCGCTCGCTTGCGCGGACTGCGTTTCGCAGATTACAGATTCGCCCCGAGCTGTCGAAAAAAACATTTCTTTTTCCGACGCTTAACGATATCGGTGCATCCCTGCGAAGCCGTATTTCGGTTATGTTATTAAAAATATTCTCGGGCAGTCGGTTTACCGCACACGATATCCCGATAGGAAGATAACGAAAAATACTGTTTATCCCGTTTTTCATTTCCGTAACCTTTCTACCGTGGTTTTAAGCCGTTCAAATCCAAACAGCAGCATCAAAAGCGCAAAAGCCCCGATGTAAACGGCGCTCCCCGCCGCTGCCGATGCGACCGCGTTTTCAAACCGCAATAACGAGAGAGCATATCTCGCAGCTATACCGCCCGCTACCGCGCAAACAAGCGGGAACGCTATATCGCTCATCCAACGCGGCTTGACCTTTGTCACCTTGTAAAGACGGTATCTGCACAGCGTATAGGTAAAGCTGTTTGAGATCACCAGCAGCCACAAATATCCGTTTTCCCCCGTGCGCGAAACAAAAAGCAGTATCAGAACCACGCGCAGTATCGAATTGTATACCGAAAATTTAAGCGTTTGCACCTGCTCGCCGATCGCCTTTAAAAGACCGTCGGTAACCGTTTCAACGTACATAAACGGAGTTACGAGTGCAAGTATCTTTATTGCGTACGCGGTATGCTCGTTGGGATAAAACGCCTCGCCAATCTCGTTCGGCAAAAAGAAAAACAGGCCGCCGACCGCAACCGAAAGAAGCGAGACGAATGACATTATCGAGGAAATGCGCGCATTTATTGGACGTCGGTCGGAAAGCAGGTTTAATCGGCTTATCTCGGGAGTGAACACCGATATCAAGCTTGCGAGAAAAGCAAACGGGAAGAAAAGTATCGGCACGACCATTCCGCGAATCATACCGAATTGCGACAGCGCAAGCGATCTGTCGCCCGAATAGCTCTCAAAAACATAAGGAATGAGCAGTGTTTCGGCGGTATGAAGTATGCTTGTAAGATAGACCGAAAGCGATATGGGAACCGTAACGCTTATAAGCGAACGCATACTGTCACGCTTGGTTTCGGTGGGAGGCATATTGCTTTTATTCCGTTCGGGAATAACGCAAAAAAGCCAAAGATATGTAAAAGAGCACATTTCCGAGACAGTAACGCCCAAAACGATTCCGGTGCAAAGCGTGCCGATATCATCGGTAGTTGCCATTATCACGTTTAAAAACAGCGCGATGACCGTCATTTTTACTATCTGCTCAAAAAGCGATGCGGATGAGGTGACAGTAACCCTTTGCTTTGCTATAAACCACCCCTTAAAGCAGGCGGCAAGCGCCATAAAGGGCATACTGAGCGCAAGTATCCGAAGCGGTGTCGCACATCGCAGATCGCCCAAAAAGCGCAGTGCAATAAAATCAGAGGCAAAAAGCATTAACGCGGTCGCAACCGCGCTGACGGTTATAGATGCAACAAACGAGTTTTTTAACAGCTGCTTTGCATCGCTCGAGCTGCGCTCGTCCTTTTCGGCGACAAGCCGCGATACCGAAACGGTAAATCCCGCCGTGGCAAAGGTAGAAAACATGGTATACACGCTCATAATAAGCTGGTATAGTCCCATACCCTCGCTTCCGATACGGTTTGAGAGAAACAGCCGCAAAAACACGCCCAACAGCTTGTTCACGAGAGAAAAAGCGGTCATTGCCGCCGCGCCTTTTATTAAAACACCCGCTTTGTTTTTTATTTCCACCACTCCGATTCTTTTATGCTATACCCTATGCGTGTCCGATGTTTTTGATGACAAAAAAAGAGACTCAAACGAGTCTCTTCTTTATAAAAATATTATTGAATTTTAATGTTCTTTTCTTCTTCTGATAATAAACGCAGCAAGTAACGCCATACCGTAAACGGCAAAGAACACCAATGTCGCAAAGAAGATAAGCACAACCCAAACGCTTGCACTTGCCTCGGGCGCGGTGGAATGAAGCAAATAAACGCATAGCATGGTTGTGACGTAGTTGATCACAATATGCAAAGCACGCTTTGCCGGGTTGGACATATTCTTTATATCAAGAACAAGGAAGGAAAAACCGAAAACAACCGAAAACAGCAATATCGCAAAATTGGCAGTAACCAATCTGTCCGCCAAGGCGCTTATGCCCTGCAGCTTTATGCTCGTAACGTCGGTGCCTGCGTTTTGCGAGGCGATGTTTGTACCTATGGAGAGTATCGCCGTCCACAAAAAGTTCACAACGGTATATGCGCCGAAGGCACGAAAGCCGCATTTTAGGTATTTATACTTCTTTTCGTCCATTATTTAATGAAGCAAGAGGTCTTTTCGGTAAGTGCTTCGGGAGCGACGGATGCAACGATCATACACTCGATCTTGTGAGCGGCAGTGATCTTCTCGATCTTGCAAACAAGATCCTCAAATGCCGCAACGTCCTCGCCGCAGATCTTGAGAGCGCTGTCGATGAAAAGCTCGGTAATGTCATAGTTGCCTGCGAGCATACCGCAAACAAAGCCGTAAAGCTTGTCGGCGCTGTCGATGCCGTATTCCTGAGCATCTACAAGACGTGCATGATATTTAATATCAAAGGTGAGTTTTCTGCCGCATTCGATGCAGATAACGACACCGTTGGTTTCCTTTGATGCAGTATTGACCGCCTCGATGAGAGTCTTGGTCTTGCCGGTACCCTTTAATCCTACGATAAGTTGCATAATAAATCTCCGTTCTTCCGGCTGGTAGATTTTGTCGTCCCGAGGGTATGCCGGTATACCTTTCGGGTTACTCTATTAGTATTTTAGCGTATTTCTTGCAAAAAATCAATAGCAATTTATTGATTATTGATTGATTTTTTTATATTGATGCGATTTCGGCAAGAAGCTCGTCCTTACCGGATTCGTATCCGGGCTTGCCCAAAAGCGTAAACATATTCTTTTTGTATGCCTCAACACCCGGCTGATCAAAGGGGTTTACCTCTAATATATAGCCCGAAAGCGCACAGGCGGCAAAGAAGAAATAGATCAGCTCGCCGAGCGAATATGCATCCTTTCCGCCGAAATCGATAATAACGCTGTCGGTGCCTCCGTCGCGGTGAGCAAGAAGTGTGCCGAACATCGCTTTTTCGTTGATGTCGTCCATTGTCATACCGGTGAGGAAGTTAAGTCCGTCGCCGTTTGCGGTATCAAACGGGATAACGGGAGAATCCGCATCGCCCTTTTCGGTGCGGCAGATGGTCTGGAACAGTATGGGAGAGCCGTCCTGAACAAACTGACCGAGCGAGTGAAGATCCGAGCTGTAGGTGACCGATGCGGGAAACAGGCCCTTTTTGTCTTTGCCCTCGCTCTCGCCGAAGAGCTGCTTGAACCATTCGCCCATAAAACGAAAATCGGGATCGTAGCTTACCAGAACCTCGACCGATTTGCCCTTTGCGAGCATTATATTACGCAGTACTGCATATTTGTAAACCGCAGAATCGGTGCCGGAAACGAAAATACGCTCGCGCTCGGCAACAGCGCCGTTTAAAAGCGCATCGGTGTCAATGCCTGCAACCGCCGCGGGAAGCAAGCCGACTGCGGTAAGCACCGAGAAACGACCTCCGACGTCATCGGGAATAACAAAGCACTCATATCCCTCCTGCTTTGCGAGTGAGAGGAGCGCGCCGCGGTTTGCATCGGTGGTGGCAACGATACGGCTTGCCGCCTCTTCTCTGCCGTAGCGTTTTTCCATATATTCACGCAGGATACGGAACGCAACCGCACTCTCTGTGGTGGTGCCCGATTTGCTGATTACGTTTATGCTTACGCGCTTGCCCTCGCAGAGCGCAAGGATAGCGTTAAGCTCGCCGCCCGAGAAGGAGTTGCCGACAAAATAAACCTCGGGATCTCCGGTCTTTAACTGATTGTGATAAGGTGTTTTGAGATACTCGATAACCGCACGCGCGCCGAGATAGGAGCCGCCTATGCCCACTACAAGCAGCACGTCGCTGTTTGCGCGGATACGCTCGGCACACGCCTTGATCCTCTGATACTCCTCACTCTCAACGCGGACGCCGAGATCGCGCCAACCGAGAAAATCGTTGCCCAAGCCGTTCTTCTCGCGGAAAAATCCGTCTGCCTTGTTAAGAAGCGTATCGAACCGAGAAAAATCGCCATCATTCACACCGTTTGCCTGCTTATATCTGAAATTAACCATTTTTGTTTTCCTTTTCTTTTTTAATTATCCGAACCATTATAAAATATTATCCCTTAATTGTCAATGCGATTTTTAAGGTTGTGCCAACATTTGAAATCTTTTTTACTTATTGCCTTGTGACGAGAAATATGATATACTTATAAAAAACATACTGCGAGGGTTGAAATGCTGAGCTCTGTTAATGACGATAATCTTGACCAAGCGGTCGATTATTTAAACAAACGAATTTTCAAATACGAACAAAGTTCGAGGGCGTATAAGATATGTCTCTCCGTCTGGTCGGCTTTATACTTCATTCATTTCTTTGTTTTTTCGTACGGGGCGGCAGAGTTGCTTATCCGGCAAGAGGGTGTGCAAAGTCCGATTCCCATTATTTCGGCACTGTGGAGTTTTATATATAACTCGGTGCTGTCACTTATTGATGCGAATATATGGTATTGGTTCATTCCTCTGTTTGTCATCCCGATTTTTGTTTTGCCGATAATTGTAGGTTTTTCCGTACGCGGTATTACAAATGCCGTATATAAGCCCGATGTGTCGAGCTTGTGCCTTAGCGTAGATACAAATCATCTGATAACAAAGCTTTGTCAAAAATCACAGTACTACAAAACGGCAAAATATGTAATCTCGCCTTTCCGCTTCTGCTGGCCGTTTGCGGCATTTTATGTTCTCGGCGTTGCGGCTTTTTATCTTTACACGAGTCGAAACGATTTGCCGACTGACGTGATATCCACATTATCGGTTGTAGTGCTTTTGGCAATTCTTTTCTTCCTGTTCCTCGGACTAATGATATTGTCCTACAAATTATGCAAAAAAAATCGTGGTGATTAAGGACGATTACGATTTTTCCGCTCTTTGTGCAGACTACAGCATAAAAAAGGATAGCGAAAGAACAAATGCCACCGCCTCGTCGAATTTCGATATTTCGAAATATCGTGCAAGACACGGCGGATATGCCGACAGCGCACCGCCCGTCAGACCGAAGTCATCTCGTACCGAAACCTCAAGCGTAATACCGTCTTTTGATAACTCCACGCCCGATCACAGCAGCACTTACGTATCTATCGAACAGAAGATACAGGCCGATAATGCATATTTATCAGGCGAAATGAGCGCGGAGGAGTATAATAAAATTTCGGAAGCATATTGGGAACACCATCCCAACGACGAGCATTGGCCCGATGTAGGCGACGGTTGATGATACGGCTAAAAATCTCTGTTTCCCGTCACTCTTATACAAAACACCAAAAAACAAAAATCACCGCGAGCAAAATGAGTGTTGTTCCTAACGGAGAATTTGAAAATCCTTCAACTTCCGTTGAGAACCGGCGTCGCATTTGTGCGTACAAATGCACTTGGGCAGTAGCCCAAACCCAAAGAGGCAGAAAAGAGAAGATTCGTATATGAACGAGTCTTCTCTTTCTTTTTGTCTGTTAAGTGATATTAAACCCTATGGGTTTAGTGATATTCTATTCGCCGATAGAAAAGGTTTTGGTCAGAGTTTTATTGCTGAAGCTCCATAATTCCTTGACCTCAACCTCAATATCGGTAGTAGTATCGTTCAGCTCATACGCAACCTCAACCTCGATGGATGCACCTTTTTTGATCTCTTTGGTTTGGTTGTCCGCGCTGTATTTCGAGCTGTCTTTCATAACGTATGCAGGATTGAGACCTACTCCGTTTTGATACACGTTATCGTCAAAAGCAAACATAAACGAATTTGCGGTATCGCTGTTATTGTTGGTGAAAATATATTTCACGATTACCGCTTTTTTGCCGTCGTACGTTTCGCCGAAACGGAAGCTGTCGATAACGACAGAATAATCTCCTAATTTTTCATCGTCGGCTACCGAAGCAGAGGATGAACCGGAGTCCGCAGCAGAGCTTGACGAAGAAGTAACACCGCCGCTCTGACTTACGGTTCCTTCATCCTCGGTTGAGGCGATTGCAAATAACGAAAAAGCAATAACGAGCAACAACGCCATCAATAAACTTGTTTTTTTCATTTTCTTTTCTTACTCCTTTAAATTTACAATAATTGCGGAGGATGCCGCCAAAAGATACATTAAAACATCAATTATATCGCCCGTTCCTTTTACTGCACCGAAATACTGCAATACTTCCCACACAACGCCCATTCCCAACGGAATCAAAACACAGTAAACCAAATTGCGTTTTTTCGGCAAAAACACGGCGATAAATCCGCAGCAAAGCGCATATCCCCAAAGAAAATCAACAAAATAGCTGTTGATAAACCCGCACGATAAAAAGGATAATACCGACCGCAAGCCCTCAAGCTTGAAAAAACCGTTGAAAAACGCAGATACATAGGTTTCGGGACGAAAAAGCAGATATATCGCACCGCCGCAAATTAACGACAGCAACATAAATGTCAGATTTAACGCTCTCTTGTTCATAACCCACCTTTTCTACATTATAGTCATAATTATGACTATTGTCAAGATAAAATTTCGCCTTTATGCTAATCATAGATAAAGGCGGTGAAACGATTGATAAGTTATAAGCCATTTTGGGAAACATTAAAAAAGCAGAATATAACCACGTATACTCTGATAAACAAATATAATATCAGCAGCGCGACTATCGACCGAATGAAAAAAGGCAACGGCATCAGTACTATGAAGATCGATGATTTTTGCCGCATTTTAAAATGCAACATTTCTGACATTATCGAATATATTGACGATGAAAAATAACAATCACCGCACCTTGCAGATGCGGTGATTTTGTTTTATTCTGCTGCTTCGGGAATTCGGGTGATATCAAAATGAGTGCAGACCATATAGCCGACAAACATAACGATATCCATAGAGTTATTGCTCGGATCAAACACCCAGCTCTGCACGTGACAGGTGTTGTGGTGACGAAGATTGATTTTTATCCTGCCGTCGTCAAGCAGCTCGTACGAGGCGAGCACACTCACGCGCTCCGGCGCATCGATGTTGGGATCGAGATAGGTAATGGTAGGGGCGAGGTTCTTGAGCATAACGTGATTAAGCAGATACTCGCCGTTTCCGCATACTATCTCCTTTTTGCCGTAATCGGTATCAAGCTCAACGTGAAGAAGGTTCTCACCGAAAAGGCGAATCTTATGAATACCGCAGGGGTTTTCCTTTACCTCGAACGAAATATCGTTATTAAAACCGTTTTCGTTTTCGGCGGTTAAATATGCAGTTTCGATAAGGCCGTTAAGAGAATCCGCATTGCCCTTTTCGCCGTACATCGTATCGACAAGCTTATAAACAAGTGAAAGCTCGGTCTGCATATTGATCGCCTCGCCGAGTAATGCAACTACCACGTCGTCCTTCGGAAGAACAACGCAAAGCTGACCGAATGCGCCGTCGCCGCGGAAGCCGTCACGGTCGTTACACCAGATCTGATAGCCGTAGCCGGCAGTCCAATCGGGTGTGCCGTTACAGCTGTTGTCCGAGTGCTTTGAGGTCGCAAGCGCCAGATATTCCTCGCTTATGATACGCTCGCCGTTATACATACCCTTATTCTTGAGCAAAAGACCGAGCTTAGCAACGGTGCTGTTGGAAACCTCCAAGCCGGTACCGCCCAAGGTCTGTCCGTCGCGGCACTCGCGCCAGACGGGCTTTTCGATGCCGAATTTGGAAAACAGGCGGTCGTTAAGAAAATCAACAAGCTTCATGCCGGTAACGCGCTCCACCGCCGCAGCGCAAACACAGGTCGCCGCCGTGCTGTAGGCAAAGGTGGTACCCGGCTCGTACGCGGTCGGCTGCTCAAAGAAGGCACGTACCGAATCGTCTGCCCAGCGCATCGTATCGAGCACGCAGGCGGTATGTCCGCTCTGCATCGACAGAAGATCGTGGACAGTCACTTTTTTGAGCGCGTCGGTCATTACATCGGGCATTTTATCGGGAAAGATATCGCAAAGCTTGTCTGTAACCTTTAATTTACCGTCATCAACGCACATACCCACAGCGAGCGAGGTAAAGGTTTTTGAAAGCGAGTAGAGATGCATGGGAGCATCAAGATCATACGGCGCGAAGGCAAGCTTTATAACCGCCTCGTCGCCCTTGATGACCTGCAGGGTGCGCACCCTTATTCCGTTGTCAAAGCATTCCTTTAAATACGTCTCAACCGCGCTTGCGCTGATACCGTCTGCAAGATACAAAGACATTTTTATCTCCCCTTATTTCATTTCACCGAGATAGATATCATTCTTTTTGCCGAGGAAATGGCGCTTTATAACGTTGCGCATATCGGCAGGATAGAGCTCCTCGTGGAGAATATTATCGATAGATATCCATTTTGTGCCGATCTGGTTTTCGTCGTAAAGCTGCTTATCATCTTCTTTTTCGCCGACGATATCACAGATGAACATAAACTCGATCCTGTGTGATTCGTCGTTAAAGCCCTCTCGGATAAAGAGCAAGCTCTTGGGCTCAACGGTATAGCCGGTCTCCTCCTTGGTTTCGCGCTTGAGCGCATCGATCATCAGCTCGTTGGGCTCCTGCTTTCCGCCGGGGAGAGTATAATACTCCTTGCCCTCGGGAGAACACATATGTACCGTAAGAAGACGTGTGCCGTCGATGATTATTGCTTTGATAGAGTTTGTTATTTTCATTGATCTGCTCCGAAGCTTTCAGTGTTTTCTGTATTTTTTGATACTACGGTGACCGAAAACTTCTTTTCGGTTACGTTATAGTGTACCGCGATAATACGGTCGCCGTAAACCGCAGAACGCGGATATTTATCGCTATTGAATGTTATATTGCATTTTTCCTCGAGCTCGGATATATATTCCGATACCTCGTCGCCGGTTACGTCGCTGTAATAAGCAACGCAATAACCGCTGCCGCTTTTATCGATACGGTCGCAATCGCCGTCAAACTCGGGGATGCTCTCGGTAATGCCGTATCCCCACTTGCTTTCCGATGTATTATCGGAATCACCGCCGAACGACAAAACGACAATGACCGCAACAACGATAACCGCAGCCGCCGCGGCAACCGAAATGGCAGCTATACGATTTTTCTTGAAAAACGCAAGGACTTTATTAAAGAAATCAAGTACTTTTTCTTTCATTTAAAACTTTTCCTGACGCCATTTTACCACAAACAGTGCGGCAGCGCCCGCAATGGCAACAAGCACGATGATGAGTATAACGATAACGGTGGTAAGAGTACCGTTTCCGTTTCCGTCATCGTCCGCATCGGCGCCGTTTTCGGCCATAAACTCAACCTTTATGGTGTGGCTCTTTCCGATATTTTCAAAGGTGTGGTTGTAGGATTTACGTCCCGAAACGCCCTCGACAACAACGTCATCAACGAGTATCTGCTTGATAACGTATCCCTCCTTGGAGGAAACGTAATAGGTATGAGTGGAATCGGGTTCGACGGTTGCCACGCCCTCGGGGTTGATAAATCCGCCCTCGTTTAGCACGGTCGCGGTAATGGTTATACTGCCGATAACCTCTTTTGCACAGATGAGTATGCCCTCGTTATCGTATGCAAATCTGCCGACGTTGCCCTCGGCATCGACAGGCATCGGAAGTGCGGCGTTGTCCTTGGTAAAGAAGGAGGAATCCGCACTGTTAAAGAGAAGCATCACCGCATCTCCGCCGATAAACTCATCGCCTGCAAGGAAGGAAACCTCGGTTCCCTCGGGGAGCGACATGCCTATGTTAAACGAGAATGCCTTGTAGACCGCCTCGCCGCCGCTTGCAGTTTTGATTGCGGTATCGACAATATCGAAGATCACACCGCGGGTAAGCGGAGAAACAGAAAGATTTACGGTTTTTGACGTACCCTCGGATCTTTTGCCGCAGGGAACGTAGATAGTGCCGTTTTCCGAACGGAACTCAACAAATTCGCCGTTTTCGGAAAGTGTGGCTATTTTTTCAAGTACCTCGCGTTTTACGAGCTTGCCTTCGTATACTTTAACAACGATGGGCTTTGCGGTCCAATCGATATCGTCAACACCGATGGCATCCGCCTCGTCACCCTGATTTTCGCTCTTGAACGAAATAGAAACGCTCATTGCCGCGGTAACGTTTTTGATCGTATATTTGCCGTCGGTGATCTCAACGTTTTTGCCGTCAACTCTGAAAAGATCCAAAACGTAGCCGTCCTCGGCAACGACGGTAAACTCTACATCCTCACCCTTGTCAACGGTAATATTGGTGCCCATGCCTCCGAGAACGGTACGTCCGTCAACCTCGACCTGACCGCCCATACCTACGTTTACACGCACGGTGAATCTGTCGTCATCGTCATCGTCGTTTCCGCCGACCTTTTTCATTACCGCCGAAACCGTAGTCTCACCCGAGGGGGTGAAATAGTAGATGCCGTCTCTTTGAGCACGTCTCGGCTCGGATATTCTGACAGACGAGACCTCGTAGTTGTTTCCGGCGGTGACGATTATCTTATACTCAACGTCTCTCTCGAGCATAATCGTTTTCTCGACCGCGCCTGTGCCGTTGTTGGTCAGAGTATCGACCGCGGTATCATCGGAGGACTTGAAAAGCTCGAGCTTGCCGGGGCCGTTGAGGTTAACTCTTACGGGAACGTCGCCGTAATAAAACTGAATAACGGTATTCTCGGTAATTGTAAACGAATAGGTGAACGATGTCATCGAGGTGACGATGCCGTTGACCTTTAACAGCGCGAGATCGGGATCAAAGTCCCCCTCGCCCTCAAAGGTGATCTCGATATTATCGCCCGACATAACGCCGTACTCGGTAAGATCTACCTCCGCACCGTTCGCCTTGACGGTATAGACCGACTCGCCGTTTGCGGTGACCGAAAGATCGACCTGCTTGGGAATGGGCTTGACGTTTACGGTCAACGTAACAGATGCACCGTCGGAAAGCTCATATGTAGTAGCCGAATACTTGCCGTTCGCCTCGGTAAGCTGAACCGCACCAAGATAGGGTATCTTATATTCGGCAGAGGTTATCTCGTAGCCGTCCTTGGGCTCAACCCGTATAGCGATCGCACCGGGAGCGCCGGTATAGGTGCCCGACACAGCCGCATCGTTAAAATAAACGTTGACTGCATCCGCAGGAGCGCCGTTTATTACGACTGTCGCAGTGATCTTTGGGGTATCCTCGCCCGAGCTCGTATCACCGGAGCTCGTGTCGCCGGAGCTCGTATCGCCGGAGCTTGTGTCGCCGGAGCTTGTGTCTCCCGAGCTTTCACCGCCCGTTTCACCCGAGCTTTCGCCGGAGGTCTCACCCTCCTCGCCCTCGGCAAGCGAGAGCACGGCAAAGGAGGTTATCGCCATAAGTACAGCAAGAAGCAACGCAATAATGCGTATCGATTTTTTCATAAATCCTCCGTAAATGTGGTTTTGAAGATTGACATTTTTGTAATAATCTGTTATACTCTAACAAAATCGCGTTATTTTAATCATAACACGTATATTATAACTATTTTTCCGAATAATGCAAGAGCAATCGGAAAACAGTTTGCAAAATGTTTAAAACTTATCAGCAGATAAGCCGAAAGGATAGATTCTTATGGCAGAGAAAAAATTTGTTGAGGAAATCACTCCCATGGAGGAGGATTTTGCTCAATGGTACACCGACATTGTTAAAAAGGCCGAGCTGATCGAATACACCTCGGTAAAGGGATGCCTTGTCATCCGCCCCTATGCTTATGCGGTATGGGAAAACATCCAGCGTATTCTTGACAGCAGATTCAAGGAAACCGGACACGAAAACGTTTGTATGCCCATGTTTATCCCCGAGAGTTTGCTCCAAAAGGAAAAGGATCACGTAGAGGGCTTTGCGCCCGAGGTTGCCTGGGTAACGATGGGCGGCAGCGAAAAGCTTGAGGACCGTCTTTGCGTACGTCCCACCAGCGAAACTCTTTTCTGTGAGCATTACTCGAACATAATCCATTCCTACCGCGACCTGCCCAAGCTCTACAACCAATGGGTAAGCGTTGTAAGATGGGAAAAGACCACCCGCCCCTTCCTCCGCACCCGCGAGTTTTTGTGGCAGGAAGGTCACACCATCCACGCAACCGCAGAGGAAGCAATAATCGAGACCAAGCAGATGCTTGATATTTATGCCGATTTCTGCGAAAAATCGCTTGCTATGCCGGTTATCAAGGGCAAAAAGACCGAGAGCGACAAATTTGCAGGCGCAGAGGCGACCTATGCTATCGAGGCGTTGATGCACGACGGCAAGGCACTTCAGGCAGGCACCAGCCATTATTTCGGCGACGGCTTTGCAAAGGCGTTTGACATCACCTACACCAACAAGGAAAATAAAAAGGTTCACCCCTTCCAGACCTCTTGGGGCGTTACCACACGTCTTATCGGCGCGATAATCATGACTCACGGCGACGACCGCGGACTTGTGTTGCCTCCCGACGTTGCACCTGTTCAGGCGGTCATTATTCCGATCGCACAGCACAAGGAGGGCGTGCTCGAGCGTTGCTCAGTTCTTTATGATGAGCTTATCAAGGCGGGCGTGCGCGTAAAGCTCGACGACAGCGATATGAGTGCCGGCTGGAAGTTCTCGGAATACGAAATGAAGGGCGTTCCCGTACGTATCGAGCTCGGTCCGAGAGATATCGAGGCGGGCAACTGCGTTATAGTCTCCCGCGTGAGCGGCGAAAAGAAGGTCGTATCGCTTGATAACATCGGTGAAACGGTTAAGGAGGCGCTTGTAAACGCACGTGACGAAATGTACGAAAAGGCGCTTAAGAACCGCGAAAACCATACGTATTCCTGCGATACCGTAGATGAGATCAAAAAAGCGCTCGAAGAAAAGGGCGACGGATTTGTATTTGCACCCTGGTGCGGATGCGAGGAATGTGAGGATGAGGTCAAGGCACAGGCGGGCGTCGGCTCGCGCTGTATCTACGACGAGATTTCCGTCGAGGGCAAAAAATGTGTTTGCTGCGGCAAGGATGCCGTTCACAACGTGGTTTGGGCAAAGGCATATTAAATTACGTTATTTATAGAGAAAGCGACCTGCTTTCTCTATAACGCTTTCTGTAGCTATGCCTCAATGTGTCGATAATCGGACACAAAACGCGCTTTTAACGGTGATTTTATAAAGTTGTTTATAAAAAATATTTCATAAAGGAGAAAATTATGAAAAGAGCACTGAGTATTTTACTCACGCTGGCGATGCTTTTTTCGATGCTGAGCGTTTTCGCGGTAGGTTCTGTTTCAGCAGCCGGATCCACCGAAAGCACGAGCACAAAAAATATCGTCATCAGCTACACCTCGCCTGCGATCACGGCAGACGTCGGTGAAGCAATCAATCTTTCCAACTACTCCGTTGTTTTTGCAAACGACGGCGAGGCGGTTTCGGACCTTGTCTGGAAAAACGCTTCCGGTTCGGAAATCACCTCGTTTACCCCCGATAAAAAGGGCGTAACCGAGCTTACCGCCACAAGCGGCAGCAACAGCAAGAGCATATACGTTGTTGCAAAGAATACCGACGAATACGAATACGTGCTGTACGAAGCAAGCATGGGCGATTTCGAGAGTATTCTTGACATGCAGGATAAGGGTTGGGCATTTACCACCGACTCTGTCTCTCTCAGCGGCGGTATACTCACTATAACCAACTCGTCATCGAGCACTCCCAAGGGAGTATTTCTTCCCGAGTGGCTCGGCGATTTCGGTGATTACTCCTTCACCGCCGAGGCGAAGATAGAATCGCTTTTGAACGATGACACCACACGTTGGTTCTCCTTGGTGTACCGCAGTGACAATCTTGCGCTCACCAACAACTATTACCAGATGTGCTACCGTGCCAACACCAACCCCGAAAACGGTGTTGAATGTGCCGAGAGAGGCGCAGACGGCTGGAACGTAATGACCAAGCTTAATGCAAAGTTCTCGGATCTTACTTACTGCTACCGTCACTTTACGGTAAAGAGCAAGAACGGCTCCGGCTCTTACATTCAGGGCAACCAGGCACTCTACTTCGGTGAGGACGAGCTTGCCTCTGCGGCGAACGTATATAACCCCGTCGGCTATCTCGGTATATCCTTGGCGGGATGTACTCTCGGCGTTTCGAGTGTCAGAGTTACGGTACAGGTCGAGGACGTTATCGCAGAAGCCGCAAGCTTGGTAGATAACAACCCCATCGAGCTTAATACCATCAACCCCATCGGTAACATCCAGCGCGTCAGCGACGGCTCGGTCATCGATGCCAAGGAGGTTCCCGCGAGCATCCTCCTCAACGCAAATTCTATCGAGGATATGGACTATTTCTTATGGAGATGCTCCGAGAGAAACGTTATCCCCACCATTTATATATCCTCTAACGCTCATGCAGATACTATCGCATCCGCTATATACGTGACAGGATTTGACGATATCAACGTAGTTGCGGGCACTGCTTCTTACCTCACCTATATGAGATCCAAGAGTTCCGTCGTCCGTACCGGTATTACTATTAATCCCTCCAAGTACGACAGCTACAACGATATCCGTACAGCGATCCGCTCTATCCCCGCCACTTTCTGTATCATCAATGTAAACAAACTCACTCACGAGATAGTAGACGAGATCCAGGAATACGCGGTTGCAGTTTGGGCATCCTCCGATGCAACCCCCGGCACCGACGAATTTATTGAGGAATCGGTCAAGGCGGCTGCCTGCGGCGTAAACGCCGTTCTTTCCAACGATGCAAGCGAGTTTGCGCACAACGTAAATAAATACTTTGTCGAAAACTCCATGACACGTACCCCGATAATGATCGGTCACAGAGGTAACCCCGCTGTTGCTCCCGAAAACACGCTTTCGGGCTTTATCGCGGCATACGAAAACGGTGCGGACGTATTTGAGGTTGACGTTGAGATCACCAAAGACGGTCACGTTATCATCATGCACGACAGCACCATTACCCGTACCACCACCTACACCGGCTCGGCAACCGTCGGCAGTATGACATTGGAGGAGATCAAATCCTACTACATACTCGGCAAGGACGGAAATGCCACCACCGAAAAGGTCCCCACGCTTCAGGAGGTATGCGAGTACTTCCAGGACAAGGACTGTAAGATATTTGTAGAATTCAAGGGTTCCAACGCAGACAACATAACCGCAACTGCGGCGTTGCTCGAGGAATACGGCATGACATATCTTGTCGACGTTATCTCCTTTAACACGAGCTTCCTTACGCAGATGCAAAGCGCGATCCCCGGTATGTCCACCGGATACCTTATCAGCTCTACCGCGGTATCGACCGAGGCAGAGGCGCTTACTCAGCTCCGCACTCTGCTTGCAAAGGCACAGGCGGTCAACAGTACCATCAACCCCAGCCACCTCTTTATCGAGGATAATCAGTACTTCCTTAAGGCAACCGCCGAAAGAGGTATGACGGTTTGGCCCTGGACCTTTGCCGAATCAAACAACGACCGCGGCTTCTTCTCGGGCTGCGACGGCGTTACCACCGACTATATGCAGCTGGTTCGTGACACCGCAAAAACGCTCACCGCGAGCGACTTTACTCTCGTTCCCGGCGAGGTATATGCAGGCGGAAACGTAGTTGTTACCACCTACGGCAACACCGAAACGGTAGTACCCGTTAACGAAACCATTATCAGCGTTGTGACCGGCGAGGAATACGTTAAGGTCGTCAACGGCAAGCTCACCGGTATCAAGGAGGGCAGTGCAACCGTACTCTTCGGTTACAGAGCGGCTTCTTATTCCGGACGCGAATACGTTGTTTACTCCGAACCCGTAACCGTTACGGTTCAGGCAGGCGAATACGCTGATCTGGCAGATCTTATCCTTACCGCAAGCGAAGCGGACAAGGATGACTACACCGAGACAGAATACAGAAGAATTATGGAATTGCGCGGTATCGCGGCAGGCATGACCGATACCACCGCAGCCGAGGATATCGAGGCGGTTCTCGTAGAATTCTCGAATATTATCTGTAACAAGTATTATGCATCTGTCATTTCTGTAGGCAAGAGCTATACAACAACGACTCCCAACAGAGCAGAGGGCAACGCATTCAACGACGATACCATACGTCTTGTTGACGGTGCCAAGGGCTCTTTGTCGGCAAATACCAACGTTTACTCGGGTTGGAATGCCGAGGAGGGCGACACTATTGACGTTATCGTTGATCTCGGTCAGGCAACCAACTCCAACGTTTACCGCATTTATACTGCGGCAGGAAGCTGGGGCATCACGATTCCCTTGGAATTGACGATTTCGGTTTCCAACGACAACGCAACCTGGACAGAGGTCTGCTCTACAAGCACCTACAAGCTCTGTCAGGAAAGCGACACCTGGTGCACTTATCTGTTCGAGGCTTCCACCTCTACTCTTGTAAATGCAAGATACGTTAAGTTCACCACCACCGCAAGCCACTTTGTATGGTTGGACGAGGTCGAGGTACTTTGTGCTAACAAAGCTCCCATTTACGGCAGCACTCTCAGCAACCTCACCCACGGCAACAGCTATACTCAGACAATAACTCCCTCCGATTCCTATCCCGATACCGACAGCAAGGAGCTTACCGACGGTATCAAGATCACCGATGCAGACATCACCTCGCCTTATTACAAGGACGACAGATGGGTAGGTACGCTTCTTACCAAGTCGATACGCACCTATGATCTCGTAATGCCCTTGGGCGACGGCGAAACTGTTTACGATCTCCATTTGGTAGAGATCAACGTAGGCGGCGACAGCATCGGATCGGGCGTTGGCGAACCCGAATACACCGTTTATACCTCCACAGATAACGAAACCTGGACAGAATTTGCGACCTACACCAGATCGGGATCTGCTAAATATGCGGTAGATACGACCGCGGTCGGTGCGACTGTCGCACAGGCAAAATACATCAAGATCACCTTTACCCGTCCGAGCGGAAATCTCGTTTGGGTATCCGAGGTCGAGGCATACGGCGTTGCTCACGAATGTGTGGCAGGCGACGAATGGCTGAGCGACGAGACAAATCACTGGAATGTATGCGAGTGCGGCGAAAAGCTTAACGAATCCGCACACGATGACGGTGAGTGGATCGTAACCAAGGAAGCAGAGATCGGCATCGAGGGCTCCAAGGAGCTCAGATGTACCGTTTGTGACTACCTGCTCGACACCGAGGTTATCGAGGCACTTCCCGAACCTCACGAATGTGTGGCAGGCGACGAATGGCTGAGCGATGAGACAAATCACTGGAATGTATGCGAGTGCGGCGAAAAGGTCAACGAATCTGCACACGATGACGGCGAGTGGATCGTAACCAAGGAAGCCGAGATCGGCGTCGAGGGCTCCAAGGAGCTCAGATGTACCGTTTGTGACTACCTGCTTGACACCGAGGTCATCGAGGCACTTCCCGAGCTTCACGAGTGCAAG
>JAZSDL010000024.1:0-67154 GCA_045531135.1 Eubacteriales bacterium | reverse complement strand
TTCAGTTTGCAGACAAAGTCTGCAAACTGAGCAGAGTAAGAGAAATGAGGATATTTTTGGCAAAAAGCGAGCGTTGGCGTACGATTGTACGGTAGTCGAGCTTTTTGTCAAAGCCCTTGAAAATACAATAAAAAATAATATTCCTTATGAAAAGAGACAGAGCTTCATAGTAATTGTGAAGCTCTGTTGTTCTTATATTATTTTCTTTCAAGGGCGTAAATAGACCATTTGTCTTCGCTCTGACGCCACGAAAATGTTTTCGTGGCGTTATTTTATGCTTTGAATATACTTTTAATGAAGGCACCTCGCCTTCAGAAAGGAGAAAAAGCACCCAATGGCAACTATAATTACAAACCGCGCCACAATAAGCTACAACAACGGCACGGTTTCCCTTACGGCAGTTTCAAACACCACCTCTGCAACCGTGCTGGAGGCGTTAAGCATACGCAAGCTCGCACTTTCCGACACCTACAAGACAGGCGACGATCTGACCTACTCGATTCTACTTGAAAACTCAAGCGATTCTGATGCAAGCGACATTATCGTCACCGACGATCTGGGCAGCTATGATTTTAACGGGAACACCGTAACTCCGCTTGATTACGGGGGTTCGGCTCAGCTGTTTATCAACGGCAGCTTTGTTTCGGATATCACACCCGTTATTAACGCAAACAGTATTGTGTTTACGGTACCGTCGATACCCGCAAACAGCAACGCACAGATTTTATACAACGTTACCGTTAACGAATTTGCCAACAGCTCGGCAGGATCGGAAATAACCAATACCGCAAGTGTTGATTTTGAATGTGACTGTATTTGCAATCAGGGCTCGAGCGATAGCGAAACGGTACAAGCAGAAGAATATGCCGAATTGAGTATTGTGAAATCGGTTTGTCCCAACCCTATCATTTGCGGTGAACGTGTAACCTATGTAATAGACATTTACAACTACGGCAATATTGCCGCCGCCGACGTGGTTTTAACCGACACGTTTGTACCGACTTTGGAGGATATTGCGGTCACCGTTGACGGAGTGTTGATTCCCGAATCGGATTACAGCTATATTGACGGTACTCTTACACTTCCCGCCGAGGATAGCGAGTACTCGCTTATAGTTCCCGCAGCCACCTTTTCACAAAATGCGGAAAGCGGCATCTACGAGGTAACACCCGGTCATTTGCAGATAATTATAACGGGCGTTTGAAAAAACACACCCAAGCTTTATCGCTTGGGTGATTACATATCAATCGTTATTTGATATCTGCTGACGGAATTTTTCGTATGCATCGGTAAGATAAGTCAACACCGCTTTTCGAGTGACAATACCTATAAAAACACCTCTGTCATCGACAACCGGAACGAAATTCTGTTCAGCCACGCGGTTGAAAAGCTGATCGACCGTACATGTTATGCTAACGGGCGGATTCCAACCGTCACGAACGATATCCTTAATATAAACCTTTTCGTGCTCGCGCATATCGTTGCCGCCGTTATTCAGCATACTGCGAAGGAGGTCTCCCTCGGTAACGGTACCGACATAAACGCCGTCCGACGAAATAACGGGTATCGCTCGGTATTTATGATATGTCATTTTCTCGTAGCCGTTACGAATAGTTGCATTTGAATCAAGATACGCAACTATGCTTTTCGGCGTTAAGAAACGCATTATATTGTTCATATCGTTTACTCCAAACTATATATTAATCTCCATATGCCGAGAACGTGTTTCAAATCCGTAATTCTCATAAAACTCAACGGCAGATTTGTTAAATTCCCATACGTTGAGCATCAGACGACAGCAATTCTTTTGTTTGGCATACTCTGCAGCTTTATCAATAAGCATTCTGCCAATGCCCATTCTGCGCACAGATTGATCAACACAAAGGTCATCGATATAGAGCGTTTTTCCGCTTCCCTCGGTTTTGACCTCGCAGAAAACATATCCGACCACGTTGCTTTGATACTCTGCAACAAAAACACCGCTGTCGTTTTGGGAAAGCCGCGCCCCTACTTCGTCTAAAGTGTATTTACTGACCAGATCAACGAATATATCGGGCCTGCCCGTTTTATGAAGCTCGGCAATAACGCGAAGCAAAGAATAGACAGCCGGACTGTCTTCTTTTTTTGATTCGCGTATCAAAACGTTATTTTCCATTATTTTATCCTATTATAAACGCAGAAATAAAACGACATATCCGATTCGGTATCGGTTTCGGGATTAGTTTTTTGCTCCTCACCCACGTGCAACAACTCCCACTCGGGAGAATTATCAAGATCCTCAAAAAAGGCATCACACTCAAAGCTCTTATCGAACTTTGTAACGTAAGCGGTATCGCAATACGGAAGGAGCTGGTTGTAGACATTAGCACCGCCGATAACGTATACATCGTCGCTGTTATATCCCTTGATTTTTTCAAGAAGCTCATCGATCGAGCGTGCCATAACGGCACCCTCGGGAGAATAATCGGGATTGCGTGACAAAACGAAATTAGTTCTGTCCTTTAAAACCCTGCCGCCTGGAAAGGTAGCAAGCGTTTTAGAGCCGAGAATAACGGTATTACCCTTTGTGAGTGACTGGAAATATCTCAAATCGGCGCGAACGCGGGCAAGCAGCTCGCCTTTGTTGCCTATTCCCCAATTCTTATCAACTGCTACAACAAGTTTCATCAAATCACCTTATACCGCAACGGGAAATCTGCCGATTTTTTCACCGTGTACATAATTTTCAACCTTGAAGCTTTCGGGAGCGAACTGATAAAAATCGGTAATGGTCGGATCGAGCGTTACCTTTGGTGCAGGATACTCCTCGCGCTTTATCAATTCCTCTACGATCGGAATATGTCTGTCGTAGATATGTGCATCGGCGATAACGTGAACGAGCTCGCCGTACTGTAGTCCGGATGCCTGAGCAAGCATCATAACGAGCGCCGCATACTGTGCAACGTTCCATGCATTTGCGGCAAGCATATCTTGTGAACGCTGATTAAGAATTGCGCAAAGCTTATTGTCAACAACATTAAAGGTCATCGAATAAGCACAAGGATACAACGCCATTTCAGAAAGGTCTGAAAAGTTATACATATTTGTCATAATACGACGCGAGCAAGGGTTATTTTTAAGATCGTACAAAACACGGTCAACCATATCGAACTCGCCCTCGCGGTATTTGTGCTTAACGCTCATCTGATAACCGTAGGCCTTGCCGATAGAACCGCTTTCATCTGCCCACGCATCCCAGATCTTACTGTTGAGATCGTTGACGTTATTGGACTTTTTTTGCCATATCCAAAGAATTTCGTCCACCGCTTTTTCCAAAGAAATGGGTCGGATAGTGAGAAGCGGAAATTCCTTGCTGAGATCGTATCTGTTTACGACACCGAATTTTTTTATGGTATATGCGGGCTCTCCATCCTCCCAATGCGGACGGACACGCTCATCACGCACTACGGTACCGTTTGCAATAATATCTTTACAGGTTTCTATAAATGCTCTGTCTGCCGAACTCATTATTTCTATTCCTCACTTTCACAATTTCTTATTTAATATTACCACTGCTTGATACTTTTGTCAAGGAATGTAATAATCGCATCTCGTATTTTTTATGATGCGCGGGTCGTATCAACAAACAACGAACTGCCGTTCTTTGCCGAGCAAATAAATGTGTAGCAGGGCTGATAGGTATCATCGTAGTTTTGGTAGTCTATATAATAATCATGAACGAATACATCCCCTAATTCAAACGAAAGGATATTCTTTTCCACATAAGTACTTTCAAAGTAATCGTCGCTGATGACGTTTTTCCAAGCCACCGCTGCGCTTAAAAGTTTTTTGTGATTTTATCACTCGCCGTTTTATACTTTTTGATCAAGCTTTCATCCGCAGTATAATCAGAAAGGGTGTGATAGTTGAATTCGTAAATGTCGGAATATGAAGTAATTTCATAATCGTTTACAGATAATGAATTGCTTGCGGAATCGGTATCCGATAGTTCCCCGCTATCGTTACAAGCACAAAGAAAACATACGCAAATTGATAGTATCAAAGCGAAAATCCTTTACATTTTCAGTCCCCTCCTTTTATATATTGTAACATATCAAATAATGATATTCAACACATTATTGTGTGAATATTTTGACTATCAATCAGATGCAATTAAACTAAACCCCGAGGATTTTCCTCGGGGTTTAGTTGATTAACGACTATATTCATAATACCACGCATCGCCATCAGGATGAGCAGAGCCAAAAACGAACCCTGCTTTTTCGAATGCCTTTTGTGATGCGATATTGTTCGGATATATTACCGATCTTGCTTTTTCAATTTCTATTCCGAGAATCTCTTTGCCGTTAACAATCAATTCGGAAAGTGCTGTAGTTCCAATGCCTTTGCCTCGTTTATCGGGTCGGATAATAAATTCCGATATGGTAAATACGCCTTCCCATAAGCCAATCGTTATAACCCCAACAGGCGTGCCATTTTCGTTGATTGTTTTCGCCCAAAAATTCTCGCCCAACTTTGTTTCGGACTCATTTATCCAATAACCGTAAAATTCATCAAATCCGTCGTCGCAGCCCGTAAACTTTGCCGCTTCATCATCGATCCACGAATTAACAAGCGTCTTGAATTCAGACGAATAATCCAACCATTCGTATTTCATTTTCATACCTCTATATAGAGAAATATATTTTTCATTAAATACTCTCGAGTATGACTTAATATTACACCTTTCGGAAAATATTGTCAACTATCATTATTTGCCGAGCTATAACTCCAAAAGCGGAAAAAACGCTTAAACGGAGATTTTGTCGCGTTCAAACTTAAATACAAAAAAACGCCGAGGAAAATATACTCCGGCGGTGTTTTTCTATTCGGCGTGTTTTTTTAATTCGGCAATTACAGCTTTGAAATCGGCATTATCACGAATAGGATCAAAAGCTTTGTCATTTAATGCTTCAAGGCGCAGATTACAAGAATTACCCTTGTAATTTTTAGAGGTATTTGCCACACGATGCTTCAAGCGGTTAACCATTGGTGAAGTATAATCCATGTCGGTAAGATTCGCTTCTATAACAGCATATTTGCAGCTTTCTTGTAATGCCTTTATCATATTTTTATTGTCCTGCAATTTTGCATATTGCCAAGCGATATGCAAATAATAATACGACAAATCGAATGCATAAAACCCTACATTACCATCGGAATAGAGGCGTTTGAGAATATCGATTGCAAAGCTATATGCCTCTATTTCTTCGTTAGGCGAGAACTGTATCTTACCAAGCATCAAAAGAGTTGTACTTGCGGCATGATGAATTGCAGTCGCAATATAGCTTTGACACGCCTTTACACCTTCTTCCCCGCTTAACACGTGGGTTTTAAGTGTTTCGCGCCCGATAAAGATCGTACCGCTCATATTAGCGTACTTCAACGCCTTTTCTTCATCAATTCCGCTGTAAGTGTAGCATAAATATTCTATCGTATTTTCTCGTTGAAACGAATCTGTAGATCTTCCGAGTATTTTTTCGCCTAATTCGATAATACGGTCTGCTTTTTCTTTCGGGCAAGGATAATCGCCCTCTCGATTTATGGCAAACATAAGGTTTTCCATAACCAAAAGATTATTGGGAAATTCGGAAAATGCTTTTTCCCACAGCTCAAGATTCTTTTCATTTTCACCGTTTTGTTGGTATATTCTGCTTTGCTTTTGGTACTCATCAATAGTCTCTTGTATTTTTATTTCGTCAATACCAAGCAGCTCATCAACGGTTATATCAAAATAAAAAGCAATTTTAGGCAACATGGTTATATCGGGAAAACCCTCCCCGCGTTCCCATTTTCCGACGGACTGAGGTGTGATTTTAAGGTAATTTGCAAGTGTTTCCTGAGTAATATTCTTTTGTTGTCTTAATGTACGTAATTTTTCTTTTAGGTTAATATCCATAAACCAATCCACCTTTATTCAGATTGATAAGCACTTATCTTGATTACATTATAACAATACCTGAATATTATTTCAAGAACCGCAAAGTTTATTATAAAGTGTAAAAATACAACCGAGCGTTGCAAGTTAAAACCGCCGAGGATCAAATCCCCGACGGTTTTGTTTACTTTTTGATTTTTAATTCAAGCACGGTTACGCCCAAATCGCCCTCGCCGTATCTTCCTGAACGGAAGGAGCGTATGCGCGCCTTATCCTGACGGAAGAATTGCCACAAAGCCGCACGTAATGCACCGGTCCCCTTACCGTGAATGACATATACGTTTTCGTGCCCTGCAAGGATCGCATCATCAAGATAACGGTCTATAATAAACCATGCATCGTCACCGGTATTTCCGCGGACATCGATCTCGCTCCGAACAGACGAAAGGTTGTGGGTATACTGCGCCCTTCCCTTGCTTTTTTGCTTTTCGACAGCGGCGGCATTAGCAAGAAGGCGGATGTTTTTGATATTTGTCTTGCTTTCCAATCTGCCCATAGAGCAGTATACCGTTTCGCCCGAGATGCTCTTAACGATTGCCTCTTTACCGATATCGGCAAGCATGACCTTATCGCCCACCTCAAGCGGACGGGGCAATACATAATCCTCCTCATCCACCTCAAATTCCTCGGCATCCGAGATAGCGGCAGAGGTATCCTTGATATTCTGTCGGATCGCCTTTCTGGCTTCCTCGATACGAGCGAGCTCAAGGCGCTTAGCATCTGCCCTTTTAAGCTCATTAAGCTGCTCGAACACCTGATTGCTCGATGCTTTTGCGGCATCGAGAATACGCTGTGCCTGAGCACGTGCGCGGTCAAGCTCTGCCTCTGCGCGATCCTGAACCTCTTTTGCGTATTTCTTCGCCTCTTCGCTGATACGCTGTGCCTCGGCACGTGCACGCTCGGTCTCGGTACGTTCCTTGCGAAGATCCTGCTCGGTCTCCTCAAGGCGCACTATAACGTCCTCGAAGCGAACGTTATCCTCTGCAAGCAGATCCTTTGCCCTATCGATTACCGATGCATCCATGCCCAATCTTAGCGATATCTCAAAAGCATTACTTCTTCCGGGGATACCCGTAATAAGTCGGTAAGTCGGTTTAAGAGTAGCAATATCAAATTCACACGATGCGTTTAACACACCCTCGGTATCGAGTGCATACACCTTTATTTCGGAATAATGCGTTGTTGCGGCAACTATAGCACCGGATGCACGCACTCGCTCCAAAATGGCGATAGCGAGCGAAGCGCCCTCGGTGGGATCGGTCCCCGCGCCAAGCTCATCGAACAAAACAAGCGAGCCGGTTGAGCATTCTTTTAAAATCGAAACGACGTTGACCATATGAGACGAAAAGGTAGACAGCGATTGCTCGATGCTCTGTTCATCACCGATGTCCGCAAGAACACCGTCAAACACAGGGAGCGTACTTCCATCGTCACACGGGATATACAAGCCGCTCTGCGCCATTAACGCAAGCAAGCCCAAGGTCTTTAGCGTGACGGTTTTACCGCCGGTGTTGGGGCCTGTTATTATCAGCGCATTTTCTTTATCCCCAAATTCGACAGATATAGGAACGACCTTACTTTTAGGTATAAGCGGATGTCTTGCCCGAACGAGTTTAATTGCTTTTGCGCCGGTTTTCGGGCGCATACCCATAATATCCGACGAATACTTTGCACGGGCAAAAATACAGTCGAGATCGGTCATCGCTTTATGATCAACACGAATCAAATGTGCGTTTGATGCCACCTTTGACGAAAGATCGTAAAGAATTTTTTCGATCTCCTCGGCTTCTCTGCCCTTAAGCTCACGCAATTTATTGTTTGCCTCGAGCACCGCAAGCGGTTCGATAAACAGCGTTTGTCCCGATGCCGATGAATCGTGCACAAGCCCCTTTATCTCGTTTTTGTGCTCGGCGCGTACGGGAATAACATACCTACCCGAACGGATAGTAACCACCGCATCCATAAGATACTTTGAGTGTTCACCTGTTGTGATGCTCGCAAGAATATCACGCACGCTCGACTCGGCGCGGCGGATATCACGGCGAATACGGTAAAGCTCGGGTGAAGCATCATCGGCTATCATATCCTCACCGATTATCTTCATCGAAATCTCATCGGCAAGCGAACGCGATTCCGTTAATGCGGAAAAATACGGAAACAGCGCAGGAAGCTCCTTGCCCTCGGGATATTTTTTTACATATCCGACGGCACGAAGCATAGATGCGATATTTAACAGCTCGGGAAGCGTTAACATGGCTCCTTTTTCGGCTCTGTCAGCAGAATCGACGACGCCCTCGGGCGCAGAAAATGTCGGAGAGCCCTTTAAAACAAGCAGTTCCAATGCCTGCTCGGTTTCGTCAAGCAGGCGAGTTATAACATACGGATCCGTTGACGGTTCGTATTGGAGCACCTGCTCTTTTGCAATATTTGTAACAGCAAAGGATGAAACGTAATTAATTATTTTATCGTATTCCAATACTGTTTTTGCTTTAGGAAAGCCCTTCATTTTAAAACCTTTCATGGTAATTCTTCACAATGCTTATAGAACGACAGGGTTTTGAATCCGCGTTCTGCATGTGACAGCATAAATTTCTCGGCAACGGCAGACAGCACCGACATATCGCTTTCGCCTATTCTGAACGAAAGAAAACGCGAAAGCTCGCTTTCGGTAATATGGTTGATCGCCTGCCCTACCGCATTTGGAATTAACGTATAATCATATCCGACCGATGCGCAGTTACCGCAAAACGAAAGTCCGCCTGTGATATGAAAAAGAAAATCATGTCCGATCAATTCTTCTCCGCATTCCGAGCAGACATCGGTTTCGGGCAGATAACCGCACTCGGCACACAGACGAAGCTCAAACGCGGCTTTGATCTGATTGCGCGAGCACACACCCTTTTCGAGCGCATAGAGCGAATTGAGCAGCAGCCGCAATATCTTTGCCGATTCCTCTCCCGGAATAGCAAAAACCGATGCCGATTCGCAAAAATAAGAAGCGAGCGAATAATTTTTTATATCCTCACGCAGAGGATAAAAATCGGCAATAAGCGCCGCCTCGGTAAGCGTATAAAAACCGTTTTTCTCATAGAGCAGCATATCCGAAAACGCAAACAACTGAGCCGATTTGAGATATGCAGATGACAGCTTTCGTACGCCCTTTGCGTTTACGGTAATCACGCCTAACGTTGATGTCAATACCGTTAAAAGCTTGCTTGTTTCGCCCTTTGGCGCTTCGCGTATAACGATACCCTTTATCTTATGGCGCATTACTCAAGCTCGTCCTTAAATCCGAAATCGGAGAGAAGCGAGGGTCGGTCGCGCCAATTTTCCTTGACCTTTACCCAAAGATCGAGGAAGACCTTGGTGCCGAAAAGGTTTTCGGCATCCTCACGCGCGTAGGAGCCGATTTTTTTGAGCATTGCTCCGTTTTTGCCTATAATGATCCGCTTGTGAGATTCACGCTCGCAATAGATCTCGGCGCGAACCGAAAGCAGACCCTTTTTCTCGGAAAAATCCTCTACGGAAACGGCAACACCGTGGGGTATCTCATCATCAAGCAGGCGCAAGACCTTTTCTCTGATAAGCTCGGCAAATATCTTTCGTTCGGGCTGGTCGGTGATATAATCCTCGGGGAAGAAATGCACGCTTTCGACAAGAAGCGGATCAAGCTCGTCAAGAATGTACTGAACACCGTCGCCCGAAAGTGCCGAAACGGGTATGACCGCGCGGAACGAATATGTGTTTGAAAGCTCCATTATCTGCTCGGCGAGTTTAACTTTATTTGCGCGGTCGGTTTTATTGATTACAAGTATTACATCCAAGCCCGATGCGTTATATTTGTCAAGTGCCGATTTTTCGTTGGCATTCAGCTCGGTGCCTGCCTCGACGACAAAAAGCACGATATCGGATGAATCGGCTACGTTACCGACCGATTTCATCATATATTCGCCCAAAAGGGTTTTTGGCTTATGCAGACCGGGAGTGTCGGTGAATACGTACTGGTTCTCTCCTTTGGTGAGAACACCGGTAATTCTGTTTCTGGTGGTTTGCGGCTTGCGTGAAACTATCGCCACCTTTTCGCCCAAAAGCGTATTGAGAAGGGTGCTTTTTCCCACGTTGGGCTTGCCCGCTATCATTATAAATGCTGTTTTTGTCATATTTACCTCTTGATTCCGAGTTCGTCTAATATTTCGCGTTGCTTTGCTTCCATCTCTTCCCTTTCGGGTTCGGTTTCGTGATCGTATCCCAAAAGATGAAGCGCGGAATGTGCCGCAAGAAAACAAAACTCACGCTTTGCGGAATGTCCGTATTCCTCTGCCTGACGGTAGGCGGTATCACGCGAGATGATAATATCTCCCAAAAGCGTCAAAACCTCGGGTGTATCAAAATCGAGAAACGGGAACGAGAGCACGTCGGTCGGACGGTCTATACCGCGGTGCTCCTTATTTATCGCTCTTATTTCCTCATCATCACAAACGGTGACGTTGATTTCGAATTTGTGGTCGGGGTACTGCTCGGACACCGCGCGTCTTATAACGCGCTTCATAAGCGTCTCGTACAGCTTGGGGATGGGTTCGGTAAGAACATCAAAATAAATTCTTATCATTCCTTAACGCTCCTTTTAAATGCTTGTCTACCACGAGAATCATCCCGTTTTGCTGATTGCTCGCGGTTGCGCTTTTCGTAAGCGAGGATTATCTTTTGAACAAGCGGATGGCGCACAACATCCTTATGACTAAAGCGGAAAATGCTGATACCCTTGATATCGTCAAGGATCTCAAGTGCATCGATAAGCCCGCTTTTTCTCAGATACGGCAGGTCGACCTGGGTTATATCTCCCGTAATGATCGCCTTGCTGTTGTTACCCAAACGTGTGAGAAACATTTTCATCTGCTCGGGCGTTGTGTTCTGTGCCTCATCAAGAATTATAAATGCATCATCAAGAGTTCTGCCGCGCATATAAGCAAGCGGAACTATCTCGATAATTCCCTTTTCTCCGCAATTTTTAAAGCTCTCGTTGCCGAGCATCTCGCCCAAGGCATCGTAAAGAGGGCGAAGATAGGGATCTATCTTGCTCTGCAGATCTCCCGGAAGAAAGCCAAGCTTTTCGCCCGCCTCGACAGCGGGGCGAGTCAATACTATTTTTGAAACCTGTTTTTTCTTTAAAGCATTGACCGCCATGGCAACGGCAAGAAAGGTCTTGCCCGTACCCGCGGGACCAACGCCGAAAACAACCGTATTATTGTTTATTGCATCAACATACTTTTGCTGTCCGACGGTTTTTGCTTTTATCGGCTTGCCTTTATTTGTAAGGCATATGCAATCGTTATATATCGCGCCAAGCTCGCTTTCCTTTTCCTCGCGTACCATTGTTATTACGTAATTTATGGTATTTTCATCAATGCTCTCGGAAAGTCGGCTGACACGCTCAAGCTGTTCGATACAGGAGGCGGCCATATTAACGTCGGTGACGTTATCGCCGCTTATCTTGATAATGCCCTCCCGCGCAACGACAGACACCGAAAAAGCGGATTCGATATTTTCTATATTGCCGTCAAGCGTGCCAAACAGCTTCAAAACGAAATCTATCGAGAGATCGGGGATCGATTTTTCAAACATAAAAGCATACTCCAAATTCAAATACACCTTATTTTTTCTGATTATACCATAATATAATCTAATTGTCAAAAAAAATAAACAAAAACTTGACGAACAGACAATAATTTGATACAATATATTGTCTTATTAATACAAAACTGATCAGGAGGTTATTTTATGTACAGTTCAAAGAAATTCTTTACCCTTTTGATTGTACTTTGCATGGTTGTTACCCTTTTGTCCGCATGTAAGAATGACAGCGACGAAAGCGGTGCTTCGTCCGAGGTTTCTGCCGCCGAAGAGCTTTTTGCAGGTCTTCCCGAAAAGGACTACGACGGAGCCACCGTTACCTTCCTTGTCCCCGGCGACCACTGGAATGACTATAAATCGATCGAGATCACTGCACAAGAGAACTCGCCCGAAATTCTTAACGAGAATATCAAACGCCGTAACGAATTAGTTGAGTCTAAATTCAACGTAAAGATCGAGGAAGTACGTACTACGCAAGAGCAGGATATGATCACTCTTGTAAGAAACGCGGCTTTTTCAAACGTTTCGGACTATGACATCGTTATGCCGTATATTCCCGAAGCCGCAACACTTTCGTTGGAAGATGCGTTTGTTTTACTCAACGACACACAATACGTAAATCTTGAAAAGCCCTGTTGGGACAACAATGCCACCGAAAGTCTTTCGATAAACAACAAGAATTATTTTGCAACCGGTGATATCAGCTTGCTCACGCTTGCCTGCACCCACGCGATCGTTTTTAACAAGGATCTTGTAAGCAAGAACGATCTTGAGAATCCTTATGACCTTGTTTCCGACGGAAAATGGACTATCGATAAGCTTCGTGAAATGGCAACGCTTATCACTGCCGACATCGACGGAACCGAGGGTATGTCCTATACCGACAGATACGGATTCCTTATTAACAGTAACTTTGTAACCTCGATGTACGTCGGATCCGGCAATTCCTTGACAGGCAAAGATGATGACGACATTCCCTACATCGCGCTGATTGAGGAGCAGGAATCCGCTTTCCCGATATTCAATAAGATATTTGAGCTTGTAAACGATACAAATGCAACCGGCATAATCGACTCCTCCTCGAGCACATATACATCCTCTGCAACCGCTGCCGGCGGAAGCGTTTGGGATGCGGCAACCGAATCGGTAGCAAACGAGCTCGCTCTGTTCAGAGCAATGGCTATAATAGACATTATCGATCTCGGAGAATACGATTGCAACTTCGGTATTCTTCCCGTTCCTAAGTACAACGAGGATCAGGATTCCTATCATTCTCTGGTTTCTACTCTGTACGCAACCTGCGCGGCTATTCCGATAAGCGCACCCGATAAGGAAATGTCCGCTATCATTTTGCAGGCAATGTGTGAGGCATCTACCAAAACCACCAAGGAAGCATATTTTGAGATCATTCTGAAACTACGCAAGATTCAGGATGACGAAAGCGAAGCTATGCTCGACAAAATATTCGACGAGCGTGTTTATGACTTGGGCATTGTATTTAATTGGGGCGGAACCGAGAACTCTATCGGCGGATTCCTTAACAATGTTGCGATGAGCGGTCAGCAGACATTCTCCTCCTCGCTTGAATCAATAGCTGATATTGTAGAATCGGATCTTGAAAAAACCTTAGCGGTTTTCAATTAAACATTAGTTAATATAATAGTTAAAATACAAGAGGTACTAAAATGAAGAACATCGATTATCTGTATTCCGTAGATCCCGAAGTAGCAACTGCGGTTGACAGCGAATTAAAACGTCAGAAGCGCAATATAGAGCTTATCGCAAGCGAAAATATCGTTAGCGAAAGCGTACTTGCCGCTGCAGGAACTATTCTTACCAACAAATATGCCGAGGGTTATCCCGGACGCAGATATTACGGCGGATGCGAAGAGGTTGACAAGCTGGAAACCATCGCTATCGAACGTGCAAAAAAATTATTCGGTGCAGAGCACGCAAACGTACAGCCCCATTGCGGTGCAAGTGCCAACCTTGCTGTATTCTTTGCGTTCCTTCAGCCCGGCGACACCGTTATGGGTATGAATCTCGCACACGGCGGACACCTTTCGCACGGGTCTCCCGTTAATATTTCGGGTAAATATTTCAACGTTGTCCCCTACGGCGTTGACTCCGAAACCCACAGAATCGATTACGATAAAATGGAGCAGATCGCTATCGACTGTCAGCCCAAGCTGATCGTTGTAGGCGCAAGCGCATATCCCAGAATCATTGATTTCAAGCGTTGCAGAGAGATCGCCGACAAGGTCGGTGCCATTCTTATGGTAGATATGGCACACATTGCAGGTCTTGTTGCCGCAGGTCAGCATCCCAGCCCTGTTCCCTATGCAGACGTTGTTACATCTACCACCCACAAGACACTTCGCGGTCCGAGAGGCGGTCTTATCCTCTGCAAAGAGCAATATGCAAAGCAGATCGACAAGGCAATATTCCCCGGCACTCAGGGCGGACCTCTTGAACACATTATCGCTGCAAAGGCAGTCGCTTTCGGCGAAGCGCTGACCGACGAATACAAGGAATATCAGGCGCAGGTCGTTAAGAATGCAAAGGCGTTTGAGATCGCATTGAAGGAAGAGGGCTTTGATCTCGTTTCCGGCGGAACCGACAACCATCTTATCCTTATCGACCTTCGCAGCATGGGCGTTACCGGCAAGGAGCTTGAGCACAATCTCGATGAGGTACACATTACCGTTAACAAGAACGCTATACCCGATGATCCCCAAAAGCCCACTATTACAAGCGGTATTCGTGTTGGTACTCCCGCAGTTACCTCCCGCGGCTTTAAGGAAGAAGATATGAGAATCGTTGCAAAGCTTATCAAGCTTACCGCAACCGATTTTGAAAACAGCAAGGAATATATTATTTCCGAAGTTGAGAAGCTTTGTAACGCGCACCCTATCTACGAATGAGAATAGAAATATTCGATTATCTGCCGAACGATGCCAAGGAAATACGCACGGCGGTGTTTGTTGATGAGCAGGGGTTTACCGAGGAATTTGACAGCGACGATTCCACTGCAATACATCTTGTCGGATATCTTGACAATGAGGCGGCTGCCACCTGCAGAATCATAAGAAAGCCCGATGGGAATTACTTTATCGGCAGAATTGCCGTAAAAAGCAGTCATCGCGGAAAAGGGCTCGGCTCATTGATCGTATCAAAAGCCGAGGAAATTATCCGCTTGAATAACGGAAAAAGCATTTATATTCATTCGCAGGATCAGGCGAAAGCATTTTACTTAAAAATCGGCTATACCGACACCGGCGAGCGCGATTTTGAGGAAGGATGTCCCCACTGTATGCTGATCAAAAATCTATAACACAAAACGGTTGTCGTGTTTTTGCGACAACCGTTATTGTTTTGTACACTTGACATGTTTAACGAAAAATAGTATAATTAAGCATCAAAACAAAGGAGGCGGAATATGTTTGACAGCATTATCGAAACTGCGGTTTCGTACGGCGCAGAGTTGATAATTTTGTTCGGTTCACGTGCAAAAGGCACCGAAAGAGATCAAAGCGACATTGATATCTGTATTGTTGCCGAAGCAACATCAAAGAGACGTCTTGCCGCTACAATTTCCGCCGATATCGAATCCGAATTACCGATAGACATTCTTATTTACACCCCGCAAGAATGGAGAATGTGTATCGCAGACGAAACAAGCTTTGCGAGCAAGATATTCAAGGAGGGCACGGTTTTATATGGACAGCCGAAGATATCTTGATTGGTACAAAAAAGCCAGAACCGATCTGAGAGGAGCGCAGATCTTGTTCGCGGCAGAGGCCGATAATTCTTTGGTTGCGTTTCATTGCCAGCAGGCGATAGAAAAGATGCTAAAGGGTTTTGTTTTAAAGAACACAAAGGAGCTCCTTGAGGGACACAGTCTCGTTTTCCTTATACGACGTTGCGCGAGAATTGACGAAGAAATGAGGATTTTCACAAAGGATTGTGCTTTTGTAAATCAATTCTACATTGAAACACGATACCCTGCCGATATTCCCGACGAGGTTGATGAATATGAGGTGGCAGAGTGTTTACAAACCGCAATTGAGGTTTTGGGTTATATAGAAAAGAAAGAATCGGAGAATAATTAGTTATGCAAATTGCATTTTCGGGCAAATTGGGAAGCGGCAAATCGACGGTTTGCGCTATCTTAAGAGACAAATACGGATACGAGATATACAGCACGGGTACTATACAGCGCAAGGTCGCCGAGGATATGGGCATTACCACGCTTGAGCTAAACAAGCGCATGTCGGAGAATCCCGAGCTTGATCATATTATTGATGATGCTGTAGTGAAAATCTCACGCGAGCGAGCCGGCGACAAGCTGATATACGACTCACGCATGGCGTGGCACTTTGCAGAAAACACTTTTAAGGTTTATATGTACGTTGATCCTACCGTAGCCGCAAAGCGTGTTATGCTCGCTGACAGAGGCGATGTGGAAAAATACAAAAGTGTTGATGAAGCACGTGAGATGTTGCTTGCGCGCAGTTTTGAGGAAAACAAGCGTTTTAAGGAAATATACGGTGTTGATAATTTTGATTACAGGAACTATGATCTGATCATCGATTCCACCTCTGCAACGCCCGAGCAGATTGCCGAAATGATCGTTGAGGAAGCCGAGAAATACGAAGTTGCGCCTTTTGATGAAACTAAGATGATGCTTTCGCCCTATGTCATCTTCCCCACAAAAGCGTATGGCACCGATGACGGCGATAGCATCTCCATAGCGTTGCACAACGGTTTGCATTTTGTGACAGAAGGCCACAGCAAGCTCGCCGCCTTGCAAATCGGCAATGCTAATTTTGCCGAAGCACGTCTTGTTAACGATAATGTTACAGTTGATTTTGAATTGGCAAAGGAATACGAAGCAAACGGAGAATTCCAATACGAAACAAAGCAATAAATATTAAAGTGCCGCATAGCTCGGCACTTTTTTATACAAAAAATCGCCAAGCAAGCTTGGCGATTTTAAAATAAATTTTATCTCTTGTTGAGCATGCTGAGGATATCATCGATATCACTGTTTGCGTCCTTTGCGGGTTCTTCAGCAGACTTGGAAGCCGCCTCTGCCTGTGCCATCTGACGACGAACGTCAGCACCCTTCTTATCAGCATCAAAGCCGGTAGCGATAAGAGTAATGCGCATTTCATCCTCGAGAGTGGGATCAAGCGCCGCACCGAAGATGATGTTTGCATCGGGCTGTGCCTCGCTGGTGATCATAGCAACAGCAGAATCGATCTCATCAAGACCGATATCGGAAGAGCCGGTGATCTGAACAACAATGCCCTTTGCACCGCTGATGTTGGTCTCGAGCAACGGGCTGGACATAGCCATCTTAGCCGCCTGCTCTGCCTTATCCTTGCCCTTAGCCGCGCCGACACCCATGTGTGCGAGACCTGCGTTAGCCATAACAGCAGAAACGTCTGCGAAGTCAAGGTTGATTACGCCCTCAACAGTGATAAGCTCACAGATAGACTGTACACCCTTGCGGAGTACATCGTCTGCCTCCTGGAATGCGTTAAGGAAGGTGATCTTCTTATCGGTGAGGAGCTTAAGACGCTCATTGGGGATAACGATAAGAGCATCAACGTTCTCAGAAAGCTTTTCAATACCTGCCTCTGCCTGCTGCATACGACGCTTGCCCTCGAAAAGGAAGGGCTTGGTAACAACAGCAACGGTAAGGATATCAAGCGACTGAGCTATCTTAGCGATAACGGGAGCAGCGCCTGTACCGGTTCCGCCTCCCATACCTGCGGTGATAAATACCATATCAGCGCCTTTGATTGCCTCGGTAATTTCTTCAATAGATTCGTCGGCTGCTTTTTCGCCGAGCTCGGGATTTGCGCCTGCGCCATGTCCCTTCGTGATACGGTCGCCGATGGCGATCTTGGTGGGTGCGCTGGATTTGATGAGAATCTGAGTATCGGTGTTGATATTGATAAATTCTACATCCGCACCTTCGATAGCGGAAATCATACGGTTAACTGCGTTACCGCCGCCACCGCCTACGCCGATGACCTTAATGACCACCTTATTGGGATCTTCGATCATGTTTTGCATATTGAACCTCCAAAAAACTTATATCTTATTTTCATTCATATTATAATATAATACGTATTTTGTTGAAATGCAAGTGTTTTTTTCGTTTTTCTTTAAAAACAGCGTATATTTTTTTAAAAAAGTCTAATTTTTGTCGAATTATGACAGTGCAACCGATGCCTGACGGTGATTAGATACATCGATCGTGCCCTTTGCATCGGGTTCGAGCTTATCAATTATCCCGACAAGAAACCTGCTTTTTATCTCAATATTATCGGTATCTCCGAGATAAACCTCAAACCTACCGTCATAATTTACATATATATCAAAGCGCGATTTGATGTTTACACTCTTGATTTTTGTTTCAATACACTCTGCCTCGAAGGTATTATACAGGTCGAAAAGTGCATCAAGCGTTCTTGCATCGACAAACTCCATCTGTGTGCCTACTATACAGCTCTTTACGCTGTTAAGCGACAAAACCGTCAAGCCCGTATCAATTGCAGACATATCATCAATCTTTTCGAGCACCTTAAGATCGGAGGAAATCAGATAGGTATCGCCGGCAAGCTCTGCCGCATAATACGGTTTTTTCTCGATGATGTTAATGTCCACTGTTGTGGGAAAGTCTCGTTTGATCTCTACCTCCCCAACATACGGAAGCGCTCTTTTGATATTTTCCTCTATAACATCTGCCTCGAACGAAAATATATTATCGCCTTCTTCGATAGAAACGTACTCCAAAATCTCATCGTAATTATATTTCTCGATACCGTTAACGTTTATTGTCTTAACATTAAGGAAGACAACAACACAAACAGCAAGGAATATAAGCGAAACGGCTACGAGTAAAACCACATAGAACACCTTACGGCGATTGCGCTTGTTTTCCTGTCGTCTTTGCGCATCGTAAATTGCCATATTCTTTCTGACAAATCTTTGCTTTTGCTGTTCCAAGTGATTCACTCCCCTCTTGTTTTACTTGATATTTTTACTTATTTATCAGTGCAAGCGCTTCATCGGCGATACGCTCGACCGAATCGGGCATTGCAAAGCTCTTAACACTTTCTTCCATTCTGCGACGTTTATTTGGATTCTCAATAAGCTCAGACACGGTATCGGTCAACTGCTTTGCATCGACCTCGCTCTCACGGTATACCACAGCGGCACCCGCATCGGCAATAAGACGAGCGTTTTTATATTGATGATCCTCGGTCACGTACGGACTGGGTATCAATACCGAAGCGCATCCGCGTATAGCGAGCTCGGACAAAGTCATCGCACCCGCACGGCAGATAATAACATCAGCCGCCGCCTGATGAATAGGCATATCGTAAATATACTCGCTTACCGAAAGATTTTCTTTTGTGTCAAGTCCCTTTTCCTTTGCAATTGCAGAAAACTTATCAAATCCAACTCTGCCTATGGCATGAGTATGACGAATATTTTTAGGTACCGTCAGGCGTTCCATAAGCTCAAACGAAAGCTCGTTGATCTTATCGGCGCCCATACTTCCGCCGTATGAAAGTATGTATGGCTCGGTTTCCGTTAACCCGAGCTTTTGGCGGGCTTCGGAGCGAGTCATTCCATCGACGATAACAGGATTTCCCGTTAGGATAAGCTTGGGACGGTATGCCTCCTCAAAAAACTTTTCGCTTCCGGAAAATGAAATACAAACCTTATCGGCAAATTTTGATAGCATCTTTGTGGTAACACCGGGAAATGCGTTTTGCTCGTGTATCAGGGTGGGTATTCCGAGCTTGGCGGCTGCCTTTACCGTCGGCCAAGAAACATATCCGCCCGTACCGATGACCAGATCCGGCGAAAACCTTTTTATGATCTTCTTCGCCTCGGAGACGGATGTGAATGCATGCCAAGCGGCTTTTATGTTTTTCAACGTCAACTTACGCGAAAAGCCCGAAACCTCTACAAAGTCGATTTCATAACCGTTTTTCGGCACCAAAGTGCTCTCGATACCGCGTTTGGTTCCGATAAACATAATCTCGGCATCGGGATATCTTTTTTTGATTGTTTCCGCTATATTCAATGCGGGGTTAACATGGCCGCTTGTGCCGCCGCCGCAAAATATTATCTTCATAATATCAAACCTTTCGTATCAACCTTGTTCAATAAAGGAGTAACGCGAAATCGAAAGTACAATGCCCATTTCGGCAAGAAGAATTATAAGCGAGGTGCCGCCGTAGCTAAAGAACGGCAAGCTGATGCCCGTACTCGGGAACGTATTTGTAACCACCGCAAGATTAAGAAGCACCTGAATGATGATCTGTGCGGTTATGCCCATAGAAAGAAGCGAGCTGAAGCGATTTGGTGCGTTTTTTGAAACGTGGTATCCTCTATATGCAAGGATCGCAAACAGCGTCAATACGCAGATAACGCCGAAAAAGCCAAGCTCTTCACAGAGAATTGCGAATATATAGTCGTTCTGCGGCTCGGGAAGATATCCGTGCTTTTGGTTGCTTTGTCCCAAGCCAAGTCCCCAGAATCCGCCCGAACTGATCGCATAGAGCGACTGAGCGGGTTGCCAGCCCTTGCCGCCGGATTCGACGGACATATATTCAAAAGGATTTTCCCATACCTGAAGACGAACAAGCGCGTGAGGTACAAGTTTTTCGATAATTCCCCGTCCCAACGTAAGAAGAAACGTACCCATGGTAAGTCCGCCGCCCAAAACGAAGCCGAAGTACACACCCTTTAATCCCGACAGCCAAAGCATAACTACCATGAGAAGACAGATTATGATTGTTGCGGAAAGGTGGCTCTGTAGCAACGTCGCGAGTGCGGCAGGCGCAGTTAACAGCAATATGGGCACCGCACCCTGTTTAAACGATTTCATTTCATTTGAGTGGTTACTGATATACGTAGCACACGCCAACACCAGACCGAACTTTAAAAGCTCGGACGGCTGAAACTGTACGCCGAATATAACGAACCAACGGGTTGCACCCTTGACCGTCTGTCCGAAAAAAGGAACGAGATAATTCAATCCTAATGCAATTGCATAGAAAATGTAGGCAAATCTCTTTAAAACGCGATAATCAAGTATACGCGCAACTATCGCCATAATAACGATTCCCGCAAGAGCAAATCCGATCTGTGAACGTGCGAAATAATAGGAATCGTCGAACTTGGTTTCGGCATACGCATACGACGATGAAAATATCATTACCGAGCCGATACACACAAGTGCGATAATAACAATCAAAAGCGGACGATCCACTTCACCGATCAGACGGTATATTCGGTTTTGATTAACACGAACGGTGGGCTTCTTGTTTACTACACCCTTATCCGCTGCTTGACCGGTTACGTTTGCCATATAAACAGTCCTTTATATAATAATTATGCCAACATTAATAAATAATAAGAAATTACAGAAAATACAACGGTTATAGCCGAGAAGACCGCTACGATCTTAACCTCGCTCCAGCCGCATTTTTCAAAATGGTGATGAATGGGAGCCATTTTGAAGATTCTCTTGCCTGTTAATTTAAATGATAATACCTGAAGTACTACCGAAAGCCCTTCGATTATCCAAATACAGCTTATAGGGATAAGCAAAAATTCCATACCGGTATTAATCACCGATCCGACGATAAATCCACCCAAAAAGAGCGAGCCGGTATCACCCATAAAAATCTTTGCGGGATGGAAATTGAACACGAGAAACGCAAGTAACGCACCGACAAGCGCACTCGAAGACAAGCCGATCTGAACATCATCAAGCAAGAAGATCATTACGCAAATTATCAAAGCGATGCTGCCCGCCAAGCCGTCTATACCGTCTGTTAAATTAGCACAGTTGATGATATAAACTGTCGCAAGGAGCATAAAAACATAATAGAAAATGCCCATTTCGATATTGCCCCACGGGGTATTAAATGCGGTATCTGCCTCGAAAAAGTATGCGTTTGCAAAGAGATACAAGCCGGCAGTTAAAAATTGAAGTATGAATTTTTGGGTTGCGCTAAGACCTTTGTTGCGCTTTTTGAAAAGCTTGACATAGTCATCAACAAAGCCGATCAGCCCTTGGGAAAGAGCCAGTAAAAGCGCAAGCAGCATTTTACGGAGAAAATAGGGATATTTTTGGCTTTCGGATATAATACATTCAGCCGAAACACTGTCTTTATAAAGGAACACTCCGACAGCACATCCGATAAGGCAGGCGATTATAAAGAACAAACCGCCGAGATTGGGGGTTCCCTCCTTGGATTTATGCCAGGATGGACCTATCTCAAGTATTTTTTGTCCAAGCTTGACTTTTCTGAGATACGGAATGAATATCTTATACAAAATCACTCCGATTATGAAAGAGATTACCGCCGATGCAGCGCAAGGCATAATGTAACAAGAATCCATCGTTTTTCTCCTAACTGTTAAACGATAACACGTCCGAGGTTCATACTGTTGCTCGCTTTATACAACACGGTATCGCCCTCTTTGATAAAACCATCCAAAAAGCTCTTGAGCTCAACCGATTCTTCCTTTTTAAAGGAATATTTGTAAGTAAGCGAGGATGCAGATGCTATATATCCCGCAAGATCACCATAGGTCACAAGCACATCGGCTGCCGTATCGACCTCCGCGCCCACCTTTGTATGCAAAGCAGGGGCTTCATCACCCAATTCAAGCATATCGCCCAAAACCGCTATACGTCTTCCCTTTGCTGTTTTGAGCACCGACAGCGCCGCACTCATCGATTCCGGTGAGGCATTATAGCAATCGGAAATAACCGTATGACCATCGTGATCGTAAATATACAGGCGTTTACCGTCGCTTTGATATTCGGATAGCTTATTCGCGGCTGCCGAAACATCGATACCGAGATGATATGCTACGGCAAGCGCAAAAAGCGAATTAATAACGTAATGTCTTCCAAGCAGCATGAGCTTTACGGGATATTTATTTCCGTACACATTAGCGGTAAAGCTTAGTTTGTTATCGGATTCAACAATATCCTCGGCAAAGCAATCACAAGAGCTGTCTTCTACGGAAACAAAGCAAACACGTTCCTTTTTAACCTCCAAGGAGCGAAGCAATGGCTCGTCACCGTTGAGGATGAATTTTGACTCGGGAGCCGAATAGGATGCGATCTTCATTTTTTCATCGCGGATCGCCTCACGGGAGCCGAGATTCTCGATATGCGAATATCCGATATTCGTAATAACCGAAATATCGGGAGATGCGCATTTTGCTATACGTTCCATCTCACCGCGCATACTCATGCCAAGCTCTACGATAGCACATTCGGAATCGAGCGGTGTTGCGAGAAGCGTTTGCGGAAGACCTATCTGGCTGTTGGAATTCCCCTGTGTTTTATGAGTTTTCAAAACACTTGATACGGCAAGTGCAACCATATCCTTTGTTGTCGTCTTGCCTACCGAGCCGGTTATTCCGACTATCGAAATACCCGACATTTGATTTTGACGATAATGCATAGAAAGCTTTTGCAAGGCGGTGCGTACATCCTCAACATAAATAACGTCGCCCTTTAGATCCGCATTTTCCGCACGATCGGTCATAGCGCAAAAGCCGTTATCCACAAGGTCCTTTACAAAGACGTTACCGTCAACACGTTCGCCGCGAAGAGCCAAAAACAACTTATCTTTATCGGGCGATCGGCTATCTGTGAAAAAAGCATTTACGGTTCTGCTTGCATCGGCAGAAGAAGACAATCTTCCGCCGACAGCATTTGCTATATATTCAAGTGTGAGATTCATTATTCGATCGCTTCCTCATACAAGAATTCAAGTTCGATAACAGTACCCGGTATTACATACTCGCCGGCGAGAACAGATTGTGATACCGCTCGGCAGTTTGTATAATCACCGTTAAATATACCCTTGATGGATACGTTTAGATTGCTGTTGATAAGCGCTTTTATTGCATTTGTGGGAGTTGCGTTGATAACGTTGGGAACTCTTACGTTTGCGCTGATCTCAAGTTCCTCGGCATAAAGGATAACTACGCCGTCGGTTGAAATAACCGTGCCCTTTGCGGGAAGCTGATTTACAACCTTGTCGCCCTCGCCGCGAACCACGCACTTAAGTCCCGCCTCCTCGATCGCCTTCTTGGCATCGGCTATAGTCTTTTCTTTATAATCGGGAACAACAACCGTGCTTTCCTGATCGCTGTTGGGCGCGATACCGAGATGAGGAAGAACCTCTGTAAGAATATTTGCTACAACAGGTGCGGCAACTGCAGAACCGAAATGCTGACCTGCAGTAGGTTCATCGACAAGCACCAAAATTGCGATCTGCGGATCCTCTGCAGGAGCAAACGTAACACAGGATGAAATATAGTCGTCCTCGCGGAGAGTAGAACGTTTTTCGGAGGTACCTGTCTTAGATACAACGTTATATCCCGAGACGGATGCATTTTTTGTAGAGTTGGTAAGCGATTTTAGTATTTTTTCGCAGGTTTCGGTAGAAATAACCTGTCGGTCGGTTTCATACTCAAAGGTTTTTACAACGTTGCCGTTATCATCAACAAGCGATTTCACGGCGTGAGGTACAACAAGATTACCGCCGTTTGCGATTGCAGAGACTGCGCGGATATGCTGTATGGGTGTCACCTGGAAGGTCTGACCGAACGAATAAATTGCAAGCTCGAGCGTTTCAAACTGTACACCGGTGGTCGCAAAGTAAATAGACGAAACCTCACCCATTATGTCGCTTCCCGACACCTGAGTATAGCCAAACTCGTCAAAATACTTTTTGAAAAGACTGTTGCCTATAGCGCCGCCTATCTGTACGAACGCAGGGTTACAGGAATTAACTATCGCCTCGCTGAACGTTTGAGTGCCGTGTCCGATAATCTTATGGCAGTGAATCGTAGTTCCAGCAATATCGATCGCTCCGCGACAATGGAAGGAGCTGTTTTCGTAGCTTACCTTTCCCTCCTCGAGAGCTATCGCGCTGGTAATGATCTTAAAGGTAGAGCCCGGCTCGTAGGTCTGGGTGGCTATGGTATTATTCCACATTTCGTACAGAAGCTCGGTGCGTTTTTGAGAGCGCTCATCCTCGGTTCCTATAAAAGCATCATACTTGAGCTGATAATATTCCGAAAGAGTGTTGTAATTATTAAGATCGAACGAGGGATATATAGCAGATGCAAGCAGCTCGCCGTTATTAACGTCCATAACGATACATTCCACACGGCCGTTGGGACTATGCTCCTTGTATGCCTGCTCGATATACTTTTCAACAGTGTTTTGTATAGTCCAGTCGATAGTAGTAACGACGTTAAGACCGTTTGTTGCGGCAATATAGGTGGAGCCGACACCCGAATCAAGCTCGTTGCCGTGGGCATCCGCCGCTTTTACAGACTTACCGTTAACACCTTTAAGATACTCGTCGTACGTATACTCCAACCCCGAAAGTCCCTGATTATCGGAACCGGTAAAGCCAAGAAGGTGTGCCGCCAAGCTGCCGTATCTGTAATAGCGTTTTGTAGTTTCCTCGAGATGAACTATAGTTTGATAGCCATTCTCCGCAATAAAGGCGCGTACGGCTGTTTCCTCGGTTTCGGTGAGGAACTTTTTGATCATCTGATATTTGGAGTTTTGCCGTTTTCCCTTTGCCTCGATTTCCTCGCGGTCAACCGAAAGAATACGTGAAAGGCCGTCGGAAATCGAATTCAGCAGAGTTTCCTCGTCAACAGGATTAGATGTTCCCTCACTATCCTCGGCAAATTCTGCAATATCGTAAGGAGAAATAAAGCAGTTATACACAGTTGCGCTTACGGCAAGCTCGGTGGTTGCATCATTAGCGTATATAGAACCGCGCTTGGCAGGAATCGTAACCGAGCTTGTATACTGATCGAGTGCCGCAGTACGATAATCATCGGGATCAATAAGCTGAAGATATGCAAATCGCACGCACAAGCCGAGCATCATCGCCAAAATAACAATAAGCGCAACACGTCCGCGCGACGCGATGGTACGTCCGCTTCCCGTCGGTATGAACTTTTTTGTTGCGCCCGCCATAAATTAAATACTCCTTTTGATATGACAAATGGGTAATGAGAATTCACTCGTTACCCTTTGTATAAATATATTCCGTATTACCGATTTAATACCGAAATTATTATATCACAACACATTACAAATGTATAGTGATTTTTGTGAATTAATCAATAAAATCTCTTATAACTTCACCGAGACCTGTAAGGAGAAAGCCAAAGCCGCCTTCCTCGCCGTCATCATAGGTGTGCATCTCGGTTCTGTCCTCCTGCTCGAAGTTCACGCGATAAAGCTTGTCCTCGGGAACCGGTCCGTTTGTCATGCCAAGCTCGTTTTCGGCATACTTATCGATCTCGCCGATATCATACTTATTGCCGAGAGTAACCTCGAGCTCGTCCTGAGTTTTTTGCATAGTGGCAACCTTGTTGTTAAGATTGGTTATCTCCGAACGGTATTTATCGACCTCGGCATAGTTCATCATCATAAAAAGGAACATGCCGGTCAGCAAAACAGCGACAAAGACTACCGACCAAGGAAACGGTGCTTTGTTTTCTTTTTTTACATTTACAATTCGCGGTGCTCTGACGGCATGGAGATTCGAGCTGCGCTTCGCAACGCTTTTTTTATCATTGCGTTTTGCGACAGTAACAACCTTTTTTGCGGAATTTGCGCCATTATTCACGTTATTTCGCGCAACCTTTGTTTTCTGCACCGTGACGTTTCTGTTTTCCTGCATATCGATGTTTACCTTTCTATATTTTTTCGCACACTCTTAATTTGGCACTGTGCGATCTGCTGTTATTTTCAAGTTCTTCCTGCGACGGAAGTATCGGTTTTCTTGTTATTATCTTAACCTTTTGCTTTTTACCGCACACGCACATCGGAAAATCCTTTGGGCAGGTGCAGGGATTCTCAAGACGTTGGAATCCGTTTTTTACCAGACGGTCCTCGAGCGAATGGAAGCTGATTATCGACATTCTGCCTCCGACGTTCAATATCTCTGCTCCGTCCTCAATCGCCTTCGGGATACAGTCAAGCTCGCCGTTGACCTCGATACGTATCGCCTGAAAGCATCTTTTTGCAGGGTGCCCGCCATCGTTTCGGAATTTTGCCGGGATTGCAGAGGAAATCAGTTCTGCAAGCTCAAGCGTTGTTCCGATTGGCCTTTCTTCTCTTACAGAGCATATTTTCTTTGCGATTTTCGGCGCAAAGCGTTCCTCGCCGTAATCGCGCATTATTCTCACAAGCTCCGACTCGGAATAGCGGTTTACAACCTCATACGCCGTTAGTACAGCGCTTTGATCCATTCTCATATCCAAAGCGGCATCACGCATATACGAGAACCCGCGTTCTGCCACATCGAGCTGGTGCGACGAAACACCGAGGTCCATTATTATTCCGTCAACCTTTTTATACCCCGCACTCTCAACCGCATTGATAATATTTTCGAAATTGTCTTTTACGGTTACCAAACGCGGATCGTTGATCTTTTGCCTTGCATTTTGCAGAGCATCGTCATCACGGTCGATGCCGATCACCCTACCGTCATTGCCGAGCTTCGAAAGCACAAGCGACGTATGCCCTGCTCCACCGAGAGTACAATCCACGTAAATACCGTTCGGCTTAACGTTAAGCGAATCAACAGTTTCGTGAAGCAACACCGAAATATGTGAAAAATCCATATCACATACCCCTGTCAACAAGCTCGCCTATCACTAAGGAATCGTCGGTTGCCGTTTGCTCTGCCTCCCAATCCTTAAGCGACCAGATCTCAAAATGCCTGCATCCGCCGGAAATAACGACCTCTTTTTCGAGGTTTGCGAAAGCGCGCATCGACTGATTGATGGTAACTCTGCCCTGAGCATCGATAGAGCCCTCATCGGCACTCGAGAAGAAATATCTGAGAATACGTCTATCCTTTGCGGCAGGAAGCTCCTCGAGCTTTTCTACAAACTTTTCCCACTCTGCCATTGGATAAACCCTGATACATTTATCAAAGCCCTTGGAGAGTATAAATCCCTCGCCGAGCTTATCGCGGAACTTCGCAGGAATGAACAGACGCCCCTTGGCATCGATCGTATGATAATACTCGCCTAAGAACATCTTTTTCAACTCCTTTCAATGCGTTTTCAGCGGGTTTTGCTCCTATTTGCTCCTATATGCCCCACTTTGCTCCTATTCGATGTACTTATTATACATCTGCACCCCTAAAATTGCAATAGAATAGGTAAACATAATTTATACATTATGGAAACCCATTCGTCATTTTGACGGCGGCGGTTTTCCTTATATTGCAACGTTTTTCGACCTTTTATCTCTATTTCGACGCAGTCACACTGTCGATATTTTTGTGATTATGTCATCAAACAATTGTTCTTTTGTTGATGTGCAGGGGCAATTTGACACTTTTTGATGCTTGTCCGATGTCTATTATTTATATTTCGTCGATACGCAGAAACGGACGATAATATTCGTGTCGTATTGATGTCCTCGAGCGTTTTTCGCGGTGTTTGTATACATACAACATTGAAAATTCCGCAAATAAAAACACCGCAGCCGACAAAACGTCAGCCGCGGTGTAAATCGCAACAAATATTTGATTTTTACAGTTCTATTTCTGCGGTTATTGCATAGTGGTCAGACACGACCCTTTTTATCGTATCCGCAGACAAAATCTCTGCTCCGCGAACGAAAATATAATCGATTCTGATCTCGGGTTTATCCGACGTAAACGTAAGCTCATCCTTGCCGAGATACGCATGTGCATCAACAAGAACATCGCTAATCCGTTTGATCTGCTCATCATCCGGCGTTTTGTTCAGATCGCCCATCAGCACCACAGGCGTATCGATGCTATCGAGTAACGAAAGCACGGTATCAACGGCGCACTTATCCTCGCCCTTGCCAAGCCCGAAATGCGTGTTAAGAACTGTGAGCTTTTTGCCTTGAAAATCATACACAGACTTGATAACGCAACGACTTTCATAGTAGGCGCCTTCCCTTTCAACAACATCGGGAATCATTATTTTTTCACACTCAAGCATCGGTGTCTTTGAAAAAACAGCGTTGCCGTAAATATAATTCTCTCTGACTATCGCGTTGCCGAAATAGGAATGGTATCCGAGCGTTTCGGAGAAAAACGCAGGTTGATCGGAAAGTCCGGTAGAATGATCCTTGCTCTCGCCGACACGTACCTCGTTAAGACCGAAGATATCCGGATCCTGTGCCCGCACGTTATCCGCCATAGCGGGCAGATCGATAACATCGCCTGCGAAATTATAATTTCTGCCATGCTGAATATTAAAAGTCATTAATTTTATTTTCATAATCAGAACAATCCCGAAATCACACCGTTTTCATCCACGTCGATCTTCTCTGCCGCGGGCACCTTGGGCAAGCCGGGCATTGTCAATATATCACCGGTAAGCACAACGATAAACTCTGCACCTGCAGACGCCTTGACATTCTTTACGGTAACGGTAAAGCCGTCGGGTGCACCGAGCTTTGTGGGATCATCCGAGAAGCTGTACTGCGTTTTTGCGATACAGACAGGGCAATTTCCAAAGCCGAGTGATTCGAGTTTATTTATCTGCTTTTGTGCGGCGGGCATGATCGTAACACCGTCGCCGCCGTATATCTTCTTAACGACCGACTCTATCTTTTCGACAATGGTAAGATCATCCTCGTATGAGAAGGTAAACTCTCCCTTTTCTTCCTCGCAAAGACGGACAACCTCTCTTGCAAGTGCCTCGCCGCCCTTGCCGCCCTCTGCCCAAACAGTAGAAAGAACGGTATTTACGCCGAGCTCGCGGCATTTATCGATGATAAACTCAATCTCCTTATCGGTATCCGTGGGAAAACGGTTGACCGCAACGACACAGGGAAGCTTATAAACGTTTTTGATATTTGAAACGTGGCGGAGAAGATTAGGTATACCCTTTTCGAGTGCCGACAGATCCTCGGTTCCGAGCTCGTTCTTTGCCAATCCGCCGTGCATCTTAAGAGCACGCACGGTTGCAACCACAACAACTGCATCGGGGGTAAGATTCGCCTTACGGCACTTGATATCAAGGAATTTTTCTGCACCCAGATCAGCGCCGAAGCCCGCCTCGGTAACGGTATAATCACCCATTTTGAGTGCCATTTTGGTTGCCATAACCGAATTACAGCCGTGTGCTATATTGGCAAACGGGCCGCCGTGAACGAACGCAGGGGTACCCTCTAATGTCTGAACGAGATTCGGTTTCAGCGCATCCTTTAACAGCGCCGTCATCGCTCCCTCTGCCTTTAACTGACCGCAACGAACCGGCTCATCCTGATAGGTATAGCCGACGATGATATTGGCAAGACGGCGTTTGAGATCGGTTATCGAATCCGAAAGGCAGAGAACCGCCATGATCTCGGATGCAACGGTGATATCAAATCCATCCTCACGGGGAACGCCGTTTGCGGTACCTCCCATGCCGTCAAGGATAAACCGAAGCTGTCTGTCGTTCATATCCACACAACGCTTCCAGGTTATGCGACGAGGATCGATGCCGAGTGCATTGCCCTGCTGAATATGGTTATCAAGCATAGCGGCAAGCAGATTGTTAGCCGCGCCGATTGCATGAAAGTCGCCCGTGAAATGAAGATTGATATCCTCCATAGGAACGACCTGCGCGTATCCGCCGCCGGCGGCACCGCCCTTGACACCGAAAACCGGTCCCAACGACGGCTCACGCAGTGCAACGGTAACGTCCTTGCCGATACGCTTTAAGCCATCGGCAAGTCCTATCGTGGTGGTGGTTTTACCCTCACCCGCGGGGGTGGGCGTTATCGCAGTAACCAAAATCAGCTTACCATCTTCTTTTTTCGTTTCCTTAAGAAGCGATAAATCTACCTTTGCCTTATATTTGCCGTATTGCTCTATATACTTTTCGTCAACGTGTGCGATAGAAGCGATCTCCATGATCGGCTTCATCTGACAGCTTTGAGCGATTTCAATATCGGATTTATATTGCATTATATACCTCCAAATTATTTGAAATAACGTACTGCAGACTCGAACATTCTGATATCGTATTCACCGTAAACGTTCTTATAAAGACCTGCTCCGATACGCTCGCTATGTCCCATTTTGCCGAACACACGGCCATCGGGAGAGGTGATACCCTCTACTGCGCAAACAGATCCGTTGGGGTTAAAGTGAACGTCTCCGGTTGCTTTGTTATCCAAATCGACGTACTGGGTAGCGACCTGACCGTTTGCGGCAAGCGCCTTGATAAATTCCTCGCTCGCAAGGAATCTGCCCTCGCCGTGTGAGATAGCAACGTTATATACGTCGCCGACATTGGTCAGCGCGAGCCACGGAGATTTGTTGGAAGCCACGCGGGTTCTAACTATACGCGACTGGTGACGCGAAATGGTGTTGAAAGTAAGTGTGGGACAGCTTTCATCGGTATCGATGATCTTACCGAACGGAACAAGTCCGAGCTTGATAAGCGCCTGGAAGCCGTTGCATATACCGCACATCAAGCCGTCGCGGTTCTCAAGAAGGTCGGTAACACCGTCCTTAACAGCGGCGTTACGGAAGAATGCGGTGATGAATTTAGCACTGCCGTCGGGCTCGTCACCTCCCGAAAATCCGCCGGGAACGAACACCATCTGTGCAGTTTTAAGCTCGCTTGCAAAGTTATCAATGCTTTTTGCGATACCGCTTGCGGTACGGTTATTAATAACGATGATCTTCGGCTCTGCACCCGCATCACGAACCGCCTTTGCGGAATCATACTCGCAGTTTGTACCGGGGAATGCGGGAATAAGAACTGTGGGCTTAGCACACTTTACTGTGGGAGCAACACGCTTATCCGCTACGTAATTAAACGTAGGAACATCGCTTGCGCTGTCGGGTATATTGCAGCTGTAAACGCTCTCGAGCTTATCCTCGTATTCAGAGAGCATCTTATTGAGGTCGTAAACCTCATTTCCTTTGCTGATATTTGCATCATCGGTAACGTAACCGAGTGCAATACCGCAATCAACGTCCTCCGCAACCTCAATTACAAACGAGCCGTAAACGGTATCGAAGATATCGGACATAGAAACGTTATCGTTATACTTAAAGCCGAGCATATTACCAAAGCACATCTTCATAACCGAAGCGGCAACTCCGCCGATACCGACGGTATAGCATGCAACTGCCTTGTTATCTCTCATAAGAGCGGTTACGGTATTGAAGTTCTTGACAAGCGAATCAACCTTGGGAAGACCGTCTGCGCCGTATTCCGGCTTAAGAAGAACAACCTTATTGCCCGCCTTTTTAAACTCGGGCGATACTACATCATCGGTCTTGCCAGTGGTGACGGCAAAAGAAACAAGTGTCGGAGGAACGTGAATATCCTCAAACGAGCCCGACATAGAGTCCTTGCCGCCGATAGAACCGATGCCAAGCTCCATTTGCGCGCGGTATGCGCCCAACAAAGCCGCCAAGGGCTTGCCCCAACGCTTGGAATCCTTACCCAAGCGCTCGAAATACTCCTGGAACGTGAGGTACACGTCCTTGAACTCGGCACCGGTAGCGATAAGCTTTGCAACCGATTCGACAACCGCGAGATATGCGCCGTGGTAGGGACTCTTTTCGGAAATAAAGGGGTTATATCCCCAAGACATATAGGAACAGTTATCGGTATGCTTTTTCTCGACCGATATCTTTTGAACCATCGCCTGAATGGGAGTATGCTGATATTTTCCGCCGAAAGGCATAAGCACCGTGCCTGCGCCGATAGTGGAATCGAATCGCTCGGAAAGTCCGCGGCGAGAGCAGATATTAAGATCGGAGGGAATCTTTGCATATTCCTCGACAAAGCCGCCGAAATCATTGCGTTTCTCAACACAGGAGGGCTTTGCAACCTCGATATCGATATGCTTATCCGCACCGTTGGAATTAAGGAAATCACGGCTGATATCAACTATCTTATTGCCGTTCCAATGCATAACAAGGCGATTTTTATCGGTGACGGTAGCAACCTGAACTGCAGAAAGGTTTTCGGTCTCGGCAAGCTCCAAGAAGCGCGCAACATCCTTTGCCTCAACAACGACCGCCATACGCTCCTGCGATTCGCTGATTGCCAATTCGGTACCGTCAAGTCCGTCGTACTTTTTGGGAACAGCATTCAAATCAATTTCCAATCCGTCAGCAAGTTCACCGATAGCAACCGAAACACCGCCTGCGCCAAAGTCGTTACAGCGTTTGATAAGACGGCTTGCCTCGGCATTTCTGAACAAGCGCTGGAGTTTTCGTTCCTCGGGTGCATTACCCTTTTGAACCTCTGCTCCGCAGGTCTCGAGCGAGGATGCGGTATGAGATTTGGAAGAGCCGGTCGCACCGCCGCAGCCGTCACGTCCGGTTGCGCCGCCGAGAAGGATGATCGCATCGCCTGCCTCGGGACGCTCACGGCGAACGTTCTCGGCAGGAGCCGCCGCGATCACTGCACCGATTTCCATACGCTTTGCGGTATATCCCTCGTGATAGATTTCATCAACTATTCCCGTTGCAAGACCGATCTGGTTACCGTAAGACGAATAACCGGCCGCAGCGGTTGTAACGATCTTACGCTGAGGAAGCTTGCCCTTGATGGTTTCGGAAATGGGCTTTAAGGGATCACCCGCACCCGTTACACGCATAGCGCCGTAAACATAGGATCTGCCGGAAAGCGGATCGCGTATCGCGCCGCCGATACAGGTAGCGGCACCGCCAAACGGCTCGATCTCGGTCGGGTGGTTATGGGTTTCGTTCTTGAACAAAAGCAACCACGGCTCGACAACTCCGTCAACCTCAACATCTACCTTTACGGTGCAGGCATTGATCTCCTCGGACTCATCAAGCTTATCAAGCTTGCCGTTCTTCTTTAAATATCTGACGGCAAGAGTAGCAACATCCATAAGGCAGATCGGCTTGGTCCTGCCAAGTTCCTTACGGGTATTGATATAATCATTATAGGTCTTTTCTAAAAGTTCGTCCTCGAACCTGACGTTATCGATAACGGTATTAAACGTAGTATGGCGGCAATGGTCCGACCAATAGGTATCGATCATACGGATCTCGGTGATGGTAGGATCTCTTTGCTCGCTCATAAAATACTGCTGACAGAAGATGATATCATCGATATCCATAGCTAAGCCGTATTCCTTGATAAAATCTGCCAAGCCGTCTTTATCAAGCTTTATAAAGCTATCCAAAGTACGAACTGTTGTAGGAATATCATACTCAGAGGCAAGTGTTTCGGGTTTATCCAAGGTTGCCTCACGGGATTCAACAGGGTTGATGACATACTTTTTGATAGCGGCAATTTCCTCATCGGACAAATTACCGTAAAGCACATAAACTCTTGCGGTGCGGATAACAGGTCTATCCCCCTGAGAGATTATCTGAATACACTGAGCCGCAGAATCCGCGCGCTGATCAAACTGTCCGGGCAGATACTCGACCGCAAATACGATTGCTCTATCAAGCGTACCGATATCGTCGCTTACGATATCGAGCTGTGGCTCGGAGAAAACGGTCCTCTTGGCATATTCGAACAATTCACCGCTAATGTTCTCGGCATCGTAACGGTTGAACAGGCGAACGTCCTCAAGCGACGAAATGCCCAACAAGGAACGCGCATCGTTTAAAAGCGCCTTTGCCTCTAACGCAAGCTCTTTTTTCTTTTCGACAAAAACTCTGTAGACCATTTATTTAACCTCCGTCGCTTTTAAAGCGCGTGCGCCGATATCGTGGCGGATATAAGAATTTTCAAACTTGATTTCGTTTACGAGCTTATAGGACGCATCTATCGCATCCGAAAGGGTTTCTGCAACCGCAGTAACGCCCAATACTCTGCCGCCAGAGGTGACGAGCTTTCCGTCCTTTACAGCCGCGCCCGCAACGTAAACGTTATCAATGACCGATTCGGGAATATCGATCTCATATCCCTTATTGTAGCTCTCGGGATATCCGTTGGATGCCATAATTACACAGCAAGCATTTTTATTACTGAACTTAACATCGAGATCACCCAAGGTCTCGTTTGTAACCGCCTGCATAACCGTGAGAAGATCGGTCTCGAGCAACGGAAGAACGACCTGTGTCTCGGGATCGCCGAAACGGCAGTTGTACTCGATAACCTTGGGGCCGTCCTTGGTGAGCATCAAGCCGAAATACAGGCAACCCTTGAATGTTCTTCCCTCTTTGTTCATCGCGTTGACGGTGGGAAGGAATATTTTTTCCATACACTGCCATGCGATCGCATCGGTATAATACGGGTTGGGCGCAACCGTACCCATACCGCCGGTATTAAGTCCGGTATCGCCGTCGCCTACTCTCTTATGGTCCATAGAGGAAACCATGGGAACTATCGATTTGCCGTCTGTAAACGCGAGAACCGACACCTCGGGTCCCTCTAAAAATTCCTCTACAACTATCCTTTCGCCGCTCTTTCCAAAAGCCTTGTCGCACATCATGGCTTTTATAGCGTTTACCGCTTCTTCACGCGTGAACGCGATAATAACGCCCTTGCCCAGCGCGAGTCCGTCTGCCTTGATCACGGTAGGAATAGGTGCGGTTTCGATATACTTTAGTGCCTCGTTTACGTTATCAAAAACCTCGCACTCTGCGGTGGGAATAGAATACTTTTTCATCAATTCCTTGGAAAAGACCTTACTTCCCTCGATAATCGCGGCATTTGCGCGAGGACCGAAGCAAGGTATCCCCTTTGCCTCAAGCGAATCGACACAGCCGAGCACAAGAGGATCATCGGGCGCTACAACAGCATAATCGATGCTATTCTCAACTGCAAAAGCGACGATCGCATCAATATCCTTGGCACTGATATTTACACACTCGGCATCTCTTGCGATACCGCCGTTACCGGGAAGCGCATAAATCTTGGATACGTTTTTATTCTGCTTTATTTTGGTGATAATGGCGTGCTCTCTGCCACCGCCACCGACAACAAGTATTTTCATTTATCCTCCGAATCAATGGTGGAACAAGCGCATTCCTGTGAACACCATTGTCATATTATATTTGTTACAGCAATCGATAACAGCATCGTCGCGGATAGATCCGCCCGGCTCTGCGATATACTTTACGCCGCTCTTATAAGCGCGCTCGATATTATCGAAGAACGGGAAGAATGCATCTGATCCGAGCGCAACATTATCAACCGAATCGAGATACTCGCGCGCCTCTGCATCGGTAAGCGGCTCGGGGCGAGTGGTAAAATACTTTTGCCAATTGCCGTCGGCACAAACGTCTTCCTCGTTCTTATTGATATAACCGTCGATAACGTTATCTCTGTCGGGTCTGCCGATATCTGCGCGGAACGGAAGATTTAACACCTTTTCGTGCTGACGGAGGAACCAGGTATCCGCCTTGGTGCCTGCAAGACGGGTACAGTGGATTCTCGACTGCTGACCCGCGCCGACACCGATTGCCTGACCGTCAACCGCGTAACAAACCGAATTGGACTGGGTGTATTTAAGCGTGATAAGAGCGATTATAAGATCGCGTACCGCACTTTCGGGAAGGTCTTTGTTAGCGGTAACGATGTTTGAAAGAAGTGCTTTGTTTATCTCAAAATTGTTTCTTCCCTGCTCAAAGGTAATACCGTAGACCTGCTTATGCTCGATCTCGGCAGGAACGTAATCGGGATCTATCTTGACAATGTTATAGCCACCCTTACGCTTTGCTTTAAGGATTTCGAGCGCCTCGGGTTCATAACCGGGAGCAATAATACCGTCAGAAACCTCACGTGCGATCATCTTTGCGGTAGTAACGTCGCAAACATCGGACAAAGCAACCCAGTCGCCAAACGAGCACATTCTGTCGGTGCCTCTTGCACGTGCGTACGCGCAAGCGAGAGGAGATTCATCAAGTCCCTCGATATCGTCTACAAAGCATGCCTTTTTAAGCTTATCGGAGAGAGGAACACCGACAGCCGCAGAGGTGGGGCTGACGTGCTTGAAGGAGGTGACCGCAGGCATACCGAGTGCCTCTTTTAATTCCTTGACAAGCTGCCAGGAATTAAAAGCATCCAAAAAGTTGATAAAGCCGGGTCTGCCGTTTAATATCTCGATAGGAAGCTCGCTTCCGTCGTGCATAAATATCTTTGCGGGCTTCTGGTTGGGGTTACAGCCGTATTTAAGTTCAAATTCCTTCATTTTGTTTCTCCTTTAAACATTTTTATTTACGATACGGGTTTCGGCTTCGTTGGTTGCAAGATCGATATATCTTACGAAAAGCGAAACCTTGTTTTCTTCGTTAAGATTGCTCCAAATAAGATCAGTGAGAGCATCGATATCCATATCCGGAAGCTCAAGAGTTTTGGGCTCGCCCTCGAAGGAAGGAAGCGGATCGCCCTCTGCGTTATATGTATGAATAAACTTCGCTCTGCCGGCTAAAGGATTAGAGTATGCGTAAGTAAATCTCTCGCACGAGGAATCATCACCCTCCGCGCTCTTGAGAATTGACATAGCATAATTCATCTCGCCGTTTTCGTGATGAATGATACCCGAGATCCGAGGAGTAAAGTTGGGCTTATCATCCTCGAACTCTCTGGTTCTGAGTGCCTGCTCAAAGGTCATCTGCTTATCCATAAGATCGTAGATCGTGTCGGTCTGGTCGCCGTTGGTGACAATGGTCTTATTACCGAGGACGCGCACGGGATAATAGATGATAAGATGAGGATCTACCATTTTGGATTCGTCAAACGCCTTGGTGCGCATTGCGTCGCCCTCGGCAACAAAAATACGGTTACGGCTGTTAACGCTTCTGCCCATTATAAAATAAGCGGTTATCGCCTTTTTGCCGTCGGAAGATTTACCGATGATAATACCTCTGCCGTGATATTTCAAAGAATTAAGTTCGTTTGCAATAGTAGATACCTTCATTTCATTCTCCTTTTATGTTTGCAATATTATTTTCAACAACAATTCTGCCGTCGCAGAACAATCTTACCGCTTCGGGAAGAATCTTCCATTCGGCTTGCTCCATTATACGCTTTTGGAGCGTTTCGGGAGTGTCGCCCGATAAGACCTCGACCGCCTTTTGCAATATGATTGGTCCCGCATCGCACTCGGGGGTAACGATATGAACCGTCGCACCCGAAACCTTAACGCCCTTGGAGAGCGCCGCCTCGTGAACATGCAGTCCGTAATATCCCTTTCCGCAAAAGGACGGGATTAGCGCGGGGTGTACGTTAAGGATCCTGTTCGGGAACGCATTATAGACCTGCTCGTCAAAGATGGTAAGAAAACCCGCCAACACCACAAGATCGATATTTTTCGACACCATGGCATCTACTAGCGCCGCGGAATAATCGGCAATAGTCTCATATTCCTTACGGGGAAGCACCAAAGATTCGATCCCGTTATTCGCTGCCCTCTCGAGTGCATAAACACCCGGCTTGGAAGCGATAACGAGCGATATTTTGCCGTTTCCCAATTCATTGCGTTTTTCGGAATCGATAAGTGCCTGAAGATTGGTGCCGCCGCCCGAAACCAAAACAGCTATTTTAGTGACTTTATTGGTCATTTTCGCGTTCCTTTCAAAAAACAACAATAGGCATAGACGGTTAAACCGCCTATGTCATTGTTGATTGGTTATTAACAGATAGTGATTTTTTCCTCGGACTCGATAATTTTGCCTATAACATAAGCATCTATACCGTTTGTTTTAACAACGTCGATCGCCTTATCAACATCCGACTCGGGAACAACGATGCTCATACCAACACCCATATTAAAGGTGTTGAACATATCGCGTTCGCTTATATTGCCGGTCTTAGCAATAAGATCAAAGATAGGGAGCACCTTGACCGCGCTTCTGTCAATCTTTGCGCCCAGACCGTCGGGGATGCTTCTCGGAATGTTCTCATAGAAGCCGCCGCCTGTGATATGGGAAATGCCCTTGACGTCAACCGCCTCGATAAGAGCGAGAACCGGCTTAACATATATCTTGGTGGGAACCAAAAGCGTTTCGGCAATAGTCTTACCGCCAAGATCGGCATTGGGCTTATAAAGCTCGGGGTTGTTATTATCGATATCGAACACCTTACGGCAAAGCGAAAATCCGTTGGAATGGATACCGGTAGAGGGCAAAGCGATAACGACATCGCCCGCTTCCATTCTCTTATTATCGATAATCTTCTTTTTGTCTACTACGCCTACGGTAAAGCCCGCAAGGTCATACTCGTCAACAGGCATCATACCGGGATGCTCCGCCGTCTCGCCGCCGATAAGTGCGGCACCCGACTGTACGCAGCCCTCCGCTACACCAGCAACGAGCTCTGCGATCCTCTCGGGGACGTTCTTTCCGCAAGCGATATAATCAAGGAAGAACAGGGGCTTTGCGCCGACACATACAACGTCGTTAACACACATAGCAACGCAGTCGATGCCGATAGTGTCATGCTTATCCATAAGGATAGCAAGCTTTAATTTAGTGCCGACACCGTCGGTTCCGGATACAAGAACCGGCTCCTCCATGCCCGCAATATTAAGTCCGAAGCATCCGCCGAAACCGCCGACATCATCAAGGCATCCGTCGTTTTTGGTACGGGCGATATGCTTTTTCATAAGCTCGACCGCCTTGTAGCCCGCAGTGATATCAACGCCTGCGGCCGCGTAACTCTCTGATCTGGATTGATTATGCATAATTAATTATTCCTTTCCGCTCCAGCAATACGTACAGAGCTTACAGCTGTCCATGCCGATTGCCTTGATAATTCCTTCAAGTGATTGAAACTCAAGAGAAGCAAAGCCCAACTTATCGCATATTGCCTTTCTGAACCTCTTTCCCCTCTCGGTAGTTGCATCCGTGTATTCGGATATATAATTAAATCCTTCTTCGCCCTCGAGCTCCATAATAATACGTCTGCCGAGCAGCTCCATATCATCACGGTTGCGCGAGAAGTTAAGATATTTACATCCGTACATTATCGGAGGACAGGCAGAGCGCATATGCACCGCCTTTGCTCCGTTCTCATACAAGAAATCGACAGTTTCCTTCAACTGCGTGCCGCGTACAATAGAATCGTCTACAAAAAGAAGATTCTTATCGGTGATAAGGTCGTGAATAGGTATCTGCTTCATTTTTGCAACCTTACAGCGATCCGACTGACGTTGAGACATAAAGCTTCGCGGCCAAGTGGGTGTGTATTTGATAAAAGGTCTCGCAAACGGGACACGGCTCTTATTAGCGTAACCTATCGCGTGGGGCGTGCCCGAATCGGGAACACCGCCAACGTAATCGATATCGTTATACAAGCCGGTTGCCATATCGTTCTCTGCCATTATCTCGCCGTTGCGGTAACGCATCATCTCTACGTTTATTCCCTCGTAATCCGAGGTGGAATATCCGTAATACGACCACAGGAAAGCGCAGATACGCAGCTCCGTACCGGGAGGAGCCAAACGAGTGACTTTATCCGAGGTTACCTCAACGATCTCACCCGGACCCAACTCGATATCATCGGAATATCCGAGCTTTTTATACGCAAAAGACTCAAAAGACACGCTGTAACCGTCATCGCTTTTTCCGATATGGACAGGGATTCTGCCCAATCTGTCACGCGCGACGATTATAGAACCGTCATCACGTAGGATAAGTATCGATGCAGAGCCGTCGATAACCTCCTGCGCATATTTGATGCCCTTGACAAAATCGCTCTTGCGATTGATAAGCGCGGCAACAAGCTCGGTGCTGTTGACCGTACCGCCAGTCATAGCATCAAAGTGATCGCACCCCGAGGAAAGACACTGCTCGATAAGCGATTCGGAATTGTTTATCATACCGATAAAGCAAATGGCATACGCGCCGAGATGCGATCTGATAAGCAACGGCTGGGGCTCGGCGTTTGTGATACATCCGATAGCCGATGTGCCCTGCATATCCTCGAGAATATGATCAAACTTGGTTCTGAAAGGTGAATTTTCGATATTATGTATTACACGCTGCAAGCCGATCTCTTTATCGTAAGCCGCCACACCGCCACGGCGAGTGCCTAAATGCGAGTGATAGTCGGTTCCGAAAAACACGTCGGCAAGAGCGTCGCGTTTTGATGCAACGCCAAAGAATCCGCCCATGGACAACCCTTACTTTCTATAAAATCAAGGCGTTTATAAAACCTGTTATTTTGGTTTATGCGAAGAAAAGCTCGGAGAGAGTCATCGGATCGATATATTCGCCGTTCTTATAAACGCGCATATTACCCGAAGCGATCTCATCGATAAGCATAACGCTGCCGTCTTTATCGTAGCCGAACTCAAACTTGATATCGTAAAGAACAAGTCCCTTTTCCAAAAGATCGTCGGCAACTATCTGAGTGATCTTCTGTGTCATAATCTTAATATCGTCATACTGCTGAGCAGTCATAACGCCGAGATCAACAAGACCGTCCTTGGTTACAAGGGGATCGCCCTTTGCATCGTTCTTGAAGGTAGTCTCAACGTATGCGGGAAGATCCGCGCCCTCCTCGATATAATCGCTGTAACGGCGATAGAAGCTGCCTACTGCCTTATGACGACAGATAACCTCAAGTCCCTTACCGAATGCCTTTGCGGGAAGGACCTCCATAGTGGTGTTTGCGAGATCCGCGCTGATATAGTGGGTCTTAATGCCTGCGGCATTTACCTTCTCGAAGAAATAGATCGACATACGGAGATTAACATCGCCGACGCCTTCGATGGTGAGGCCGACAGAATTTTCGCCGGGATCGAACACACCGTCCTTGCCGGTGCAATCATCCTTGAATTTTAAAAGGTAGTTACCGTTGTCGAGAGCAAATACGTCTTTGGTTTTTCCGGTGTAAACAAGTTTCATTTTTTTATCTCCTGTATGTAAATAAATTTTATCAGAGTTTAGACATAATGTCGGCATCTTTTTCAAGAACCGCTTTTGCATCGCTTGCGCGCTTTGCATCAAGTCGGTACGCAAGCTCTTTATCCTCAACGGCAAGTATCTGTGCCGCAAGAAGCGCCGCGTTTGCACCGCCGTTGACCGCAACCGTTGCAACGGGAATACCGGTAGGCATCTGAACCGTTGCCAAAAGAGCATCCATACCGTCGAAAACAGGTCCTTTACAGGGGATGCCGATAACCGGCAAGGTGGTGTTTGCGGCAACCGCGCCCGCCAAGTGCGCCGCCATACCAGCTGCGGCGATAATAACGCCGAAGCCGTTGTTTCTCGCGTTGACCGAAAACTCACGCGCCTGCTCGGGCGTGCGGTGCGCAGAATACACGTGTACCTCATACGGAATCTCAAGCGCGTTTAACATATCGGTTGCTTTTTTAATGATGGGAAGATCGCTGTCGCTGCCCATTACTATTCCGACTTTTTTCATAACACAATACTCCTAAAAAAATATAAGGGCGCACTTACTTTAAGGAGTAAATGCGCCCAGACGGTCGGCAATTTTTAATCACAAAAAGCGATATGCTTTTTATGAATCCGTGTGTATAAAAACACGAAAAGTTCTTTGTTCCTTTGTGGTGCTCCACAATAATCCGTCAGTCGCAAAGAACACATTAACTTACGCGGATTATTATATCACACCGCCATTTTCGTGTCAAGATACGAAAAGACATTTTATGCGATTTTTAAGCCAAAAAATCGTTTAAATTTCAATACTTGCTTCGCAATATGCACAACGGTATCCGTCCTCGGTTTTATTGGCCTTTCCGACCAATCCCCGTTCGGAGTTGGAAATACAGCGAGCGTTACCGCACTGCTTGGAAGCTACCGAAGCATCGCCTTTATCCGAGGACGTGTTTTTTGCCTCGGTAAGTAATTTGAGGATAAGTGCCTTGCGCATATTTTTGCCGTTGAAGACCTGCTTGAAATAGCATGCTCTCGGATCCGAATCGACATCCACGTTGATCTCATCGACACGGGGCAACGGATGAAGTATAGCCATATCCGATCTTGCGCCCTTTAGTTTTTCAGCATTGAGAATATAGCTGTTCTTAAGGCGCTCATACTCGGCCTGATCGTCAAATCTCTCGCCCTGAACACGTGTCATATACAATATATCAAGCTCGGGAAGTGCATTCTCAAGCGAATCGGTATCTATGCAAGGAATACCGTATTTCTCGATAACCTCTCTCTTGATATAATCGGGGATGGCAAGCTCCTTGGGGGAGATTAAAACGAGCTTTATTCCCTCATATCTCGAGAGCGCGTGAATAAGCGAATGAACAGGTCTGCCATACTTTAAATCGCCGCAAAATCCGACGGTAAGATCGTTGAATCTGCCTTTTTCGCGGTGGATAGTCAAAAGATCGGCGAGTGTCTGTGTGGGATGTGCGTGACCGCCGTCACCTGCGTTGATCACAGGGATGCTCGCATTGAGCGATGCGACCTTGGGTGCACCCTCAAGATAGTGTCGCATAGCAATAATATCCGCATAGCAGCTGATAACACGCGCGGTATCGGCAACCGTTTCGCCCTTGGATGCAGACGTATTCTTGGCATCCGAAAAGCCGATCACGCTTCCGCCCAGCTCGAGCATAGCCGCCTCGAAGCTCAAGCGGGTACGGGTAGACGGCTCGAAAAACAGGGTTGCGAGCTTTTTACCCTTACAACACTCGGAATATTTTTCGGGGTTATCGATCATATCGCACGCGGTATTTATAAGTTCGTTGATCTCTTCGACCGAAAAATCGAGGATATCTATTAAACTTCTCATATTTTTGCTCCGTTGATTGCAAGATAGTTCTTTATACGTTCTACGTTTTCTTTATTCGCTTCGTCTTCTTCGAGATACTCGATAATATCATAAACATCAACAACAGAGTATACGGGGAATCCAAACTCCTCGCCTACCTCTGCCATTGCAGACTTTTCGGTCCGCCCCTTTTCCTTGCGGTCAACCATAACAAACGTAGCGGCAACCTTTACACCCTTAAGATTGCCAAGGATTGCCATACTCTCGCGGATGGCGGTGCCGGCAGTAATAACGTCCTCGACGATAACCACTTCCTCACCCTCCTTGGGAACGTAGCCGACGAAAACTCCGCCCTCGCCGTGATCCTTGATCTCTTTTCTGTTGAAGAAGAAGGGCACGTCAAGACCGTTCTTTGCGAGTGCGACGGCCGCGGAAACCGCAATGGAAATACCCTTATATGCAGGTCCGTAGAGAACGGTTTTCTTATCGCCTATATTTTCGGAATATGCTTTTGCATAAAACTCGCCCAATTTGGAGATCTGCTCGCCTGTCTTTATTTCGCCCGCATTGATAAAATAAGGGATCTTTCTGCCGCTTTTTGCGGTAAAATCACCGAACTTTAACACGCCCGCGGATTGAAGAAACTTAATAAATTCTCTCTTATAACCTTCCATAATTTCCTCCGGTCAACCGATAAATTCTTTTACACAACGCTCATAAGCGGCAACAGGATCCTCTGCCGCAGTAATAGGTCTGCCGACAACAATATAGTCGGAGCCGATACGGTTTGCCTCGGCGGGTGTCATAACACGCTTTTGGTCACCGATATCGCCGTCCGCAAAGCGAACACCGGGGGTTACGGTAACAAAATCGCTGCCGCAACGGTCGTGAACCTTGCCTGCCTCGAGCGGCGAGCAAACAACGCCGTCAAGACCCGCTTTCTTGGCATTTTCGGCATAGTGCATAACGACCTCATCGATAGGCGCATTGATAAGAAGATCCTTTTCCATGCTCTCCTGATCGGTAGAGGTAAGCTGAGTTACGGCGATAAGCATAGGACGGCTTCCGTCGGGGCGAGTCAAGCCCTCGAGCGCCGCCTCCATCATACGAATAGTACCGCCTGCGTGGAGGTTGCACATATCAACGTCTAAGCGGGAAAGAACCGCCATGGATTTCTTTACGGTATTGCGGATATCGTGAAGCTTGAGATCGAGAAATATCTTATGTCCTCTCGCCTTGAGCTCGCGTACTATCGAGGGACCCTCGGCATAATAAAGCTCCATACCGATCTTGACAAACGGCTTTTTGCCGGTGAATCTGTCAAGAAACGCAAAAGTTTGCTCTGCGCTCGAAAAATCGCAAGCAATAATTACATCCTTACCCATTGTGTGACACTCCTATTATATCTTTTAAATTTTCGATTCTGTATTTTTCCATAACAGCAGGCAGTTGCTCTACGATCGTCTTGCACGCATAGGGATCGACAAGATTTTGTGCGCCAACCTCAACCGCGGTCGCACCCGCAAGCATCATCTCGATAACATCCTCGGCACAGCTGACACCGCCCATTCCGACAACCGGAACGCTGACGGCGCTTGAGACCTGATAGACCATCCTTAATGCGACGGGAAAGATCGCCTTGCCCGAAAAGCCGCCCATTTTATTGGCGATTATCGGCTTTTTTGTACGGAGATCAATACGCATACCGAGCATAGTGTTTATTAAGCTGATACCGTCGGCTCCCGCTTTCTCGCACGCCTTTGCGATAGCAACGATATCTGTGACGTTGGGCGAAAGCTTGACGATGACCGGCTTTTTTGTAACCGATTTGACGGCACGGGTGACCTCTGCCGCCGCCTCGGGATCGGTACCGAAGCTCATACCGCCGCCGTGAACGTTGGGACAGCTGACATTTACCTCCAGCCAGCCGACCTGCTCACAGGCATCCAATTTTTCACAGGTATAGGCATAATCCTCAATCGAAAAGCCGCTGACGTTTGCCATAACCTTTTTATCAAAGCATTTACTTAATTTAGGTAATTCCTCGGATATAACCTTTTCAACGCCGGGATTTTGAAGTCCTACTGCGTTTATCATACCCGATTCGCACTCGGCGATTCGCGGTGTGGGGTTACCGAAGCGGGCATCCCTTGTAGTGCCCTTGAACGAAAACGTACCGAGCATATTTATATCGTAAAGCTCGGCAAATTCATAGCCGTAGCCAAAGGTTCCGCTTGCGGGGATGATCGGATTGTCAAGAGTAATTCCGCAGAGATCAACTTTTGTATTTACCATAAGATCTCCTCCTTTTCAAGCACGGGGCCCTCCTTGCAGATGCGCTTATATCCGGTAACCGTCTTGCAGGAGCATCCCATACAAGCACCGAAGCCGCATCCCATACGTTCCTCGAAGCTATATTGGCCCGAGGTTTCGGAGGCAGAGTGAACCGCCTTAAGCATCGGCTCCGGACCGCAACAGAAGGTATAGGTATAATCCACACTATCCATGACCGCGGTGACAAAGCCCTTTGTGCCGTAGCTGCCGTCAACCGTTGTTACAAAAACATCACAGCCGAGCTTTTTGAATTCTTCCTCGTAAAATACCTCACTTGCGGTGTTGAAGCCGAGTATCACAGAGACCTTTTTGTCCTCTGCGACAAGCTTTTTGGCCAGCAAATACATAGGAGGAACGCCGACACCGCCACCGATAAGCAGCGGCTTATCGCCCGAAAGCGACGTGTTGTAGCCGTTGCCCAAGCCGGTGAGAACATCCAGCTCACCCGAGGACATTTCAGCCATAAGCGCAGTGCCCCTGCCGACTATTTTATAGATAATAGTCAGCTCGTCGCCATCGCAGTCGCAGACCGAAATGGGACGGCGGAGAAAAAGTCCGTCGAGCTTGATATTTACAAACTGTCCCGATCTGGCAATCTCGCTTGTGTCGCCCTTAAGGCGCATACGCATTACGTTATCGGTAAGCTTTACGTTTTCGGTTATCTGAAACATTGATTGCTTCATATTTTCCGCCTTTTTATTACGAATCTATTGTCGAAATGGTAAGCGTGGTCTCCTCCAAAACATCAAGGAGAACGCGAACCGTATCGAGCGCAGTAAAGAGAGTTACGCTATTTTCGGTAGCGCAACGGCGGATCTCATAGCCGTCACTGACCTGATCGGGAGAATTGATATCGCGGGTGTTGATAACGTATGCGATATGTCCCTGACGGATAGCATCGGGAATTTCATCGCTTCCGTCGCCGATCTTTTTGAGAATATGAGTACGGATACCGTTACTCTTTAAGAACCTGGCAGTGCCCTCGGTTGCCTCGATATTAAAGCCGAGGTTATAGAAGCGGCGTATGAGAGGAAGCGCCTCATCCTTATCCTTATCCGCAACCGTTACAAACACGGTACCGTAGTTCTGCAAATGCATACCCGATGCCTGAAGTGCCTTATAAAGCGCGCGGTTAAGCTTATCGTCGTAGCCGATTGCCTCGCCGGTGGACTTCATTTCGGGAGAAAGGTATGCATCAAGTCCGCGAATTTTATTGAACGAGAACACGGGAACCTTTACATACCAACGCTTCTTTTCGTCGGGATAGATATCGAATATTCCCTGCTCCTTTAAGCTCTTTCCGAGTATGACCTCGGTAGCGATATCGGCAAGACTGTAGCCGGTTGCTTTGGAAAGGAAGGGTACGGTACGCGAGGAACGGGGGTTGACCTCGATGATAAACACATTATCTTCCTTATCGACGATAAACTGGATATTGAACAAGCCGATAATGCCTACGCCGAGACCGAGCTTTTTGGCATACTGAAGAATGATGCCCTTTACCTTATCGGAGATACTGAAGGTCGGGTACACACTCGTAGAGTCACCGCTGTGAACGCCTGTGCGCTCAACAAGCTCCATTATACCGGGAACAAACACATCTCTGCCGTCGCAGATCGCATCGACCTCGACCTCCTTGCCCTCGATATATTTATCGACAAGAACGGGCTTGTCCACATCGATCTCAACGGCGGTGCGGAGGTAGCGGCGAAGCTGTGCCTCGTTGGCAACTATCTGCATCGCTCTGCCGCCGAGAACAAAGCTCGGACGGACAAGAACGGGATATCCGATATCGTTTGCCGCGGCAACGCCTGCCTCGATATTAGTGACCGCCTTACCCTTGGGCTGAGGAATACCGAGCGAGCTGAGCAAGCTCTCGAAGGAATCGCGGTTTTCGGCTCTGTCTATCGCCTCGCAATCGGTGCCGATGATCTTAACACCGCGTCTCATAAGCGGCTCTGCGAGATTTATCGCGGTCTGACCGCCCAAGGATGCGATTACGCCGATGGGCTTCTCAAGCTCGATTATATTCATTACATCCTCGGGAGTGAGGGGCTCAAAATAGAGCTTATCGGCAGTAGTATAGTCGGTAGAAACGGTTTCGGGGTTATTATTGACAATGATCGCCTCGTAGCCCGACTTTTTAATGGTTGTTACCGCGTGAACGGTAGAATAGTCAAACTCGACACCCTGACCGATACGGATAGGACCTGCACCGAGAACGACGATCTTCTTTTTATCGGTTACAACAGATGCATTCTCGCCCGTATAAGACGAGTAGAAATAAGGAATATATGCACCGGTATGGCAGGTATCGACCATGCGGTAGACCGGGAACATCTTATTTTCTTTTCTGATTCCGAAAACGTCAAGTTCGGTCATATTCCAATATTTTGCGATGATCTTATCGCAGAATCCGAGCTTTTTGGCCTCTTTCAATACCTCGAGATTGCCTACGTTCGATTTGAGCTTTTCCTCGGTCTTTACGATATTTTCAAACGCATAGAGGAAGTAGCGGGTGATCTTGGTGATCTCAAACAGCTGCTCGATGGTAGTGCCTCTGCGGATAAGCTCACAGATCGCAAAAATATTATCATCTCTGAACTCGCGGATATAATCAAGCATATCCTCGGTAGACATATTATCGAATTTTGCTATCTGATAATGGTCGGCGCCTGTCTCGAGCGAGCGGACCGCCTTGAGCAGACATTCCTCGAGATTGGAGCCGATGCTCATGATCTCGCCGGTTGCCTTCATCTGAGTGCCCAAGGTGTTGGGCGCGGTAGCAAATTTATCAAACGGGAATCTGGGGAGCTTTGCGATTATATAATCAAGCTGCGGTTCGAAAGCCGCATTGGTATTTGCGATAGCAATATCCTCAAGTGCCATACCCACCGCTATCTTAGCGGTTACGCGGGCAATAGGATAGCCGCTTGCCTTGGATGCAAGTGCCGACGAACGCGAAACGCGGGGATTGACCTCGATAAGATAGTACTGGCTGGAGTTGGGATCAAGCGCAAACTGTACGTTACAGCCGCCCTCTATCTTGAGCTCGCGGATGATCTTGATCGCGCTGTCGTTAAGCATCTTAAGATCGTGATCGTTAAGTGTCATAATAGGTGCAACAACGACAGAGTCGCCGGTGTGAACGCCGACGGGATCAACGTTTTCCATACCGCAGATGGTGATAGCGTGGTCATTCGAGTCACGCATGACCTCAAACTCGATCTCCTTATAGCCCTTAACGCTCTTTTCGATAAGAACCTGATGAACAGGAGAAAGCTTAAATGCATTAAGACCTATCTCGACAAGTTCCTCCTCGTTATAGGCAAATCCGCCGCCGGTGCCGCCCAAGGTAAATGCAGGACGGAGAACAACGGGATAACCGATCTCTGCCGCCGCCTTCTTTGCCTCCTCGATGCTGTACGTGATCTCGGAGGGGATGGTGGGCTCGCCTATTGACTGGCAGAGCTCCTTGAACATTTCTCTGTCCTCGGCTCTTTCGATGCTCTCGCTGCTGGTGCCGAGAAGCTCAACATCGCACTCGCGCAGAACACCCTTTTTCTCAAGCTGCATAGCGAGGTTAAGACCTGTCTGACCGCCTATGCCGGGAAGAATGGCATCAGGGCGTTCATAACGCAGGATCTTTGCGATATACTCGAGAGTAAGGGGCTCCATATAGACCTTATCTGCTATAGTGGTGTCGGTCATAATGGTGGCGGGGTTAGAGTTACAGAGAACCACCTCGTAGCCCTCCTCCTTAAGTGCGAGGCACGCCTGTGTGCCCGCATAGTCAAACTCCGCTGCCTGACCGATAACTATCGGGCCCGAGCCGATTATAAGTATCTTTTTAATATCAGTACGCTTTGCCATTTTCCAATTCCTCCTGATTATCCCTATCAAATTCTTCTTTATTAATACAAGGTATATCGTAGCCGTAGACCGCGTTTCCGTTTACAACGGTAAGCGCGCATCTGCCGAACAGCATTTCGCCCTCGAACGGGGTTGCTTTTCCGAGTGACAGGAACTCCGAGGTATCTACCTCGTATTCCTCGTTGAGATCCCAGACCGAAATATCCTCGCCCAGCGGGATGCCGAAACGCTTTCGCGGATTCACACAAAGCAGATCAACAAGCTTTTCCAACGTAAGCACGCCTGTTTTTACAAGCTTTGTGTAGAGCACCGGCAACGCAGTTTCGAGTCCGACGATACCAAACGCGCTCTTTTCCAGCCCTTTGGATTTTTCCTCCTCGGAGTGAGGCGCGTGGTCGGTGGCTATCATATCTATAGTGCCGTCAAGAATACCCTCTACCAGTGCTTCCCTGTCCTCTTTCGAGCGAAGCGGCGGATTCATTTTAAACCGACCGTGCTCCTGAAGATCGCTGTCATCGAGCACCAGATAATGAGGTCCTGTTTCGCAGGTTATATCAACTCCGTCCTTTTTTGCCTGACGGATAAGAGCCACACTCTCTTTTGTGGAAATATGGCAGACGTGATATTTACACCCGATCTCCTTAACAAGCTCTATATCTCTTGCGATCTGCTCGTATTCACTTGCAGAGCAGATGCCCTTGTGATTATGCTTTTTTGCATACTCGCCGTCGTGGATATATCCGCCTTTTAAAAGCGAATTCACCTCGCAATGTGCGACGATGATCTTATCGAGCGACTTTGCCCTTTTCATCGCCTCGCGCATTATATCGTCGGATTGCACACCTCTGCCATCGTCGGAGTAGGCAATCGCACTGTCGCGCATACCCTCCATATCCGAAAGCTCGTTGCCTGCCTCGTTAACCGTTATCGATGCATAAGGATAAACGTTGATTATCGCTTCGTTCTCGATAATATCGGTCTGCATTTTCAAATGCTCTGCGCTATCGGGCACGGGGTTAAGATTGGGCATCGTGCAGACTGCCGTATAGCCGCCGCGCGCCGCGGCACAGCAGCCGTCGTAAATCGTTTCTTTATAAGAAAAACCCGGTTCACGAAAATGCACATGCACGTCGCAAAAACCGGGAAAAATAACATATTCTTTTGAATTGGAAAGCAATTCCGAAAAAGAGGAAAAAACACCCTCGGCTTTACGTACGAAATCGGGATTCTCTGCAGAAGTTATAAACTTGTGCTTAGCCAATGCGGACATAGAGTACCTCTTTTTTACACATCCTATGCATCGCAAAATGCGCTTCGGATTTATTTCATAAAATTATATCACAGCACGCCTTGATTGTCAATATGACATTTCAAACAAAAGCAAAAAACCTTTGTTCGAAATGTCATAACAAAAAGTAGAAATTACAGCATTTCCTTGCGGAGTTCTTCGGGAGATTTGATACTTAAATACGCGGGCGGAACATCAAATACGGTCTTACATCCCCTACTTCCCTCTTTATTAAGTCTGTACGCCGCGCGGGCATAGGCGACGATGACCGATGCGGTGAACTCGGGATTGGAATCGAGCTTGATGCTGTACTCGATAATATGGTTATGCTCGGAATTTAATCCCGTCTTGCCGCTTCTTATCACAAAGCCGCCGTGAGGTATACCGCTATGGTCACGCGCAAGCTCCTCTTTTGTGATAAAATGCACAACGGTATCGTAATCCGCAAAATAGTTGGGCATTGTCTTTATTTCATTTTCTATACGGGCAAGGTCAGCACCCTCCTCCGCAACGACAAAGCACTCTCTTATATGCTTTTGTCTTGTTGTCAGCTCGGGATTAGAGCCGCTCCGTACCGCATCAAGCGCGGCATCGACGGGAATGGTATACTGCTTGCCGTCGAGCACGCCCTCTACCCTGCGGATAGCATCGGAATGTCCCTGCGAGACACCCTTGCCCCAGAAGGTATAATCCTTACCCTCGGGGAGAATAGCTGATGCATACATACGGTTGAGCGAGAACATACCGGGGTCCCAGCCGACAGAGATCATAGCCACCTTGCCCGATGCAGACGCAACAGAATCGACGTTTGCAAAATGCTCGGGTATACGGGCATGGGTATCAAAGCTATCGACAACGTTAAAGTACTTAGCAAGCTCGGGAGTCTGCTTGGGCAGATCGGTAGCACTGCCTCCGCAAAGTATCATAACGTCGATATCGTTGACCATTTCGACCGCCTTATCGGTATGACAGACCGCAACGCCCTCGGTTGCGATTTTTACCGTGCTCGGATCGCGGCGGGTAAACACCGCGACAAGCTCCATATCTTTATTTTGACGTATTGCCGATTCCACACCTCTGCCGAGGTTGCCGTAACCGTAAATACCGATGCGAATACTCATATTTACAACTCCGTTTTCAACTATAATTTTATCAACCGTATGATATCACGGTTTATTCTTATTTGCAAGTTCTTCTTTACGGTAAACAACAAATTTACAGAAAAGAAACTCGGTAATAAGGTTGGCGAGCATTGTTACTCCAAGGACTATATACTCGTTCACACCCGAGCTTTCCGCCATATGTCCCAGCCAAGTAGAAAGCGGCGTGAACACAAGGTAATAGCCGAACACCTTTGCCATGGCGACGGGGATATTCGACGAGGATTTAAACGTAAATTTGCGGTTGAACGTAAAGTTCCACAAAATCGAAAGTACAAGCGAAAGCAGATAAGACAGCCAATACTCCCATTTAAAGCCCTCTAAAAACAAAGTGCAGGAGGCAAGCTGTATTATACCCGCAGATGCCGAAAACAGTGCGAATTTTATTGCCTGAAAGACAGATTTTTTATCCATAACGTTACCCTATTATGCTATATTCAAGCATTTCGTAATGCAGCTTCGTGCCTACATCAACGCCTAACGGCAAAAGCGCAAGTGCGATAAAAATCTCTTCGGAATTTGGCGAATCGAGTTCTCGGAGATAGGCATATTCGCCCTCGATCTTTGTTATAATATAATCCTTTGGTATCATAGATTTTACCTTTCGGTGTTTTGTTTATAATATTATAGCATATTCCGACTATTTAATCAAGAGGGAGTGCCTACAATGTTTTTTGAACCGAAACAACCCAAAAAGATGCAGAATAAAAAACCAGCACCCGACGATGCAGAAATCTACCTCGAGGGTGCTGTTTTTTATAACATAAAATTTATTTTATGTGTTCTTCGCTGTTATACGATATTTTGATTAAAGCTTGGGACCTGCTTCGACAAGTGCCTTACCTGCATCGTTGCCGGTGTACTTAACAAAGTTGTTAATGAAGCGGGATGCGAGATCCTTTGCCTTTTCTTCCCACTCAGCAGCATCTGCATAGGTATCTCTGGGATCGAGGATGCCGGAATCAACGCCGGTGAGCTCGGTGGGAACCTCGAAATCAAAGTAAGGAATCTTCTTGGTAGGAGCGTTGAGGATATCGCCGCTGAGGATGCCGTCGATGATACCGCGGGTGTCCTTAATGGAGATACGCTTGCCGGTTCCGTTCCAGCCGGTGTTTACGAGGTATGCCTTTGCACCGCTGACTTCCATCTTCTTAACAAGCTCCTCTGCATACTTGGTGGGGTGGAGTTCGAGGAACGCCTGACCGAAGCAAGCGGAGAAGGTGGGAGTGGGCTCCTTGATGCCGCGCTCGGTACCTGCGAGCTTTGCGGTAAAGCCGGAAAGGAAGTAGTACTGTGCCTGCTCGGGAGTGAGGATCGAAACAGGAGGAAGTACGCCGAATGCATCAGCGGAAAGGAAGATAACGTTCTTAGCCGCGGGAGCAGCGGAAACGGGACGAACGATGTTCTGGATGTGATCGATAGGATAGGAAACACGGGTGTTCTCGGTAACGCTCTTATCGTTGAAATCGATCTTGCCGTTTTCATCGAGGGTTACGTTCTCGAGAAGTGCGTTTCTCTTGATAGCGTTGTAGATATCGGGCTCGGAATCCTTATCAAGATTGATAACCTTTGCATAGCAGCCGCCCTCAAAGTTGAATACGCCGTTATCATCCCAGCCGTGCTCGTCATCGCCGATGAGGAGACGCTTGGGATCGGTGGAAAGGGTGGTCTTACCGGTGCCCGAGAGACCGAAGAAGAGAGCGGTGTTTTCGCCGTTCATATCGGTGTTTGCGGAGCAGTGCATGGAAGCGATGCCCTTCAAGGGGAGGTAGTAGTTCATCATGGAGAACATACCCTTTTTCATCTCGCCGCCGTACCAGGTGTTAAGGATAACCTGCTCACGAGAGGTGATATTGAAGACAACTGCAGTCTCGGAGTTGAGGCCGAGCTCCTTATAGTTTTCAACCTTTGCCTTGGAAGCGTTGTATACAACGAAGTCGGGCTCGAAGTTAGCAAGTTCTTCCTCGTTGGGAACGATAAACATATTCTTGATGAAGTGCGCCTGCCATGCAACCTCAACGATGAAACGTACGGACATACGGGTATCAACGTTAGCGCCGCAGAATGCATCGACAACAAAGAGCTTCTTGTTGGAAAGTTCCTTAACTGCAAGGTCCTTCAAAACGTTCCAGGTCTCGATGGAAGCGGGATGGTTGTCGTTCTTATATTCATCGGAGGTCCACCAAACTGTGTCCTTGGAGTTCTCATCCATAACGATGAACTTATCTTTGGGGGAACGGCCGGTGTAGATACCGGTCATTACGTTTACTGCGCCAAGTTCGCTGACCTGACCCTTTTCATAACCCTCGAGCTCGGGCTTGATTTCTTCTGCAAAAAGCTCGTCGTAGGAAGGATTGTGAACGATCTCGGTAGTGCCTACAATACCGTATTTGGTCAAATTGAGTTCTGCCATGTGGTTGCAACCTCTTTTCTTAATTTTTGCAAGCGCGGTCATCCGTGCTCAAATTTTAACATCTTAATAATACACTATAAATCCCACAAAATCAAGTGTGATTTATTATATATACAAAACCCGTTTAAAAACCTTTTGTGGATGTTTTGCACAAAACGCTGTTTTACGCTTTATTTTTATCCTTTAAAAGTAACGTCATCTTTGCTTTTATATACTCCTGATCTGCGCGGTAATCCGAGCGGTAGGAGAGATAATTTTTGTCGGTTACATCGTGGATATGGAAAACAAAGGAATCCGGCGCAAAGCACGATACTATATTCCCTGCCGCGCGGAAGAAAAACTCGTTATGGTCGAGAACGCGAATATTATCGTCATATCCGACAGCTTTTATCGATTCGGTGCGCGCGATAAATATATTGGGCGGCTTTCCCACAACAATATGCTCGGGATCGATTTTTGTCAGATGCGGTATTTTCAAGGGCTTTGGCGCAATATCCATAGATTGAGAATAATACTGCTTTGAAACGTGCTTATGACCTCTGCACCGAGGTGTCGTAACGTACGAAATCGCAACGAGATCGATATCGGGATGCGACATCAAGAACCGCAATTGCTCGTGAAAGCGCGAAAAGGGTGTTAGCACCTCATCGTCATCCAAACGGATGACATACGGTGTGCTTACCCTCTCAAGCGCCTTATTAAGCCCCGCGCTCAAGCCGCTGTTAAACGGGAGATGAACAAGATCCAAATTATCACCGTTCAGTTCAAGCGGTATTTTGCTGTCATCGGCTATTATAACACGAACATCGGGATAGTATTTGCAGATATTTTTGTACAGGCGCTTTGCCGATCTTTTTCGCTCGAACGATTTGAACACAAAGGTCACGTTTTCACGCACGAGAGCAGCATCCTCGCTGTTGGGCATTTTACCGCCCTGAAGATACCACTTGATCCTCATAAACGCATATTCGATTCCGACAAAGCCGCGCACAAGTGCCGAATACGGCTTTCCGAATACGCTGTTGACTATTTTATTGTTTATTTTAAAAAACAGATCTCTCATATCTCGATAAGTTTGCTTGCGACCTTATGAGCAAGCTTGTGCTTTGTAGGTGGATGGATATTATCCCTTTCGCAAACATCGCTTGATATTACGGTGAACACATTTTCGACAATATCCTGAATCTCAAGCTGTTTCTTTTGGAGCAATTTCCATTCTTCATCGTTACGGGTATCGAAATCGGCTATCTGGATAACGACAAAGGGCAACTCATCGTCATCAAAGTAATCACGAAGCGTATAAACAAGCGCGGCAAGCTCTTTATCATATATCGCCGCCTCTGCCGCAGAGGTATCGCTCTCGCCCTGATACCAGACTACTCCCGATACAGAAAACGGAATGATCTGCGAAAGCGCGTAGTCGAACAATATTCCCTCCTCGCCGTTCCAGGCGAGAAAATCGGGATAGGTGTGATCGTAATGCTTTGACTCTATCGGAAGCTCCAAGCCGAGCTTTTGACAGGTGCCCTTAGGCAGCCAGCTTTCGATGACCGATGCGCCCTGATACGCCGAAATGACACCTACGGCAATATCCTTTTCCTTACTGATCTCGTTGGCGGCAAGGTATGCTATCGCCGACCAATCGCCAACCGCTTCCCTTTTGCTTATCACCCAGCCGTCCGCGGGAGTAAAGCGGTCGGTCTTTTCGATACGCTCTGTAGAAAACAGGCGAAGTATATCGTTGCTCTCGTACAGTTCGTCGGGCGCTGTCGATTCTTTGAGCTTGAACTGCATATTTGACTGTCCTGCGAAAACATAAACGTTGCCGATATAAATATTATCAAGCACCACCTCTTCGGTTTCAAAGACCGCCTTTAGTTCATACGGGCCGCCGTATTGCATAGCGGGAAATTCGACCAACCATTTATCCTCGGAGGAATAGATCTTTTTGGTCATTCCGGCAAATTCGATCTCGGCAAGTCCGCTGCCGTCGCCGTAAATTCTTATCGGTTTATCTGCCGCAAAAACCATATTCGAATTGAAAATCGCATTTAGTTTCATATACACACTCCTTGACACCGTTTTTGATATTATATCACAAAAAAGCCGTTCTGCAACGGCTTTTTTGATTTTATTTATTCATTGTTTCGGAAATGATCTTTATCACCTTATCGTAGCAACCGCCGCAGCCGGTGGAGCATTTTGTGGTATTCTTGACCGACTCGAATATTTTTAGCAGTTCATCTGCATTACTGTTGTTGTGAACGGCATCGAGAATATCAAAATAACTCACGTTATTACAAAAGCAAACGGTATAGTTCTCGTTGGTTTCGGTATTGAGCGGCTTGAGAGGACATACCTTTTCCTCCTCGATCTCGGTCATCCAAAGACCGTGAAGATTGCAATATGCATAAGCCGCAAGAGGTGTTTCGTCCGAAAGCGCGAAAGTGACTACCGGCGCCTTGCCGACCTCCAAGCATTTACGCTGACCGCCCTTATCGGTCTTAAGATAAACCCAGAGGATGCTATGCTCCTCTGCCATAGGATGCTCGACCGAGCCGACGGTTACGGTCACTGTATTATTATCCACCGTCACAACGGGAATATGCTTTTCGCGGCTTGCCTCGACGGTGCCTGCCTCCAGCTTGGTCATCTTCTTGCCGCAGCACATCATCGGAACACCCGACTCGTTTATTGTTCCTACAAGGTTTTTGCAGGTTTCGCAAATATAAAACTTACTTTCGCACATTATTCTTTCCTCCTTACGTGCTTTTGTATATTTATCCGTTATTTATGCCTTAAGCATAGCGAGAATCTGATCTTTTGGTCTTGCACCGACCGCTTGATTAACGACCTTTCCGTTTTTCATAACCACAAGCATCGGTATGCTGGAAACGCCGAACATATTTGCAAGCTCGGGTTCATCATCAACATTTACCTTTGCGACAACATAGTCATCGCTCTCAGCGGCTATCTCGTCCACTATCGGAGATACCATACGGCAGGGACCGCACCAATCGGCATAAAAATCGATAAGAACCGGCTTTGCACTACTCTTTAATTCATCAAAATTGCTTTTATTTACCTTAATTACCGACATATCGTCAACTTCCTTTCTGTGTTGTTATTTATATTATAACCGTTTTTTTGACATTTTACGTTACAAATGCAACGTAATACACATATTAAAACTCGTTTTTATGTTCCATAAAGAAATCAAAATACCTACGAACGTTTGGAAGCTCGGTCCATTTACACACCGAAACGGGAATCGCATCAAGGTTATATATCTTAGCATACGGCATCGACAGCAATATCGGCGAGTGAGTTGCGATAACGAACTGACTGCGCGTTGCACGCGCGGTGGCAGAGATATACTCGGCAAGTTCTATCTGACGTTCGACAGACAAGCTGTTCTCGGGCTCATCGAGCAAGTATAATGCATCCTCATCGATACGGTCAACGAAATAACGCATAGCGGTTTCGCCGTTGGAGCAAAGATCGATCTCGCTTGCGACACGCTTTTTGATAAACTGCGATTGTGTAACGTTTTTTGAAAGGATGTCGCGTGTTTCGCTCCAACGCTCATAGTCATCGAGACCTTTCAGACGACCTATCTCGGGGTTGGTATATATTTCTCTGCGAACCGAAACATACTCATCGAACAGTTGATTACGTCGATCGTCAAGATTGCCGTTGATCGATCTGGCGTTGAGTGCATAATCAAAAACATCATCACTCGTGAGCACATAGCTTCTTGATGCGGAACGGGATTCCTGACAGCACATATCCACAAATCTATCAAAAAAAGCAGAATCGTTAAACTCCGAAAAACGAATCGCGTTCAATTTGCGCGCAATAACGTTGATAAGCGTGCTCTTACCCGAGCCGTTGCCGCCGCAAAATACGGTGATCGTATCGAACTCGATTTCGTGCAGACCCTTGAGCGGAAACACTTTGAACGGATAAAAGGTATTGAAGCAGGTTCTTGACTCGCCTTTTATAAATCCGTTTTCCGCGTGATCACTCGGAAGAACGAATTTTTTTAAATATACCATTCCGTCACCGCCTTTTACTTAATGTGGGATTTAAGCAGCTTGATCTCGTTAAAGATGTATTTGGGATTCAGACCTTTAAGCATCAAATGATTGTTTATGCGCAGGGGTTTTATAATAAATCCCAATACAAAATTGGCGAAAAATTGCGTTAACAGTGAGGCAACCGCCGCTCCCACAGCACCGTAAAACGGGATAAGAACAGCATTAAGCGCGATATTGAACAACGCTCCCGATAAATTGATAACCCATAAATGCTTTTGTTTTTCTTCCGCAAGGATCCATACATTACGCACTAAGCCCATAACAGAAAAAACAAAATAAAAAACAAGTGCTCTCAACACGGGGACCGCATTGAGATAATCGTTGCCGTACAGCACATATATGATCAGCTCTGCCAATATAAAAAACGCTACACATTGAGCAACGGCGGTATAAAGGGTTATTCCGTATAATCTTGAGATATTGTTGTGATATTCCCCACTGTCCTCTTTCTTTTTTGACAGAATCATCGGTCTGAAGGAATCGACAATGGCAATATAAACAAACTGAAAAACAGATACGCAGGTAATGGCGGCGGAATAAAAGCCGTTTTCGCTTTTGCCCTGCATAATCGTAAGCATTATATGGTCGGTATTCTGAATAACAACTATCATCAGCGCCGCAAAAATATAATGCTTACTGCGCGCCAGCATGCTTTTGGCTCTTTCGACGGAAAACCTAAACGGGCATCCCGATTTTTTAAGGTATACGGCAATGAGGACAATACCGATGATACCGAATTCCACGGCATGAGAAACGGCAAACCAATACACGCTCTTGTGCGTTGCCAATAAATACACCTTATACGCAGATACGATAACGTAAGAGATCAGCATCGTCACAGACGAATACTTTGACTGCAATTTATACTGGAACCAATACTGTATCATTTCCAGCGCAGCAAACACGATCGACAAACTGTAAAGCACACAAACAATTATCGTTTCGGTTTCGCCGAAATTCATAATCGCCGCAACAGCCGTTACACCGATCACGCAGGCGATGCCCGACAAAGTGTTCAGCGCAAGCGACGTTCCCATTATCTCCCCTTCTTTTTCGGGAGAATTTACTAATTCGTACACAAGGACCGCATCGAGCCCGAGCTTCATCAAAGGCATGGCAAACGCCACAATTGATGCAGCGTAATTTATAAGTCCGTAATTGGAAGGACCGAGATACCGTGCACACAGCATACCGACAACAAATTGGAGCAAAGACTGCATCACCTTGCACACTATGATCCATTTTGCGTTTTTGAAAACCTGCTTTTCCTTCACGGTATCGGTTCACCTCCTGATCCTTTTAAATCAATCGAATGCTTTTGCGAAAATTTTGATCAGCTGAGGAACGTAATAATATCCGTATGCCTTTGCATTAGGATGAGTTCCGTCTGATTTGCCCTCGGAATTACCTGTAAGATACAGCGTGTTGATCTTGGTGTTTGAGCCGTCAAGACCGCTGTCAAGAAACGCATCATAATAAGGAACGTTATATTTCTCACAGATTGCAACCATTGCATCATGATAATCGGCAAATGTATCGCCCGAGTCGTTTTGTATCTCGGCTGTATGTTGAATTTTGTGGCTGATTACAAAAACTGCCGGTTTGTCGATCTCTTTCATATAGCGAAAAATAGTTTCAAGGGCACCGCACACAGTCGTTGTATCTAACGCTCCGTTAAAATCATTGAGATCATAACTGCCCAGCTCGACATACGTCCAATAATCATTAATGCCTGCCTGGAAGCAATACAGATCTCCGTCCAACGGCAAATTTTTCAGATTATCAACGACCGAATGCCATTCCTCGCCCTGCGCAGAGGATACCAACCGACCTCCTCCGACAGCAAAATTTTCCATTTTGCCGTAGGTGCGTTCGGCTATCATCTTGGGGTATCCGCCGTCTGCATACAAGCCCAGCGCTATACTGTCGCCGTCATATACTATCTTCTTGCCTTTTAAAATATTCAGCTCGTCTTTTGATTCATCGTAATCCGAAACATAATCCTCGACCAATATTTCTCTGATGCTCTCTATTTCGGATTTTGTAACGCCAAACGACAGCAGATGGTTTTCCACCTTTTCCTGCATCGTATCGCCCTCGATCTTTTCAAGTGCCTCGATGTAATCCTCCATGAGATTATAGTCTATTTTGCCGTCAAGCAAAACAGACAGTTCCCATTCTTTGTATGCGTCCTCCAAAGAAACGCCGGCCAGAAGCTGAAGCAGGAAGCAGACCGTTCCGGTTCGATCCTTTCCGTACGTACAGTGAATATATACGGGATAATTTCCCTCCTGAGCCAAATCGGAGAATAACCTTCTGTAGCTTTCGGAATAATACGGCTCGAGACTGTCAACATACGCATACACGCCGTAAACGGTGTGGTTTACCCCGTCACCGAGCATGTCCCGAATCTTGTCATTGTATTCTCTGAGATCCATCTCGGACTTTATACCCAACTCCTCGGTCAAAACATTTATTCCTGCTCCGGTGATATGGTATTTGTTGTATATCGCACCGTCAAGTTCGACACCGCGATAAACCAAGCCCTGCTTAAGTGTCTTTCCGTCAACCGTTTTTACACCGCCGATGTCACGCATATTCCAAACACCCTCCGCGCTGATAACGCGAGGCGAATCGGCGGTATCAAACCGTCCTTCCGCAGTAAGCTCGTTCCCGTCGGATAGAAATGCGGTCACACGGTAGAAATATGTTGTGTTGGTATACAAATACTCAAATGCAATACTTCTCTTATTGCCGGGCAAATCGAATTTTTTTGAATTCTCGAACGAACTGCTTTCGGACAATTCGACCTGCTGGCTGTCTACCTGAACATTGAGCGGGATATCATTGATCGTGTAGCGAACGGTAACGGGCTGTGCGGAATACACTCGTCCGCTTGAAGAATATTTTTTGTATATATCTTCACCGCTTGATACTCCATCGATCCATTCGACAATGGCATCGCCTACAAGATATTGCTCGCCCTCAAGCGAATACAGTTCGATATAAGGGTTCGCATCGGGTTGTTGTTCCTCAAATGTTTGGAAGAAGCCCGCATCGAGCATAATGCCGACAGATAAAAGTATTAGTATAGCAACAGCAACCAAAATGGTTATTTTGGTTCTTTTCCGTATATGTCTTTTTTTATGTCTTCTTTTACTCATAATCTTTTCGTAAATCAGATATGCCCCCAACCGCAATGCAGTTGGGGGCATACACGGTATAATTATTTGAGAATCAATCTTCCGAGATCATCAAAGGTGTATCTCATTCCGATCGAATATCCGTTAGTTTCCCAAACGAAATAGGTTCCGCTTGTGAAAAGCTTGCCGCCGTAGTTTACAAAGTAGTAGTAACCGTCGATATAGTTAAGACCCACTCTGCCGGGTTTACCGTTCGAGTAATAGTAAATGCCGTCGTCCTTTGTAACAAAGCCGTTAAGCATCTTACCGTCTGCGCCGAACTCGTAATTATCCTCGGGAAGAATTCCGTTGCCGTCCCAGACGTATGTCTTCTTATTAACGGTGATCTCGCCGTTAACACCGCTTACAAAGTAGTATGCGCCGTCATACTCTACAAGACCTGCAAGCTGAGCTTTGCCGTTCTCGTAATAGTAGAGAGTACCGTTCTTTTCGACGATACCGTTAAGCATCTTACCGTCTGCGCCGAACTCGTAGTTACCCTCGGGAAGAATTCCGTTGGACTTCCAAACGTATGTCTTCTTATTAACGGTGATCTCGCCGTTTGAGCCGCCTGCGAAATAGAGTGCACCGTCATACTCGACAAGTCCGGCCATTCTCGGACGACCCATTACGTAATAGTAGAGAGTGCCGTTCTTTTCGACGATACCGTTAAGCATCTTACCGTCTGCGCCGAACTCACAGTTTGCATTATCAAGTGCAATACCGTTCGCCTTCCAGACGTATGTCATCTTATTAACGGTGATCTCGCCGTTTGAGCCGCCTGCGAAATAATAGTCGCCGTCGATCTCTATAAGACCTGCCATTCTCGGACGTCCCATAGAGTAATAATAGAGCGTGCCGTCCTTTTCGACGATGCCGTTAAGCATCTTACCGTCTGCACCGAACTCGCAGTTTGCATTATCAAGTGCAATACCGTTGGCTTTCCAGACGTATGTCATCTTATTAACGGTGATCTCGCCTTTTGAGCCGCCTGCGAAATAATAGTCGCCGTCGATCTCTACAAGACCTGCCATTTTGGGCTGACCGTTCTCGTAATAATAGAGAACGCCGTCCTTTTCTACAATGCCCTTGCAGAGATTACCGTCGGAACCGAACTCGTAGTTACCCTCGGGAAGAATTCCGTTACCCTGCCATACGTAAACCTTTTTGTCAACGGTGATCTCGCCGTTTGAGCCGCCTGCGAAGTAGATCGCGCCGTCGATCTCAACGAGACCTGCAGCGGTCGGCTTGCCGTTCTTATAGTAGTAAAGCGTGCCGTCCTTATCAACGATACCGTTGAGGATCTTACCGTCGGAACCGAATTCGTAGTATGCCTCGGGAAGAATTCCGTTACCCTGCCATACGTAAACCTTTTTGTCAACGGTGATCTCGCCGTTTGAGCCGCCTGCGAAATAGATATCGCCATCGATCTCTACAAGTCCCGCAAGCTTTGCACGACCATTTTCGTAATAGTAGGTCACGCCGTTTTTCTCGACGAGTCCGGTATATGCCTTATAGTCCTCGCCGAAATAATAGTTACCGGTAGGCAGATCACAGTTTGTCAAACCAACGTTTGCAAAGCCGGATACTGCATATCCGTAGTAATTGAAGAAATAGTAGTCACCATCGATCTTTTGCAAGCCGTCAACACCAATATTGTCAACTACATAGCCAAGACCGTTGTCGGCATCCCAGCAGAAGCCGTTGATAACCTCGTCTTCTCTGCAGATACCGTCATCGCCGAAGTTATACCATCTGCGGATCTTCGCCTTGAAGATCATGCGGTAGCCCTCGTAGCGATAGGTATTATGGAAATAATATCTGTTGCCGTCTATAGTTGCCCAGCCGGTGCCGTAACATCCGGGGCCATAGAAATAACGTGTGCCGTAAAGCGTTTTAGCCCATACGCCCGAAACGAGTTTACCGGTTTCCTCGAACTCATATTCGATACCGTCAACAGCGTACTTGCCTGCCTTTGCAGCCAACGTATCTGCGTGGAAATAGTGCCACGAGGAATCAACCATTACCCAGCCGCTCTGAGCAACGCCGTCGATATAGTAGCCGTAAACGCCGTCGTTTTCAACAAGACCGTTTGCCGCACCGTTTTCGTCGCCGCAGTTTTCACAAACGTAAACGCCGTCAACAAGCACGTAGTCATGACCTGTTGCGGGGATAGTTTCACCCCATTCGACAACAGAATCACACTCTTCGCAATAGGTTCTGCCCACATAACCGTTTTCAGTACAGTTGGCACTCTTATCTTCAAGCGCAACTTCGGTATGCTTATGAAGAGTAACGCCGGCAAAACCTGTCGGTGCGTTCCATTGATTCATCCAAAGCTCTGTTGCAACCTTCATCGGATCGCAAGTGAACGTGCTTACTGTTCCGTCAATACACTCAAGGATACCTCTTGTGCATTTAACTGTAAGATAAACTTCCTTCAATACCGAGCTGGTAAGAAGTCCGCGGTCTATGCTTGCTTCCCATACACGAACAGGAATTGAAGCGATAATTTGAGAACCGGTTGCAGTCACATTACCGTTCTTTGTAATTGTGATAGTTGCAACGTTCTCGTATTTCTCGAGACTGTATGACATTTCAAAGCCGTCTGCAACAACTGAGTGCTCAAGATGCCAAGTAAATGTGTTGACCATATCAAGATCAACAACGAATTTCTGCACAGACTCGACGTTGGAAGCTACCAAATCGATATAATATACCGAACCGCTGGGAAGCTCAGTCAAGTCGGCATCGTGGGGAACAAGGTTGATTGTGGGAATATCAGAACCCGCATTAACAGTTACCTGTTTGACAATGGAGTTCAGATTGCCCATTTTATCGCAAATAACAAACTTAACGGTATGAAGTCCGTCAGCTACGGTAATGCCGGAAACAGAAAGTCTGCCGTTGGAGTATGTGCAGTTGATCTCTTTGCCGTCGATATATGCCTTTGCGGATGCAGGATCAATTCCGGTCGAGTTAGCTTTTACAAAATCTTGTACGGTAACCTCTGCGCCGAAGGTGTTATATCCGACAGTTTGCCCTTTCATTTCACTTATGACACCGTTATTGTCGACAATATTCATTGTGCCAAAAACAGGTGCATCCGTATCATCCGCCGCATCGGAATATTCGATAGTGATGTCGTCGATAAAATAAGTGAATTTACCTTGGGTGTTTACCACTTCATCATCATGTTTCCACTGCGGTTGATAATTATAAAACTGAAGATAAAAAGTAGAAGTAATATCTGATCTGGATCCAAAATAAGCGATAGGATATTTAGAAATATCTATCGAAAAATATCTCCAACCGGCTTCATCTTGATTTTGGAAACAATAACCTATATCAGTAAGAACACCGGTAAGTTTTGCGCCGTTTCCATTCGAGTCGACACATGCTATAACATAGTCATACTCGTTTGCATAGGCCTCCTCGGGCATCCAAATCCAAAAACCGATTTTTTTCGCATTTTTAATTTCGAAATATTCACCAGAGTATCCTAATCTGTACTGTATCCAACCGTTACTATAGGCATCGGAGTAATCAACAGTAACAGCAAACGCGTTATTTCCGCTGTGGACTTTTCCTGTTTCGGAATTTACCACCTCGATAAATTCGTTCTTCATATCCCAACTCGGATTAGTCTTATCTCCGCTATGGGTAACGTTATAGTCGTAAAGGAACCAATCTTCAACAGCATTATTCTCAAAGTCGAAAATCACTTCCGAACCTTTTCCGAGATTAATTGCCGTAACAGATGACAAACCATTAATCGTTGCTGTCAAAGTGCCGGTTGCTGTACCGGCATCTTCTTCGGAATTCGCGGTAAAAGCAAATCCGTTGATCGTTCCCAAGGATGAATCGGACAATGCGAACTCAATGTCCTCCGGCTTAAGTTCAACATAATTCTCGGAACCGTTATAAGTAGCAACAAACTCAATCGAAACTTTTTTGCCGTAAGGAACAGTCATTGCCTGAGACGCAAATGAAAATTCCGTAGGCCATGCAATAGTGATTTCCTTTTCGCCCTTAACCTCACCGTTATAAATGAGTTGGGCAGATACGCTGCCAACCTTTCCGTTAGATGCAAACACGCCATCATTGGAAATTGTACCGAAAGAAGAATCAGAAAGCACCCATGTTGCATCAGCGGGGATGTCCGCCGGAGTACCGACAAGGTCGCTGCCGGATGCCGCGAACGCAACTTCGGAGCCGGGAGTATAGAACTCAGAAGAAGTGCTGATTGTAGCACGATCAAACTCACCGGTAGCGGGAGCTGTGGAAATAAAGAGAATACCTGTAGTGGTATCGCGCTCAACACCGTCAGAAGGAATATTGTTTATCTTGAGTTCCTCACCGGGACGCTGAGACAGATAGGTAGACGATCCGCCGCCGTCACAGTTAACGGCGTAAGAGCAACCGAGGTCAAGCATTACCTCCGCAAGCTCGTACATAGACATACCTGCAGAATAAGGAGACTGACGACCGTCGTTGAGCATAATAACAACGGTACCGTCGGGCTTGATACCTACAACAGAACGGGGAGCGGCATCGGTGTGATCTACCGAATTAATATTAACGCCATCCTTTACGATGTAGCCGCTGGAGCAAGGGATAACCTGATCCTCCCAGCCATCGAGATCAGCGGCAGAACGGATCTGCGGCATCTCGACCTTGGGGATATCATCCGGTCTGGGATTGCCCTCATCGTCAAAGTCCTTATTAATAACAAGAACCGACGGGAAACCGACGTTACCGTAATCGTAGCCGCAGTTGCCCGGGTCGAAAAGAACCTCGGCATCCAGCATAATAAAGCCAAGGGGCTCATTCACGCGGTCTGCAGAATAGCCCGAATACCAGCTAAGTGTGGTATTCATTGCTCCGACAACGTTGCCGTAGCCGTTTGCTTCAGCCCAAGCTGCCTGCATAGACATACCTGCAACTTTATAGTTGCCGTATTCAGGTACCATACCCATGTAGCTGTTAGCAACCTTAACATACTCATTGTTAAGATCAGCTTCCATAACAAAAAGAACCTGACGCTGTGAGCCATCATCGTTGTTCAAAACGATTTGAGACTCCGTAATACCGGGAGCAATCTCCCAATCCTGCTTGGAAATCAGATTATAGTACTCATCTGAACTTTCCGCACTGTTAATTGTGTAGTCGTTGGTCGCGAATGCCGAAATAGGCATAATGCCGACTAACATCAACATGCTTAACAGCAGTGCTAGAATTTTTTTCATTGCTTTTTCCTCCTTAGCAATAAATGAAATTTATATGTCAGCCGCCGAAGCGGTCAGCATATCAAGCTCAGGTTATCTTCGTTTCAGATAACAAATATATCCTATAGGTATCAACATAAAGACCATCACTTTTCTCAACATTCCGCGAACACATCTCAACATATTACTAACTGAATAGTTAAGGAAAAATGAATCCATTGAAACCCCGATATA
>JAZSDL010000033.1:0-3727 GCA_045531135.1 Eubacteriales bacterium | reverse complement strand
CTCTTTTCATAAGGAATATTATTTTTATTGTATTTTCAAGGGCTTTGACAAAAAGCTCGACTACCGTACAATCGTACGCCAACGCTCGCTTTTTGCCAAAAATATCCTCATTTCTCTTACTCTGCTCAGTTTGCAGACTTTGTCTGCAAACTGAGAGCTTCACGTGTGAAGCTCTTTTTTATTGCTTTTTATGCTGTTTTATATTCCTTGCGCGAGAACTCTCTGAATATAAGGAACATCGCCACAACAAAAGAAGTGAAATCGGTTATCGGAGCGGCATACAGTACACCGTCGAGCCCGAAAAACAGCGGCAGAATGAACATAAGCGGAACTATAAGCAATATCTGCCTTGTGAGCGAGAGAAGAACGCCCTTTAACGGCTTTCCGATAGCCGAAAAATAGTTTGCAACCGTCATCTGCACACCTGCACATATTACCAACGAAAGAAACACACGCATGGTTTTAACGCAGTATCCGAGATAGACCTCATCGCCCGAGCCGAATATCGAAACTATATACTCGGGATAGAACTGAAAGAAGAAGGTACCTACAGCCGAAAAAATAGCACAAACCGAAGCGGCATAGATGCACACCTTTTTAGATCTGTCAAGCTGCTTTGCACCGTAGTTAAAGCCGGCGATCGGCTGCATTCCCTGCGCCATACCGATAAACACCGAAACGAGTATCGAATTGACCTTCATAACGACCGCAAAGGCGGCGATGGGAATATATGCATCATCGGGATTTTCAAAAGTAAGCCGGGCATATTTATCGAGCTGACCGTTCATAACGATCTGAACGATACAGATAGCAAGCTGGTTAACACAGTTGCTCATACCGAGTGACGCGATCTTAAACATCCGCTTGATATCAAGTGCAAAGCTCTTAATGCTCACCTTGACCGTTTTGAAATAACGGTAATAGCAGATTGCGACTGCAAAGGACACGATCTGCGATATGACCGTCGCACCCGCGGCGCCCGCCATACCCCACTGCAAGCCCCAATCGCAGACAAACCAAGCATCCAAACCGATATTTATAACCGCGCCGACAACCATACAGGTCATCGAGAAATTGGGCGAGCCGTCGGCACGTATAAAGTTACTCGTAACGTTGGTAAGTATCAAAAACGGCATACCGAGTATGATTATCCTCGCATACTCGTTTGCAAGCACCAAAGTCTCGCCGCTGCCTCCGAAAAGCACCAACAGCTTGTCGCAAAAGACGTAGGCAAGCACCGTATAAACGATGCCGAGTATGGCGGCAAGCCCCAGCGCGTTACCGATGCACTTGCCCGCCTCGACCTTATTTTCCTTACCGAGCTCTATCGAAAACCGCGAAGCACCGCCGACACCCGCAAGCACCGAAATGGCTATACATATCGTTGTGAGCGGAAAAACAACCGCAGTTGCGGCGTTACCGACAGGGCTGACGTAGTTGCCGATAAATATCTGGTCAACGATATTGTACAGCGCGCTGACTATCATCGCAACGACGCTGGGCAGAGCGAATTTACGCAGAAGCGCGGATATCTTCTCGTACCCGAGCGGATTATCATTTATGTTTTGTTCTGACATAAGTATACCTCTTTTTCAAACTGTTATTGAGTATAACACATAAAACGACAAAATAAAAGATGTTTCGATCTAAAATACTTACGAAATTTTACATATTCGGGTATTGCGTTTTTGGGTAACACGCGCTATAATATATAGAAGCAATGAGAAACGGAGGTTAACTGATGACTCCCGAGGTAAAATCGATAATACTTTCTGTACTGAAAACAATACTTTATATAATCATCGTGCTTGCTCTTGCGTTTTCGCTTTCTTTTGGGGTGTTTACCTTTTACCAGAATCACGAATTCGAGCTTGATTACGACGAGGTCACTTACATAGAGCTTGATCTTAACAAGGATTCGTTTGTAGGTCAGTTCAGGTGCGACGTCAAGAGCCGAATGGTATGCGGCATAGAATACGAGATCGAAAACGGTGATCTGTATATAACCGTTCTAGGCACCGCCAACATAAAAAAAGCTCTGCCCACCGACAAGGACGGCTATGCAAAGCTTGAGATAAAAGACATTGAGAAATGCAACAAGGTATTTTATCGCGGCGAGAAAAAAGACGCCGAATTAAGCGCATAAAACGGAGAGAATCAAATGAAAAAGATTATTACTGTTCTACTTATAGTTATCACACTTTGCACCCTTGTTTCCTGTAAAGGAAGCAACGAGATCGAGCTTGGCGAGGGTTTAAAGCTCGCAGGAAAGCAAGCGGGCAACGAGGCGGTGCAATACAGCTTTACATATCCCGAGGAGTGGGAGCTTTGCCGTAACGACGGTGTTATTGAGATACAGTATGACTGCGACGAAAGCACCACCACCGCAAAATTAGCAACCGTATCTGTGCTCGCGTTCGACCTGCAGGATGCAACTCAGCTCGCAAAGGATTACTGGGAATCACACGAGGCGGATCTTAAATCGCTTTACACCGATTATAAGCTGCTTGACACCGAGGAGCTTGTAGATGACGGCAAAAAGCTCGGAAACACGGTTGCACTAAAGGTTAAATACAGCGGAACGCTTAACGGCATATCCTATTTTAACGAGCAGATCATCTGTTGCCGTTCCGGCTCGGTTTACCTTGTAACACTTGTAGTTCCTTCGGAATACGAGAGCAAGGTCGTTGACGTTATAGAGGCAGTAAGAAAAGATTTTATTTTTGAATAATTTTTTTCAAAAAACTATTGACAAACAAATAATCTTATGGTAAGATAACTTTCGTCGCCGAGAGGTGAGGGAAATATGGGGGTTTAGCTCAGCTGGGAGAGCATCTGCCTTACAAGCAGAGGGTCACAGGTTCGAGCCCTGTAGTCCCCACCAGAAAAAACCCACATTTGTCTACGACAAGTGTGGGTTCTTTTCAACTAAATCCGTCCTTGCGGACGGGATAAATCCCACCTCAGTGGGATGAAATCACTTCGGGATGAAATCCGACTTCGTCGGGAGTAGGACGGATTTAATTTCATCTGCGTTAGCAGATTTCATCCGAACTTTCTCGGATTTCATCGCGCTTGCGCGATTTAATTGAAAATTATTAAAAATTGTGATATAATGTATTCAAAATTGTAAAAAAAATTATACAATACTAACGAAAGGGTGTTTTTTTATGTCAACAAACCGTTGTTATACATATTTCCGAATCACAGGCGATTTTGATCCGGATATAATAACAGAGAGATTGAGGTTAACGCCCGATAAATTTTGGAGAATCGGAGATAAGCGCCTTAACGGAACTTTGCACGATTTTGCATCGTGGGAAATCGGGCGGTGTAACGAATACGACGTTTTCACAGAAAACCAAATGCACAAAACCATTGCGCCGCTTTTGGACAAGGTTGACCTGTTGAATGAGATCAGGAACGAATTTGATGTTGATTTTTGCTTGGAGATCGTCCCCGAAATATATGCAGAAAACTCTACTCCTTGTCTTGCGCCTTCGTTAAACGTAATTGATTTTTGCCACGCAACCCGAACAAAAATAGATATTGATCTGTATATAACCGAGCAATAGTAATTGCTCGGTTCAGTTTGCAGACAAAGTCTGCAAACCGAGCAGAGCGAGAGAAATGAGGATATTTTTGGCAAAAAACGAGCGTCGCCCTACATAAGTAGGGCAGTCGAAGTTTTTTGTCAAAGCCCTTGAAAATACAATAAAAAACAATA
>JAZSDL010000019.1:0-8576 GCA_045531135.1 Eubacteriales bacterium | reverse complement strand
AGGTTTGGCACCTCGATGTCGGCTCATCGCATCCTGGGGCTGAATTCGGTCCCAAGGGTTTGGCTGTTCGCCAATTAAAGCGGTACGCGAGCTGGGTTCAGAACGTCGTGAGACAGTTCGGTCCCTATCTGTCGTGGGCGTAGGATATTTGAAAGGAGCTGTCCCTAGTACGAGAGGACCGGGATGGACGCACCTCTGGTGCACCAGTTGTCATGCCAATGGCACAGCTGGGCAGCTATGTGCGGAACGGATAAACGCTGAAGGCATCTAAGCGTGAAGCCGACCTTAAGATAAGATATCCCATCGTAAGAGTAAGACCTCTCATAGACTATGAGTTTGATAGGCCTGATGTGTAAGCGTGGTGACACGTTCAGCTTGCAGGTACTAATCGGTCGAGGGCTTTTCCTTTTTCCTTCATGTGAATGTTCTCAACTCAAGCACCTTTTGCTTGTTCAGTTTAAAAAGTTTTTTTGAAAAAAATTTCAAAAACCGCTTGACAAATACAAAAAAGTATGCTATAATAGTTAAGCAGTTTGAAATGCACCATTAGCTCAGTTGGTAGAGCAACTGACTCTTAATCAGTGGGTCCTGGGTTCGAGTCCCCGAAGGTGCACCAAAATCAAAAACATTGAATATCTATTCAATGTTTTTGTGTATAGGGGTATAGCTCAGTTGGTAGAGTCGCGGTCTCCAAAACCGTTGGTCGTGGGTTCAAGTCCTACTGCCCCTGCCAAAAATCCTCGTTCGTAAGAACGGGGATTTTTTCTTTCCCTTTATAACTCTAAAGCCCTTGATTTGTGGGCACTTTCGGCGTTTTCGCTTTGTATATATGTGCGCTAAACTCGGTAACATTCGCTCAAAACAATTCTTTTAATTCCTCGACCGGTGGTCTTTCAATAGATACAGTAATTCTCAAAATAAAGCTTACTTTCCGTTCTGTTCCTTTACAGTCTTAAACATTCCGTTTGTTACATCATCAAATGAGCATCATTTTTGTATATGCAATCAACTGTTGCTCGACAAAGCAGAATGTATATGTTACAATTAAAGCAGAAACGAGGTGTGGTAATGTTTGATATAACAAAATTTGGCGGTTATCTATCCCGTCTTCGCAAGACTGCAGATATGACACAATCCGAGCTTGCCGACAAATTAAATGTAACTCATCAAGCAGTTTCGAGATACGAAAAAGGACATTGTTTCCCCGATATTTCCATTCTCGTTTTGCTTTCAGATATATTTGGTGTAACACTTGATGAGCTTATTAATTCTGGCGAACCCACAAAAGGTGAATCAAAGATACTTGGAAATGTGGCGATTGGAAACAATGATGTTGTTGCAGAAGATTTTCAAGACATAGTTAACCTTGCGCCTATATTAAAGCCGAGTGTTTTGACCAAGCTTTCCGAAAACTGCAAAAAGCAAGGTGTTGACATTTCAAGTATAGTAGAGCTTGCTGAATATCTCAACGATGAAACGGTTGTTTCGCTAATGGAAAAGGCGGATTTTCAATCGATAAACGATGGATTATTGAAAAAACTTCTGCCTTTGCTTGATATTAAATCCAAGTCGATGATATTCGAAAAGATAATCGATGGCGAAATTGATTGGCATTTTATCGAGATTCTATTGCCGTATGCAGAATATCTTACGTCCCAAATTGAAGCTGCTGTTATCGAAGGTGCGTTACCTAACGAAGCACTTGATATTCTATATCGCTATTATTGGGACGAGAATGGGTACAAAAATAGGAGATGAAGAGAATGGGTAACGAAAAATATTTTGATGAAAATGTGGTTATGTATGATAAATACAGACCTACATACGTTGTGGAGCTCTACAGTGATATAATCAATTATACGAGTATTACTGAAAACAGCAATATTCTCGAAATTGGTTGCGGCACGGGAAACGCCACTTTGCCGTTTATTAAAACAGGCGCAAAAGTAACTGCTGTTGAGCTTGGCGAAAATCTTACGGATTACACCAAACAAAAGTTTTCTAAATACGAAAATTTCAATATCGTTAATGCAAGATTTGAAGACTATAACACCGATGAAAAATATGACTTGATTTTTGCCGCAACAGCTTTCCATTGGATAAAGCCCGAATACGCTTATTCAAGGTGCAAAGATCTCCTTACTCCATGCGGTGTCCTTGCAACATTTTGGAATACGCCTCGTATTTCACGGGATAATGCCGAGCTTTATTCCGAAATCCAAACATTATACGCTGAATACTTGCCGGACAGTAAAGAAGAAACTGCATCGCTTACAGAAAGTAAATGGTACACCTCTCGTTGCAACCGTTTAAGCGGTCGTTTTGAAACACATGGTTATACCGATTGCATTTTCAAACTATACCAAGGCAAACGCAAATTCAATGCCGATGATTACATAGGTTTATTGCATACTTATTCCGACCATATGGCGCTATGTGATGAAAAACGAAGTGTGTTTTTTGATAAAATACACGCTGCTATACAAAAACATGGTCAAATCGATTTGATTGACACCATTGATCTGCATATTGGCAGAAAATATGATGAATAACTATTACAACATTTTAAATCATGCATACAAAAAGCAGGACCGCAAAAGTCCTGCTTTCTTGCTATTTATAATGAAAAATGTTTTTCTACTTTTCATGTGGTTTTATCAACCGTACTACGAGAATGATGGCTATCCATGATTTGGTTGAGGAAAATATTTTGAAACTACCGGAAAATACTAACAAATCTTCACTTGGTATGCACATCATTTTGAAACGAATGAAAAACCGCCGAGATTCCTCGGCGGTATTTCTTTGTTTATAGCAACCCAATTATTGACACTCACAGCGAGAACGCATCGGTTAGTCCGTTCAGTCGGGTGGTGTCCTTTTTCACATAGTACATCTCGGTTATCTGCGAGGTACTATGACCGAGAATATCAGCAACCTGCTTTGGCGTTAAGGATATAATCGTGCCATCGGGCTGTTTAACGCCGTTTACAAGGTTGGTTGCGAAGGAAGATTTCCCCGTGTCGGGGAAAATGTCCGCAAAGCGGACAAAAGGGGGCCGCCTCCGGCGAGGAGGGGGCTGTAGTGAGTGTAGTCCTCGGTGTTCTACGCCTGCACCGTCTAACAGGCGGTAATAACGCCGTCTGAACCGCTCGGGCTTGAGGAAATTGCCGTTAATGTCGGGCATGCGATAAATACTTTATCTTGCAATATTTTGCATCATATGATAAAATTCAAATAAGAAAGGTGGTGGAATGATGTTCGGTGCAATATACGGGGACGTTATCGGGTCGTATTACGAGGTGCATTGTACCAAAGATTATGATTTTACTTTTAATAAAGACAGTTCCTTTACTGACGATACGGTTTTGATAGCGGCCGTGTGTGAGGCGATACTCAATAATCCTTCCGAAATATCAAAATGGAACATTCGAGCTCGTGCGAATGAATATTCATCGCAGTATCGTCGCTATTATTCTATTCACCCTCATGCCGGATTTGGCAATATGTTCGATGCTTGGGCAAAAACACCTTATGCGCCAAACGGGCGAAGCTATGCAAACGGAGCATCTATGCGCGTTATTCCTATCGGATATGCTTATACCACCTTGAAACAAACGCTCTTACAAGCGAAGGCAAGCTGTGTTCCCACCCATAATCATAGCGAAGCTAAAAGGGGCGCACAAGTAGTTGCCGCCGCGGTTTTTCTTGCAAGAAACGGCGAAAGCAAGGATAATATAAAAGCGTATTTGGAACAAAAGTTCAAATATAATCTTTCGATACCTCTTGCTAAAATCAAAGAAACGCATGTCTTTGATAGTCGAACATCTTATAGCGTTCCGCCCGCAATTATTGCATTTTTAGAATCTTCGGATTACGAAAGCGCAATAAGAAACGCCATCTCTCTTGGTGGGGATGCCGACACACAAGCTTGTATTGCCGGTGGTATTGCAGAAGCGTATTATAAGGAGATTCCGGAGATCATCGAGCGGTTTTGCTATGGTAGGATTGATTCTTCTATAAAAGCTGTGGTTAAGAAGTTCAATGAAAAATATTTATGCAATTGATTACAACCCCATCCGCCGAGAAATTTCCTCGGCGGTATTTATTTGTTTATTGCGAACCAACCGTTGACACCTTGCCGCTCAAGATCGTTTTAAAACGTAGTGGGACTATTTTAGAATCGCATATTAGTCGATTGGGCACATCCGTTCCAAGACCGGCGCGACTGTTCCGAATATTGCCGCATCAAAAGCGCGGCGGGGTAATAACTGCTGTTTTGGTATGAATCGATTTGAATAGGTTTTTGCATATAAAAACGAGCCGTGACGGAAATCACGGCTCGTTTTGATTTATAAATAATGTAATTAATCTCTGGGACAGCAGTATATGTATGTAGAATCAATCAAAGTCGATTCGGTATAATCACAGTCCTCACAATAGGTCACATCATAAAGATATTCAACGCAACGAGGTGCAGTCGGGAATATCTTGTGATCAATAACCGTTGCTCTTGTATATACATAGTCGTGCCCGAAAAGTGTACAGCCGAGCCCGTAGGTTTGTATTTCATCGTTTCCGCAGATCAAAGCATGCGCGATAACTTCCTGTTTATCCGCGGGCACAGTATCTTCAAATATAACTGTATATCTATCATCTACTACATAGGTGGTTTCGTTTGCACCTGCAAAAAGGCAGGCAAAGCTCATTATAATAAGTATGGAAATTAAAAAGCTAACAATTCTTTTCATTTTATTACTCCTTCATATTTTCAATGATTAAAATTGCATCGTCGAGTGTTTTTGCTTTTATATAATAAACCTGGTTATTGTAAAAGAAGCTTACAGATACCAAGTTGCCGGGTTGAATATAACAGGTTAACCCATTCACTTGAAAGCTTTCGGTTTGACTATCCGGTGTGTAAATACCTGATAAGTCCACTCTGACGCTGACATTCATTTCGTTCGTTAATATATAAACCGTTTCTTTTCCGCCGGATGTTTGTGTAACGCTAACATCTTTTATACTAACCCCTTCAGGCCATTTAGTCGGGTACATTATATCTAAATCTTCCTCATCAAGAAGTTTCTCAATTGAGGAATATTGTTTCATTTTGCCGTTGTGATAAAATGTATACCCGTCAATATCCGCCTGCGTACCCTCAGGTTGACGTACTACATCACCCAAATACTCAATAATATCCACACCGAATGCAGCCGCAACCGCGACTGTGCTTGCCATTACAGCAATAACCGCCGCCGCAACTATTGCGATACGCTTTAATACAAAGCGCCTGTTTCTTTTAGGAACAGTAACCGAGGGGGTATTTTCACCCGAGTCAACAACGTTGACATTCTCCGATCTCGCTTTTGTGATTATGGCGGAAATTTCGCTGTGGCAAAGCTTATTCGATTGTGATCTTTTGTCCAGAACTTCAGAACAACGGCGTATCATATCCATATCTCCGCTGCCGTGGCAGAGCATCTCGGTTTCGAAATCAAGAACTTTTTGCAAAGCGGAATCAGAAAGTTCTTGCAGGTTTACTATCTCATCGTCAATCAACTCCCTAATTTCTTGACCGGATATATTATCAAGTTTATTTTTGTCCACTTTTCTACCTCCTCACTATAAATATGTTTTTGGGAATAAAAACGTCTATAAGTATTTTGAAAATTTTTAAAAATATTTTTCGTTCAATTCCTTTTGTATCTTTTTTCGTATCCTTGCGTTGATATTTCTTATAGTGCTGTCGCTTGTTTTCATTATTTCGGCAACCTGTTTGCTTGTAAGACGTTCTCGGTAGAGATAATCATAAATTTCTCTTTCGTGGGGTGTAAGCTTGTCCAAAAGCTTATCTATAACACCGTCATTCAACCAAATACTGTATAAGGCGTTTTCAAAAACGTTATCTTCCACACGGATATCTGTTATTTCCGCGGCTATTGCATGATTTATAAGTGTGTTATGCTTTCTTATTGCGTTAAGGGCTATATTTTTAGCCGCCACTACCATCCAGCCGTCCGGATTTTCGTGTTGTTTTAAAAATCTTATTTTCTCGCACAACAGTATATACAGGTCGCTGATACACTCTGCACCGAGCTGATCGAATTTTTCTCCCAATGCCGATCTTAGAACAGAGCGCACGATATATTCATTGTTTGCTATTAGGTTTTCCACGAATTTACACTCTTCGGATGTAAGAGCGTAGGTGCGCTTTTCTGCATTGTTCAAAAAATCAACTCCTTTTTTCGATTATTTTATAGACAATCAAGAGGTTTGCGACATAGTAATTAATAGAAACTATAATCATTATACAAAAATCCATAAAATTTTCAAGAGTGCTGCATAATTTAATCGTGTCCGTATATGATATTTGTCGAATTAATTTATTTTATGTAAAAATAGGAAACGCGTTTCCTTTTATATCGATGATGTTCGTTATAAAATAGGGCTCGGTGGGAGTCAATATGATATTTTTTAACGAATTAGGTTCTTTTTTGTATAAGCGACGAAAAGCGTTCGGTTACACACAGGAAATGGTTGCCGAAATAATCGGCGTAAGCGACAGAACGCTTAGGAATATTGAGTACAACGTAACAGTACCCGAGCTGCAAACGGTAATGAAGCTGTGGGATGTATACGAATTGTCGCCCGATGTGCTTTTTTCGTTTTACAGCCGAGATAAGATAATGAGCGAAATGCTTGATTTTTATGAGATCAAAAGACGCACAAGGGCAAAAGCGGGGAATTGAACATATCGCCCATGCGGGGAAAACGGTAATTGTATCCTTGCGTTTTCTTTGTACTTCCTGCCGCGGCATAAATCTTGCAAGAAAAGGCGGTGTGCTTAATGCAAACAAATACGGCGTTTACTGAAATAACGGGAGTTTTGAGTAATTTCGGACTATGCAGACGTTATAAAGGGTTTTCGAGATTGGTTTATGCTATCTATCTCGTTTTGGAAAACGAGCGGCGGCTGGAGGCGGTGGTGAAAGAGGTATATATGCCTGTCGCCGAACAGTTTGATTGCAGTTGGTGTGCGGTGGAACGGTCTTTTCGGGATGCGGTAACGCACATTTGGATCTCGGATTATGAAACGCTTTGCAGAGTGTCGGGTACAAAGCTCAAATCTCCGCCTACACCTGCGGATATGCTGGATATTATCGCGCGATATATAAAAGACCAACACAAATCCCGCCTTGCCGCCGATAGTGTGTGTTGCACAGACTGTGCCCTTGTGGGAGAATAGGCATACTTAAAATACAAATATACACCTCGTAAATGATTTTTTGCGAGGTGTTTTTTTATTTCTGCACGAATCGGTATTTGATATATCTTGCAATATTTTGTAACCTGTGATAAAATCGAAAAAAGAACAGGCGAAAACGTCATATATACAGAATCCACCCCCGCGGGGCGTTAAATCGGATTAAGATTATTCGGAAAGGAGGATAGGTGTGGACGACAAGAGGATCGATAGCATACGGTTGACAAAACAGGATGCAAAATTTATCGAGGATCTGATAATACAATGCGAATCGCATATAAAAAATGTTGTATACGGTATGTTAAGCGCAGATAAAAGATATCTTGCCGAGGACATAATAAGCGAGCTGCATTTGCTGATGTGCAAAAAGGTCGATACACTAAAAACACACCCCTCCCCGAAAGCTTGGGCGCTTGTTGCCGCAAGGCATGTAACGCAGGGCGCGGTTGCCAAGAACCGAAAAAACGCAAATAACGTTCCGTTGGAGGAGGTTGAAAGCTATATTGGTACGGCCGATGTTTTTGAGGATGCGGTGTATGAAATGTGGCTCGAAAATAAGGTCCCCGAGAAGCTGATAGCAAAGCTTTCCAAACGTGAACGCGAGATATATCAAAAGATATACATCGAGGAAAAGCAACCGCAGGAGGTGGCTGTGGAGCTTGATCTATCGGTAAATGCGGTGCACAATATACATAAAAATCTAAGAGATAAGATCAAATATGATATCGAACAAAAAAATTTTTAAAAAATTTCATTGATTTTTTCGCATAAAACAACATTTATAAGTGAGGAGGTGAAGAGGTGGCAAATAAAAACACTCTTTATGATCTCGGCGGTCAAGAGCTAAAAGAGCTGATCGGCGCCGGAAATGTAAAAATAGAAGAGCTTGATGCTTCGTCGTTAAGAAAGCTGATGAATTATGAGATCGATATGCTCTGCTTCGGCGAAGGCGATATGGAGCTGATAGACAAATGCTCGGATCTGTTGGATAAGACGGATGTCGCCTCGATGTCAAACGAGGAATTTCTTAAGATTATTCAAAGAAACGAAAAAGAACGTATTACCGTAATCGACGGTGATTCATCGCGCAACACCTCTCCCGCATGGCGTTTTATACTAAAACGTATCGCAATTGTTGCCGCGGCGGTTGCTGTTCTCACGGCGAGCACTGCCGGAGTTGCGGCAGCTTTCGGTGTGAATGTTTTAGAGCGTATTAACGATATCGTTCGACAACCGAAGGGCACAAGTGTCGATGCGGATGGTAAGACCTTTTATCACACAGGCGAAATGGAAAAGTATTCCTCGATCG
>JAZSDL010000037.1:0-14286 GCA_045531135.1 Eubacteriales bacterium | reverse complement strand
GTTTGCAGACAAAGTCTGCAAACTGAAGCAGACTGAGAGAAACGAAGTTATTTTTTTCGCAAAGCGAGCGTATGCTTACAAAGGTAAGGTAGACGAGCTTTGCGGAAAAGCCCTTGAAAATACAATAAAATTTATATTCCTTGTATATAAATACAACTCAGCTCCCATTTTTTGAGAAGCTGAGTTTTCTTTTAATGTTTTCTTTCAAGGGCGTAAAGAACGAGTTTGTCTTCGGTTTGAAAGGAGAGGTCAGCCCTCTCCTTTATTTTTCTTTACTTTTTCTGTTATATAAAGAACAAGCTTGGTTATCAGCGAGAACCCCAACGACAGCGGAACGCCGACCGCAAATCCCAAAATCGCCGCCTCGCTGTCCTCGACGATAAGCAAGCAAACCGCGGGAAACGCCAAATTTGCGATAACGTAAATAATATTGGGCATCAGTACTTTTTTTGTATACACACACGACGCGATGCCATAAATCAACGAAAAAAGCGGACAGACCAAGCAATACAACAATCTCGGAAGATTTATTCCCGTATTATTATCCGTTCTCGTATCGAGCATAAACCATATAAAAAAGAAAAGGAAAAATACCGACACGGTTATAACCAAGCGGATACGTTTTTTATCCTCAAGAGTTACGTAATCTCTCATTTTCTTTTTGTCCATTTAAAATCCTCACCTCGTCATATTCTCGGCAACCGCGCTCAAACGTCTGCGGCGCTCGATGAATCTGTCGAAAATAAGCAGATGTGCCGATGCCGATGCAAGTGTACGCAGCATTGCGACCCTGCGCGATTCGGCATCGTTCAATGCACGCGGAGGATATCGCTTCGGCATAACGAGACATTTGACCTCATATTCGATCTCGTCACAAAGGGTGTTATATCCCTCGCCGATGTCAAACATACGCGACATCACGGCAATCGCCTCGGAAATATACGAAAGCGGCATCATACGCTTGCAAATGCAAATGACCATAAGCTTTGCAAGATGCTCGCGGTCGTACTTTTTCTTTTTCGGAGGATGCAGTACACCGTTTTTGACGTAGTTGTTTATCATAGCGGGAGTGACAAGCTGCTCGCCCGATTCCGCACCGAACATATAAAGCTTTTCGCAAATAAACGCGATGACCTGATCTATATAAAGCTCAAACGCGGGAAACTCCTCCCAACGCGGAAGATGTATATTCTGCATTTCTTCTTTTTTCAGTTCCATACCCTATCCCCCTCGAATTTTCTACGTAAATAATAGCATCAAAACATCACATTGTCAACAAGACAAGAAAAAACTCATGTAAATTTATCCAAAAAATTCACAAAACCTGTTGACATGGTTTTGAAAACCATGTATAATAGCGTTCGATATATTGAAGTGTTTTGAAGGAGTTTTATAAATGAAAAAGAATAATCTCGCACAACGCACTCCCGAGCTTATAAAGCCCGCAAGCATAAAGCATCTTTTGCAGATCGCCGTTGACGAGGCGGCTGACAAGATCGCTTTCAAATACCGCACCCCCGACGGCATCCGCGAGGTGACCTTTAAGGAATTCCAAAACGAGACCTTTTACCTCGGCACCGCGCTCAACTCTATCGGGATGGCAAAGGGACATATCGGCTGCTCTGCCGAAAACAGCTATAACTGGATACTCGTTTATCTTACCGCCTTGCAGAGCGAGGGCGTTTTCTGCCCTGTTGACAAGGAGCTTCCCGAGTCTGATTTTGTAAACGTCATTCACGGCGGTGACGACGAGATCGTTTTCTGCGATAAAAAGCGTGAGGAGATATTCAGAAGCATCCGCGATCAGCTTCCCAACGTAAAGTATTTCGTATGCTTTGACAGAGATGAGGATGATGGCGAATTCCTTTCCTTCTCCAAGCTTTTCGCAAAGGGCAAGGAACTTTATGAGAGCGGCGACCGCTCTTACTGCGAAATGAAGACCGCCGACGTTCAGGCATTGAAGATGCTTATTTACACCTCCGGCACCACCGGGCTTGCAAAGGGCGTTATGCTTTCCGAGCACAACCTTGTATCGCTGGTCCACTACGGATTAAAGCTCGCCAGCATCCGCGAGGTCGGTCTTTCGGTGCTTCCCTACCACCATTCCTACGAGGCGGTTGCGGGCATTCTCGTTGCTATCCACCGCCACTCCACGCTTTGTATCAACGACAGCTTAAAGCGCATTGTTAAAAACCTCGCGCTTTACAAGCCGCAATATATGTACGTCGTCCCTGCTCTTATCGAGGTGCTTTACCGCAGAATGAATGCGAGCATCGAGGAAAAGGGCAAGACCAAGACTATCAAGATCGCAATAAAGCTTTCGCGCTTCCTCCGCTCGATCGGTATCGATGCGCGCCGCAAGATATTTGCCGAGCTCCACAACGCACTCGGCGGCAATCTCGAAAAGCTGGTTTGCGGCGGCGCGCCTCTCCGTGCCGAGATCGCCGATTTCTTTGACGACATCGGTATTATCGTAACCAACGGCTACGGTATCACCGAGTGCTCGCCTCTTGTTTCGGTAAACACCGACTTTGTCAACGATCCCAAGACCATCGGCTTCCCTATGGAATGTATCGATGTTCGCATAGATGATCCCAACGAGGATAACGAGGGCGAGATCTGCGTTAAGGGCGATATCGTTATGCTCGGCTATTATAAAAACGAAGCGGCAACCGACGAGGTGTTCACCGAGGACGGCTATTTCCGCACCGGCGACTACGGCACCATAAACAAAAAAGGTCAGCTTCTTATTACCGGCAGAAAGAAAAACATAATCATCCTCGGCAACGGCAAGAACATCTATCCCGAGGAGCTCGAGGATTATATCGGCGGCATCCCATACGTTCTTCAGAACGTTGTTTACGCTACTCGCAACGAGGACGGCGCAGAGGCAGAGCTTTCGGTTCAGTGTGAGCTTGATCCCGCTGTTTTAGAGGGCGCGGATATTAAAGAGCTCGAAGCAAAGCTGAGACACGACGTATTTGCCGCGCTCGAAAAGCTGCCCACCTATAAGCAGGTCACCAACGTTATTATACGCGAGACCCCGTTTGTAATAACCTCCTCTAAGAAGATCCGCCGCGCAAAAGACGGCAGCCCCATGTGATCGACAGCACCCCTTGGCACATAAATTAACATACCAGCATTTCGGGGTTTACTCCTTTTTTTCTTACCCCTTCTTTCTCACCCTGTCCCGAAATGTGCTTAAGCAGCAAGTGTAACCCCTTGCTGCTTTTTCTTTGTTGACATTTGTAATTAAATGCGATAAAATAATTATGATTATATAGTGTTGCGAGAGATGATATGATAACCTCCTTCAAGAATACACACAATATGTATCTTTTAGAGCGTCCTATGGACATTGCTTATGTTGAGCAAGGTATTATTTTACCTCAACAGGAAGGCAAGAACGGACCTCGTTGGGGCTTGGGCGGAGTTTGTGATAAAGACAATAATTTCGTAGAGCTGTCCGCATATAACGGCGGTTGGGCAACCCACGGCGGATTTTATGAGTGGCAAACCGACACAGAAATCAACTGCGATTTTGAAGTAGTTTACTTTGGGTGCTTTTTCAACCATTGGGGACATTTTCTGGTAGATATGCTGGGCAGATTGTGGTGTTTTGCTCAAAACAAAGTAAAAAAAGGCACCAAGGTCGCCTATGTAGGTTACGAAAAGCCCACAAAGAATTTTTTGGAGTTTTTCTCTTTACTCGGCATCGACGAAAACGATCTGATACATATTACTCAACCGACTCGTTTCAAAAGAGTTATAATTCCGGAATTTTCTTGCAGGTCGTGCGTTTGGTTCACCGCCGAATATCGTTCGATATTTGACAGATTGATTAAACAAGTTAACGAAGAAAACTTTATTCCCGAAAACCTGCCGGATATTAGCAAAGTATATTTTTCTCGTCTTTCTTTCGGCAAAGCCAAAGTGAGCGAATTCGGTGAAGCAAAAATAGTCGAATGGTTCACCGCAAACGGTTTTTCGGTTATTTCTCCCGAAAAACTCGATTTGCGCAGCCAAATATATATTTGGAACAACGCGGAAGAGATTGCTTGTCTTAACGGATCGATTCCGTTGAGCGTTGCATTCTCATCCAATAAAAACCTCAAGCTCATCGTTTTAAACAAAACGTCGCTCGAGCATCTTAATTTAGACTTGTATCTGCTGATGCGTAACTGTGATGTTACTCTTCTCGATGCTTATCGTGAGCCGTTTGAAAATTATCCCAAAACCATCGGCGGCGGTCCGTTTTTGCTGTATTTGGGCGAAGATATAAAAGAATATTCCCGTCAAAACGGGTATGCTTTTCCTTTTAGCAAAAGCGATATTTCACGCGAGTATTTTATCAATTATATCAAACTCGTTCTTGCCATTTTAAACATCAAGGGAAGAACACGGAATATGTTGTCGAGAATCGTTCCCAAAAGTATAAAAAAATCCATCCGAAAGGTGCTTCACCGTGGATAAAAAAATCAGTATAGTTTTACCCGTTTACAACATTTCGCAGTACTTAGAGGAATGTGTAAATTCTCTTACCTCGCAAAAATACAGCAACCTTGAAATAATACTGGTTGATGACGGTTCTACCGACGGAAGCGGCGAAATTTGTGATATGCTCGCGCAAGCGGATAACAGAATTTTTGTCATTCACCAAAAAAACGGCGGTGCCGCGAATGCGAGAAACCATGGAATTGATTGCGCAACCGGTGATTATATATGCTTTGTGGACAGCGACGATGTCGTTTGTCACGAATACGTTTCGCATTTGGCAGAACAGATCGAAAGCAACGGTTGTGATATAGCCGTGTGCGGCTTGTCTTTTTGGTATAAGGATTCCGAAGAAATAAGCAAAATCACCACCTCCGAAGGTGTCTATGAGAAAGAAGAGTTTTTACTTTGCTTCCTAACCGATTGGAGTTGTTCCTCGCTATGTAACAAAATGTTTTGCCGTGAAATCATCGGTGATCTTCGTATGGAAGAAGGGCACCGTGTTGACGACGAATATTTTACATATCAAATCGTTATAAATTCGCACAAAACGGTTGTTTCACACACCCCCCTTTACCGTTACCGTATGCGTTCTTCAAGCGTTATGCACGATATGGCGGGACTGCAAGAGCGTGTGATGCTCGATCGTATCGGATATATCACACAACGGTATGAGGATATTCGAGAAAAGGTCCCGAATATAGAAAAAGCGTTTTTTGAAGATGCAATAGATACACTTCTGCGTTATCGAATCCACAGCAAAAATATGCCTGTCGCACAAAAAGTGTTGCGAAAATGGATCGGCAAGCATTTGCTGCGGATTTTCAAAATAGACTGTTCTTTGAAACAAAAATTAGCTTATTTGTATTATTTTTATGTAAAATCCCCTGTAAAAACCGGCGAATCCAATCCTCTCAAATCCCCAAAACCGTTTTTTGAATAAAAAGATCATAATCTTGAGAGGTATACATCTCGCAGACAGCTTTAAGACGCATCGACTCGAACAAAACACACCGCCGAGGAATTAAATTTCCTCGGCGGTGGTGTTTTTATGGGATCTATGAGAAGGTATTTTTATTCCACCAAGCCGTATTTGACCTTGATTCTGTCCATTTTTTCAAGCATCGGCTCAGCGGCGAACATAATGAAAATCACCGTGCCGAAGGCGTGAACAAGATCCATCGGAAGTCCCGTTACGTAATAAGCGATCAGGGTTTGCATATTAATGCTTTCGGGTGAAGCGATAAATGCGGCGGCGGGATTCATAATACCGCCATAGATAATAACCGCGGCAAACGCGCCGAACACCGCAAGAGACACACGGGTCCTGCGGAGCCATCCTTTTTTGAACAATACACCCGCAAGAAAGCCGATAACGCCCGTTGCGAACATCTGCCAGGGTGTCCAGGGGCCTTGAGATAACAGCATATTTGAGGTAAGCATTGTAACGGCTCCCACCAAAAACCCCGTTTCTCCGCCGAAGGCAACTCCCGCGATAACAGTAAGCGCAAGCACCGGCTTAAACTGCGGCAGCATAAAGAACAAGCTTCTCCCCGCAATACCGATAGCGCAAAGCATTGCGATAGTAACAAGTTCTCGCGCCTTGGGTTTTCTCCCCTCGAACACAAGAAAAAACGGCAGCATACATTCAAAAAGTATCAGCAAAGCCACAAGATTATATTGCCGATCATTCATATAGAAAATACCCGCAAAAATCGTCAGCGGTATCAAAAGCAAAATACAAACGGTTGCCGTTACGGTGCGTTTGCTGAGATTACGTTTTTCCTTTGGCGTTTGTGCCGCAAGCGGCGGCTCGCTCCGCCGTCCTACAGAAAACAGGAATACCGTTAATGCCGCAAACAGAGCAATATACAGCCACAGCTGCTCTTTCCCCTGAGAGCTGATACCCGAAGAATTAACAAGTGCGGACAGATCGGTAATGCCGATCGCATAAAGAAACACGCCGAACGCAACCAGCCCCGACACAAGTGCAAGTATTTTTCTCCGCAATTTAAGCGGTTGCGGTTTGAAGCTTGCGCTTCTCGGCGCAGGTTGGGGCAATGGGAGAATCTCCGGTTCTTTTTCGGCTTTTATTACCGTTCCGCCGCAAGACGTGATAATATCCTCTGCCGTTACGGCGTCGGGGATCAAATGCCGTGCCATGCGGTTTGCGGGAGTGGTATAAAAGCTGTTGCCCGAAAAGAACTCGCGCGGGGTGCCCTCCGCAACAATATTGCCGTCAAAGAACATACCGCACCTATGGGCATATTCGGCACAAAAGGTTATATCGTGGCTTACCATAAGAACGGTAACGCCTTGTTTTGTAAGCTTATCGATAATGTCCGCAAAGATCACCTTGAACTCGGCATCAAAACCCTTTGTCGGCTCGTCAAGAAGCAGAATGTCGGGCGACGTTAAAAGCACCTTTGCAAGCGCGGTTCTTTGTTGCTCTCCGCCCGAAATATCATAAGGATGACGGTCAAGAAAATCGCAAAGCGAACACAGAGCGACCGCGCGGGCAACCCGAGTATCCTTTTCCTCCTTTGAGATTTTTACACCGCGCAACGCTTCATACAGATCCTCCCGCACCGTTCTCTTTACGAAAAGAGATTGCGGATTTTGAGGCAACGTTGCGATTTTCCCGTTCGCACAAACGGCTCCGCGATAAGCGGAGCGCAGTCCGGAGATGACCTTAAGCGCGGTTGTCTTGCCCGCACCGTTGCCGCCGAGCAGAGCATAAAACTCGCCCTTATGCAAGGTGAGCGAAAAGCCCTTTACCACGTCGGGCAGATCTTTTTCATAGCGAAACCACATCTCATCACATTGTAACGCAATTTCATCGCTATATGTATGTGTCGGTTCCGGCGCAAGCGGCAATAATTCTTTTTCCTTGTTTCTTGCAGTTAAAAAATCGCTGCCGTCACACACGGTCAGAGGACAGGCAAGCTCGGTTTCCAACCCTGCCCAAATACGCATAGCGGTGGGCATTGCGAGAAACATCCCGCTATCCTTGTTCCGAAGCTGCAAGCCGACCTTTTCGGGCATGTCGTCACAAATGATCTCGCCCTCTTCCATTACGATAACTCTTGTGGCAAAGGGGAACGCCTCCTCCAAGCGATGCTCGGTCAGAATGACAGTTATACCAAGCTCGCGGTTGATCTTGCCGAGGAGCGCCAAAAAATCGGAGGCGGCAATAGGATCAAGCTGTGCGGTGGGCTCGTCAAGCACCAGGATTTTCGGACTCATCGCCATGACCGAAGCCAAGCTCAAAAGCTGCTTTTGCCCACCCGAAAGCTCGGCAACGTTTTTGTAAAACCAATTCTCGATACCGAAAAAAGCGGCAACCTCCGCAACTCTGCGGCGAATGGCAGGTGTATCATAGCCCAAGCTTTCAAGACCGAAAGCCAGCTCGTGCCACACCTTGTCGGTCACCACCTGATTCTCGGGAGACTGCATCACAAATCCGATCTCCTGTGCTTGAGTGCGTTCATCGACCTCACTAAGCGAATTTCCGTTAAACAGCACTTCGCCCGTTAGCACACCGTGGGGCGAAAGGCAGGTCTTGAAATGTCGGAGCAATGTGGATTTTCCGCAGCCCGACGGACCGCAAAGAATCAAAAACTCGCCCTGATTCACCGCAAAGGAGATGTCACGGAGCGCTTTGTTCTCTTGCTCGGGATAAGCAAAGCTTACATTTTTGAATACAAAGCTTTCCATTGTCTCTCCTCCTTTATACTTAGTACAACAGGGGTAATGCAAAGCGCAAAATACACGCAGTAAAAGGGTATCGTAGTCATATCAAGTACTGCGTAACGGATATTCGGGAAATAGCGGAATCCAAATGCCGAAAGCATTGTGCCCGCAAGCAAAAACAAAAAGCAAAAGCCAAACCAAATCAACGTATATTTGTCCCTGTCGTCAAATCTGTAGATAGAAAAAGCGGTTCTGCCCCTAAGTCCGTAGCCGCGGCTTTTCATACTGTCTGCCGTTTCAATGGCGTTTTCAAGCGCCCACGTGATCATGATCGAGAAAATCAAAATCGCCGTCTTTGTCCGGCTTAAAAGCGTTCCGCTTGACACATCTCTGCCTATGCTTTTTTGTGCCTCGGCAACGGTTGTCATCTGTGATTTGAATTTCGGCACAAACCGCAGGGACATACTCAGCAGCAACGACAATGCGGGAATTATTTTGCCGAACAGATAAATAAACTTGTCCGACGTCATAACTCGGTTAAAGGAAGAAAACCACAAAAGCAGCGTCACAAGCGTTACGCCTGCGGATATGCCGTATAAAATACTTTCCAGAGTAAGCGGATTTCCGTTGCCGAAATAAAGCAGAACGGTCGTTCCTTCGTGGCTGAAAGCAGGGTTGATAAATGCAGTAAGCAGAACCATCGGCAAGCAGAATTTCAGCAGAAATTTTACGCTTTTCTTTCCCGTGGCAGAAACCAAATAACAAACAGCGCAAAAAAGAGCGATTCCCTGCGCTAACGGGTGTGTCAGAACCAATGAAAAAGCAATTACCAGAGAAAAATACAACAGATTTACGAAAGGGTGATATTTTGCAAAGGTGTCTCTCATGACTGTCCCAACCGCTCCTCGCCTATATCTTTGCCGAGATCACAGGTATAACGCCATTCAACTACCTCGCCGTCAATAAGCTGATACCGCGAGCAACCGTAATTCGGATACCAACCGTCCACACGGTACATCCATCCCGAAAGAGAGCCGCAATCAAATTCGTATAGATTATGTATTCCCTCAATATATGCGCTGTTATAAATCGGGGTCCACGAAAACTCAAGGTGTATATTGTTTTCCGCACAGACTCTTTTGAGCACATCGAATACCGACTCGCCCTCATAAAAAGTCACCGAAGTCGGTGCCAAAATCACACCGTTTGAAGGAACAAGCTCCAGCTTATCGGGGTCAAGCTCTTTTAGGTTGTTGAGTATGGCAGAACACTCAATAGAGAATGTGCAGGTATAGATTTTCTTGTTGTCTATCTCCTGATCCTCCGGTTCGACAGGCAAGGGCTTACCTTCGGGAACGGGATCGGTGTTGTACTCATCTTTATCCGTTGAGGTTCCGTTTGAAATAGGACGGTCGTTTGAATCGATTGAAGATTCGTTGTTTGTATCGTTTGATGCTTCTTGATTGTCGGGTGTATCGTCGGACGTATCATCGGATGAATCGTCAGATATTTCGTCGGATGTGTTGTCGGATGTGTTGTCGGATGTGTCGTTGAACGAAACATCCGCCGATTCATCGTTTTCTATACCTGAATTTTCACTTTCGGTTTTTTCCGAATCATCAAAGTCATTCTCGTAACTGCTTTCGGGCAAAACCTCACATTTTGTGAATATCTTATTTACGGGTATATTTAAAATTGTGGTTTTGCTTCCCGTAAGCGAAACCGCATAAACCGCTTCACCGTCTGCATAAGCGGTTGCACGGTCCGCAGTCCACTTTTCATTCAAATGAACTGAAAGCGTTGCATTGAATCCCAGGTCATCGGGTTCGGAAAAAATAATAATTATCCCGTCTTCACTCTTTTCCAGGTTCAAGTGCAAATTAATATCTCTTGTTTCTTTAAGCTCGCTTCCGAAAATGATCCATTGGTAATTTATGTCATTGGATTCACCTTTAAAGGCGGCGATTGCATTATCATTTTTTATTTGTTCGAGAATGCTTTTTTCGATAATTCCGTTTTCAGGAATAGAAATGGGTTCATTAAGATTTATCTCTGTGTAATTACCGTCACAAGCCGCAAATGTCAGCAACAATGCGATCGTTAACACCAAGGCGTTTATCCGTTTCATTTTAATTCCCTTAAATTATTAAATATTTATATAATTGCGTATTGTGCAAATTGTTGTCAAAATCAAGGTTTACGACTGTTGCGATGGGTATCGGGCCCAACCGCAACAGCCGAATTTTTTATAAATAAAAAGTCTTGAGAATTGCTTTAATCAAAAACATAAGTGCCGAAGCAATAGCGTTTTAACAAAATATAATCGCATGCATCAACTGTGGGATTTCCGTTTTCATCTGTACTGCCGTCAACGTTTGCCGCGGCAAGCTGTTCGTCGCTTAAATTCATCGTACCGAAGCAATAGCGCTTTGCCGCCACGTAGTCTTCGCTGTCAATTGCCGAATCGCCGTTTATATCGCCAACCTTGATTTTTGAAATATCAACGTCGGTCATATCGTAAAGCGATGTTTCACCGTTTAGGAAACGGAAATAAGCAGTCAGCGCATACTGTCCCTGCTCGGTTGCCATACCATTTAGTCCGCCGCTCGGAATATGCTCGAATCCGCCGCCTTCTACGGCAAACTGACACATAGCATCAAGAACCGAAACGCCGTTTTTTACAAATCGGGAATCTGTTTCGGGATCGATTCCGAGTGCGGCAAGAGCAACAATGACCTGTGCACAGGATTCGCTGCAGTCACCGTCAACAGAACCGAATCCGCCGTTATCGTATTGCAGATCGGAAAGGCACGCAAGTGCTTTGTCTACCGCAACCTTAACCTCGTCATTGGTATTATAGTAGGGCGCAAGAGATTGAACTGCCATGCCCGTCATATCGGAATCCGCCTTGCTGCCGGACATCGCCCATCCGCCGTCCTCGAGCTGTTTCTCGAGAATATAGGAAATAAGCGTTTCGCGCGTGACCTGTTCTGTCGCATCGGAGTTAACGGGAATATCGTATTTGTAGCAGTCAAAGGCAATCAGTGCCCAGATAGGACCGTTGATGCCTTGCTTCGTAACATAGCTCATATCGGTAAGCCCCATAAGCAAGTTATGACCGTCTACGTCGGTAACGTCATATCCCGCCGCAGTAAGCGCAAGAATAACGCGGGAATTATCGGTGGATTTTGAACGGTGCAGCTGTTCGTTTGCATTGATTTTTTCTTTTACATATTCAACAACGTTTTCGTAATAACCCTCGGGACAAGGATATCCCGCACGTACAAGATCGATCACCATCCATTCACCGCCGACAGAACCGACGGAGGGTGTGCCGAGCCCGCTTATATATTTGCCGGTCGCCTCATAAATTGCCTTATGATCCGCCTCGGCTGCCTCGATAAGCAGATCGGCGATCTTGCTCTCGGCATCGGTAAGAATCCGGTAATTATCAACATACTGCTTCTGCGCAACGGTCAGCGCATCGTATGCAGTTCGTGCCGCTTTGATCTTATTTACAGAGTGCACTGTCACTTCGCCGATAGCATCGATTTTCGCCTCTACCTCATCGGCAAAGCGAGCATCTGCATTGTCGGTGACGATAACTGTTGCAAAAGCGGGTGCGGACACAATATCCTGAGGATTTTCGGAACCGTAGCCGCCGTCAGCCCAAACGTACCAAGTACCTTCGGATGGGAAAGTGACACAGAACATACCGTTATCATCGGTATAAAGTGTACCCTCCGCAGTTCCGTACGTCTTTCCGTAATATACTTCATAGGATGCTTCGGAAGCAAATGCCGCGATTCCGCCGTTCATCCAATCCGAGAAGCTGCGTACAAGACCGAGCTCGATGCTTTCGCCCGCACAAGCGTTATAGAGATGAGCGAGATCGCCGTCCGCGCTCGTAAAATAATGAAATCCCGTAATACTGTCGCCCCAGAATGCCCAGCTTGAATAATGGGCAACGTTGATAAAGTCACCGTCCGAGAGAACGATCCGATCGGCAGTAAGTCCCCAACCGTCAACGGAGGGATAAGCTCCGTTCAAGTCGTAGCGGAGATTCTCATCGGAAAACCCGAAAAGCCCTCCGGCGAAATAAATGCTTCCCGCGCCTCCGCTTATATAGACCTCGCTCCAATCAAGACCTAACAGCTGCTCGTGCACGTGAATATACAGATGAAGCGCGGTGATCTCGGGAGTTCCGTCACTATCATTGTCATACGCGTAACCGTCGAGCCCGTAATCACTCAGATCAACCGTGGCAAGATCGTCAAGCGATACCGCGGTAAAAGCGATCGGATCGCCGTTTGTATCAAAGGCAAAGCTTTGGTCGTCGCTTACGGATATGTATACGTATCCTGTATCATTTGCTTGACCGTCGGCAAAAACCGTAACGGGAAGCATAGACGCGATCAATATGATCGCCATCAAAACTGCAACCACCCTTGTGGTCGTTCTGCTTGCGTTATTCATAACACAAATCCTTTCTTTTTAGTTATTTTCGGGAATGTCGAAAATCGAGAAGAGCGTTTTTACCTCCTTTCGGGATATCCGGCAAAAACGAAAAGAACGTGCCGGAAATAATATCGCGAAACATCGCGGTTTCCGAACACACGCTCCTCTCCAAAGGTTGTGTTCTTTTATGTACGGACAGGCTCCCGACTTATGATAAACGGCTTTGCCGCATCAAACACGGAAATGGGGGTTGTTTCGGATTCGTACCGAATTTCCTTGATCTATTCAGTTTACAACTTTTCGATCCGTACAAAATATATTAACGCACGCAGAGCGCGATAATATCAAGTATTATTCTCACTTTCATGCTCCGATTTTTTCAAAGCGGCAATTCTCGCCCGCTTTGCCCGTATGCGCTTTTCTTTGTTCCTTTGCGCGCGGCCGTCATCTCTCGGCGGCTTTATTCCCGCGGCCTCCAGCGCGCGCGGCCAAGGACCGAGGAATGCTTTTATCGCCACTACCTCGCGCTCCGAAAAATCCGAGCGTTGCGGATAGCGATCGATGCTTTGAACTTGTAATTCTGCATATTTGTTTTGAAGAAGAACTATGCAATCCTCTTTTTTGTATTTCTTATCCATCCCAAAGCCCCCGAAACAAAAAACGCTTTTTTATTGCAAAATACAATAAAAAAGCGTAGCTATCCTGTCAGTAAAAATGGGCACAGTACACCCACCACCCGACGAAAACGGCTACGCTTTTCATATCCAAAAACGTTCGCGCAATAATGCACATAACCCTCGCACGCGCTTGGTGAGTATTCCGACTTATGAAACATAATTTCAATTACGGTAATGACGGTTGCGACGGATTTTCACCGAACTTCCCTCTGATCCGAATTACACGGAACCAAGCTGCGAGATATATTTAGTTTAGCATGATTATATCTCAGGCGATCAAAAAAGTCAAGAAGATATACGTTTTTTTGGTTTTCTGTAAAACATTTGCTTTTTGAGATTTGATGTGCTAAAATATACTCATCACGTTTCCGAATGAGTATCATTATGAAAATCAGGTTTTTCGCTTTTGTTTTACTTATATCTATGATTTGTATGTCCCTCGTGTCCTGCGGCGAGGCAAAATGCCCTGCCGATCAGCCCGATACAACCTGGACAAGCGCTTGCGGTAATATCAAATTCTCGGTATCGAAGGACGGCGAGATAGTCGATGCAACCATGGTCAACAAAAACAGCGAAACGGTTGCTATATCGATCGAGTTCTCAAATACCGATGATAACAAAGCTTCGATAACAAGTCCCGACGGACAAGAGATATATTTCTCCGGCTACTGTACCTACGAGAAAAACAGGTTTACGTTCTTTATTACCGATATGTATCCCGGCGATTTCATCCGACCCAACGCACTGATTACGTTCACCCGCTCGTAAAAACACACAAAAACCTCTGTTTTGACAAACAGAGGTTTTTATTTGATACGGTAATCAAAAAACAAAATGCTCGCATCCGGACAAAAATTCACGAGACCAACAAAACGAATATATATGCGTTTCTGTCATAAACCACACCTCGCGATTTTTCGTTTTATTGTTCTTTCATATTCTCAATGATTAAAATTGCATCGTC
>JAZSDL010000043.1:0-34539 GCA_045531135.1 Eubacteriales bacterium | reverse complement strand
GCTCGGTACCGCAGTTGAGGCAGGTCTTGTATACGTTGACGGTTATTACTACTTCGCACAGTACGGCGGCGAGCTGGTAGTTAACTGCGACTTCTACGTATACAACGCAAACGGCTTGCTCGTTGAGACCACCTACACCTTCGACGAATACGGTCGTATCGTAAAATAATTCCATAAACAATGACAACCGCAGGTTAAACCCTGCGGTTGTTTTTTGTTGACAATGTATATGATGTGTAGTAACATAAGATCAAGAGGTGCCGAAGATGTATTACGCAGGATTAATTATTGTGTTCCTATATTTTATATTAGGTATGATATTGCTGTTTTCGACACTAAAGCCGAACAACAAAAATAAAAAAACCTCTATATGCCTCGGGGTACTTTTTATCGGATTGGCGTTTTTTGTTCTTTATGCCTCGATCGTCAACGACAGGGGACTTGTCGCGGCAAGCGTATGTATCCCTTTGGGAATCGTTATACTGTGGTTGGCGCTCAACTCGATGCTTTTGTGCAAGAAATGCACGGTATCTGTACGTGCAAAGCTGATGGGCGAGGAATACGAGCACAGAGGCAAACACGCAGGCGGTTTTGTGCCGATTTTTAAATACAAATATCTTGACAAAGAAATTGTCAGCAAGCCGTTTGTTTTGTGCTCCAAAAGAAAGTTCGACCGTCTTTATCCGAAAAGCAACAAGCGTGGATATACTTTTACAAAGCCCGAGTACGATATTTTTATCGACCCGAGCAACCCCTCGTGCTGTGTGGATAAAAGAGAGTTTCCGTTTGCTGTGCATGTTGTGTTTGCCGTGTTCGGTATGGCGTTTGTGCTGTTCGGAGTATGCCTGCCGTTTGTGATGTAATTTCCCGGATTTGGTACGTCATCATTGACAGTTTGGCGTTTTGATGCTAAAATAATACTGCGACGCAACTTAATATCGGCTTTGTACGAGTTTGTATTTTTATTTAAGGTAAAAATACGGGCTCTTATTTCGCATTCTCGTACGGGAAGTCGAAAGTTGTGTCGCAGCAATCGAGCCGTGTGTTTTTCGGTGCGCGACTCGTTTCGCGCACTTTTTGTTATTTAAAAGGGGTTGTGTTATGAAAAAGTATTTGTTTGTATTTATTGCTCTCGCATTATTACTCTCGGGCTGTATTAACGAGCAACACGATAGCTCGATCGAATCTTCCCCTAACGAAAATTCGGTTATCGAGGCAGCGAAAGCGCTTATCGACGAGGGTAAGAATCACGAGGCGTATAAGCTGCTCTATGACAACCGCAGCGACGAAGAAGCAAAGAAAATGCTCGACGATTTTACGGTTGTATATACCTCGGCGACCGGAATCGGCTATTACGTTTACAACCTCATAAGAATAGAGGAGTTTAACGAGTACGGCGATACAACGCGGCAATATGCGGAAACGTTTTACAACAACCAAACATACGTTACAGACGTAACCTACGAATATACCTATACCGATGACGGCAAAATGCTGTCGAAGGATACGATCTATGCCGGGGATAGCGGTCTGCCGCGACAACAGTGGGACTATTTTTATGACGAGCGCGGAAATCTTATAAAAATCGAAAAGCAATATGCCGGTGTATATGACGACGAGACCGGAAACTATATTTCCTACGAGGAATTCCGTTATAACGAAAACGACCTGCTGATATACGAGGCATCTGTCAACGTAGAGAGCGCTCTTAACTATTATTATGAATACACCTACGACGAAAAAGGCAGGATAAGCACCAAAAACTATTTCAACACCGAACCAAACAAATATCTTCTCGAATACACCTACAACGAAGACGATATTATAATAAAGGAAGTAGAAAACCTCGACAACCACATCACCACGACCGAATACACCTTAAACGAGCACGGCGATATTATAAAGGATACAAAGACCACGGATTATAACGGTAAGAAAACCGTTGTCGAGTATGAGTACGAATACACCTATGACGAGTTCGGCAGAATAACAAAAGAGCATAAGTTCTGGCCCAATCAGGAGTCCGATACCACCGAATATATTTACAACGAGCAGGGTGACGTTGTTAAGGAAACCGTTACCTCCTCCACAAATCTCACCAAAATCAACGAGTACGAGTATGAATACGGCACAGACGGAAATATATTGAAGAAAACCTCAAAATGCAACGAATGTCGCAATTCCGGCGCGGTTTACGAATATGATTCCCACGGTAACACCGTATACGAGGCATCGGCGAGCACCGAGAGAAGATACGAGTACACCTATGACGAGCTCGGCAGAGTTCTGACAAAAACCAACTTTGAAAATGGCTCTACCTCGCGCACGATCGAGTTTACCTACGACGAAAACAACAATGAGATCAAGCGTGTGACCTATGACGTAGGCACCCCCGACATCAAGGACGTTATCGAAAACATTTACGACGAAAACGGTAATATTTTGCAGACAACCGAGAGCAAGGACAACGGCGATTACGTTTACATCACCCGATTCACCTACGACGAAAGGGGCAACGTGCTGACACGCTACAAGGAAGGCAAAAACAGCGAAGCTCTGACCGATCTGATATATACCTACGTATATGACGATAACGGAAATTTCCTCGAAAAAACCATAGCATCAAGACGCACCGAGGGTAAAAACAAATACGTTTTGGAATACGACGAAAACGGCAACATCATAAAAGAATCGTTTTATAAGGACGACACGGCATATTCCGCGACCGAGCATACATACGATGACGAAAACCGTGTTATTAAAACCGTTATTACTTATGCAGACGAGATCCATGCTCCGACCGAATACGAATATCAATACGACGATTGCGGTAATCTGATATATGAGTTCAGCTTGAACGAGCAGTTCGCGGGCAACAATATAGCAAACGCATACGAATATTCGGGCTTTGAATATTACTACACCCCAAACAAATAACCCTATGTCAGCCGCGGATAACCAAATCCGCGGCTGTCATTTTGTGGAATTTTGCCAAAAAAATACAAAAGGCATTGACTAAAGGATGGTTTATTTGTATAATGAATAAATCCCCCTTGGGGAAAACTGAAAAAGGAGAAATTTTATGAAAAGAGTATTAAGCATTATACTCACGTTGGCTATGCTTTTGTCGATGTTTACCGTGTTTGCGGTTACAAACGTTGCGGCAGCCACCGTAATTACCAACCAGTCGCCCGCTATCACGGCAACCGTTGGTACAAAAATCACACTTTCAAATTACTCCGTAACCTTTGACGGAGATTCCTCGGCTACCTCGGGAGTCACCTGGAAAGACTCCTCGGGTACTGCTATTACCACCTTCACCCCCTCTTCAAAGGGCGTGACAAAGCTTACCGCTGCCAGCGGCAGCAAGAGCAAGACTATCTACGTCGTTGCCAAAAACGCAAGCGACACCGAATACGTGCTTTACGAGGCAAGCATGTCGAGCTTCGCAAGCTTGGATGCACTTAAGACTGCCGGTTGGTCATTGCCCTCTGCGAGCTCGGCTTATTCGCTCTCGGACGGCAATCTTTTGATGACGGGCAGCGGCTCGGCTTATGCATATCTCCCCTCCTGGCTCGGAGATTTCGGCAACTACGGCTTTTCCGCAACCGCCAAGATCGTCACCGCTAACGACAACTCGCGTTGGTTCTCGCTTATGTACCGCGCAAGCAACCGCAGCGGCACCTATAACCACTATCAGTTCGCACTCCGTAACAACACCACCGCAACAAGCGGTCTTGAGTTTGCGGAATTGACCTCCGGCGGCTGGAACGTTATGAAGAACGTTGCCGGCACCTATCCTCAGCTTACCGATGAGTTCCGTAACGTTTCTATCAAGGTCAACAACGGCTACGGCTACTACATCAACGGCGAGCAGGTCCTTTATATGGATCAGTCGACTCTTAATTCCAAGGCGACCAACATTCTCACCAAGGGTTATCTCGGCTTTACCATGAACGGCGGACAGCTCGCCATCTCGAGCGTAAAGGTCACCGTTCAGGATACCGCGGTTCCTCAGGATGCTGTCAAGCTCCACCTTGTAAACAACAACAGAGCAGAGCTTAACACCGTAAACCCCATTGCAAACGTTGAAAACATTTCGGATATTTCCGCGCTCGATGCCGCAAAGTGCTCGGGCAACGTATATATCTCGGCTTCCAAGGTAAGCAACTTTACCACCTTCTTTAACAAGTGTAGAGAAAAGCAGATCATTCCGAACATTTACGTTGCAAGCTCCACCGACGTTACAAACGTAATAAACGGTATCAATGCAACCAATTTTGTTGACGTGACTGTTACATCCACCGATGCTTCGCTTCTTAAATCAATCCGTTCGAGCAAGAGCATCGTGCGTACAGGTCTTGTTATCACCAATCCCGCTTCGTACGCAAGCGAGCATGATATTCGTGTTGCGGTCCGTTCGGCTCCCGCTACCTTCTGTATCATTAACGTAAAATATGCTACCAAGGCACTCGTTTCCGAGATTCAGGAATATGCGGTTGCAGTTTGGGTATCGGTAAACAGCACCCCCGGCACTGCAGATTACGAGCTTGATATTATGACCGCCGCAACCTCGGGCGCAAACGGTATTCTTTCCAACAGCGCATCCGAGTGTGCAGCGCTTATCAACGAGAACTTGGTTGAAAACACCATGACACGTACCCCTGTTATGATCGGTCACAGAGGTAACCCCACCCAAGCACCCGAAAACACCCTCTCCGGCTTTATCAAGGCGTACGAAAACGGCGCAGACGTATTTGAGGTTGACGTTGACATTACCAAGGACGGTCACGTTATCATCATGCACGACAGCACCCTTACCCGTACCACCACCTATACCGGATCGGCTACCGTCGGTCAGATGACTCTCGCCGAGGTCAAGAGCTACTACATTCTTGACAAGAGCGGCAATGCCACAACCGAAAAGGTACCTACTCTTAAAGAAGTTTGCGATTACTTCCAGGATAAAGACTGCAAGATCTTTATCGAATACAAGGGTAACACCGCAAGCAACGTTACGACCACCGCAAGTCTTTTAAAGACCTACGGTATGGAATATCTCGTAGACTGTATCTCCTTTAACTACAGCTTGCTTACCAAGATGCAGGAAAGCTGTCCCGGTATGTCCACCGGTTACCTCCTTTCGAGCGTGACCGACGGCTCCACTCCTGAGGCGGCACTTTCCGGTCTTTATACCTACCTCGCCTCCGCACAGGCGGTTAACAGTACCATCAACCCCGCAAGAGGTATTGTTGTATCCGACGGTAACCTCTTTACCACCTACGCAACCGACAGAGGTATGACTGTTTGGCCCTGGACCTATTCCTACAGCAATAACGACGTCGGCTTCTTCTCGGGATGCGACGGCGTTACTACCGACGATATGCAATGGGTAACCAATATGGCCAAGTATCTCGAGGCAGACACTATCAGTCTCGTTCCCGGTCAGACCTATTCGGGCGGCGGCGTTTACTCGGTCGCATACGGCGATGCAAGAACCGAAATCGCTCTTAAGGACACCGTGTTCAGCGTTGTCGGCGGAGATGACTGCGTAAGCGTTGTTGACGGCAAGCTCGTTGCAAAGGCAGTAGGCACCGCAAAGGTAATCTTTGGCTATAAAACAACCACCACTACCGGCAAAAACTACGTTGTTTATACTCAGCCCGTTGACGTTACCGTAAATCCCGGCGACGCCAACTCGCTCAAGGCACTCATCGAGAACTGCAAGGATATCTCGATCTACGATTATTCCACCGAGACCATCAACACCATCCGTTCCTATATCGAGGAGGGCAACTCTCTTATTTCCTCCTCCGCTTCCTCCGCAGAGATCGAAGCTCTTATCGTTAAGCTTTCTCAGGCACTTAACGACCGTTGCACCGAGGTTATCGTTTCCAAGGACAAGAGCTACACCACCACCGCGCCCGACAGAGGCGACGGCAACAACTGGAACGACGACGGCTCGCGTCTTACCGACGGCGACAAGGGCGGCACCGACGGCGGCACGCTCGGCTACTCGGGCTGGAACGCAGTAGGCACTCCCGTTGAGGTCATCGTAGACCTTGAAGAAGTTACCGAAGTTGATAAATTCCGTGTATACGGTGCATTCGGCAACTGGGGTATCCCCACTCCCGAGGGACTTACGGTTCGCGTTTCCGATGACAAGAACGAATGGCATCACGTCGGTAACGACAATGTAAAGGTCATCATGAGCGACACTGACACCTGGGACACCTATATTTACGAGATCGTTTGCGACAAATCCATCAGCGCAAGATACGTTAAATTCACCGTATCTCCCAGCACTAAATTCATCTGGCTCGACGAGGTAGAGGTAGTTTCCTCCAAGGGCTATGAGGCGGCTGAAAACAGCATTTATATCGATGCATTCAACACCAAGGTTGCATCGGGCAGCGGCACTATCTTCACTCCCGACTTTGGCACTATCAGCGTAGAAACCGCTAACATCAGCTGGGCAACCTGGCTGATCGCGGAATACGATTCCACCAAGAAGGTTTACGTTGTTAAATCTCACGCAGCCGGCTACGGCGCAGAAACCCCCGCGGTTACTCTCGGCACAAACGAGATCATGATCGCCGGTCACCAATGGGATACCTGCGATACCGCAGTGGATCCTGTTGTAGGCAGCAAGAAGAACTGCCTTAATATCGCATACACCAGCGTTGGCGATACCCTTGTTATGAACGGTATCAGCATCAACAACAAGGCGCTCGACGACGTTGCTCCTCACATTGTTATCAACCACACCCATAAGTACAATTCCGAGCTCAGCTGCAAAAACTCCTTGCAGTGCTCCGAGTGCGGCGTTGTCAGCGAGATCGCCAATGCTCACACCGAGGGTGAGTGGACAGTCGTTACCGAGGCAGAGGTAGGCAAGCAAGGTCTTAAGGAATTGCGTTGCTCCGAGTGCGGTGAGCTTATAGCTTCGGAGATCATCCCTGCTATCCCCGCCGACACCGATAACCTCGCATACGGCAAGAGCTACACCTTAAGCGGAGTTTATGCCGATTCTACCGGCACAGTTCCTTATCCCGATACCAACAACAGCGAGCTCACCGACGGTGTTAACCCCGCCGCAGATGCTATTTACAGCGATACTTCTTTTGTTGGATTTAACCGCGGCTCCGAGGGATACAAGGCAAACGGCTATGCAGATATCACCGTCGATCTCGGCAGTGTATATGCAGTAGGCAAGTTTGTAACCACAGTCGGTACCGCTCAGCTCGCGAACGGTATCACCGCACCCTCCAAGGTTGAGGTTTATGTGTCCTCCGACAACAGCGCTTGGACAAAGGCAGGCGAGACTGCCGTTGTTGATACCGAGGCCGACAACACGCTTGATGTTACTGTTCAGCTTGAAAACGGCGTTGCGGCACGTTACGTTCAGTTCCGCATCTATGCAACCGACGGTAAGAACTGGATCTTCGTATCCGAGGTCGAGGTATATCCCGGCAAGCTCGCTGATCCCGAACCCGATCCCACCTACCCCGTAGGTGACGTTAATGCCGACGGTCAGGTCGATTCGGCAGACTATCTTATCGTAAAACGCGCTTGCTTCGGCACCTACGCTCTTTCTGAGGACGAGGAAAAACGCGCTAACGTTAACGGCGATACCGCGGTTGACTCGGTGGACTACGTATGCGTTAAGCGTATCGCATTCGGCTCCTATACGGTAAGCTAAACAATCAAAAAACGACAAAAGCAGTACGGTTTTTCGCCGTACTGCTTTTTTGTTCACAAATTAACCGAATTCATTTAAGGATAACTTTAGAAAAGAATTATATAATCGCACCGCAACGAGTTCCGCACGTAGCTTTTGAAAATCCAAAATATCACGTAAAGGTACAAAATGAACGCAGTTCAAAAGAACAACAGCTTTTTAAAAAAAATCCATATACCGTTAATAGTGTTCGGCAGCACGTTGCTTGTCGGCGGTTGCTTTCAAAACAGTCTTTGGTTCGACGAGGCATATACCGTCGGGCTGATGTAGCATCATTTTACCGACATAGTGCGATGGTCGGCAGGAGACGTTCACCCCGTATTATACTACCTGATGCTGAAGATATTTACGTTGATTTTCGGAAATTCGCTGTACGTAATGCGTATCTTCTCTGCCTTGGGCGCGATTATTTTGGCCTGTCTCGGATATACTCACATCCGGCGCGATCCGGGAGAGCAATACGGATTTTGGTTCAGCTTTTGCGTTCTGTTTTCGGGCTCTGCGCTTGTTTATGCACTGCAGATCAGAATGTATACCTGGGCAGCTCTGTTTGTTTTTATAAGCGCAATATACGCATACCGACTGTCAAAGGACCCCTGCGGATGCCGCAACAGAATTGTTTTTGTGTTGTTCTCGATCCTTGCGGCTTATACGCATTATTTCGCTTTGTTTGCGGTCGCGATGATAAACCTGTTTTTGCTGATCGGCTATCACAAAAAGCTCGACAAAACCGCATTGAAGCACTGGATGCTCAATGCAGTTGTACAGCTTACGGCATATATCCCGGGAGGGTATATATTCCTGCACCAAATCATGTTAGGAGGTGCCGATTGGATAACGGTCGATTACCCCGATCTTGTTTTCGATTTCGTGTCCTACTACTTTTTAGGCGACGTGCTTAAGGAATATTTCGAATACAGATCAACGCTTTATTCGGTTATCGGTTGTATTGCTCTGCTGTTCTTTGTTATTGTCGGAATTTGCCTGTACAGGCGGATGAAAACCGACTGCACAGCAACAAAAGCCGCCAAAATTGCGTTTTTGATATACATTTCGGTGATTCTGTTTTCGTTGGCAATATCGCTCGTGCGCCCCATATATTACGCAAGATACACCGTGGTGCTGCTCGGACTGCTCGCTTTGGTTCTTTCGGTCCGGCTGGGCGGTATAAAAAACAAAGCGTTTAAGGCAATCGCCGCGTTGCTTTTGGTTACGGTATTCTTTTCGGAAGTTATCCTGCCGCAAAGGCATCAAAGCTGCAGCCCATCGAGGCATTGCATACAGCGTAAAAAGAAAACATCCGTCCGATTGGCTTCGGACGGATGTTTGGTTGTGCGGCAAATTTATTTTAACGATATATAAAAACGCCCGGAAGGAAAATCGGGCGTTTTGTTAACTAATTCAATCAAGAAAAATCGGTCTGCCTTCTTCGGCGGATTGATATATTGCAAGGATAACGTCAACCGCACGTCTGCCGTCGGCAAGTCCCGAAAGGGGCTGCCTGCCCTCCTTGATACATCTTATCGTATCGGAGATCTGACGAACGTGGCCGTCGTGCGAGATCGCGGTGGGGGTAGATGCGCCGTGAGTGAACGACGGCATAAGAACCACGTCATCGTGGCCGCCGGAGGTGTTGCGGATGTCCCAACGGTTTACAGATGTCTCCTCGAGCACGATAGTGCCGTTCTCGCCGTTAAGATCAAGACGTCTGGGATAGCCGGGATAAACCGAGGTCGTTGCCTGAATAACGCCTGTTGCGCCGCTCTTGTATTCCACTACGGCAGAAAGCGTATCCTCTACCTCGATATTGCGCACGAGAGTTTTCGAGATAGCGTAAACGCTCTTGATATCTCCTGCAAGATAAAGCAAAAGGTCAACACCGTGGATACCCTGATTCATCAACGCGCCGCCGCCGTCGATACGCTTGGTTCCGCGCCACGAGCCGCTGTCGTAATACTCCTGCGAGCGATAATACTTCATGTAAATATCGGCACAAACGATTCTGCCGAGAAGTCCCTCGTCGATGGCACCCTTAACGCGCTCGATGCTCTTGGCATAGCGGTTTTGCGAGATTACCGAAACGACAACGCCCGCTTTTTTGCACTCCTCCTCAACCGCATCAAGCTGCTCCTTGTTTATGGCAAGCGGCTTCTCGCAGATTATATTTTTGCCCGCGCGCGCCGCATTGATGACCGAGGAGTAGTGGTATCCGCTGGGCGTACAGATACAAACAACGTCAATATCCTTGCAGGCAAGAAGCTCTGCCTCGTCCTTAAAAACACTTGTCTCGTGGCGGTGCGCAAACTTCTCTGCCGCATCGTACACAACGTCGCAAACGCCGACAAGCACTGCATCGTTATAACATTCGTGGATCGCATTTGCATGAAAATCGGAAATAATACCGCATCCGATTATACCAAAACCAAGTTTCTTTTCCATAAAGCTCACCTTTCGGATAAAATTTTCGCGGTTGTTTTTTGCATACTTTTGTTCATTTTAACAAATCCGTCGGGCGCTGTCAACAATTAAAGCAAATTATGTCTAAACTTGCGAAAAGCTATTGACTTTAGCGCGATATTGCGGTAGAATACAAGTTAATGTGAAACTATTTTTTTCTTTTTATATAAAGGAGATCGTGATATGCAGCGCGTTTATAATTTTTCCGCAGGTCCCTCTATGCTTCCCGAGTCGGTGCTTGAAAAAGCGGCATCCGAGATGATGAACTTTAACGGAAGCGGAATGTCGGTTATGGAAATGAGCCACCGTTCCCCCGTTTATCAATCTATCATCGACGAGGCAGAGAGCAACCTCCGCAAATTGATGAATATTCCCGACAATTACAAGGTGCTTTTCCTTCAGGGCGGCGCAACCCAGCAGTTTGCGGCTGTTCCTCTTAACCTTATGAACAAGAACGGCAAGGCAGACTACATCGTTTCCGGTCAGTTCTCGAAAAAGGCAGCTGAGGAGGCGGCTAAGTTCGGCGAGGTAAACGTTATCGCAACCTCCAAGGACAGAAATTTTGCATACGTTCCTTTTGTTGATAAATTCTCTCCCGATGCGGATTACGTTCACATCTGCTATAACAACACCATTTTCGGCACCTGCTACAACTATATCCCCGATACCGGCGATATTCCTTTGGTAGCGGATATGTCCTCGGGCATTCTTTCCCGCCCTGTTGACGTTTCCAAGTTCGGTCTTATCTACGCCGGCGCACAGAAGAACATGGGCCCCTCCGGTCTTACCGTGGTTATCGTCCGCGAGGATCTTTTGGGCAATGCACGCGAGGGCACTCCCGTAATGCTCGATTACAAGGTTCAGGCAGATAACGGCTCTATGTACAACACTCCTCCCTGCTACTCCATCTACGTTGCGGGTCTTGTGTTCAAGTGGCTTTTGGAGACAGGCGGACTTGAGGAACGCGAGAAGATCAACGTTAAAAAGGCAAACATCCTTTATGACTATCTCGAAACCTCTAAGCTCTTTAAGGCAACTGCCGACAAGGATGCGCGCTCGCTTATGAACGTCTGCTTTGTCACCGGCGATGCCGACAAGGACAAGGATTTCTGCTCTGCCGCATCCAAGGTGGGCTTTGTAAACCTTAAGGGACACCGCGTTGTCGGCGGTATGCGCGCCTCTATCTACAACGCAATGCCTGTTGAGGGTGTTGAAAAGCTCGTAGAGTTTATGCGCAACTATGAAAAGGAGAACGCATAATGACAAACATTAAGCTTTATAACAAGATCAGCAAGATCGGTCTTGATGTATTTAACGATAATTATAACGTTTCGGAAAGCGCAGAGAACCCGTCGGGTATTCTCGTCCGCAGCGCCGCTCTTCACGAGGAGCCGTTCGGACCCGAGCTTCAGGCGATCGCACGTGCAGGCGCAGGTGTTAACAACATTCCCATCGACCGTTGCTCCGAAAACGGCATAGTCGTTTTCAACACCCCCGGTGCAAACGCAAACGGTGTTAAGGAGCTTGCCATTGCCGCGCTTCTTCTCGCATCGCGCGATATCGTAGGCGGTATTAATTGGGCGCTTTCTCTCAAGGGCACCCCCGACGTTGCAAAGCAGGTAGAAAAGGGCAAGAGTCAGTTTGTCGGTCCCGAAATAAAGGGAAAGACCTTAGGTGTTATCGGCTTGGGCGCTATCGGCGGTATGGTTGCAAACACCGCAAGCTCTCTTAAGATGAACGTTGTCGGCTGTGACCCCTACATTACCGTTAAAAACGCATGGTCGCTCTCCCGTGCTATCCGCAAGGCAGACGATTACGATGCAATTTATACGGAATCTGATTATATCAGCTATCACATTCCTTCGCTCCCCTCCACAAAGGGTATAATCAACAAGGAAAATATCGCCAAGATGAAGGACGGCGTTCGCATTATCAACCTCTCGCGCGGTGATCTTGCAAACATCCCCGATCTTATCGAGGCGCTTGAGAGCGGCAAGGTCGCATCCTACGTTACCGACTTCCCCTCCGACGAGCTTTTGGGCGTTAAGAATGTGGTTTGTATCCCCCACCTCGGCGCATCCACTCCCGAATCCGAGGATAACTGTGCTGTTATGGCGGCTGAGCAGATCATCGATTACATCGAAAACGGCAACATCCGCAACAGCGTAAACTATCCCGAAATTCAGCTTGCCCGCACGGTAAGCAACCGTGTTGTTGTTCTTCACGAGAACATCCCCAACATCATCACACAGATCTCGGGTGTTTTGGCGGGCGACAACGTAAATATCGAATCTCTGCTCTCGCAGGCAAAGGGCAACAACGCCGTTTCGATATTCGACACTAACGATGCTATCACCGATGCCGTTATCTCCGATATTTCGGCTATTCAGGGTGTTGTCAGAGTTATGGCAAAATAAAGCATTTCACCTCCGTGCAAGAACACGGAGGTGTTTTTTGCAATTTGTCAAGCTCCAGCCGTCTTGACAAGATTTTTTTGGTATGGTATAATTTCTAAAAATAACGATAAGGAGAAAACAGTATGACCAAAAGAATCATAGCTTTGCTGCTTTGCGCGTTGATGCTCGTTTCGATGACGATGCTTGCATCCTGTAACAACGACAGCGACGAGGGCAGCGCTTCCTCCGAGACCGAAACCAAAAGCGGAAATATCGAGGATTACGTCGATATGCCCGAGTTCAAATGGGAGGGCGACGATTACAAGGAGTTCCGAGTTGCTATCTACTCCAACGAACAGCAGGCCACCTACTTTTGCGAGGACGTTGAGCCCGGCCTTTATACAACCACCGATGCGGCTCTTACCGCCGCGGTCACCCAGCGCAACGACGAGATCCTGAACAAATACGAGGTAACTATCGTCGGAGAGCCGGTTATAGATGTTGCCGAGGCGATCAGAAACGACGTTTCGTCCAACCTCAAGCTGTATGATGCGGCACTTCCCTTTATGCCCGCGGCAGCTACGCTTGCACAGGATGATTTTATTTACGATCTTAATGAATTTACGGATTATCTCCACTTTGACCAACCGTGGTGGGATCAATCAGCTACAGAATCGCTTTCTATCGGCGGCAAGCTCTATTTCAACACCGGCGATATTTCGATAATGCCGAAGATCGTTTCTACCGCTATCACCTTTAACAAAGAAATACTCAAAAAGAATTTCCCCGACGTTGATCTTTATCAGATGGTCAAGGACAAGGAATGGACCTTTGACAAAATGATCGAGATGAGCAAAGAAGTTACCGCAGATACCGACGGCACTCCCGGTATGACTTATAACGACACCTGGGGACTTTCTTCGTCGTATCAGGACGTTTCGCTCTTCTTTATCGGCGGCGGCAAGAACTATATCAAGAAGGACAGCAACGATATTCCCGTTGTTGCGGTTAACGAAACCGCTTCCACCACCCAGATCCAGCGTATTCTCGAGAATCTTCAGCTCGTTGACGAGTGGGTGTTCCACTGCGACACCGTTCCCGATGCTTCGCAGAAATGGGTGATCTCGCTTGACGTGTTCGGTCAGAACCGCGCGTTGTTCAGAACCAGCGCGTTCTCGGCTATCAAAAAGCTCAGACAGTACGACGATGCCGATGATTTCGGTATCATCCCCCTCCCCTTGCTGACCGAGGATCAGGATGAATATGCCACCTACTGCTCAGCAAGAATGGCATACGGCGTGGTTATTCCCAAGTCGCTCTCTACCGAGGAGGCAGAGTTCTCGGCATTTATGATCGAGGTTATGGCGTTCGGCGGTATGAAGTACATTACCCCCGCATACTACGACACCACTCTTAAGTACCGCGATCTCCGCGATAACGAATCTGCGGAAATGCTTGATCTCATTTTTGACAACGTTGTTTACGATCTCGGTATCATTTACAACTTTGGCGAGATCAGCTCTATGATCGAGAATCTTATGAAGTCCAACAGCACCGGCTTTGCTTCCGAATATGAGGCAAAGGAAGACGTTATTCAGAACGCTATCGAGGTATGTCTGGACAACTACGGCGTAGATTATTAAGCAGACCGCGGAAAAACAAGTGATTTTCGCACTTGAAATAATTTAATTATGATTAAAACCAAGCTTCGAACAGATTTGAAGCTTGGTTTTTTATAAGGAATTTATTGTATTTTCAAGTGCTTTGACCAAATGCTTCGACTGCCCTACAGTCGTAGGGCGACGCTCGCATTTTGCCAAAAATCCCGTCGTTTTTCTCGGTCTGCGGTTCTGCAGCTTCGGCGGAAAAACAAGTGATTTTCGCACTTGAAATAATACTATAACAACAAAAATCAAGCTCCGGGCAAACCTGAAGCTTGATTTGTTTTTTCGGAATTTTTTATATTATCGGTTCGTTTTCCAGGTTGACGGTGAAAGTGCGATAACAAGCGGAAATATTTCGAGCCGCCCTAAAAGCATCGCAAACGAGAAGACTATTTTTGAAAAATCGCTGTAATTTGCAAAGTTTCTTGCAGGACCTACCTCGTCAAAACCGGGACCGATATTATTAAATGTAGCGATTACTGCCGAGAAATTTGACTCAAAGCCGAACGGCTCATGACAAATAAGCAAAAATGCAGCCATCACGCACAAAACGTAAACCGCAAAATAAACCGCAACGCTGTTTAACGTCTGCTTATCGACCGCTTTGTCCTCGAACTTGACCGAGGTGACGGCGCGGGGGTGAAGCATATGCTTGATCTCGGCTAAGATCAGCTTGAAAAGTATTACAACACGCGATATCTTTAAGCCGCCCGCGGTAGAGCCCGCGCAGCTACCAAAGCACATCAACAGCAAAAGCACCGCCTTTGAGAACGACGGCCACAAATCGAAATCCACACTCGAAAAGCCGGTTGTCGTCATAATTGAGGAGGTTTGGAAAAACGCATGCTTTAACGTCTCGCCAAAAGATCCTCCGAGCGTAAAAAACACGTTTGCAAAAACAACGCAAGTCGACACAAATGCGATACCGAGATACGCCCACAGTTCTGTACTTTTTAAAATGTTCTTTATTCTTCCGACGCAGAGAAGAAAATACAAATTAAAGTTTACGCCGAACAAAAGCATAAATACGGCAACAACCATCTGAGAATAGCTGCTGTAACTGCCGAAACTGTCACTCTTTATGCCAAAACCGCCCGTACCTGCCGTGCCGAAAGTATGAACGATACTCTCAAACAGATCCATATCACCTGCCCAAAGGAGTCCTATTTCGACGAAAGTCATTACAATATAAATGAGATAAAGGATCTTTGCAGTATCACGTCCGCGCGGAACCAACTTGCCGACGACGGGTCCCGGCATTTCCGCGCGCATAATATGTATCGACCGATCTGTCATATTTGAAACAATTGCCATTACAAACACGAGCACACCCATACCGCCCACCCAGTGGGTAAAGCTGCGCCAGAAAAGTATACTCTTGCTAAGCGACTCGACGTCCTTCAATATCGATGCGCCCGTAGTGGTAAATCCGCTTACGGTTTCAAAAAAAGCATCGACAAACGAGATATCCTCGCTCAGCACAAAGGGGACCGCACCTGCCGCAGACAGACATATCCACGCGAGCGACACTATCGCAAAGCCCTCTTTTGCGTATATGACCTTGTTTGTTGTTTTCGAAACCAATGAGATAACGCTTCCGAGCAGAAAAACACCGCCCGAAGCAATAAGAAACGACCATAACTGCGTATATTCGCCGTAAATAACGGCAACTACCGCGGGGAGAAGCATCAACAGCGATGCTATCTGCCCGATACGGCCGAACATATAAAACACCATTTTTCGGTTCATATTTACGACCGCCTTTGATTATTGGAGAATATCGTCAAGGTCAAGAAGCTGCTGTCCCGATTCTATAACAACAACTCTGTCTCCCGCAAGTATCTCATCGTTACCTCCCGGAATCATCGACTTTCTGCCCCGAATAATACCCGCGATGAGTATGTTCGACTTAAGCGCGAGTTCCTTAAGAGGTGTCTTTAATCCCTTGAAATCCTTGCTGACGTTAAACTCAAGCGCCTCAACGTGACCGTCCATAAGCTTATAAAGTGTTTCTATACTGTTTGTGCCCTGAGAGTTTTTGATAGCACGCGCATATCGCGCAAGCAGGTTGGACACGATCTTTTTGGGCGAAACAATGCTGTCGAGCCCGAGCTTATCCGCCATTGCGGCAAGCTCGTTGCGATTGACCTTTGTGATAACCTTGGGAACTCTCTGCGCAGATGCAAATATAGAAATAAGTATATTAAGCTCATCCATACCCGTTAACGCAACAAACGCATCGACAGAGCCCAAGCCCTCCTCGAGCAAAAGCTCCTGCTCGGCACCGTCGCCGCAGATGACCACGGCATCCGAAAGCTCATCAGCAAAGCGCTTGCAAACGCGCTCGTCCTTATCGATGATGATAACCTTGCTTCCGCTGTTCAAGAGCCGCTTTGCGAGGTAATACGAAATTCTGCTCGCGCCGAGTATCATAACGTTCTTTGCTGATTTTTGCATAAGCGAAAGCTGCTTGAACAGTTTTTGTATCTCGGAGCTGGATGCGGTTATGCCTATCTTATCTCCGCTTTGCAATACAAAATTACCGTCGGGTATAAACACCTCTTCGCCTCTTTGTACGGCGCATACAAGGTACTGCGCCTTATATTTACGGCGCAACTCTATAAGAGTAAGTCCGTCAAGTATCGAATCGGGCTTTAATCTGAGCTCGACCATTTCGAGATTGCCGCCCGAAAAGTTCTCGATATTAACTGCGGCCGGCATTTTTAAAATATTAAAAAGCTCTTTAGCTGCCATCCACTCGGGGTTGACCGAAACGGTAAGCTTCAATTGCTTGCTCAAAAAGTCAAGACTGTTGTCGTTGTACTCGGGCTTGCGGATACGTGCGATAGTGTGCTTTGCACCCATTCTTTCGGCAACGAAGCAGGCGAGCATATTAAGCTCGTCTGAGTTTGTGACTGCAACAAAAAGATCCGCCTTTGAGACACCGGCCTCCTCAAGTGTTTCGGTGTCGGCACCGTTTCCGCAGACGCACATAACATCATAAATATTGCCTATTTCGTCGATGACCGAGGGTGATACGTCGATAGCGACAACGTCGTTTCCCTCTCCTACAAGATTTTCAAGTATCGAAGTGCCGATCTTGCCGCACCCTACAATAATGATCTTCATAGACAACTCCAAAGACATATTGCTATATTAACGCATAGTATATCACACTTTTTTGATAAAATCAACTATTGACACCTTTATTTCATCGGCATATAATTAATATACAGTAAATCTTCGGGGCAGGGTGAGATTCCCTAACTGGCGGTACAGTCCGCGAGCGCTTGTGCGCACGATTCGGTGTGATTCCGAAACCAACGGTATAGTCCGGATGAGAGAAGATGCAATATCGGGATTGTGCCGTTTTGCTTTGTTTTGCCTCCGAAGATATTTTCGGAGGTTATTTTTATGAACAATAAAGCAAATATCAAAAAGCTCACCGCCGCGGCGATGCTCTGTGCGCTTGCGTATATAGTAATGCTTGTCGGCAGAGTGCCTGTCGTGCTGTTTTTGAAATACGATCCCAAGGACGTAATAATCACACTGGGCGGTCTTATATGGGGACCGATGATGTCCCTTACCGTTTCGGTCATCGTTTCGCTTATCGAAATGATATCGGCGAGCGAGACGGGATTTATCGGTCTTGTGATGAACGTGATCTCCACCTGCTCCTTTGCCTGCACCGCGGCATTTATCTACAAGAAAAAACGCACCCTTTCGGGCGCGGTGACAGGCCTTGCGGTCGGCAGCGTAACTATGGTCGTCGTTATGCTGTTGTGGAATTATCTGATAACGCCGATCTATATGGGTTATCCGCGCGAGGCAGTCGCAGAGCTTCTTATCCCTGCATTTTTGCCGTTCAATCTGTTGAAAGCAGGGCTTAATGCCGCATTCACATTCCTGCTTTACCGCCCTGTTATCTCGGCGCTGAGAAAGGCGCGATTTGTCGAGCAGAGCGAATCGGCAACCAAGAAAAAGCTCCCGTACGGAATGGTTCTGGTTGCTATATTGCTTGTTGTGACCTGTGTTCTTGCGATTCTCGCATTTAATGACATAATATAAAAAACAAGACCTTGGGAGATATGTTGTGCCCAAGGTCTTTTTGGTTTATTCAACTACGTATGTGCCGTAGCAGATGCGCTTTACAAGAAGATAGTCGGTGTAATCGACAGTGCCGTCGTTATTTATATCGGTGCGCTGGGTTTCAAACTCGTCAAGCTCGTATGTCTTAAAGCAATGGCGCTTGAGCAAAATATAATCGAGCTGATCCACCGTTCCGTTTAAATCGACGTCGCCCTTCCAGAGCTTGTCATATGCAACAGCCACCGTGTCGGCATACAGCTCATATCCCGTATCGCTCGGGTGAACTCCGTCGGGAAAATAAGAAGCATAATTTTTTATCGCTTTGAACGCGGTGTTGTGGTCGGCATAATACAGCCCGCGCGAGATCGCAACCTCTTTCGCCGCCTGAGCATAAACAGCAACAATGCCGTTGGGACCGCCGTACTGCTCAAAGGGTGCAGAATCGTGTCTTGTAAGATACAGCGAATCGACAACGGGAGGCGGGATGTTGATAATGACCTTGGCACCGATCTTTTCACACTCGTCAATATAATAGTTAAGATTTTCCTTATATGTCTCAAGCGGAACGTATTTTGCGGTATCGAGCGCGGAATCGTTTGTGCCGAAGCTTATAAACACCACGTCGGGCTTTTTATCAAGCACCTGCGATTGAAATCTCGGCATCGCGCTGTTTGTCGAATCGCCGGCAACGCCTGCATTTATTATATTTATTCCAAACGTGGTCGATAAATGCTGCTGCCATTTGCCTGCGGCGGTAATACTGTCACCAAAGGCAACTATAACCAGATCGGAGTTTTTTCTGACGTCGGCAAACGTGTTTATCGGGAGCAAAAGCGTAAGCATCGCCGAAACGAGCAGCGAGGATATGATTTTTTTCATAGCTGTTCCTCCGTACTTTCTTTTTTCTTACTGAGATTATAAAATAATTTCATCCCGTTCGCAATAGTTTTTTGAAAAACTATTGAAAAAGAGAGCATAAAATGTTATCCTCAAATCAGAAACAAAAACGGAGGAAACAATATCATGCTTAAACCCATCACAGGCACCTGGTTTGAATTTCATCATCACAACAGAGCCGAAGGAAAATATTGGAACCCTATCTGCCGTTGGTTCTCCGATGAGCAATGGGAGGCAAAGGTAGAGGAGATCGCCTCGCTCGGTATGAAATATATCGTTTTGCTTACCACCTCTATCGTTTATCCCGAATTCAGCGAAAGCTATTTTAAAACCGACATCTATCCTTTTGCAAATATGGGTGCAACCGATCCCATGGGCGCACTTATGCGCGCCGCGGAAAAGCACGGTATAAAGGTGTTTGTTTCCTGCGGCTACTACGGCACCTGGAACCAGACCTATGACAATATGGTCAACCCCGAGGTTCAAAAGCGCGCTTTTCAGGCGATGGAGGAGCTTTACGCGCTTTACGGCAAATACGAGTCTTTTTACGGCTGGTATCTCCCCGACGAGCTCGGCATCTGCCCCTATTACACCGAGGAATTTATCAAGTACGTTAACGATTATTCCGCATTCGGCAGATCTATCGATCCCAAATTAAAGATGCTTATCGCCCCCTACGGCACCAATATGCTCAAGGCGGATGACAAATACGTCGCCCAGCTTGAATCGCTTGATTGCGATATCGTTGCATATCAGGACGAGATCGGCGTTCGCAAATCGCTCCCCGAGGACACGGACAAATACTACGAGGCGCTTCGCAAGGCGCACGACAAGGCGGGCAGAAGCGCGCTTTGGGCTGATATGGAGGTATTTGAGTTCGAGGGTGACGTTTACAGAAGCGCACTTTACGCCGCGGATATGAGCCGTATCGAGCGTCAGATAAAGAGTATATCGCCCTACGTTGACGAGATACTTATCTATCAGTACGAGGGTATGTTCAACAAGCCGGGTACTATCGCATACTGCGGTCATCCCGACTCTGTAAAGCTTTACAACGACTACAAGGCATGGCTGGATAAGAATTTTAAATAATATGATAAGAATCACGCTTGAGCGTTCTCCGAAAGAGGACACGCTTTCGATAGAAAACAAAATATCGGAGATCGCAGGGCTTTCTTTAGGCACCTTTGATTTTGAAATAAGAAAAAAATCGCTCGATGCACGCCGCAACAAAGCAAAATTCGTCTACACGGTGGATGTTTTTGCTCACGGCATCGATGAAGAAATGATCGCATCGCGCTGTAAGGGCACGGTATGCACGCCCGAGGCGGAATACCGTTTCCCCGCCCCTGCAAAAAAACCCGAAAAACGCCCTGTTATCGCAGGGTTTGGTCCTGCGGGTATTTTTGCCGCGCTCTGCCTTGCAAGGTGCGGATATGCCCCTATCGTTCTCGAGCGCGGAAAAGCAGGTATCGAGCGCAAAAGGGACGTCGATATATTTTTCGGCGGCGGCGAGCTTAATGAGAGCTCGAACATCCAATACGGCGAGGGCGGCGCAGGCGCTTTTTCCGACGGAAAGCTCAATACGCTTGTAAAGGACAAGAGCTTTCGCGGGCAATACGTATTAAACGAGCTTGTAAACGCAGGTGCACCCGCCGAAACGCTTTATATGGCAAAGCCGCACATCGGCACCGATCTGTTACGCGGAGTTGTAGAAACGCTTAGGCAGGAAATAATTTCGCTCGGCGGCGAAATACGGTTTGAAACCCGTCTTATCGATATCGAGCTGACCGACGGAAGATTATCGCGGGTTATTACCGACAAGGGCGATATAGATACCGACACCCTGTTTCTTGCCACCGGACAATCGGCACGCGAGATCGCGGAAATGATGTATGATCACGGCGCAGAGCTTGAGCAAAAGCCGTTTTCGGTGGGCTTCCGTATAGAGCATCTGCAAAAGGATATCGATACGGCACAGTACGGAGAAAACGGCGAGCTGCGCTTTCTTCCTCCGGCGGAATACAAGCTTTTTACGCATTGTAAAAGCGGCAGAACGGTATACAGCTTTTGTATGTGTCCGGGCGGTCAGGTGGTTGCGGCGGCGAGCGAAAACGGTCGGCTTGTTACCAACGGCATGAGCTACCACGCGCGCGACGGCAAAAACGCAAACAGCGCACTCCTTTGCGAGATATTGCCGAAGGATCTTTTAAGCGACGGTATTTTTGCCGGCTACGATTACCGCGAAGCGCTCGAACGCAAGGCGTTTATACTCGGCGGAAACGATTTTACGGCACCCGCAATGACCGTCGGTGAATATCTGGGAACCGCAAAAGGCGGCAAAAAGATCGCCCCGACCTATCCGCGCGGAGTAAAGATGTGCGATATTTCAACGCTTTTTAACGACGAGATTAACGATTCGTTCCGAGAGGCGTTGGCGGTTTTCGGAAGAAAGATAAAGGGCTTTGACGATGCGGGCGCGCTTATAACCGCGGTCGAGAGCAGAACCAGCTCGCCGATACGTATAAAGCGCTTTGACGACAGACAAAGCAACCTTAAGGGCATTTATCCGCTGGGCGAGGGTGCGGGATACGCGGGCGGAATCATCTCTGCCGCTATCGACGGCGTGCGCTCGGCAGAGGAATATGTTTTGAGTATGGGAAACTGATATGAAGCTACTTATAATTTCGGACAGAAAAAGCGATCTTTCCTCGCTTTTGTCGGCAGAAAACGAGTGTGATATTCTTGATTTGGCTTCGGCAGAGGATGCAAAGCTCGATCAATACGGCGCAATTGCCGTGCTTGCGGGAGTATCGGAAAAGCCGTTGGTCTTTAAGGCGGTCTTGCGTGAAAAGCTTGAGAGATTTGCCGACAGCGGAAGAAAAATATTTTTGGAGTACGTAAACAGCTTTCGGTGCGTTTATTCGGCTGCTCCGACAGGAATTTTCGGCGACAGATTGGTTGCCGCCGACGATATGACAGATGATATCCGTGCGGGAGATTTGCTCGATTCGCACTGCAATCAATATATACGTCCGCACTTTCTTATGCCCGACACAAAGGTGTGGCTCTACTACCGCAAATACACACCCGCCCACGACAGAATGAAAACGTCGGTTGATGATATAAAAAAGGGCGAGGTCGCGTTTTTTGAGCATAAAAACATACTTTCCTGCTGTTTTCGGATGTGCGATTACCTGAAATCGTCGCTTGCTCCCAAACAGCGTTGGGATTCCTTGGTGGGTTATATCTGCTCTTTTTTGGGCATATATCCCCCGAAAGAATATCCCGCAAACACGTTGGAAACAAAAAAAGAGCTCGGAAACGATTTTGAAAAAGAGCTTGATATCTGTATAGAAAAAGCGCTTTCGCTTTTAAAAAGCTTTCTTGTCACCCCCGACGGCAAAAAAGGCATTTACGAGGGGCTGAGCCACAACATCCTTCCCGACGGACAGCGCATAGCTTCGCCCGTTATCCGCACCGACTGTGTCGGCGAAGCGGCAGGCGCTTTTATGTTTTCCGACAAAGAGGAGCTAAAGGCGATCGCCGAGAATATGTATTCGTTCTGCTACGGTCCGATGACGGTAAAGGACGGCGAATACAAGGGCATGGTACGCTGGACCGAGGAGGCATGGGAGGTTTGCTATCAGGACGACGTTGCCCGCGCCTTTATCCCCGCGCTTTTGTATGCCTATCTCGGAATCTCGGATAAATACGTAAATCCGACACGTGACATACTTGACTTTCTGTGCAAGACCACCTGCAAGGACGGTCTGCGCCCCGCCCGCACCGACGTTTTGAACTACATCGGCTCGGATAAGAGTATTTATTCGCTGAAAGACGAATCGCAGGGGTTTGCAAGCGCACATTATAACTCGTGGTACAGCGCGTTTTTGTTGCTCGGTTATCTTACCACCGGCAACGAGGAATACAAAAAAATCGGTGTTGCGGGTTTGGAAACGCTTATGTCGCTTTACCCCGATACCGTGCGCGAGCACAGCGAAACAAGCGAGCTCTGCCGACTTATATTCCCGCTGTCGCTGTTATATAAGGTCACGGGTGAGAAAAGACATTACGATATGCTTGACCGCGTATTTAACGACCTGCAAAAACACCGCCATGCATCGCTCGGCTATGCAGAGTGGGACAGCGGCTACAAGGCGACCTGCTTTAACAATCAGGGCGGCGAGTGCTCGCTCCTTGCCGAGAATGGCGACAGCGTTGCAGACCTGCTCTACTCGCTGAATTGGCTTCCGCTGGGGTTTGCTTTTGCTTGGCATATCACAGGCGAAGAGCGTTTTTGTACCGCGTGGGAGGATATCTGCAAATTCTTTATCAAGGCGCAAATCGTTGACAGCGGAGAATGGTGCCGCGGCATCGACCTTGACAGGATGGAGTATTACGGTATCCCGCACGACGTCGGCTGGGGTCCCTGCTGTGTAGAGACCGGCTGGACGGTTGCCGAGATAACCATGGGTATGCTTATAGGAAGGCGCCTGATCAAATAAACAGTTAAAGGACAGAGAACACGATAATTCTCTGTCCTTTGTTTATATAGACATATTAACAGCCCCTAAATTAATAACCAAGGTGTTCCTGCTTTCTGCATATTTTATGGCTTTGTACGCTCCGCCCGAACGGCGATCAACGTATGAAATAACCAATTCGCTGTTATCTACCATCCATCTGTTACGCATTTCTATCGACTTTTTGTAATGAACGTCAGCAAGCTCATCGGGTATTATTATCGAATCATACATTGTTTCGTAATAGCTTTTCAACCTATTGAACCTATTTGAAAAATACGGCTCGACAAGAATCAATTTTATAAAAGGATATTTTTCTTTTAGTTTTCTCACCTCGGCAGAAAAAACAATATCAAACTCACCGTGCGCGCCCGTATAGAAAACACCGACGTTCTGTTGCGTTATCTGTTTGTCGATAACACCCGATAGGCATTCTTTAAAAGCTTGTATCTCGTCTGCGCTTTCGGCATACTTGAATATCTCTCTATGACCAAAACAACACGCTTTTTTCATTTCAAAAACTCCACAGCAAAAATGTTTTACTATATAGAACACCCAATATTATATATTTTCCGATTATAAAACGCAATAGGGTTAAAATATTTCTATAATAAAACTTTGCGGTGGTATGGAAATGTTTGATTTTGGTTTAAGGTTACGCGAATTAAGGGAAGCACACAAGCTGTCACAGGAACAGCTTGGCAGAAAAGTAGGAAGAAGCAAATCGGTAATAAGCAGTTACGAGAATAACATCAAAATACCGCCTTTGGAGATAATCACTCAATTTGCGGTTATTTTTAACGTTTCGTTGGACTATCTTGTGGGTATAGACAAAAATGAAATGATATCGATAAGCGGCTTGACCGACATCCAAAAAGACCTGATCCAAACGATAGTATTTGAACTTAAAGACAACAAAACAAAAACAAGCGGACTTACCGAACGTCAACAGGAGATCCTAAACGGATTAATGAAGCAATTTGCGAAAAAGCAATAGGTGTTTTCATTGAGGTTACTCGTATGGCAAGAATAGTTGACGGCGAAAAAATGAATTTAATAGGCGCAAACATCAAAAGACTCCGAAAGAAAAAGGGGATAAGCCAGCAAGAACTCTCGGTAAAGCTTGAGCTTTTGGGAGTATACGTTTGCCGCGGTTCGATATCGAGGATAGAGGATCAGTCTCACACGGTTACGGATATTGAACTATATGCATTGGCAAAGATTTTCGGTGTGTCGCCGAACGAATTGTTTGATAATCAATAACAGGCGGTGCAAAAATGCTTGATTTTGGTTTAAGGTTATGTGAATTGCGGGAAACACAAAAAATTTTTAAAACTTTTTATTGATATTTTGCGGGGTTCAGACATTTATATAGTAAGAAGTTAAAATATTCTGCACCAAGGTCAAATACATTGTCAAATGTTGACAAATGGCTCTGATTTTTTAAAAAACTAAAAAATTCTAAAAAATTTATAGACGTTTTACCGTCTTATGACATGTATACAGTTGAGGGTAATTTACAGCTTCGGAACCGAGCGTTGTCAATATGACAACCGGCTCGATTGTTAAACAACGGAAAAATTTTTAGGCATTTGTCCCGACAATGACTTTAGGAGGTTGTTATGAACATTAAAAAGTTTGTTCTGATGCTCACGTGCTTGGCTGTGTTTTTGAATCTGTTTTTGATTTCGCCTTTGGCTGATAACGAAAGCAGCGTTAGCGGTGATTTTGAATATTCCGTATGTCCCGATACCGCGGCCGAGGAATACCGAGGAACAATCGAAATCACTCGTTACCTCGGAACCGATTACGAGGTGGTGATTCCTGCGGAAATCGACGGCAAAAAAGTAACGTTGATCGGTGACTATCTTTTCTACAAGAACGAAAATCTGAAATCCGTCAAGCTGCCCGACACGATAATCTCCATTGGCACCGAGGCATTTTCGCTGTGTAAATCCCTCGAAACCATCAATATTCCGAGCGGTGTTAAGGAAATCGGCGGTGCTTTTCGCGGTTGTGAGAAGCTGACCTCGATTGTTATTCCCGAAGGAGTAGAATCTATTTATTTCGACACATTCAAAGACTGTACTTCACTTAAAAATGTCCAACTGCCGAACGGCTTGAAAATGATTTACGATTTTGCATTTGAGAATTGCAGCTCGTTGACGGAAATATCAATACCCGACAGCGTGGAAGAGCTTGGCACGGGCGTGTTCGCAGGTTGTACCTCGCTTCAAAGCATTGTGATTCCCGAAAACGTTTCCTATATAGGAAACGGAATATTCACCGGCTCCGCTGTTTACAAGGATGCAAAGAATTGGTCAGACGGTACTCTGTACATAAATAATTGCATTTTGGATAGCAAACGCGAAGAAATAAGCGGCGAATTTTCGATACCGGACGGCACAAGAGTTGTGGCAAAGAGCGCCTTTTTGGGAGCGGAAAATTTAGAGTCGATAAAGCTCCCCGCGAGCGTCAAGAGCATTTGCGATTCTGCTTTTGCGGATTGCACATCTCTTAAATACGTTGAACTTTCTGACGGAATTGAAACCATAGGCGACGGCGCTTTCAAAGCGTGCTCAATGGAAAGCATCGTTGTGCCCGAAGGCGTTAAGACGATCGGAGAAAACGCTTTTCAAAACGGCAAATTGAAAAGAGTTACGTTGCCGAAATCGTTAGAAGCCATCGGTGACTGCGCGTTTGACGGTAACAGTATTTATACGATTCGTTACAACGGTACCGAAGCGGAATGGAACGAAAAACAGCTTGGTAAATCGTTAACCATTTCTCCGTACGCTACTATGTTTTTCGGCGAAGATGAGAGCAACAGCGACGTTCCGAGCGAAACCGACGATGCATCGCAAAACGAATTGGAATCCTCTGATGTCGAAGACAACGATAAAGATAGCGCTAATACAATTACAATCATTGTTATTGCGATTTTTCCGGTTGCGGTTGCGGTCGCGGTTTTGTTTGTATGTTTAAAAAGAAAAAAATAAAAACAATAATTGATTTTATACGGTACGCTCCCGAAAAGGAGCGTACTTTTTTGATTTTTCGAACAACAAAAAATTTTTCAAAAAATTTTATTGATATTTTGCCGTCTTTTGACATTTATATATAGAGAGGCCGTAATACTCGCTCTCGGAGCCGAGCGTATTGTTAAATATTGACAGATAGCTCGATTTTTCAAAAAAACGAAAAAAATTTCAAAAAATGTGTAGACGTTTTTCCGTCTTATGACATGTATATAGTAAGGAGGTTGTAATATGCAACATCGGAACCGAATGTTTTGTTAAATATTGACAGATCGACTCTGCGTGATATAATTATACTGTCAAATTTACAAAGCGTTTTGTTTCGAACGATTTTCAAAAAATCAAAAGGAGACAATTTTTCAAAAAAACAAAAGGAGTATTTCTTATGAAAAAGAAATTATGTTTAATTCTTGCGGTTTGTTTTATCTTTTGCTCGTTTGCTTTTAGTGTCAATGCGACGGAAGAAATCGAATCGGATATGGGCATACCTTATGATAAAGGAAGGATATCGATCCTTTCCACACCCATGATCAACCCCGATGACTATGTGGGCGAAGGTCCTTTTGATCTTTTCGGTATTTCTATTATAGAATTAAACTACGCCATAGGTCCGTCTGAGATTTTCGGCGAAAAGGAAATGTACACGGTTACAGTCGCTCCGGGGATCGATATTTTTGAAGCATGCGAGATTCTTACTGAAAAAGAATGGATTTTGAGTGCAGAACCTTGCTATATTATCAACCCGCCTTACGATATTGGTGAAGAACCGTACAACAAAAACAATGCCGAGTTTGCCGAGATGACTGAGGACGAACGAAGCAACTTCAGATGCTTTATACCGAACGAGATTAAGATCTGCCTTGACTTCGAGCTTGATTTGACCGAATTTGATGTCGAGGGCGATAATTATTTGTTCGGCGTCCCCGTAGGCAAAATAAACCGCATTGAAGACGAGGAAGATTTTGTTTACGAAATCACATACGCCGATGGGATTTATATGACGAACGACCAATGCTATCGCGTATTCAAATACAACGAAAATGTGATTTGGACCGAGTTCGAAACGCTGTACGGAAGCGGCGATATCGATCAAAGCGGTGTTATTGATTCCTCTGATTATCTTATGGTAAAGCGTTTTGCATTCGACACCTTGGACATGACCTATTACACAGCAGGTTATGCCGACGTGAACAATGACGGAAATGTCGATTCGGCAGACTACTCGTATATCAAGCGGCTTGCTTTTAACTGACAACCGATATAACAATGCAGACACCTTTGTCCGCTTCAAAGAATGTATTGTGCTATGAATCGCATATACTTGAAATAATGTATAATTACGCAGTTGAAGCATCGGCAGCGGACATAGACGGTAGCGGTACCGTTGACAGCATCGATTACACGCTTGTAAATCGTTACTTGCAAGGCACTTATTACTTCCCACCGTATTAATTTTATATAATATTCAAGAAAGGAAAACCCAACATGAAAAAAACATTGTTAATCTTATTGTCGTGCATTATTATCTTTGCGACAACGCCATTTTGTGTCAATGCGACCGAGGACATTGAGGCATACATAGAAGCATACGACGGAATCGCGTATCACAAAGGAGTAATACACATCCTCGCTACCGAGTTTGTAGATCACTCAGATTACGTTGGAGAAGGACCTTTTGACTTTTTCGGTGTGTCCATAATTGAATTTCAAGTAGGTGCAACCGCCGAACAGCTCCAAAACGGTTTGGAACTGTATTGGGTTACGGTTTCTCCTGAATTTGATACCAGAGAAGCGCTTGAGATCATCAGCAATGACGAGGGCGTCTATATGGCATCAATGATGAAAGTTATCACTGACCCGTGGGACGGCTATACGGCAGCTGATTTTTCGGGCATGACTGCCGAAGAACGATTGGCATTAGATGCATTTATTCCCGACGAAATTACTGTATGCCTTGATTATGAGCTTGATTTGACCACATTCGCAAGCGATACCGTAAACTATCTGTTTGGCGTTGCCATTTCCGAAATCAATCGTGCAGAAGTTGCCGACGGTTATGTTTATAACCTCAAATTCGGCGACCAAGAAATGGAAAACCATTTGGCAGTTCAGGTGCTCGAAGCAAACGAAAACGTACTTTGGACTGATTACGAATCGACGTACGGAAACGGCGATATCAACGGCGACGGCAAGGTAGATTCCTCGGATTACCTATTGGCAAAGCGTATTTGCTTTAACTCCTACACCCCCTCGGATTATGAGGCAGGTTACGCCGATGTGAACAATGACGGAGCTGTTGATTCGGCTGACTACGTGCTTTTGAAGCGAGCTTGCTTTTAATTGACAACCGATATATCAAAACCACCCAAAAAGCTTGGGTGGTTTTGGTCATATGCTGTGTTTGTCGGATTGACAAATAATTTTCGTTTTGCTATAATTTTTTATCATACGGTTTTGTTTGTCAAATGCCGCCGAATATAAAAGGAGGAATTATGAAAAAATATCTGTTTTTGATATCTGTTCTGTGTCTGTGTCTGCTTTGTGCCTGCAATGAAACGGCAGAGCAATCAGGCAATGCACCTTTTTCTGAAAACGATATAAGCACCACAGAATCCGCAGAAACCGAAACCGTGCAAGCTTCGTCCTATGCAAGCAGTAACGACGCTGATATCGTTAAATATGTAGCAAAAAACGGAGTTGCCTACGAAAGATGGAAGTTGAACATAGTTGCTTCTGAGTTTGTCGATCCCGAGGATTATGTCGGAGAAGGTCCGTTTGACTTTTTCGGTGTATCTATTATTGAATTTGAAAAAGGAAGAAGCTCGTACTCTGACCGCGAGGTTTATTCGATAACTCTCTCGCACGAGCTCGATACCTTTGATACGGCAGAATACTTACAGGGTTTGGATGGCATCATCCAAGCAGTACCCAAATTGTCGACAAAAGGTTCCGACTGGACGGTCTACGACTGGTCTTTTGAGGTTGATGAATCACCGTACAAAGAATATACGGAAGACGAGCGCAAGCGTTTTGAATTATTCATTCCCGACGAGTTCACCGTACAATTTAACCACGAGCTCGATTTGTCGGAGTTTGAGGGCGAGGGTACACACTATCTTATCGGTGTGGCTGTTTCGGAAATAAGCCGTATTGAGGATGCCGAGGGGTTTGTTTATCGGCTCAAGCTCGGCGAGCAAAAAATGTTCAATATCGGCGCGCTGGCAGTATTCGAAACAAACGACGACGTTCTGTATGTAGAATTCGAATCGCTTTACGGCAAGGGTGACATAAATGAAGACGGAACAGTCGATTCGGAAGACTGCCTGCTTATTGAGCAAATTGCCCAAGGCACCAAAAAAATGACCTATTGGACTGCGGGATATGCAGACATCAATATCGACGGTAACGTAGATATGACCGACTACCAACTCTTAAAAGAGCGTATTTCGGATTAAGAAAAAGCATATAAAAAAGTGTACCTTTTGTTTGGAAGGTACACTTTTTGTTTTTAATAAGACATTGACATAGTCTCAAACATACCGACACAGTCGTCTTTTCCGACTATATAATGGTCGATCAGATTGATCTCGTTTGCCGCAAGGTGAGCCGCAACCCGTTTTGTCGATAATATATCCTCGCCCGACGGGACCAAAACACCGCTGGGATGGTTGTGCGCAAGAATGACCGATTTGCCGCCGACACGGAAAACGCCCTCGGTTATCGTACGCAGAGAAAACCGTGTGGAATCAAGTCCTCCGCGAAAGATAAACTGTTTTCCGAGATATCTGCCCTCGGAATCGAAATAAAGAGCATAGACCGTTTCGGCTATTGCATCCTTATACAGCTCTATAAGGTATTTCTTTAGATTCTCGCCCTCCAAAAGCGTTTCGTGATGCTCTCTTATCGAGACACGTGACGATACCTCGCGGAGAAGCGCAAAAAACACCTCGGCATTTTCTTTTATCCCCGCGAATTTTGCAATATCCTCGGGTTCGGCAGCAATAACGCCCTGAAGCGTGCCGTATTTCTCGATAAGCGCCTCTGCCTGTCTGCGAGTATCCACCCGCGGAATAGCATAGAACAGCAACAGTTCCAGCAGCTCTGCATCGGTAAGCTTTTTACAGCCGTCGGCAAGAACTCGGGATTTACACCTTTTGCGGTGTCCCTCGTGAATCGACTTTTCGTTTTCGGGTGTCATTATTTGGATTCGGAAACTATCTGCATCGTATCGGACGCGATGACAAGCTCCTCGTTGGTGGGGATAACAAGAACCTTAACCTTGGAGTCCGCGGTGCTGATCTCGATCTCGCCGCGGGTGGCGTTCTTTTCTTTATCAAGCTCGATGCCGTAGTAAGACATATTCTCGAGTGCGAGTGCGCGGAGGCGCGCATCGTTCTCGCCGACACCTGCGGTGAATACAACGCAGTCAAGTCCGTTCATAGCGGCGGTATAGGAGCCGATATATTTCTTTATCTGATAAGCAAGGATGTTGTAAGCGAGTTCGGCGCGCTTATTGCCCGAGTCGATAGCGGCGGTGATATCACGAAGGTCGGCAGAAACGCCCGAAACACCCAAGAAGCCGCAATTTTTGTTCATCCAGTTGCCCATTTCGCCAACGGGGATATTCTCCTTTTCCATAACAAAGGGAACAACAGCAGGGTCGATAGCGCCGCAACGCGAGCCCATAATAACACCCTCAAGCGGGGTGAAGCCCATAGAGGTATCGATGCACTTGCCTGCATCGACCGCGCTGATCGAGGAGCCGTTGCCGAGGTGGCAGGTAACTATCTTTGCGTTGGGGTTGCCGAGATACTTGATCGCCTCGCCGGAAACGTATCTGTGGGAGGTGCCGTGGAAGCCGTAACGGCGGATGTTGTGCTTTTGTGCAACCTCGTAGTTTATGGGGTAGGTATATGCCTCGGGGGGCATGGTCTGGTGGAACGCGGTATCGATAACAAGAACCTGCGGAGTAGAGGGCATAACCTCCATACAGCCGCGGATACCCAAAAGGTGAGGAACCGTGTGGAGAGGTGCAAGATCACGGCACTTCTCGAGATCGGCGATAACGTTATCATCAACAAGCACACTCTTGATAAGCCAGGGACCGCCGTGGACTATACGGTGGCCGACAGCCGAAATAGCCGACATATCGTCGATACAGCCGTGCTCCTTATCGGTAAGCGACTCAACCAAAGCGGCAACTGCCTGTGCATGAGTGGGCATGGGAATATCCTTTTGGATCTTTTCCTTGCCGGTGGAGGTGTGGGTAAGACGTCCGTCAATACCGATACGCTCGCAAAGACCTTTTGCGGCAACCTCCTGCGTGTCCATATCAAAAAGCTGATACTTAAGAGAAGAGCTGCCCGCGTTAACTACAAGAATATACATAATTTCTCCTTACTTGACAATTCATATTTTTTTCATTATACTACCAATATAAAAGAAATGCAAGTGTTTTACAAGGAACTTTTGACAAATGGGCACAAAGAATTTCGTTGCGGTAATATGTGAATATAACCCTTTCCATTTTGGTCATCGGTTCCAGATGGACAGATTGAAGGAACGGTTCGACGGTGTCGTCTGCATTATGAGCGGTGATATCGTTCAGCGCGGTTCGGTCGCGGTTGCCGACAAATATCTGCGCGCGGAAACGGCGCTGAAAAACGGTGCCGATCTTGTGCTCGAGCTGCCTATCCCCTATTGCTGCTCGTCAGCGCGGGATTTTGCAAGGGCGGGTGTTTTTATTGCCGATGCGATAGGCGTCGGTTCGCTCGCTTTCGGAGCAGAGGACGATGAGAACACGCTTTTTGCGATACAAAAATACGTTGAGAGTGTCGATTTTTCGCAGAAAACAAAGGATTTTGTCGAAAAGCACAAAAACGTTTCTTATCCGCAAGCCGTAACCGAGATAATAAAAGACGCGCTCGGCGAAAATGCGTGCGAGGCAATAAAAAAGCCGAACAACATTCTCTCGCTCGAATACCTGTCGGCTATCAACGGCACCGGGCTTGAGCCGTTTATCATCAAGCGTGAAAAGGGGCTTTTGTCATCGACGGAGATAAGAAATTCGGATAGCGGCGACGAGATGTTATCGCTTCTGCCCGAGGAGAGCAGAACCGTGCTCGGACGCGAGCTCGATAAAAGGTTCCCGCGCGATACCGAAAAACTCGATTCGTTTTTCATCGGCACGCTGAGGATGATGAGCGCAACCGCACAGATACCGAAAAATCTATATTCGACTCCATACGACCTCGCACAGAAGATAATCAACGGCTCGGTAAAATGCAGTTCCGTAAGTGATCTGGTCGCGCTTTGCACCGACAAAAATTACACCTCCGCACGCATAAGGCGGAGCATAAATGCAATTGTTTTCGGTATAGAGCAGGCGCAGTTGCAGGAGGATCCGAGCTACACCACCGTGCTTGCGCTTAACGATATCGGGCGCGGAATTTTGCGTAATGCCAAGAAAAAAGGCAGGATCGACATCATAACCAAGCCGGTCGATGCACTTGAACGCGGCGAAAAAACAAAAAAAGCATATCTTTTTTCAAAATCGGTCGAGGACGTTATATCACTTTCCGAGCCGATCCCATCTCCTGCCGACGAGGGCAGAAACCCGATGATCGGAGCGAAAAAATGACACGGCATCTGTTTATTTTAAATCCCGTTGCGGGCACAAAGGACCGAACCGGAAAACTGAAGGCGGTTATTGAAAAGCTTGGTATTACAGATAAATACGATATTTTTGTCACCGACAGCAAGGGCTCTGCCGAAAATGAGACCGAGCGTTATCTGCGCGAATACCCCGACTGCTTTACCCGCATTTATTCCTGCGGGGGCGACGGCACGCTTGCCGAGGTTGCAAACGGTATTTACCGCTCGGGGAGCAATAATTGCGCTATCGCAATAGTTCCTGTCGGCTCGGGAAACGATTTTATCAAATCGCTCGATATACCCGCCGAGAATTTTCGCAGTCTGCGCAAGCTGTTAAACGGCGATATCATTGATACCGACCTTTTGGTTGCTCGCGACGACGACAATAACGAGCGGGTGAGCTTAAACATAATTTCGGCGGGCTTTGATGCCGCAGTCACCGATAATCAGGACAAATACAAGCGCCTTCCGCTCGTCAGCGGAAGCATGGCGTATAACGTTGCGCTTGTAAAATGTCTTTTTACCGATACAAAAAACTATTTCACGCTTATGGTAGACGGCGAGCCGTTTGGCGACGGCAACGGTCCGTATCTTTTTGCCATTGCCGCGAACGGAAGATATTACGGCGGAGGATACAATGCATCGCCCTACTCCGAGCTTAGCGACGGTCTGCTTGAATTTATCAGCATAGATACGATATCGAGGTTGAGATTTATCACGCTGGTGGGGAAATACCGCGCGGGCAGACATATAGACGAGCTTAAGGATATCTGCTCCTACACGCGCTGCAAGAGCATGCAATTTATATCCGAATCGCCTATCGGTCTGAACGTTGACGGCGATATTTTCCCGATGAAAAACCCGCTGGTCGAGATCGTTCCGAAACGGATAAAGCTGATACTTCCCAAAGAATAAAATCAACCCCCGACAGACAAATGATTGAACCGAACCGTTAAAAACGGACAATGAAAAAAGAACCCTCCTATGGTATAATTAAGAAAAACCATAGGAGGGAATTTTTATGCCGAGAAGTTATCGCCACATCAAAGAATACGAAACAGAGATATTGAATTTAAA
>JAZSDL010000041.1:0-57163 GCA_045531135.1 Eubacteriales bacterium | reverse complement strand
GCTCGGTACCGCAGTTGAGGCAGGTCTTGTATACGTTGACGGTTATTACTACTTCGCACAGTACGGCGGCGAGCTGGTAGTTAACTGCGACTTCTACGTATACAACGCAAACGGCTTGCTCGTTGAGACCACCTACACCTTTGACGAATACGGTCGTATCGTAAAATAATTCCATAAACAATGACAACCGCAGGGATTAACCTGCGGTTGTTTTTTGTTATCGTAAGAAAAAAACAACGCCTCTCTTTTGAGAAGCGTTGCCGCTGTAAAATATTATATTAAAGAACGCCCTGTGCCTTCATCGCATCGGCAACCTTAAGGAAGCCGGCAATGTTTGCGCCTGCAACAAGGTTATCCTCGCTGCTTGCATATTCCTTAGCCGCTTTGGTTGCATTTTCAAAGATGCTCTTCATAATGCCGCAAAGCTTCTCGTCAACCTCCTCGAAGGTCCAGGAGAGACGCATGCTGTTCTGGCTCATTTCAAGACCGGAGGTAGCAACGCCGCCTGCGTTAGCCGCCTTTGCCGGACCGAAGTAGATGCCTGCATCAAGAAATGCGGTGATCGCGTCGGGGGTGGAGGGCATATTTGCGCCCTCTGCAACGTATTTTACGCCGTTGGCGATAAGTGCCTTTGCATCGTCGCCGTTAAGCTCGTTCTGGGTAGCGCAGGGGAGAGCGATATCGCACTTGATAGTCCAGATGCCCTTGCCCTCGGTGTAAACAGCGCCGTCAACACGGTTTGCGTATTCCTTGATTCTTCCGCGCTCAACCTCTTTGATCTGCTTAACAACGTCAAGCTTGATGCCGTTTGCATCGTAAATATAGCCGTTGGAGTCGCTCATTGCAACGACCTTTGCGCCGAGCTGGGTTGCCTTTTCGCAAGCGTAGATGGCAACGTTGCCCGAGCCGCTGATAACAACGGTCTTGTCCTTAAAACTGTCGCCCTTCTTCTTGAGCATATTGTCGGTGAAGTAGCAAAGACCGTAGCCGGTTGCCTGAGTTCTTGCAAGCGAGCCGCCGTAGGAAAGTCCCTTACCGGTGAGAACGCCGGTAAACTCGTCGCGGATTCTCTTGTACTGACCGAACATATAGCCGACCTCTCTTGCGCCTACGCCGATGTCGCCTGCGGGCACGTCGGTATCGGGACCGAGGTACTTCTGAAGCTCGGTCATAAATGCCTGACAGAAGCGCATGATCTCGTTATCGGATTTACCCTTGGGATCAAAGTCTGCGCCGCCCTTACCGCCGCCCATGGGGAGACCGGTGAGGGAGTTTTTAAAGGTCTGCTCAAAGCCGAGGAACTTGATTACAGAGGAGCAAACGCTGGGGTGGAAACGGCAACCTCCCTTGTAGGGGCCGATCGCGCTGTTGAACTGAACACGGAAGCCGCGGTTGACCTGAACCTTGCCGCTGTCATCGACCCATGCGACGCGGAACTGAATAAAACGCTCGGGCTCGACGATGCGGTCCATAATACCTGCCTGAACGAGATCGGGGCGCTTTTCGATAACCGGAGCAAGCGATTCAAAAACCTCGCCTACCGCCTGCAAAAATTCCTTTTCGCCTGCGTTGCGCTTTTCTACCTGCGCATAAAGCTCCTGAAGATACTGATTGTTGATCTGCATAAATGTTACCTCCAAAGGATTACAAATAAAATTTAATGAGTTATTATACAACGCTTTTTGCAAGATTTCAATAGAAATCCTGCATATTTACTGTATTTTTTCCAAAGAAATGCGTTTTTTTGCAACATCAACGTCGATAACGCGAACCTTTATGATGTCGCCCACCTTTACAACGTCACTCGCACGCTTTACAAATTTGTTGCTCAGCTTTGATATATGGACCAATCCGTCCTGATGCACGCCTATATCTACAAACGCACCGAAATCGGCAACGTTTCTTACCGTTCCGACAAATTCCATGCCGGTTTTGAGCGATGAGATATCCATAGCATCGGTACGTAAGATCTGTGGAGGGAGCTCGTCACGGGGGTCTCGGCCCGGCTTTTCGAGCTCGGAGACGATATCGTTAAGCGTAGGAACACCGATACCCAACTCCTTGGCGACATTGGCACTTCCGCGCTCGTCAAGCTTTGCCCTAAGCTCGCCCAATTTGCGCTCGCGCACGTCCTCCTTGCTGTATCCGAGCAGCTTAAGGAGCGAGTATGCCGCCTCGTAGCTTTCGGGGTGGACGGATGTGTTATCCAAAACCTCCAAGCTTTCGGGCACTCTAAGGAAGCCGACACACTGCTTGTATGCCTTCTCGCCGACACCCTTTACCTTTAAAAGCTCGCTTCTTGTCTTAAAACGCGATACGGTGGTGCGGTATTCGTAAATGCTTTTTGCGATTTTGGAGTTTATTCCCGCAATATGCGAAAGCAAGCTGACCGATGCGGTGTTAAGGTCGGCGCCAACGCCCGAAACGCAGGATTCAACCACGCCCGAAAGCGAGTTGTCAAGCGCCTTTTGCTCCATATCGTGCTGATACTGACCTACACCGATCGCCTTGGGATCTATCTTTACAAGCTCGGCAAGAGGATCCTGCAGACGCCGCGCGATAGATACCGCGCTGCGAAGCGAAACGTCGAACTGAGGAAACTCCTCGCTTGCCAATTTCGATGCGGAATAGACCGAAGCACCCGCCTCGTTGGTCATAATATAGCTGACCTCGCGGTCAAGCTCCTTTATCATACCGGCAACAAAAATCTCGCTCTCCTTCGATGCGGTGCCGTTGCCGATAGAGATTATATCTACCTTGTGCTTGTTGATAAGCGCCTTTAGCTTTGCCTTTGCCTCGTCCTGCTTGTTCTGGGGCGGGGTGGGGTAGACGACGGTGGTGTCGAGCACGTCGCCGACGTCGTTAACTATTGCTATCTTGCATCCGGTTCTGTACGCAGGGTCAAAGCCCATAACCACCTTGCCTCTTACCGGCGGAAGCATAAGGAGGTTCTTAAGATTCTCACCGAAAACGCGGATCGCCTGCTCCTGTGCGCTGTCGGTGATAAGATTTCTCATCTCGGTCTGTACCGAGGGAGCGATAAGGCGCTCATAAGCATCCTCTGCCGCATCGCGCACGTAATCGGTAGACGAGCACTCGCGCGGGGCAAGTATCTCGCTGCGGAGATAATCAAAAATACGTTCCTTGTCTACCTCGACCTTTACCGCAAGCACACCCTCCTTTTCGCCGCGGTCGACTGCGAGCACACGGTGCGAGGGCATTTTCGAAAGAAGCTCGTTATAATCGTAATAAAGACGGTAAACGCTGTCCTCCTCGGTCTTCGCCTTTGAGACGAGACTTCCGGTGCGGAACGTGAACTCGCGAATCCACTTGCGGTATTCGGCATTGTCCGAAACACGCTCGGCGATAATATCCTTTGCACCGTTTAATGCATCCTCGGCGGTGTTGATCTTCTTTTCGGGATTTAAATAATTCTCTGCCTCGGAAACAATATCAATTTCCTTTTTCTGCTCGAGCATAAGCTCGGCAAGCGGAGTAAGACCCGCCTCTGCCGCAATGCTTGCTCTTGTACGGCGCTTGGGGCGGTAGGGACGGTAGATGTCCTCCAGCTCGGAAAGCGTTTTTGCGTTTTCGATAGAAGCGGCAAGCTCGTCTGTCATCTTGCCCTGCTCGTCGATAAGACGGAAAACATCGGCACGTCTTGCATCGAGCGCACGGTAAAACTCAAGCTTTTCGCCCAATTCGCGCAGCTTCTCGTCATCGAGCGAGCCGGTTGCTTCCTTACGGTAACGGGCGATAAAGGGGATAGTGTTTCCCTCGTCGATAAGGTTCACCGCCGCCTCGACCTGAGTTGCTCTTATTTTAAGTTCCTCTGCAATTCTTGCTATTATATCCATAGTATTTTCCTTCCAAAAAATGCTACTCCGATTATACCATAAAATGTCACGGATGTAAAGAAAAAGAGCCATAAAAGCGGCTCTTTCAACAAGAAAAATGTTATACTCTCTCGATCGACACTAATTTGAGAACGTCGCCCGACACCGAAAATTTTATTTCATATCCGCCAAACACCATTCCGTAAACACGGTCGGGATCGTCGTGGTATTGCGGGCGGGGATCGCGCTCTAGTATCTCCAAAAGCGGCTCGCGCTTTTCATCGGGCAATTTGTTTAATATTTCGGGATCGGCAACTACGCAAAGCAGCTTTCCGCCGTCGGGGGCAAAACCGCCGGTTGCATCGGGAATACAGTCCGCATATGGAATATACGGCTTTATATCGTATATCGGGGTGCCGTTCATAAGATCCGCGCCCGAAACGATAAGAATATCGCCCTCGTCGGTGCTATGCTCAATGCTTTCGAGCTTTACGCAGGAAAGCGCGAGCGAGTTGGGGCGAAAGGGCGAGCGCGTCGCAAATACGCCGAGCCGTGTATTTCCGCCCAATCTCGGAGGGCGCACCGTCGGCGACCAACCGTCGCGCCGCGCCTGAGAAAAACCCCATATCAGCCAGATGTGCGAAAAATCGGTTATTCCGCGCAGAGCATCGCTTGTTCGGTATTCGGGGGTAAAAACGATTTTGGATATCAACGATCTTGCGAGTCCGCTTTGCCTCGGCACGCCGAATTTTGTAGTAAGGTCGTTGCGAATATAGGCGATGGGTTTTATAGTGTATTCGTTGTTCATAGACCTTTTGTCCTATTTTTCATTTTTCATAAGCGTTATGATGACATCAACCATCTTTTCCATAGATGCGACAGGGATGAATTCGTGCACACCGTGGAAATTCGCACCGCCTGTCGAAAGGTTGGGGCAGGGCAGTCCCTCGTAGGAGAGCCGCGCACCGTCGGTGCCGCCGCGGATGGGAACCACCAACGGATCTACGCCGTTTTTCCGCATCGCGCTGATCGCGTTTTCGATAATATGCATATGCGGCAGAATCTTCTCGCGCATATTGTAATAGGTGTCTCGCATGGTCAGCTCAAAGCTGTTTTCTCCGTACACGCCGTTAAGGTAATCAACGAGCTTTTGCATAAACGCCTTGCGCGATTCAAACTTATCTTTGTCGTGGTCGCGGATGATAAAGCGGAGTGTGGCCTTTGTTTCGTCGCCGCTCATCGAGGTAAGATGATAAAATCCCTCGTAGCCCTCGGTGTGTGCCGGTGTTTCTGATGCGGGCATCATCGAAACAAGCTCGTTTGCGAGAAGAAGCGCGTTTTTCATCTTGTTTTTTGCGCTGCCGGGGTGGATGTTAACGCCGTTTGCCGTTATTTTTGCCCAAGCGGCGTTGAAATTCTCGTATTCTATCTCGCCAAGCTCGCCGCCGTCTATCGTATATGCCCAATCGGCATCAAAGCGCTTAAGATCAAACCTGTCCGCGCCTCTGCCTATCTCCTCGTCGGGAGTGATGCATACAGGGATCCTGCCGTGTGATATCTCGGGGTGGTTAATAAGATATTCCGCCGCCGTAAATATCTCGGCTATTCCTGCCTTGTCGTCTGCGCCGAGCAGGGTTGTGCCGTCGGTTGTGATAATTTTTCCGCCTGCGTATTTTGCAAGGAACGGGAATTTGTCAAGCGTGATGCTCTCTTTTTCGTTAAGAACGATATCGCCGCCCTCATAGTCGATAACACGCGCATTGATGCCGTCGCCCTTTACGTCGGAGGATGTATCCATATGCGCGATAAAGCCGATAGCGGCATCGTTTTCTCTGCCTTTTGTTGCGGGGAGAACGCCGTAAACGTATCCGTTTTCGTCCATGCTTACGTCGGAAAGCCCGATGCTCTTTAGCTCGTTTGCCAAATATTCGCCCAAAACAAGCTGAGATGCTGTCGAGGGACAGGTCTCGGAATTGTCGTCGGAATTCGTGCCGAAGGAAACGTATTTCAAAAATCGCTCGGTTATGTTCATATCAATTCTCCGTTTATTTGTTGTCGCCTACATTGTAACGCAAATATTCATTGGTTGCAAGAGTATTTGCCGATTTTGGATTTGATTATTGACAAGAGAGGAGCGATGTGATAGAATTACTTGCGTAAATTATGCGGATGTGTCGGAATTGGCAGACGAGCCGGTCTTAGAAACCGGTGCATATGCGTGAAGGTTCAAGTCCTTTCATCCGCACCAAAGCATTCAAACCCGAACCTTTTACCAATTGGTGAAACGTTCGGGTTTGTTGTTTTCTTAAAAGATGTGAAATAGCATTTGTTTGTGGCAGTACAGAGTTAGTCGCTCTGTACTGCCACTTCTTCGTTTCAATGAATTTTCGTACATAAAGAAGATTTTGAAATGAAGACTAAAAAATCATCTAAAACCAACACGACATCAAGAATCATTTTCTTTGCTATTTTTGTATGTGTTTTTGAATGGACGTATATGTTATATAGCGATTGGCAGACAACATAATGGTTGGCAAAACCATAAAATAAACGTCAAAATGATTTTGTGTTGCAATTTTAACGCATTCGTGTATAATAGTAGTCGGCTGGTTATTTTGATTGATATTGGAAAAGAAAGCGAGAAATAAAAATGAAGGATCTTATTATTAAAATTCTTGTGTACATGCCTTTGTGGTTATGGAACTCCATGAAGAAACTTCATGTTTTGAATTTTGACACAATTAACTTAGTCGAAAAATTCAGGGTAGAAAATTTCTCAAAGAAATTATTACAGGGTTTTGAACGTGAATGTGCCAAAATTGCAAAAAAGAAAAAGATTATGGCTATAACTCAAGGTAATTATGCGTACACGGTGTTTAACATTTGCTATCTCAACAATATATTGGGTTTGATTTTATATGCCTTGTGTAACGGATGTATTCCTGACATTCAGATAAATAACGATAGCGCCGATGAAAATAACAATTGGGATTGGTATTTTAAACAACCGATATACCTGGGATATTTTCCTGCATGCACATATGATACTTGCAAGACTCAAGTTTGTGATATAAAACATTCTCCCATTTCGATTTCATTTGGTGCAATAGTTAGTCCCGACTCGAACGAATATGCTATTGGCAAATTGCTGTATTCAAAGTTTGTTGTTTTGAATGATAAGACTGTTGATTATATAGATTTTGAAACGAAACAAATTCCTTCGTTTGAAGAAATGGTTGGTGCTATTATTCGCGGGACAGACTATAGCATGCTAAAACCAAAAGGACATCCTATTCAGCCCGACATACAAACTTTAATTTCGGAAATCAAAAGAAAATTAATAGAATACGACGTAAAATATGTTTATGTCGCAACAGAAGAGAAACGATTGTTTGATCAAATTGCCGACGAATTGGGTGCGGTTAATGTGGTTAGCAACAAGAGAGAGTATTACGATGATATTTTCTATGGGAATTGTTGTAATTTGATTGGAGAAGTACACTTTGAGAGGGAGAATGATAATTATTGGAAAGGGCTTGAATATTTATCCTCCCTTACTATTTTGTCTAAGTGCAGATGTGTGATCGGGGGCAATTGCGGTGGAATGGTATACGCCGCATATAAAGCAAACTCCATTTCAAATGTGTGCATTTTGGATTGCGGTTTGTATGCTTGACGCAAAAAGAAGCGAACGGTATTCGAGCCACAAGAACAAGAAAAGAACGAAAAATTGTGTCAAACTCTAACGAAATTGTATTGTTTACAAACACTATTCGCCTATCGTGTCGAGAAACTTATTATTTAATAAAATCCCCTTCTCTTCATATGACGCAGTCCTGTTTATTGTACAGCTGCTCTGCTATTATAGGGTTGAGGTGATAACGGTGTCGAAAAAACGAATAAAGAGCAAAAAAGGACTGCTCGGTTTTGAGCATTATTACGATGAAAACGGAAAGCCGATTGGCAAAAGCCGCCCATCGTTGATGGGTGACGGACGGGTTTTTACCGATAAGCAAGGCAGAGTTGTCGGAAAAAGCCGCAAGGGCTTTTTCGCCGAGACGGTCTACCACGATACCGAAAACAACCGAAATATAACAACCTATCCCGCACTGACAGGAAAGACACATTACGAAAACGGCAGAGCTGTCGGACATACGTCTCCCGACTTTTTTGGTTCTTCGGCAACATTATACGAGGAAAACGGGGAAGCCGATTTTTGTGACGAGGTTTTGGAGGATTGCGATGAGCATACCGAAAGTGATACGGAAAACAAAATCAATCCTAAATCCGCTTTGATCGTCGCCTCGTGCGTTCTTGGCTTGGTGGGCGTATTTGCTTTGGTTTGTTATTTCTTGTGGGGATGAAAATTGTTAGATATAAAAATTAAAAAAAGACAGTACTAATCAGGAGGCACATTATGAATGAACGTTGGATGATTCCTTTGAAGCAATTATGGTATTATGGCGCAGAAACGGATTGGCTCAATGCACTGGAGCATTACTATGATTTGTTATCTCCGAAGCAAAAAATCTCGAGATGTATATTGATGGCATAGATGCAAACGAGATTAAGAATCTTCCGGCACGGGATTTTTACGATTTTTTGCACGACAAATACTTCGTTTGGAAATGCACTCAGCCTAATCGTCTTGCCACCACAAGAATGAGTTTGGAAAAGTATATTGATGAGGATAAGTTATCGGAACGTGACGAGATACATAAGGGTTTATTCATAGTGGATCGCAACGATATCGAAACTTGTTTGCAAACCGTCATGAAGATCAAGGGCTTGGGCACAGGCGGCGCAAGCGGATTGCTGGCAATTTTGTTTCCGAAATATTTTGGTACTGTGGATCAATTTCTCGTACGCGCGCTAATGGATGCGCAAATTTTACAGAAATACAATGGGTTGCAAAATACAAATCCCGATTCAATCAAGAAAAAAGAGGGCGTGTTATTGATAGAAATCTTGCGCCAAAAAGCAAGCGAACTGAACCTTAGATTTTCCACTGATTTTTGGACACCAAGACGAATAGACATGATTCTTTGGTCTATTGGCAGATTCTAATCAAATAAAATCAAAAGCGGCGCTTCACGTGAAGTGCCGCTTTTTACATCGTTGTTTACACCGTTTCGCATTCGCAAACTATATTGGCGGGGCCCTGCATAGTTACGTTATTATCGGGAGCGACGGTTATTGTGAGGTCGCCGCCGTCAAGGGTGACGGTGATCGGGGCGGAATGATCGCAATAACCCTTAACGATCGCCGCAACCGCGCTTGCGCAGGCGCCCGTTCCGCAAGCCATAGTAACTCCGCTGCCGCGCTCCCAAACGCGCATACGGAGCTTGTTTCTACCCAAAACCTCGATAAACTCAACGTTTACGCCGTTGGGAAATGCCGTATGCTTTTCGATCCTGCACCCCAAGGTCGTCAAAGGTGCGTTTTTTATATCCTCCACAAAAATCACCGCGTGGGGATTGCCCATTGAGATGGGCGTGAGCGTTGCTGTTTCGCCGTCGAGTGTCAACTCCATATCGTCGCTTATTTGTGCGACACCCATATCGACCGATGCGCCTACCGCCTTACCGTTACACACCTTTAATTCAAGCGTGCGGATGCCCGAGCGCGTTTCTATTCTTAGCGAGGTTTTATCGGTATAGCCGTAATCGTAAACAAATTTGCCGACACAGCGGATGCCGTTGCCGCACATCATTGCCTCGCTTCCGTCGGCATTGAATATCGACATTTTAAAATCGGCAACCGAAGAGGGCGATACCCATATCATACCGTCGGAGCCGACACCGAAATGGCGGTCCGACCATTTTATCGACAGCTCGGGAGCGTTTTGGGGCACCTCGCCGAACAGATACAGATAATCGTTGCCCAAGCCCTGCATTTTTGTGAATTTCATAATTCATCACCGTTTTTCTCTTGTTTTCGTTAACATTATACCGCTATTGGCTCACCGTGTCAACACAAAACAGAAAAGCCCGCAATCTTACGGACTTTTCTGCAAAAAGGGGATATGGGGTATATAAGAAAGGAAACTGTCAGTTTTCGGTAGTAACTTCAAACTTGTAGCCGACGCCCCAGATCGTCTTGAGCATCCATTTGTCAGAGGCGTTCTCAAGCTTCTCGCGAAGGCGCTTGACGTGTACGTCAACCGTGCGGCTGTCGCCGAGATAATCAAACCCCCAGACCTTATCAAGAAGCTGGTCGCGGGTGAAAACGCGGTTGTAATTGGATGCGAGGAAGTAGATAAGCTCCAACTCCTTGGGAGGAAGATCCACAACCTTGCCGCAGACCTTGAGCTCGTATTTCTGGAGAGATATCTCAAGGTTGTCGAACTTGATCAGCTCGCCGTCGGCGGTGTCGTGCTTTGCGTAGCGGCGGAGGACCGCCTTGATGCGCGCAAAGACCTCTTTCATATCAAGCGGCTTTACAATAAAATCGTCCGCACCGAGCTCGAGCCCCAAAACCTTATCGATAGTCTCGCCCTTGGCGGTGATCATAATAATCGGCTTGGAGGAATGCTCACGTATTTCGCGGCATATCTGCCAGCCGTCCTTTTTGGGAAGCATAATATCAAGCAGGACCATATCCGGCTCGTACATGCGAAACGCGGTGATGCCCTCAACGCCGTCGTTGGCGGTGCGGACCTCGTAGCCCTCTTTTTCGAGATACATACGGAGCAGGTCGCAGATATTGGTGTCGTCGTCAATGACAAGTATTTTTGTGCTCATTTGCTTTACTCCTTTATTTAACAAGTTAATTTTAACATAAGTTGATCTATGCGTATATATTATCACCTTTGTTCCCAAAAGTCAAGGACGTTTTTGCTGTTTATTGTTAACGCGTTATAAATTTTTTATACAGGCAAATGTGTATAAAAATTATATATTGCAAACCAACGGGAAATGTATTATACTTATTAGACATAAGTATAAGTATATGTGTATATACCAAGGAGAACCCGAATATGAAATTAGGTATCGTAGGTCTGCCAAACGTCGGCAAAAGCACGCTTTTTAATGCGCTTACGAAGGCGGGAGCCGAGAGCGCAAACTATGCGTTTTGCACGATCGATCCCAACGTAGGTGTCGTTCCGGTTCCGGACGAACGGCTTGATAAGCTGGCAGAACTGTATAAGCCCAAAAAGCTGACTCACGCAACCGTTGAGTTTGTTGATATCGCAGGTCTTGTAAAGGGCGCGGCAAACGGCGAGGGCTTGGGCAACAAATTCCTCTCGCATATCCGCGAGGTCGATGCGATCGTGCACGTTGTGCGTTGCTTCGGCGGAAGCAAGATAATTCACGTTGAGGATTCTGTCGATCCTGCGCGTGACGTAGAGACTATCAACACCGAGCTTATCCTTTCTGATATAGAGATGCTTGAGAGACAGATCGATAAACTTACAAAGCAGGGCAAGGGCGACAAGAGCGCGCTTGTCGATGCCGAGGTATTAAAGAGAGTCTGCGCCGAGCTCACAAAGGGAATTTGTGCAAGAAACGTTGAACTCAGCGAGAGCGAGGCCGAGCTGCTTCGCACGGTTCCGTTGCTTTCGGGCAAGCCGGTAATTTACTGTGCCAACGTATCGGAGGACGATCTTGCCCGTCCCGACGAGGAAAACGAATATTTTAATGCACTCAAAAAGGCAATAGAGGGCGAGAACGCCGAAATCATTTCGGTCTGTGCCGAGACCGAGGCGGCGTTGGGCGATCTTGACGAGGAGGAGCAGAGGGCATATCTGGAGGATCTCGGTGTCAGCGAGACAGGACTTGCCAAGCTGATAAAGGCATCCTATGCCTTGCTCGGACTTATTTCCTTCCTCACCGCAGGCGAGCCCGAGGTGCGCGCCTGGACTATCAAAAAGGGAACCAAGGCACCCGGTGCCGCGGGAAAGATACATACCGACTTCGAGCGCGGCTTTATACGTGCCGAGGTAGTGCCGTACGAATCGCTTATCGAAAAGGGCTCGCTTACCGCCTGCAAGGAGGCGGGGCTTGTGCGAAGCGAGGGCAAGGAATACGTTATGAACGACGGCGATGTTGTTTTGTTCAGATTTAACGTTTAATAAACAAAGGAGAAACAGGTTATGAAAAAATTTTTTGTATGCATGCTTGCGCTCGTTATGCTGATTCCGTTGCTTGCATCCTGCAACAACGAGACAGAAGAGAGCTCGCAGACCTCCGAAACCAGCGAGTTTCAGGTGACCACACCCACAAAGGACCTCGAGGGACGTGAAATATACGTGCTTTGCTGGGACTTCAGTGCAACTGCCGCATCTATTATGGGTTATTCCGGCGAGATCATGTATGACGAGGAAAATCCCACCGCAGTTGACGTTGCAAAGAAGATCGTTGTTGACAATATCGAAACTGCATACAATTGCAAGATAGTCGGCGAAAAGACGGCTACCACCTCGATTCCCACCACCGTTCGCAATCAGGTTACCTCGGGTATCCACTATTACGACATTGTTTTTGATTCTATTTCCAGCTCGGCGCCCTTGGCTGCAGAGCATATGCTTACCGACCTTAACGCCGTTTCCACCATCGATCTTTCGGATGCCTGGTGGGACCAGAACGCTGTAAAGGACTTTTCGCTCGGCGGACACGTTTACTTTGCCTGCGGCGATATCAATACCTACGATGACCAGGGCACCTGGTGTATGCTTTTTAACAAGACACTCAAGGATAAGCTCGGCATCGAGGAGGATTTTTATCAGCTCGCAAGAGATAAAGAGTGGACCTTTGACAAGTTTGTCGAGATATGCAAGAGCGGTGTTACCGCAAATACCAACGGCGACGAGGTGCTTGACGAATTCGACACCTGGGCATTCGGTACCGAGCTTTACAACATCTACGTGCACCTTGTAGGCGCGGGCGAGACCATTGCGCGCAAGGACAGCGACGACCTTCCCTATCTTACCATCCTCTCCGAGCCCGAGGCGACCTATTCGGTGCTCACCAAGGTTTTGGAGTTTTATAACGATAACGAGACGGTTATGATCGCAAACGCTTCGCCCTATAAGGACAAGGGCTATGATAACGTATGGGAAGCTACCGTGCACAAGGCATTTATCGAGGGCAGAGAGCTTTTCTATATGTGCGGACTTATTCACGCCGCATCCTTCCGTCAGATGGAGGATGAGTTCGGTATTCTTCCTATTCCGATGTTCTACGAAACACAGGATGAGTATCACCACACCGTTTCCCGCGGTAACTCGACTGTTATGTACATTCCGAGAAACACCACCGCTGTAGAGGATGTCGGTCTTGTTATCACTGCAATTGCAGAGCAGTCCAAGCATTTTGTAACCCCCGCATATTATGACGTTCAGCTTAAGTACCGTGATTCGCGCGATGACGAATCGGGTGAAATGCTTGATATCATATTCGCATCGCGTTCGTTCGATATCGGTATGGTATACAACTGGGGCGGTATTCTCGAGTGCTTCTACGATCTCAATCCCGGCACTGTTACCTCTCGCTTCGAGGCGATTTCCGGCTCGGCACAGACGGCGATGAACAACATGATCCTCGCGTTTGAAGAGGAAAATTAACAGAGAGGGCTCGTGGATATGAAAATATTTAAAAGAGCTTGTTCGTTATTTCTATTGTTTATATTGGTTTTTCCGATAAATTGTTTTTCGGCATCCGCCAAGGAGATCACTATCACCGCAAACGGATTTAACGTAACCCGCGAGAGCGGCGCGCTCGTTATATACACGCCCGACAAGGGTGCCACCACCGGCACGAACGAGTGGGGCTACGAGGTAATAATCGAGGATAACGTTGCGGTAAAGCACAACAAAAACAACAGTGCGATCCCCAAAAACGGTTTTGTACTTTCGGGGCATAACCAGGACGCACAAAGCGGAGGAAAAAGAATGGGAGATTGGCTTCAGGAAAACATCAAAATAGGCGATTACGTTTATTACACCCCCGACGGAACCATTACGGTTTCGGACAAACCGCTTGCAATCAACGCATATTACACCGTGACAAAGGATCTTGACGGCGTTAACACCGTTCGCGGCACCGATATGCTGGTCGTTTACAATAAGCCCGGCACAAAAACCGGCACTAACGATTGGGGCTATGAGGTCATCTGTACCGACGGCACCGTAACCTCTATCGGCGGAAACGACAACACCGTTCCTACCGAGCGCAATTCGTTTGTCGTTTCGGGACACGGCGCGTCGGTCACCTGGATCCGCGAGAACGTAAAGCTTGGCATGACTGTAAAATACGACGTTGCAAACAAGACCATATCCTTCGCGTATGACAGCAATGCGGTCATCATCGGTATGGATCTTAACGTAAAGACGCTTTGGGAAAGCTACGATGCCGCGCTCAAGAGATACGATAATTTCAATTACGCATCTGCAAAGGCGGCTATCGAGGAGCTTGAGAACAGCATTGCCGCCGCAAAGGGCGATTATCTCAAAAACAAGGACGACGGTGCGCTTGTGATCGCACGTGACAACGTAGAGAGCAGAGCGGTTGAGATACGTCTTATGCTTTCCGAGAGCAGAACCGCCGAGTACCGCGGTGTTTGGTTAAGACCTACCGACACCGGCGTAAAGCAGGTCGAGGAGACGGTTCAGAAGCTCTACGAGCGCGGAATCAATATGATCAGCATCGAGACTATCTACGACTGCACCATGATAATGCCGATGCCCGACGACTGTCTGTTTGATACCAACCCCAAATTCGCGCATTTCGATATGCTTCAGGCATATATCGATGCCTGCCACGCGAGAGGAATGGAGCTTCATCTGTGGTTCCCCATCTTCTACGTCGGCAATGTCGAGTCTGCCAACGTAAAGCGCTGTGTCGGCGTTAAAAAGCCCGAGTGGCTCTGTCTTTCGAGCAACGGTAAGACGGTCGAGGACACAGAGGGCTATTATATGCTCGATCCCGCAAACGAGGAGGCACGCAGTTATCTTCTCAGCACCTATAAGTATATTCTCGAGAAATACGACGTAGACGGCTTCCAGCTCGACTACATCCGCTTCTTCACCCGTACCGCAACGTTTGATATGGGCTATAACGAGGCAACGCTTGATGCCTTTGAGGCAGAGTACGGCGTACGTCCTCAATACAACACAAACGCAAGCTACTGGAACGATTGGGTGGATTTCCGTTGCGCATACGTGGACAGCTTTGTCGGACAGATGAGAAAGCTTATCGACGAGGTTGCGCCCGGCGTGCTTTTGGGTGCGGACGTTGTTCCCGATCCCACAGACGGTATTTCACACAACTATCAAAACTATTTCACCTGGCTCAACAACAAGTGGATAGATATTCTCTTCCCGATGTCTTACGGTCACGGTTATGATGACGCCATAATCGCTCAGACTCAGCGTTGCGGCGATTCTGCGTTTATAGCGGTCGGTCTCGGCACCTTTATGGCAGAGCTCGGCGCCGACACCATGCAGCAGCAGGCAAGCTTTAACACATCGGTATACACCGACGGCTCGGTATATTTCGAGGCAACGGCGTATCTTAACAAAAGCGTAGGCGAGCATCTTGCCAACGGCGTATATCGCAACAAGGCGATCGCGCCCGCGTTTGATATCAAGGCGACAGGTATTGCACAGCTCGACTATATGAAGGAGCGTATTAACAATATCCTTATCCCCTTAGGCGGAATAACAGAGGACGGCGGCAAAAAGGTTATTGCCGCGATAGATGCCTTCTGTGCGACGCTTACCGACAACGGCTACGGAAGCAGCGAGTACGATGCTCTTGTTGCCGCAGTCAACTCGTCGGACGGCGATGATACCGCAAAGAGCCGTATGCTCAGCGATGCCGCAATTGCGGTAAAAGCGTATAAGGTAAAGGGCAAAACGGTTGATACCTCAACGGTTCCCGATATGCCCGATATGCCCGAGTTTTCGGAGATCGAGAGCGGAGCTGACGAAAACGGTTCCGACGGCGAAGGATCCTCTGTCTCGGGCGGTTCGGCCGACAAGGACGGCTCGTCGGACGGCGACACCGCCGATGACGACAATGCCTCCGGATCCTCTAACGGCTCCAAAAAGAACGGCAAAAAAGTGTGGCCGATAGTTCTCGGCGTAGCAGGTGCCGTTGCCGCAGGCGCCGCCGCGTTCTTTATTATTAAAAAGAAAAAGAAATAGTATTATATGTTTTTATGAGAGAGGAGCTTTTTACAAAAAGCTCCTCTCAGTCTGTAGACGAAGTCTACAGACTGAGGCAGAGCAAGAAAAACTCGTTCTTTACGTCCTTGAAATATTAAAACAATAAAAGCTATGCTTCTCAATAAAAATTGGAGAGCATAGCTTATTTTATAAGGAATTTGATTTTTTATTATATTTTCAAGGACGTAAATAGACCATTTGTCTTCGCACTGAAGGGCTTTACAAAAGCGCTTTTTGTTATTTCAATTTTGATGCAACCGTTTCTTTAATTTCGATTCGGTCAATGCCCAAAGACGCGGCGAGCTCGCCGAACAAAAGGTCCTCGGCTCGTTTCATATACCGCTCGTCAACGGCGGGGAGCTTCTTTTTTACGGCAATCAGACGGTCGCGCTTTGCGTATATCGATTTTGCAAAAGCAACAAGCATCTCGCAATCGTGGGATTTTATAACCGCATCGTATTTCTCAGAAAGCTCGCGCGGGTTAGATGCCGTGATCTCGCTCGGCTCGATACCGCAGATACGCTGAAGCAGATCGTCTGCCTCGTTGCGAGTGATGATAGGGCGCATAAAAACCGCCTCGTTATTCGCGGGGGTAAAAATCATACAGCTTTGGTAAAGCGGCTGAAGCTGATAGCAGTTCTTTTTGCCGTCGGGGAACTCCTTTTCGACAATGTCATTGATACGGCATACGCCGGTCTCGCCGTAAATAATTAAATCGCCGATTGCGAATCTCATAGAAAAACACCTCTCTGGTGAACAAACGGAAACCCCAAAAAACATAGGGCATCGGAACGTTTCCGATGCCTAATTATAGCACGAACTTTGAAAAATTTCAAGCGATTTTGCAAATAAATATACCGCCTCGGTGAAGTTTTTTCGAGGCGGCAATTTGTTATTTGTTTTTATAATAAACGGCAATACCAAGGTTTAACACAAGTATTATTGCCCACGGAATCAAAAATTCCAAGTCATTCGGATACGGAGCGATGAAAATTATTACCACGATAGCGACGATCGGCTGAATGACGTCACCTAAAGAAAGCACTTTGGGGTAATTGTATCGAAATGACAAAATTTTTGATAACAGGTTTAATGCGATCTGCGGAAGAAAAACCAACCCATAAAGGATAAGAAAAGTAGCATAACGTTCTCCGAATTTGTCATTGATCAACGCTAAAAAGGTACACCATACGCCTAAAAAGACCGAGAGAAGATACAAAACGCGAGCGATTTTTGTTAGCTTGTGTGTGTTCATACTCCCTCCTATTTATTACGCGAGCGCGGTTGCCTCGCTGGTAAGAATAAGTCGTTGCAACTCGGTTTTTATAAGCGAGTGGCCTTCGTTGTTAGGGTGCATACCGTCGATTCCGAGCAGGTCTTTTATGCTCTTGTTTTTAAATATCGAACGCAGGTCGAGTATATGACAGTGCGCCTTTTCGGCTACGAGCTCGGAAAGCGCGCTGTAATGCGCCTGCCAGCGCGAGATTTTTTCGACGTCGCCGAGCCAATGAAGAATATTATCGTAGTTAAGCCCTTTTGATACCCAATTCATAAACTTTTGGGAATCGATAGGTACAAGCGTGCATATTGCAACGGTTGCGCCCTTTGCACGTGCATACTCGATAAGCTTCATATATGTCGAAACAAATTTTTCCTCGGGGGTGTTGGGCAAAAACTCGCCATTCGGATTATCCGATACGGCAGACCAATTATAATTGCAGTCGTTTCCGCCGTATTCAAGCAGAACAACGGTGTCCTTGTCGCAATCGTCGAGAGTGCTTTTCATTATCTCAAGACCCTCGTCAATAGTTGCGCCCATCTTACAGTTGTTCTCGACCTCTATGCCGTTTTCGGTAAGCGTTTCATATCGGTATCCGAACAGCTTGTATCTTTTAAGCTCCTCGTTGTACATAACGCCCTTGAGTATCGAATCTCCGTATATCTTAATTTTTTTCATTTTGTTCTTTCCTTTCGGCAGCATGTGACGGGGTTTTTCCGATAGGAAAAACCTATAGATAAAGTTTCTCTTGCCGTGCGCCGTTCTGTGCGCTATCGACATGCAAATGCTACATCAAGCCAAGCAAAAAGTCCACCTACCGATACAAAAAACCACCCGACTGTGCGGGTGTTGCTCGGTAGAGTGATTTTTCTACTGTTCTACTATCGGTAGAAAAGCTTGTGTTTTCAATGCTTTTTGGCACTTGACAAGCGGCAAGGTGTGTGATATTATGAAAAAAAGGAGGCGGAAAGCCGATGGACGATTATAAAAGAATTATTGCAAATAACATCGCAGAGCTTCGCAAAGCGGTTCCGCTGACACAGGCGGAGCTTGCCGAAAAGCTTAATTATTCCGACAAGGCGGTATCTAAATGGGAGCGCGGGGAATCGATCCCCGACGTAATTGTGTTAAAGCAAATAGCCGATCTTTTCGGCGTGACCGTTGATTATTTGTTGGAGGACGTGCATCCCATCAACGCAAAGATGCAAAGCGTTCCGCGCCAGATAAGAAAAAACCGTTTGCTTATCACAGGGCTTTCCTGTATGCTGGTATTCCTTATCGCTACCGCGGTATTCGCTATTTTGGGAATGACGTCCGAGGTTACAAAGCTCTGGCTGGCATACGTTTACTGTATTCCGATATGCTCGATAATACTTATCGTTTTTAATTCGATCTGGGGCAAAACAAAGCTCAATTTTTTGTTCATAACGATACTCGTCTGGAGTCTGCTTGCAAGTATTTATCTCACCATTGGGGATTACTCCAAGTGGCTTATATTTGTTATAGGAATACCCGGACAGGTAATTATTCTTATGTGGTCGGGCATCAAAGCAAGGATTTTTAAAAAGTAAATCAAAAAGGAGTTGGGGAAACCAACTCCTTTATTATTATCACTATTATGTATTACAGACCGAATCTCATTTTGTAGGATGTAAGAGTATTCTGCATCAGGATTGCGATAGTCATAGGGCCTACACCGCCGGGAACGGGAGTGATGTAGGACGCCTTTTCGGCACACTCATCAAACGCGATATCGCCCACCAGCTTATCGCCGACACGGTTTATGCCGACGTCAATAAGCACTGCGCCCTCTTTTACCATATCGCCCTTTATCATCTCGGGCCTGCCCACTGCGGCAATAAGAATATCGGCATTTTTGGTAAACGATGCAAGATCCTTGGTGCGCGAGTGGCATATTGTAACGGTGCCGTTTTCTGCAAGCAAAAGCGCGCCCATCGGCTTGCCGACAATATTGCTTCTGCCAACGACAACGCAGTTCTTACCCGAAACCTCAACGCCCGACTCGTGAATAAGGCGCATAACTCCCGCAGGGGTGCAGGGCTGGAAACGGGGATTGCCGGTGAACAGCTTGCCGACGTTGTATGCATGGAAGGCATCTACGTCTTTGTCGGGACTTATCGCCTCGATAACTCTGTCGGGATCGATCTGCTTGGGAACCGGCATCTGCACAAGGATGCCGTCAACAGTTTCGTCCTTGTTAAGAAAATCAATAAGCTCCAACAGCTTTTCCTCGGTCTCATCAGCAGAGAGCAGGTACTCCAAGCTTGTGATACCCACCGCCTCGCACGCTCTCTTTTTGTTACGTACATAAACCGCACTTGCAGGATCGTCGCCGACGAGGATAACCGCCAAGCAGGGCGCACGTCTTCCGTCGGCAGTAAGTACCTTTATTTCTTCGGCGGTCTCGGCCTTACATTTTGCCGATATCGCCTTTCCGTCGATGATGTTCATTTTTATTCCTCCGTATCGGGTTCGATCTCGTTTATATCGCCGTCGAGCATATCCTGCTCTGCCAATGTTTCGGCATCGCTGTCGTCTATTTCTTCGATTTCTTCTTCGGTTTCTTCGATTTCTTCAACGCCGTCTTCGGCTTCCTTAAGAGCATCGCTTTCGTTACCGAGCGCGACCTTTACTGCCTCGAACGCCGATTTGTATTCCGACATTTCGTTCTGCTCTTCCTTATAGCGCTTATAAAGCACGAGCTCGCCGACTATTGCCGCGATAACGCAAACGATACCTACAACTACCGAGAACTTGATAGTTCCGACGATATAAAGACTGTCGGCTCTAAGCGTTTCGATATACGCTCTGCCGAGTCCGTACCAGCCGATATATGCAAAGAAAATCTCGCCGTCGAACTTCTTTTTGCGGTACAGAATAAAGAGAATAAGCGCAAGACCGACCAAATTCCAAAGCGATTCGTAAAGGAAGGTGGGATGCACAGAGGTTACCTCGGCGGGATTGCGCTTGCCGTCGATAACGTAATAATCGAGCACCATTCTCCAGGGGAGCTTATCAACACCCTCCGACCAGCCGTATGCCTCTGCGTTTACAAAATTGCCCCATCTGCCGATTATCTGTCCGACCATAACCGCGGGGGCAAGCGCATCGAGCATAGAGAGCGAGCTTGTCTTTTTGACCTTATTGTAGATAAGCACCGCCGCAAAACCGAAAATTATCGCACCGTAGATAGCGATACCGCCGTTGCGGATGTTTATCATATTCATAAACCCTTTGCCTTTAAATCTGTCCCACTCGGTAGCGACGTATACGAATCTCGCGCCGAATATTGCAACGGGAAGCACAAGCAAAACAATGTTGTACACCGTGTCGGGATCAAGCAATTCGCGCTTGACTGCGAGATAGTAGAACAGCATAAACGCAAGCAAAATGCCTGTTGTGATGATAATTCCGTACCATTTGATCTCGAGTCCGAACAGAGTAAAAGCGGTTTCGCTGATACTGAATTCAAGACCTAAGCCGGGAAAGCTTATTTTGTTTTCCATAAGGGTTTATCCTTTCTGTATAATGCTTATAGCGCAAATTTCGGTGTTTACCGAGCAAAGCGCATCATATATTTCGTCGGAGGTGATATCGCAAAGCGCATCTATTCCGTCAAAATCGTCATAGCTCAGGTGGGCACAAGCCGCCATAGAGGCGACTATATCCTCGCCCGAATCAAACAGCGTAAGCGATTCGGCATACGCGGCGCGCTTCTCGCGCAGTATCTCGGCATCGGTAAAGAAGCTTTGCTTCTTTTTTTCTATTTCCTTTATTGCCTTTTCGGCAACAAGCTCATAATCACTGCCGCTTCCCGATATTATAACGCTTGCGCATTTGACCGAGCTCGTATATCCAGCGTAAAAGCGTTCGTTAAGCAGTCCGCTTTCATAATTTTCACAGAAAAAATCACTCGCTCTGCCAAACACAAGCGATATCGCAAGGCGCAAGGCCGTTGCGCGTCTGTGAGAAGCAAGGTCGTTTGTATCGCTCGGAACGCATTTTATGCCGATGCAATAAAGCGGATTTGCGACTATCGCGGTTTCGGTCATGCGTTTTTGCTTAACGCCTGTCGGTTCAACAGGGAATACGGTTTTCGGGCGGGCGCCGTTTGCGGTGCCGAAATATAATTCCGCCGCCTCGTACACCCTTTCAAGATCGACATTTCCGTATACGCACAGCGACAGGTTTGACGGCACATAAAAATCGGCATAGGCGCGGAAAAGCGTTTCTTTTGTTATTGCCGAGATCGATTCCACCGTGCCCGAAACGGCGTTCACCGTCGGATGCTCGAAATAAAGCGCGCGGTTGAGGTTGCGCAATACTCTTGTCGAGGGAGAATCCTCGTACATAAGTATCTCGCGCTCGATGATCTTCTTTTCCTTTTCCACCGATCCGTCGCTGAAATGCGCGCTTGAAGCCGATTTCAGCAAAACATTAAGGTTATCGTAAAAATTATCGGTGCAGGAAAAATAATAACCGGTGTTCTCGAACGAGGTGAATGCGTTTGCGTTGCCGCCAAAGCGGTCAAACTCCAAAAAAGCATCGCTTCCGTCGGCGTTCTCAAACATTTTGTGCTCCAGAAAGTGAGCCGTGCCCGAGGGCAATGTATATAATTGTTGATTTTTTTCGTATTTAAGGTCGGCGTTACCGAAATCACAGCAAAGCATCGAGTAATATGTCTGCGATTCTTTGGGTATTGCGGTTATTTTAAAACCGTTGTCAAGCGTTGCGAAATAATAGCTTTCGTTCAGACGCTTGCTCTCTTTTAATATAAATCGATTCATTTTTCACCTCCGAGGATATACTCAAGCTCGGGAGTGACGGTGCTTGCAAGTTTTATGATATCGTCGCGTGTAACGTTTGCGACAAGATCAACGCTTTCCTCGATAGTTGCCGAATCCTCGCTGATTATCTGACCGAGCAGATATCCGCTTATCGAATTCAAGCTGCTCTCGGCGCTTAACAGCGACCGTATTATCGAGTTTTTTGCGTTTTGCAGGTCGTAATCGGAAAAATCGCCCTGCTTCATCGCATCAACCTCGCGGTATATTGCGGCTATCGCCTTGTCCTCGGCGCCCTGCTCGACACCGCTTGCAACAAAAATAATGTTTTTTCTGCCCGCGGGGTAGGACGAGCAATAATAACAAAGCCCCTCCCTTTCGCGCACGTTCATAAACAGCTTGCTCGTGCTCGAGCCGCCGAAGATCTCGTCGCAGACCGAAAGTATTGCGCGTTGCTTGGGTGTTTTTGCCATTTCAACGGTAAAGCCGAGCACAACTATCGCCTGCTCCATCTCCATACTCTCTGTCACACGGTAAATATCATTACTTACGGGGTGCAGGACCGAATCGGGCAGATCGTTTTTTCTTGCCGAAAAGGGAAGGTGTGTACGCACACATTGCTCTACGTAATCAAAATCCGCCTCGCCCGCGTAGGTGATAAAAACAGGTGCATTTTCTACAATATTGCGATAAAAGGGCATAAGATCGCTGCCGTTTAATGCGGCAACGCGACCTGTCTCTCCCGCGGCATCGACCGCAAACGGCTCGCCGGCACACATCGCCTGCCTTGCGCGGAAAAGAGCATAGGACAGCTTGTTTTCTACAAGCGATTCTATCTCCTCGATAAGACACGCCTTTTCGTTTTCTACGCTTTTCTCGGAGAAAACGCCGTTTTCGAGATACGGGTTGAATATTGCATCACCCAAAAGCTCGGTGGCGCGGAACAACACGCGCTCGTTATCAAAGGTATAGGAATCGGCAATCGAATTTATTTCCAGCCGAACCAGCAAAAGCTCGCCTCTGCGCTGAACGTAGGCATCCAGCCCCAACGCATAAAGCTCGTCCTTGATTATCGAAAAGGACTGCATTGTGGGATATTTGCCGGTGCAAAGCGACATCAAATTGGTCAAAAGCGAATAACCCGATGCGGTCTCGCTGTCCAACGGTACGGCAAAAGAGACCGTCAGTACGGCGGATTTGAATTTATCGGTTTTGCAGGAGGCGAGATATACCCCCTCCTGCAATCGGCTGGTTTTAATATTCATTCGTGATACTTAGATAAGAGATGCGCTGTCGGCATCGAGATAAAGAGTTGCGTTTGCGTGCTTGCGGAGAATGGTTGCGGGGCATGCCTCGCCGATCTCGCCCAAAACGGTGTTCTTAACAGCGTTCGCCTTGGTCTTTACGGGAACGATACAGAAAACGCTTTCTGCCGCAACGAGAGTGGGGATAGTAAGGGTAAGTGCGTACTTGGGTACGTCGTCGATGGTGGCAAAGCAGCCGTCGTTAACCTGCTGCATACGGCAGGTCTCGTCAAGCGAAACGACCTTTACTACCTTTTCGTCGTTAAAATCGGCAACGTGCGGATCGTTAAACGCGATATGACCGTTTTCGCCGATACCCATAATGATAACATCGCACTTGTTTTCGACAAGAAGCTTAGAATAACGCTCGCACTCTGCCTCGGGATCAACTGCGGTGCAATCGATATAATTGACCGATCTAAAGGGAACCTTTCCGAAAATTGCGTTTCTCAGGAAATTGCCGAAGCCCTGAGGAGCATCAGCAGGAAGACCGATGTACTCGTCCATATGGAAGGCATTGATCTTCGACCAATCGATAGTTTCGTCCTTGATAAGCGAAGCAAGAAAATCGTTCTGGCTGGGTGCGGCTGCAAAGATCATATTGATAGTGCCCTTTTCCGCGATCTGACGGTTGATCTCCTTTGCCGCTTCCTTTGCCGCATATTCGCCCATTTCCGCTCTTGTTTCAAACGCGAAATAAACGAGCTTGTCAACTCTGCCTTGTTTAATAATAGCCATTTTTTTCGTTACCTTTCGTATATAGTCTTGCCGCCCGATACAACTGCGGCGATATTGATTTCATCGTCAAATACAGTAAAGTCTGCGCGCTTTCCGCAAACGATCTCGCCTCTGTCTTTTATTCCTATAATAGAGGCGGGGGTAGCGGTCATCATCTTAACCGCGTCCTCAAGCGATGCACCTGCGGCTATCGCGTTGCGTACAAGTCGGTCGGTGGTAGCAACACTGCCGGCAAACGCCTCTCCGCCGGGCATTTTTGCAACACCGTCCTCGATATAACATTCCTGACCGTTTTCGAGCGAGCCGAGGATGGTCTTTCCCTCTGTCATACCCGCGCCGCGCATAGCATCGGTGATGAGCGCACATTTTTCTACACCCTTTGCCGTAAATACGTATTTAAGCATCGAGTGGGGAAGGTGCTTGCCGTCGCAGATAACCTCCACCAAAAGCGAATCTATCATATATCCGCTTTCGATCATACCGGGATAACGGTAGCCGCGCTTTCTTGTCAATGCACTCATACCGCTGTAAAAGTGCGTAAGGTGGGTGTAGCCGTGCTTGACCGCCTCGAGAACCTCCTCGTACAAAGCATCGGAGTGTCCCATCGAGGCACAGATTCCGAGCTCATTCAGCTTATCGCCGAGCTCAAGTGCGCCGTCCAGCTCGGGTGCAACCGACCAACGTGCAATAATACCCTCGCCCTTTTTAAGTATCTCCCCGTAATGCTCTTTGCCGGGATTTTTAAGATACTTGGGATCCTGCGCGCCTGCCTGCTTTGAGGAAAAATAAGGTCCCTCAAGGTGCATACCGTAAAACATATCTCCGTAGGTCTCGTCCTTTTGCACCTCGCGCAGAATATCAAAGGAGTGAAAAAGCTCTTCGTCGGGGCAGGTCAGCGTGGTGGGAAGGAAGGTTGCGGTGCCGTGCGATGCGTGCAGCTTTGCTGCACCCAAAAATGCCTCGACCGTGCCGTCCATAAAGTCGTGTCCGCCGCCGCCGTGTACGTGGATATCGATAAATCCGGGTGCGATATAAAGCCCGCCGTCAACGTCAGACTTGGTAATTTCGGTAATAATACCGTTTTCGTATCCTACCTTGCCGTTAATTATGCCGTCGGGGGTGATGATTTTGCCCGAAAGATACTGTTTAGACATAAAGACCTCTTTTTATTCGTTAATAATAGCAACCGCGCTTGCCGCGATGCCCTCTTTTTTGCCGGTAAAGCCAAGGCCTTCCTCTGTGGTTGCCTTTATGCTTACCGCGCCTGTGCCGATATCGAGAGTATCTGCGATATTGCGGCGCATTTCATCGATATAGGGTGCAAATTTGGGTGCTTCTGCGATGATGATAGCATCGATATTGTTTATCTCGCACCCCATGGTTTTTAACATCCTGCCGACCTCTGCAAGCAATTTAAGCGAGCTGACGTCCTTGTATTTCTCGTCGGAATCGGGAAAACGTCTGCCGATATCGCCCAGCGCCGCCGCGCCCAAAAGCGCATCGCAGATAGCGTGGGTGAGCACATCCGCATCCGAGTGTCCCAGAAGTCCCTTTTCGTATTTGATCTCCTTGCCGCCCATTATGAGCTTTCTGCCCGAAACAAGACGGTGAACATCGTAGCCCTGACCTATTCTGATCATAACAATACCTCTTTTTTGCTCATTAAAAATTCAGCTATCGGAACGTCGTCAGCTGTTGTTAATTTCATATTCGCTTCTTTGCGCTTGATATAGCACACCTCTACACCGATCTCCTCGAGCAACGAGGTTTCATCGGTAAATCCCGATATATCTTTCCCAAGCATTTCGACTGCGCGTAGATACAGCGATCTTTTAAAGCTTTGCGGTGTTTGTACCGCAAAAAGCGCCGATCTGTCGGGCGTGGAAACAACACCCGATGCATCCTTGTGCTTTATCGTATCGGTAACCTCGGCGGCTACGCAGGCGGCGCCATATTCACACGCTCTTTCGATTGATTCATCTATCATTTCGGGCGTAACAAACGGGCGTGCACAGTCGTGAACGCAGATTATCTCTGCGTCCTTACCCGATTGCGACACACCGTTATTTACCGATTCCGCACGGGTTTTGCCGCCGCGTGTGAAGCTTATCGGCTTTTTGCATCCGACAGCCAGCTCGCGCAGCGATTGCTCGTTATCCTCGGAGCATACGACAACTATCTCGCTTACCTGCGATTTCTCAAATGCTCCGAGCACGTATTCAAACAAGGTTTTGCCGAGCACCTTTAGGTTCGGTTTTGATACGCCGCCCATTCGCCGTCCGCTTCCCGCGGCGGCGATGACGGCACAGCTTTTTCTAAGCATTAATCGTTATAGTCGTAGCCCATTTGGAGAGCTTTTGCGTTGAGCTCGCCTAATTCGGGCTTCGCCTTGGGTGCGGATGCCTTGATGCATTCCATAAAATAATCAAAATCGTAAAGACCGGTCTTTTTGATAAGATAACCGAGAATAATTACGTTTGCAAGCTTGGAAATGCCCGCCTCGTTTGCCATCTGGGTAGCGGGGATGTAGCAAGCGGTCACGTCGCTTCTCGAGGTCTCAACGTCGATAAGCGAGCTGTCGATAACGATAGTGCCGCCGACAGCAACTCTGCCCTCGAACTTTAAAAGCGAGGGCTTGTTCATAGCGATAAGAATATCGGGAGTGGTAACAAGCGGAGAGCCGATCGGCTCATCATCGATATTTACCGAGCAGTTACAGGTACCGCCGCGCATTTCGGGGCCGTAGGAGGGAAGCCAGCTGACCTGCTTGCCGCTTTTCATACCAGCAAGCACAAGCTGCTTACCTGCGAAAAGGATGCCCTGTCCGCCAAATCCTGCTAAAAGTATAGCGCTCATTTTGTTTCCTCCTTAGTAACGTCCTTGTATACGCCCAACGGGTAGTGCGCCATCATGTTCTCGCGCAGCCACTCGAGCGATTTTTCGGGAGAAAGTCCCCAGTTGGTCGGGCAGGTGGAAAGAACCTCGATTATCGAGAGACCCTTCTTGTTCTGCTGCATCTCAAAGCCCTTCTTGATCGCCTTCTTTGCGGCGCGTACGTTCTGTACGCAGTCAACCGCAACACGCTCTGCATAAGCAACACCGTCCAAGGTGCTTACCATTTCGCAAACGCGGATGGGGTTGCCCTGAATCTCCTTGATTCTGCCGTAGGGCGAGGTGGTGGAGACCTGTCCGAGAAGCGTGGTAGGAGCCATCTGACCGCCGGTCATACCGTAAATTGCGTTGTTTACAAAGATTATGGTGATATTTTCGCCTCTTGCACCTACGTGAACCGTCTCTGCGGTACCGATAGCGGCAAGGTCGCCGTCGCCCTGATAGGTAAATACCGTAAGGTCGGGGTTGGCGCGCTTGACGCCGGTAGCAACCGCGGGAGCACGTCCGTGAGGTGCCTCGATCATATCACAGTTAAAATAGTTATAAGCAAATACCGAGCAGCCGACAGGTGCGATACCGACGGTGGTGTTTTCCACACCGAGCTCGTCAATGACCTCGGCAACAAGACGGTGGATTATACCGTGTGTACAGCCGGGGCAGTAGTGAAAGGGTGTATCCGTAAGCGCATGGGGCTTTTCAAATACTGTCATTATGCGTTACCTCCCGAAATTTCTTCGATTTTTGCAAGGATCTCCTCGGGAGAGGGTATCATACCGCCCGTTCTTCCGTAGTGATATACCTTTTTCTTGCAGTCAATAGCGATCTTGATATCGTTTACCATCTGTCCCATGTTCATCTCGACAGAAAGGAAGCAGTTTGTCTTATCCGCAAGCTCGTTAAGCTCTTTTGCGGGGAAGGGATAGAGTGTGATGGGGCGGAAAAGACCTGCCTTTATACCCTTCTTGCGCGCGTTACGCACTGCAGTCTTTGCAATACGTGCGGTGATGCCGTAGGAAACGATAACGATATCGGCATCCTCGGTGAGATACTCCTCGTGCTTGACCTCGTTTTCCTCTAACCTCTTGTATCTCTCAAAACGCTCAAGCACTATTTCCTCAAGCTTTTCGGGTTCGATATAAAGCGAGTTTACTATGTTGTGAACGCGCTTGCCGCCGTGACCGTTGCACGCCCAATCCTTTTCGGGAATCTCGCGTGCGGGCTTTGCCTCGAAATCGACCGGCTCCATCATCTGACCGAGCGCGCCGTCTGCAAGGATCATACAGGGCATACGGTAGATGTCCGCAAGGTCACACGCCTCGCCGACAAGCGTTGCAATCTCCTGTACCGAGTTGGGTGCGAGGACGATAGCATGTCCGTCGCCGTGGCCGAGCGCCTTGGTTGCCTGATTATAGTCGCTCTGTGCGGGCTGAATACCGCCGAGTCCGGGACCGCCTCTCTGTACGTTTACGATAACGCAGGGAAGATCGGAGCCGATTATGTAAGAAATACCCTCGGATTTAAGCGAGATTCCGGGTGAGGACGAGCTGGTTATAACTCTTGCACCTGTGCTTGCGGCACCCAATACCATATTGATAGCCGCTATCTCACTCTCTGCCTGAAGCGAAAGACCGCCTCTCTTGGGCATCTGCTTTGCCATATATTCGGCAAGCTCGGTCTGGGGGGTAATGGGATAACCGAAAAACAGCTTACAGCCGGCACGGATAGCCGCCTCTGCAATTGCCTCGTTGCCCTTCATCAAAAGCTTTTCGCCCATTATTTGTCACCTCTTTCTACGGTTATGATAACGTCGGGACACATGGTCGCACACATAGCGCAGGCGATACATTTGTCGGTTTCGGTAACGGTTGCGGGATGATATCCCTTTGCATTGAGCACGCTCTTGTCAAGAAAAACGATTTTCTTGGGGCAGGCAAGCACGCAAAGACCGCAACCCTTACAAAGGTCGGTTTTAAAAGTTACTTTGTTCATTTTCTTGTCCTTTTTTATATGAGTTTTTTATTTTTTTCAAAATAATTTCTTTGTTATGTCGGTTATTTTTACCGTGTTTTCTATCTCCAGCCAATCGGGCGCGGTGGTAAACATCAGCGGAAGCTTAGATATCTCGGCCAATTTTTCGGCATAGGGAACAGCATTTAATATATGCGCCTCTGTCGTTTCGGCACCCAGATTCGAGTTGTTTATTATCCCGTGGAACTCAAGCCCCGATGCCCGTTTTATTTCCTCAAGCACCTCCAACGCCCCCTCGGGCTCGGCTGTGATATACCGGTAGCGGTTGTAAACGAAATACATTTTGTATCCCGCCTCGACATAATCGTCGTGCGAGAGTCCCAACACCGCCGCACCGTCGCCGTCGCCTCCGACGTCGGCAACCGATTTTCCCTCGCCGGTAAACAAAAGCTGATAGTTCGGCGGAAGCGCGGGTATATCGACGTTGGTGTTTGCAAATACGGGGATCATCGTCTGAACCCCCAATTCGTTGAGCATTTTGGCATTATCGGCGCTTCGGAAATATGGGTTTACGATATCAAGGTCGGCTATACGGCATATCTCGCCGTTTTTGGCTATATGCATTGCAAGATTAACGGCAACGTTTGTCTTGCCCGATCCGTAGGGGCCCGAGATTATCGTAACCTTTTCCTTTGCCAATTCGGTAAAAGCGTTCATTTATGCTCCTCTTATAATATCTCCGCTCTTTGCAGAGTCGAGTTCAAGATAAAATTCCATTCCCGCATGGGGTGTGGATTCGATCGGATTCATATCGGTATCGTACATATTGCCGATAACGAAATCCCTGCCGAAGCCCTTTGGCGACAGCAGATTTGCCGTATTTCCCTTTATCATCTTGTTGCGCTGAAAGCACTTTGCAAGTCCTTTTTCGGCATCATACTCGGTCACCGTCGCAAGAAAAGGTCTGTCCGCGATATACTCGTTCTCGATGACCACGTTTGCATCGGTCTCGGGTGAGGAATAGAAATATCCGGTGTCGTATTCGCGGTGGCTTACGCTCTCGGTCTCTTTTGTGCAACGCTCGTCATAGGGAAGTCCGTCAAAATAATTATCCAGCGCGATACGGTAGGCGTTGGTTATCGCCGCCGTATAATAGGCGCTTTTCATTCTGCCCTCGATCTTAAGCGAGTCGATACCCGCATCAACAAGATCGTTTATATGCTCGATCATACGCATATCGCGCGATGAAAATACGTAGGTTCCGTTTTCGTCCTGCTCGGCTATTGCGTTTTCGCCGTGCTTCTCCTCGCGGAGATAGTACTTCCAACGGCAGGGCTGTGCACAGGCACCGCTGTTTGCATTTCTGCCCGTATAATAGTTGGAAAGCAGACATCTGCCCGAATAAGAAACGCACATGGCACCGTGAACAAAGCACTCTATCTCGGTCTCCTTATCGATGCTTGCGCGTATCGTCCGAATCTCATCAAGCGAAAGCTCTCTTGCCAGAACCACGCGCTTTACACCGTAACGGCTCCAGAATCTGATTGCCGCGGAGTTTACGGTAGATGCCTGTGTCGAAAGATGTATCTCGGCATCGGGAATCTCGTTTTTTATTATATCCATAACGCCGACGTCGCTGACGATATAAGCATCGGGGCGTATCTCGGACAGTATCTTTGCATACCCGCGCAGAGCCGAAAGCTCGTGATCGCGCGGCATTGTATTAAGCGTAACGTAAACCTTGGCGTTTTGCCTATGCGCGTAATCCAAACCCTCTTTTAGCTGATCGGGGGATAGGTTGCCCGCGCTTGCGCGCATACCGAATCGGTCAAGCGCACAGTAAACGGCATCTGCACCGTAGTTTATCGCGTATTTTAATTTTTCAAGGTTGCCCGCGGGGGATAAAAGTTCGGGGCGTTTTTTATTGTCCATAGGTTCCTGCTTCTATTGCCTCGTTATCTCTCTTTGCCTGAGCAACGTTATTCTCGTGGCCGCTCTTGCTCGAGGCGTAATAGGTCTTGCCGGCATTGTTGGAAACAAAGAAATATGCGTTTATCGAAGCACCGCCCGCTGTGGTGGGCGCGGCGGGGAACAAAGCCGCGTTAAGTGCATCAAGACCGGGGTTGCTTATCGCTCCGGGAGGCAAGCCGTTGTAAAGATAGGTGTTGTACGGAGTTTCGTAGCTTACGTCGAGCTGAGTCGAATCCGAAATACGCTCGGGGAGCGCATACTGTATGGTCGCATCGCTCTCTAATTTCGGGAAGTTCTGCGGATGCGACAGGCGGTTGTGGAAAACGTAGGATATCGCATAGAAATCCTCAACCGTACCGCCCTCGCTCTGTACTATCGAGGCGAGCACGACAATGTCGTCAAAATCAAGTCCGTATTTCTGGAGCATGGTTTTCTGATAGGATTCGCCCTTGATGTTCACACGGGTAAATTCCTTCCAGAATTTATCGTTAAACGCATTAAGCATTTTGTTGATAACGTAAACCTCGCTCTCGGTGGTATAAAACTCGTAGGTGTCGGGATAGAGATAACCCTCAAGGCGATATTTGCGGTGCTCGGAATACCCTCTTTCGTCAAGAAGACGGACAAATTCCCATTTGTAGTCATAGTCGTTTATTGCCGCAATATAGTCCTCGCGCTGACCGACACCGCTCTCGACCAAAAGGTCGATTATCTGGTCGATGGTAAAGCCCTCGGGTATGGTTACCTTTACTACCTCGCGCTTGATGTTGTTTGCCGTCAGAGCCGTTATTATCTGCGAATAGTTGTAATCGGCATTAAGAGTGTAATCGCCGGGCGTATATTCGGTCGAGCTGTCGCCGTCGCCGCGGTATTGCATATAGATCTTGTATACCCAATCGTATTCGATTATGCCCTTTTCCTTTAACAGCTTGGAAACGCTGTCGTGATCGGCGCCCTCCTCTATCGTGACAGTGATCTCGCGGGTGTCGGAAACAAGCGCAAAAACGTCGTTGCCGATGGAGATGATATAATAAGAAAGGTATGCCGAAACCGCAACCACCAACGCAATATATACTATCGCCTTGGGCACTATGCTGAGTTGCTGGAGAACCTTTTTTATGGCACTGCGTGTTTTTTGGTTTTTCGGCTCGTCTTCGTCATACTCGTCGGATTCGGGCGCGGGGGTTCCGATCGTCTCGTCATCCATGCCCTCCGAGAAATGATCGGTAAAATGATCACGTGCCTCGATGCTTTGGCCGGTGACCTCGTTTTCATCGCACAGGTGACCGAACAGCGCGTTCGGAAGCTCGGGCTCCTCCTCGTCCTCTGCGTAGGCATCGCCCGTGTTCTCGGAAACGTCGGCAAAATTGCCTTCGGAGGCAAGTATTTCCTTTATTTCGTCAACGCGGCTTCCGCCCTCTGCGACAAACGGCGTTTCGGAAACTGTATTTTCGGTCTCTGCGGCCTTGCTGTCGAGCGAATTCAACACGTCAAAAAGCTCGTCTGCGCGGCTGCGCTCGTTGTTGTCTGCCAAGAGAAAGACCTCCTCTGATAATTACTTGATGAAAAGCGAAACGGCAATAAATGCCAATATAAGAATAATAAACGTGGGGGAGAAAAATACTTTTATAAAATTCGAGCTGCTTTTGGGCGGTATCGATTCCACCGGCGGCTTATCGGAGTATGCATAGCATATGCTTTCCACGCGCGAAAGCATAAGGATAAAAGCAACACAGGTAAGCACGGTAAGCACAAAGCCGATAAAGAAAGCGCCGTTTTTGACTACCGTCACGCGCAAAAATGCGTCGCTCGCGTAGATGCTCAGCGTATTGCTGAGCAAATGGAGCGCGATAGACGGAATTATCGATCTTGTGATCGCGGTGACAAATCCGAGCAAAAGCCCCGTAAACAGATATATAAACAGATTTTCTATAGAGAAGTGAAGCATCGAGAAGCAGAGCGCCGACATTATAACGGCGTTTGCCGTGCCGTATCTGCGGTACTCCGAAAAAACGATGCCGCGGAAGAAAAACTCCTCGCAAAATGCAGGTATAACGATAAGCGAAAGTATTATTTCCGCCTGTCCCGAGCCCTCTGTCGTGCCCGAGAAATCCTTATAGAAATTAACCAGCGAGGCAACAGTGCCGCCGTTTACAAAATAGAAGAACTTTATCATCAGCATGCCGCAAATAAAGAATATCGCCGCGAAAATGATAAAAAGTATATGTGTTCCTCCGCGGGGAACGAGATATATCGGCTCTTGCAGCTTTCTTCCTTTTAAAAGATAGTAGACCATACAGGGCAGTGCAAGCGTGGCAAGCTGGATAACACCGACCGCAACGAAAACATTTGTGTCGCTGTTCAGCGTGGAAAGGGAATATTTGGATGCCTGCATTACCGCAAGCACAAAAATGACCAAAAACGGTGTGGTTATTATCGGACTTTTTAATTTTTCCTTCATTTCGTCGGTCATTTTTTATTCCCTCCCTTCTGTGTGTTTTTTTAGAATTTATTTATAGCGTACAGCCGAACGGATATCGTTTGCGGCATCCGAGCCGAACATTACCTCGATAAGCTTAAAGCCAAACTCAAACGAAACTCCCATGCCCTCTGCGGTGATAAAGATATCATCGTGCTCGACCTTTTTGCCCGTGATGTTAGCATATTGCAGTGCGGGCGCGAAATCGGGATAGACAGCGGCGTTTCTGCCGTCGAGCAGGCGCATTTTGCCGAGTATCGACGGTGCGGCACATATTGCGGCTATAAAAATACCCTTGTTTGCCGCGTACTCGATAAGATCAAGCACGCGCGGGTTGTTGCCGAGCAGCTCGGTGCCGGGGAGTCCGCCGGGGAGCACAAGACAGCCCATATCCTCTTTTCTTATTTCATCGATAGTGATATCGGCGGTGATGGTAAATCCGTGCGAGCCGGTAACGGCAAGTCCGCCCTCGGTCGCAACAAGTATAACGTTCGCGCCGGCGCGCTTTAAAAGGTCGGCGGGGACAAGCGCTTCGCTTTCCTCAAAGCCCCTTGCGAGCAGTATATAAACGGTCTGCATAGTAAATATCCTTTCGTTATTTCAGTTCGGGGATAATATCCTTTAATCTCTCGATTATCTCCCGATGTATTTCCTCGCGCGGACGTAATTCACCGTCACGCGCGCAGTCTATCTTTATCCAACCGAGCTTTTCTGCCGAATAAAGCGCGGCGCGGTAGGAGTTCTCAAGATGCTTTTTGTTGTTTTCGTGTATGTCCTTTTCGGCACCCGTTTCGTCACAGCGGTGCTGGATCATTTTTTGCGATACCTCGGGCGGAACGCAGAGGTAAACAACGGCATCGGGCGCGGGAATACCGAGCTTGTTATACTCGTGATCCATAAGCCAGGTCAGAAAACCGTCGTATTCCTCATAAGGCAGCTTGGACAACTGATGTACGGCGTTTGCCGATGTATAGCGGTTGGCAAGAATAACACTGCCCGACTCGTAATCCTTTTTCCAATCGAGCATAAACGAGCAATATCTGTCCGCGCCGAAAAAGCTGCTCGCGGCAAAGGGGTTTACTATCTCGGGATCATCACCGAATCGACCGCGCAAATACATATTAACGTGTGCCGAATAATCGTTGTCATAGGTCGGAAAAGAGAGATAACGGTAGGGAACACCCAAGCTCTCCAAAAGCTCCTTTAAAAGCTCGGTCTGAGTCATCTTGCCCGAAGCATCAAGCCCGTCGATAGCGATAAGCCGTTTTTTCATACCGTCACATCCTTTTTGTAATTTGGGTATAGTTATCGATTATTCTTCAATATAGTAATATACCACACTTTTTGCAATAATGCAAGAAAAAACGGGCAATATATGCCCGTTAGTTGAAAAATATTTACGGTTCGTACAAATAATCATTTGTACATTTTGGGATCGTTGGTCCTGCCGACGAGATAATCTATCGAAACCTTAAAATAATCGGCTATCTTTATAAGCTCGCTTATGCCCGGCTCGCGCTCGCCTGTTTCATATCGGCTGATAGTGTTTTGGCTCATATTAAGGTCAAGCGCCATTTTTAATTGTGATATCCTTTTCGTTCTGCGCAACTCTTTTAATCTCATAAAACCATCCCTCTTGACAATAATATCCCAAAATGGTATAGTTTATTATCCCGATTCGGTATATTATTGCTTAGAGGCGTTTTTTACGAGTGTTTTCGCACCCGAAACGACATTGTTTACACCAAAAGCATTTTTATGTCGAATAATGTCTTATTCTTAAAACACCTAAAAGGAGGTGTCTTATTATGTCGAAGGATAAAAAGAAAAGAGAGCCGAGGCGCAAACCGAAATACGGTATGCTTTCGTGTCTGAAATGGATGGGCAAGCTGCTTTGGAAAACCGAAAAGACGATTGCCGTCTCGGCGGTTATCGTCGTTCCGCTGGGAGTTGCTTTGTGGTGGCTTAATATTTATACACCGTCTATCGTGCTCGATCGGTTGCAGACCTCCGACAGATTTATCACAGTCGTCTGCGCCATTTCTGTTTTACTGCTGACGACACTCGGTTTTCGTATGATAAAAAACTATGTTGATCTTAAACGTGAGATGTCTGCCGAGTATCTCGGTATGCGTTTGTTCAGTATTCTTGCGGAATCAAGATTATCCAAGGACTATTATCTGGAATTCGACGAGGAATACCAAAAGAAATATAAACGGGCTGCCGAGGCAAGATACAGCAAGGGCAACGTTTTTCCGACCGAGCTGGGCAATCTTGCCATCAACATAATCTGCTTTTTTCTTTTCGGTTCGGTGATATCATTGTTGAGTCCCTGGGTGTTGCTGTTGTTGATAATCGGATGTCTGGTAAACTTTTACGCTCAGCGTTGGAAACAGAATTATGATTTTGCTCACCGCGAGGAAATGGATCTTGTGGAAAACAAGCTGTGGTACACCGCATCAAGCGCTCCCGACCGCGAAAACGCAAAGGATCTTCGGCTGTACGGGTTTTCGGAGTTTATTTCCAAAACGTTCGACGAGCTTACAAAGGAATGTCTGTCGGTGTTTGCCAAATTTCAAAATTCTCAGGCAACGGTGGAAATAATCAGCTATGTTATTTCCGCCGTGCGCGACGGCCTTGCTTATGCGTTTTTGATTTTCCGGGCAATGAGAGGCGAGATGGGGCCTGCGGAATTTGTCCTGTATTTTTCAGCAATATCGCAGATGTCTGTTTTTATCGGCGGTATATTGGGCGGAGTATCCTCTCTGCGCGAGGGTGCGCTTCAACTGTCGGATTTTCGCGAGTATCTTGACATACAGGGCGGATTCAATCACGGAGAGGGAATCGAAAAGCCGCAGGGCAGACCGCTTTCGATAGAATTCAGGAACGTTTCGTATAGATATCCGAGCGGAGAATCCAACGTTATCGACAATGTCAGCTTCAAAATAGAGGCGGGTGAGAAAATAGCACTTGTCGGATTGAACGGCGCGGGAAAATCCACCATGACCATGCTTATGGGCGGTCTGATACTTCCGAACGAGGGCACGATCTTGATCGACGGACACGAGCTGACCGAATATAATCGGGATGATCTTATATCCTTGTTTTCGGTCGTGCCGCAGTATTATAACATTTTGCCGCTCTCTATTGCGGAAAATATTGCGTTGGCAGAGGTCGCACAGATCGATTTTGATAAGCTGAACAGAGTTATCGAAATTGCCGGATTAACAAATAAGATCGCATCGCTGACAAACGGAGTATACACTCCGCTTTCAAAGGCGTTTGATCACGATGCGGTTGATTTTTCGGGCGGTGAAATGCAGAGGTTGCTTCTGGCGCGCGCTGTTTATAGGGGAGCCCCTGTTTTGATACTGGATGAGCCGACCGCCGCACTCGATCCGCTTGCGGAGGATGAAATTTATAAAAAATACAGCGTTATTGCCGACAATACGACATCGGTATTCATTTCACACCGTCTTGCATCCACACGTTTTTGCGACAGGATCTTTTTGCTTGACAACAACAAGCTTGCAGAGGTAGGAACACACGAGGAACTTTTGGCGCTCGGCGGCAAATACAAAGAGCTGTTTGACGTTCAAAGCCAATATTACACAGAGGAGGGGCAGAACGATGAAAAAGAAAAAATATAAAAGAACTCTGCGCGAGGACATCCGGATGATCGGACGCGGATATAAGCTCGTGTGGAAAATGTCGCCTCGGCTGTTTGTTTGGCGTATCGTATACTCTGCAAGTCTGCAGATATCTCCTTATTTTGCCCTGTATATGTCTGCTTTGATCGTGGATGAGCTTACTGCAGGCGCATCGGCAGAACGTCTTTTGTCGTTTTCTGCCGTTACCGTTATCGGTTCTCTTTTGGTTAACGTTATAAGTCAGACCGTTATCGGCAGGGCGGCGGCAAAATACGACCGCATTCAGTGGGAGCGCGATGAAAAGTTTATGACAGATATCGAGGCGCGTATGCAATACTGCCACCTCGAAACGCCCGAGACTGCACTCGCCCGCGACCAAATACGCCACTCAAAGCAATGGGGCGGAAACGGATTGATGACGTTGCATTGGTCGATATGGCATATCACGGAGGCGGTAATTAATATTATTGCCTCGGTTTCGCTGACCGCCTCGATGATAACGATGTCTGCAAACGGCAGTTTTGAGGGCTTTCTTGCCTTTGCGAACAGTCCGTGGTCTGCGGTGATGATACTTCTGATAATCGCAGTTAATATTGTCATTCAAGTACGGGTTTCGGCAAGAAGAAAGATTTTGCTTGATCAAAACTGGAACGACAATTCGGCAGAACGCAAGCGCGGCTTTACTTTGCTCGGCAAGTCAAATTCCGAGATACACCAAATGGGTATGAAGGATTTTCTTCTTCGCCGTACCGAAGAGCATTTTATAAAACCGAAGGTTATCGAAACCTCCTTTAAGATCCAATGGAAATACAATTCTATCAGCACGGTTTGGACCGCTCTGATGAATATCGCGCTGTTTATTTACGTTGGCGCAAGAGCGTATATCGGTGTATTCGGCATCGGCAGCTTTATACTTTATCGAGGAACCGTTGAGCGTTTTATAAATTCGGTCTCGACGCTCGGCGCAAAGCTGGGAGAGCTTCGCAACAACAACGATTACCTGCAAAAGATATTTGACTATATCGATCTTCCGGATGCGATGTACCGCGGTGATCTTTCGGTCGAAAAGAATGCCGGCGGAAAATACGAGATAGAGTTTTGCAACGTTTCGTTTAAATATCCCGGCAGAGATACATACGCGCTTAAAAACGTCAGCTTTAAGTTCCGATTGGGCGAAAGAATCGCGTTTGTCGGTATGAACGGAAGCGGCAAAACCACGTTTATAAAATTGCTGTGCCGCCTGTATGATCCGACAGAGGGAACTATACTTTTGAACGGGATCGATATAACGCAATACGATTATAACGAGTATCTGTCGGTATTTTCGGTCGTTTTTCAGGATTTTGCAACGTTTGCATACACGATCGCAGACAACGTTTCGGCACAAAAAACGCCCGATCGTGACAAGGTGGTTCGTTGCTTGGAGCGTGTAGGACTCGGAGATAAGCTCAACGAGCTTCCGAAAGGCATTGACACCTATATTTACCGTTGGTTTGAGAATGACGGAGTCGATCTTTCACGCGGGGAATCGCAAAAGATAGCTCTTGCGCGCGCTCTTTACAAAGATGCCCCGTTCTTCATTCTTGACGAGCCGACTGCGGCGCTGGATCCTATTGCCGAAGCGGATATATACAAGCGATTCGGTGATGTGGTAGGAAACAAAACAGCCGTCTTTATTTCGCACCGTTTGTCCTCCTGCCGCTTTTGTGACAGCATAGCCGTTTTCCATGACGGAGAGATCATACAGTTCGGCAGTCACGATGAGCTTGTATCGGTTACCGACGGAAAATATTACGAGCTGTGGCATGCGCAGGCGCAATACTATATCTGATATAAAAAATCTCCCGAGATCTGTATTCGGGAGATTTTTGTTATATTTACTTCTTAAACCTATCGAAGAAGCTCTTGCTTTTTGCGTGATTCTTTTCGTTCATGCTTTGAGAAAACTCAACAAGAAGATCCTTTTGCTTTTTCGACAGTCCTTTAGGCGTCTCGATATTCACCGTAACGAGCAGATCTCCGCGCGATTTGCTGTTTATCCTCGGCACACCCTTTCCGCGAACCGAGAAGGTCGTTCCGCTTTGCGTGCCCTCGGGGATAGTAAGCTCGCCTGATCCGTCGGGAGTGGGAATGGTTATCTTTGCGCCCAATGCCGCATCGGCAAAGGTGATAGGAAGATCGTAACGTATGTTATAGCCCTCGCGCACAAACAGATCGTGCTTGCGGATGGCAACCTGTATCAAAAGGTCGCCGTTGGGACCGCCGTTTGCGCCGCAATCGCCCTGACCGTTAAGCGCGATGCGCTGACCGTGGTCGATACCTGCGGGGATGTTCACCTCAAGCGTTTTGCTCTTGCGAACGTTTCCGCTTCCGCGGCATTCCTTACAGGGTGTCGAAATTATCTTGCCCTTGCCGCCGCATTCGTCACACGCCGCCGTGCTCTGCATCATACCGAACGGAGTGCGCTTTTGCACGGTTATGGTGCCTCTGCCGCCGCATTTGCGGCAGGTCGAAGCCGATGTACCCTTTGCCGCGCCGCTTCCGTTACATTCGTGGCAGTGCTCAATGCGTGAAAAGGTTATATCGCGCTTGCAACCGAAAACGGCATCGAGAAAATCGACAGTCACTCTTACTCCGATATCCTCGCCGCGCATAGGCGCGTTGGGGTTACGGCGCGAGCCGCCTCCGCCGAACATACCCCCGAACATATCGAAAATATCGCCCATATCGAATCCGCCGCTAAAGCCGCCGCCGAATCCGCCGCCGCCCGCCGAGGGATCGACACCTGCGTAACCGTATTGGTCGTAAGCCGCCTTCTTTTGAGGATCGGAAAGGATAGAATACGCATCGTTGACTTCCTTAAACTTTTCCTCTGCCGCCTTGTCGCCGGGGTTGGCATCGGGGTGGTATTCCTTTGCTTTTCTGCGGAACGCCTTTTTGATCTCCTCGTCGGTTGCCGATTTATTTATGCCGAGTATATCATAGCAATCTCTTTTATCTGCCATATAGGAACCTCATAACTCTGCGAAAAGAGAGGACGGTTTTCCGCCTCTCTTTTCCGTTATATAAATTAACCGTTGCTCTTGTCGGTGAAGTCGGCATCGTAATAATCGCCGTTGTTACCGTTGTTTGCGTTCGGGTCGAAGCCCGCGCCGCCCATATTGTTGGGATCAAATCCCTGTCCCTCGGGGTTTGCCTGCTGATAAAGCTTGGTGCTGACCTCGTAGATCGCCTTCTGGAGAGCATCAATGTCTGCCTTGATTCTTTCGACATCGTCGGTAGCCGCGCTGTCCTTGAGCTTTGCGATAGCATCGCGCACGGGCTGTTTTTCGGCATCACTGACCTTGTCGCCTGCCTCGTCAAGAGTCTTTTCGCACTGGAAGATAAGCGACTCAGCCATATTTTTGGTCTCGACCGATTCCTTGCGCTTTTTGTCCTCCTCTGCGTGCATCTCGGCATCGCGGATAGCGTTGTCGATCGCCTCCTTGCTCATATTGGTGGAGGACTGAATGGTAACGTGCTGTTCCTTGCCGGTTCCCTTGTCGGTTGCGGTTACGTTAACGATACCGTTAGCGTCGATATCAAAGGTGACCTCGATCTGAGGAACGCCTCTGGGAGCAGGAGCGATACCGTCCAAACTGAATCTGCCGAGAGTTGTATTGTTAGCCGCCATTTCGCGCTCGCCCTGAAGCACGTGGATCTCAACCGAGGGCTGATTGTCTGCCGCGGTGGAGAACACCTGACTCTTCTTAACGGGAATGGTGGTGTTTCTGTCGATGATCTTTGTGAATACTCCGCCAAGAGTCTCGATACCGAGCGAAAGGGGAGTAACGTCGAGAAGAAGTACCTGACCGCCGCCGATCTCCTTGCTCAACACGCCGCCCTGAATAGCCGCGCCGACAGCAACACATTCGTCGGGGTTGATGCCCTTAAAGGGCTCCTTGCCGATAAAGTTCTTGACTGCATCCGCAACTGCGGGAATTCTGGTCGAGCCGCCGACGAGGAGTACCTTGTCGATCTGACCGACCGAAAGACCTGCATCGGAAAGAGTCTGCTTAACGGGGCCCATGGTTTTCTCAACGAGGTCGCGGGTGAGCTCATCGAACTTAGCGCGGGTAAGAGTTGCATCAAAGTGCTTGGGACCGGTAGCATCCGCGGTGATAAAGGGAAGATTGATGTTGGTGCTCATCGTAGCCGAAAGCTCGATCTTTGCCTTTTCTGCCGCCTCCTTAAGACGCTGCATTGCCATCTTGTCGTTTCTGAGATCGATGCCCGATTCTGCCTTAAAGGTGTCAGCGATCCAGTTCATAACCTTTTCGTCAAAGTCGTCGCCGCCAAGTCTTGCATCGCCCGCAGACGCGAGAACCTCAAACACGCCCTCGCTGATATCGAGGATCGAAACATCAAAGGTGCCGCCGCCGAGGTCGTAGATAAGGATCTTCTGATCGATATCCTTGTCAAGACCGTATGCAAGCGCTGCCGCGGTCGGCTCGTTGATTATACGCATAACCTCAAGACCTGCGATCTTGCCGGCATCCTTGGTTGCCTGACGCTGAGAATCGGAGAAATATGCGGGAACGGTGATGACCGCCTTGTCAACCTTTGTGCCGAGGTATGCCTCTGCATCGCTCTTGAGCTTCTGGAGCACCATCGCGCTGATTTCCTGAGGAGTATAGTTCTTGCCGTCGATGCCAACCTTATAGTTGGTGCCCATTTCTCTCTTTATCGAGATAATGGTTCTGTCGGGGTTGGTGATCGCCTGTCTTTTTGCGACCTGACCTACCATTCTTTCGCCGTTTTTGGAAAAAGCAACTACCGAGGGGGTAGTTCTGTTACCCTCGGCGTTGGGAATAACTACGGGTTCGCCTGCTTCGTATACTGCAACGCAGGAGTTTGTTGTACCAAGGTCAATACCAATGATTTTAGACATAATTAAATACCATCCTTTACTTATATTGAAAAATTAATTAACTACTTTTACCATCGCATGACGAATAACCTTTTCGCCGAACATATATCCCTTTTGGAAGGTCTGAACGACTAAGTTTTCGCCGAGCGAATCGTCATCTTCGTGCATTATCGCATTGTGAAGATTGGGGTCGAATTCCTTTTGGTCGGACTCGATAGCGGTTATGCCGATTTTTGTAAATATATCAGTAAACTGCTTGTAAAGTGCCTTGATTCCGTCGTCATCGGGCGAGAACTCAAGCGCTTTGTCCATACTGTCTGCAAGCGGAAGAAGCTGCTTGACTGCATCTATATAAGCGTCTGCATAAGCATCGCTTTTTTCTTTAACCGAGCGCTTGCGGTAGTTATCGTACTCGGCGGCAAGTCGAAGATACCTGTCGTCGTACTCGGCGAGCTTCTTGTTAAGCTCCTCGATCTCCTTTGCCGCTTTTTTTGTTACCTTCTCCTCGGCAATCGGTTCTTCCTTAACCTCTTGCTCGTTAGTCTCGACTTCGGTTGTTTCTTCGGTAACTTCTTCGTTTATCTTTTCGTTATTCATTGTTGCCATCTCCTATCAAGAGGTTACTTGTGTTGCCGATTTCTTTATCGATCGATCCGGTAAGTCCCTCGGCAAAATAATCAAGCGATGCGATTACCTTTTTGTAATCCATACGCCTCGGTCCGATAACGCCGACTGCGCCGATAACCTTGCCGTCAACGCTGATCGGGTGGAAAACAAATCCCGTTCCGGGCGGCGCGATACCCTGCGCCTCCTCGCCGAAGATTATGCTCGTCTGTCCGGGGACTGCTTTTTTCATAAGCTCGGAGAACCGCTTGCGTTCCTCAATCATCGAAAGCACGCTCTGTACCTTTGCAACATTAAAGAACTCGGGGTAGGAGAGCAGCTTCGTTACACCGTCGATGTGGACCTTCTCGCTGTCGAAGGAATTGAACATCTCGTTAACAACGCGCAAAAGCATACTCGAAAACGATTTGTGCTCGCCCATTTCGTTCTCAAACTCGAGCACGGTGTTAAGGTTTACCTGCTCGGGTGTGATGCCGACAAAGCATTTGTTGAGCGCGTTCTTGGCGTGCTCCATAACCGATTCGGTAAGCTTTTCCTGCGTTTTTACCTGTCTTGAGCGAACCGAGCCGTCCTTGCATATCATAACGAGCAGAAAATCGTGCTCGCCGATAAGCAACGCTTCGTATCTGTCCGCCTCGGTTCCGCTGCCGCCGATAAATGCAAACGAGGTGTAGTTGGTAAGCTCGCCTATCGCGTGGCTTGCCTCCTCCATAAGAGTGGACATCTCGACGAGCTTGTTCTCGATAATCTCGTCAAGCACCTCGACCTCCTCCATCGCAAGATAGTAGCGGTCCATAAGATTCTCAACGTAGGTGCGGTAGCCCTTTGCGGTAGGCACTCTGCCTGCCGAGGTGTGCGGCTGCTCGAGATAACCCATGCTCTCAAGCGCGCTCATTTCGTTACGGAGTGTCGCGCTCGACACGTTAAAATCGGAATTTGCGGTAAGATACTTCGAGCCGACGGGCTCGCCGGTTGCAATATATGCATCAACGATAGAACGTAATATCGCTTTTTTTCGTTCGTTAAGCTCCATTTGCCGCAAGACCTCCGTTTTTTATTCATTAGCACTCTCATGCTCTGTGTGCTAATCTTGACTTTATTATACCCTCTTTTTGCGCTTTGTCAAGAGCTTTTGCAAAAAAATATAGCAGTATTTTGTTAAAAACATTGGCGGTAATTGTTAAGGTGTGCTAAAAAAGTTCTGCTATTGTAAAAAACAAAGCAATGGGTTATAATATTTACGAGGTGAAAAGATGAACACGTTTGAACAGATTTATAATGAGGTAGCTTTGATTCCAAAGGGCAGAGTGGCATCCTACGGCTATATCGCCTGTCGGGTAGGAAATCCGCGCTTGAGCCGTGTTGTCGGATATGCTCTCCACGTAAATCCCCGCCCTGATGAGATACCCTGTCACCGTGTGGTGATGAAGGACGGCGGCGTTTCTCCCGGCTTTGCTTTCGGCGGTCCCGATATCCAACGCGAGCTATTAAAAAAAGAGGGGATAACCTTTCTTCCGGACGGGCGCGTGGATATGGAAAAGCACGCGCTTAAGCTGTGATATATTATATAATGAATAAATACGCGCAAAAAAGAGAGGCAATCTGCCTCTCTTTTTTATAAATATTATGCTTGAATATTATGCGTAAACTTCGATTTCGTTTACAAAGGTCCAGGTAGCGGTGTCCGAGGTTGTGATAACAAGTCGAACGTATCTGCCCGACGTGTCCTCGGTCGAGAGAGTTGCCCAGTCAGGAGCATTAGTTTCGGGAAGAACAAGCTCGCCGATCTCGTCAAAATCGGTTCCGTTGTCCGAAACGTAAGCAATAACGCTTTCAGGAGAGCCGATGTTGTAATTGTTACATTGCCATATATGCATCCGTACACTTTGGATATCGTCGTATTGCTGTCCAAGGTCGATTGTAATTGTAGCAACGCCGTCGGGGGCATTTATTTCAACAGAGGCGCTGGCATTATAGTAAAAAGCAAACCAAGCATCATTGAATATTTCTTCGCTGCTGGCAACGCCGTCGGTTAGATTTGCCGTATAGGGACACTCGAAAGGAAACTCTGCCTCGGTTCCCGTGTAGGTCTTATTCAAGGCCACGTTAACGGGCGAGTCCGACAAAACGTACGTGCCAAAAGCGATTCTCTTAACAAGGACGTAGTCGGCAGAGTCGACGATTTTGTTCTTGTCGATATCGGCGCGAGCTTTTTGTCCATCGTCAAGCGTAAAGGTTCCAAATCGTGCGCGTTTTAGAAGAAGATAGTCCGCAGAGTCTATCTTGTCGTCAAAGCTGATATCGCCGAATTCTTTAAGCTTGGGGTTCATAATGAGCGCGTCTTCTAGCGCATCAATTTCGGCTCTGATTTCTGCAACAGTTTTGCCTTCGGCAGAAAATTCTTTTGCACTTTCGATCGCGGCTTGAATATTCGCCCATTCCTCTTCGGCATAGTCGGTATCAATAAGTGCTTCTAATTCGACGATTTCTGCATTAAACTCATTTGCCGCAACTTCGCTTGTATATCCCCAGTGGATTGTCGGAATGCAATCGTCTGCGGCAATCCATTTTTCAACCCAATCAACAGGTTTTGATTCGGCTTCACAATAAATATCGGTAAGAACAGTACAACCGGTAAAAACGTCGCCGGATATCGTCGTAACAGAATCGGGGATAATTACATTTGTCAAACTGCTACAATAGGCAAATGCGCCTCTGCCTATTTCGGTGACCGAATCGGGTATGGAAATATTTGTTAGACTTTCACAATGATTAAAAGCACTTTCGCCGATACGAGTTACAGAGTCTTCAATATTGATATCTTTTAGATTTCCGCAAGAAGCAAACGCATAATCATCAATTTCTATTAGAAAATCAGGGAGTCTTACACTTGTCAAATTTGAACATCCCAAAAAGGCATAATCGCTTATGGTTGTTAGACCTTTAATAGTAACAGTTTCGAGATTCGTACATCCGTAAAACGCGGAAGATCCCATAGATGTAACTGTTTCGGGAATCTCAACGCTTGTAAGGTTTGTACAATCGGAAAATGCACTTCCTGCTATACTTGTAACACTGCCATCCGAAGGGATTATGCTGTTTTTGAAACCGGAAATAAGTGTTTTGGTTTCGGTTTCTATTAGGCAATTATTGTCGCTGTGGTACACGGTGTTTTCGGGATCCACTTGAAAACTTTCAAGCAATAGACCGTTAAATGCACCCGCATCTATTTCTGCGACGGCAGCAGGAACATACATACTCGTCAAACCTTCGCATTTTGAAAAGGCGTGACTTCCTATTCTTGTAATTGCGTTGCTTAATTTTGCGCTTTTTAAAGCAGTACAGTACGAAAATGCGAAATTATCTATTTCTAAAACAGAATCAGGTAGATTTATACTCGAAAGATTTGTACATCCATAGAACGAACTATGACCTATGTATGTTAACGAATCACCAAACACTACATCAACGAGTCTGTCACATGATTGGAATGCACTATATCCAATATGGGAAACGGAATCACCGATAACTACACTTGTTAATGCCGAGCAATCTTGAAAAGCGTAGTCTCCTATTTTAAGGACAGAATCCGGAAATTCTACACTTTTAAGACTTGTACAAAGGTAAAATGCTCTAATGCCTATTTCTGTGACCGAATTAGGAATAGAAACGCTTGTTATTTTGGTTTGGTTGTTAAATGCGCTATCTCCAATTGCTTTAACAGGCAAACCCTTATATTCAGCAGGTATAACAACATCTGTAAATATCGCGCCATAGTCAGAAACAATATAATAGGTTTGGTCTTTGCTCAGCGTGAACGTCAAACCCGGTGTACCGGTTTCGCTTTCGACCGCCGCAACACTAAAAACAGAAAACGGTATAAGTGACAGCAGCATAACTGCTGTTATAAGTAAAGATACGATTTTTTTCATAATAACTCCTTTCGATATCAGTTGTAGAACATGTTAGCTTTTAGGGCTGATATTCCTCTAAATTTTCGATCATCAGTATCAACGATTCTCTTGACAATGCATAGATGTAATAAGCGTCTCCGTTGTACGACGCGACGCCCGAATAAACGCCGTGGTTAAGAGAAATTGCGAACTCCACGTTGTTATGGACGTACATATAATCCGCGTCTATCTCGGGCGGATCGGAATTCAACGTGATGTCAATGTTCACATTGATGTTTTCGGTAAAAAAACGAATGTTGTCCTCGCCGCGAAGCGATTTTGTTAAACTAACTTGCTTGAATTCGGCTCCCTCGGGGAATCTTGAGGGATACAGTATGTGCGGCTGTTCGGACTCGAGCATCTCCTCGATCGAATGATATTTTTTAACGTCGTCGAACGTATAAATGGTTACGTTGCCTTTGTTGATCGTGGCATCCTTGCTGCGAACCGCTTCGGAAAGGCACTCGTGAATACTAAATCCAAACGTGGTTGCTACAACCGTAGAGCCCGCCAAAACGGCGGCAAGTATTGCCGCAACAATTACAGCCGCGCGCAATCTCCTTTTTATGCGAGGCGCGCGTTTTGCTTTGGCGTTGTCCTTTGTGCAATCGGTAATTACAACGTTTTGTGCAAAAATCCTGTTGGTGATTTCTGCAAAAGCATCATCGTCGAGTGCAGATTCGCCGCTTTTTGCGTCGATTAGCTCCGCACATCTGTTGATTAGCTCCATATCGCCGCATCCGAGCGTAAGCAAATCGGTCTCGTGGTCAAAAATCTTCGTCAAAGAGGTGACATCGAGTTCTTCCAAAACTATTTGATTGTTATCAAGCATCTTTTTTATTTCTCGACCGTCAAGATTGTCAAGCTCGATACTTTTCATTTTTAGCACCTCCTATTAGTGAATATGTCGCTCAAATCGAAAATGTCTATAAAAATCACAAAAATTCTTTAATTTTTTGTTTAATTTTATTTTTTACCGAGATATCAATGGTTCTTACCGTGCTGTAACTTATACCCAACGCCTCGCTCGCTTGCTTGGGAGTGAGTTGTTTAACGTATATTGCTTCAAAAACGTCGCGCTCCCGTGCGGTTAACGGCTCGAGCAGAGCTTCTATGCTGTTGTTCTCTAACCAAATGTCATATAGCACCTCTTGATAAACCGCATCGGCATCGGTCGGAATATCGGGCGGAAGTTCGTTTTTTGTATTTTTTAGCCGTGTATATTCTTTTCTTATAAGATTTGCGGCGATTTTTTTAGATGCAACAACTAGCCAGCCGTCGGGGTTTTCGTGAGTGGAGAGCATTTTTGCCTTTTGGATAACTGCCAAGCTAATCTCGCTTAGGCAGTCTTCTCCGAGATTATTGTAAAAACGACCGAGAACCAAACGTACGGCGACTCTTATGTTTTTGCTGTTTTTCGTCAATAGCGTTTGGACGAATTCCGCTTCCTCGGGCGTTAAACGTATCTTTTCGTTATCCGCGTTGCTCAATCTCACTCACCTCTCTTTCGCTTTTTTATACTTATCGCCATTGTCATTTTAATCAATGTATCTGTATTTGTCAAGCAGAGTCGGATTGCGCAAAAAAGAGAGGCAACCGCCTCTCTTTTTGTCGTTATAAGTCGTTATTAATTCACAGTGTAGGTGCCGAACGCGATACGCTTTACCATAACGTAGTCGACCGAGTCGACCTTGTCGGAGCCGTCTACGTTGGCACGCTTTTCTTCGGCTTCGGAAAGGGTGTAGGAATTAAAGCAAGCGCGTTTTACGATAAGATAGTCGGCGGAATCTACCGAGCCGTCGGCATTCACGTCGCCCGGTTTGTATTCGGGCTCGGGATCGGGCTCGGGATCTGCCGAGGGATCGCCGATAAGCTCTGCCTCTACCTCGTCCATCCAGATAACTCCGTTGCCGGATACGGCGTGAGTGACAACATATTTTATGTACTGTGCCTCGACCGGCTTATCCGCGGCGGCGGTTATAGAGTAGGTGCTCCAGGTGTATTCGCCGTCAACGCCCGAGCCGGAAAGAAGCTTGGTTCTTCCGACAGGTGCGCTTGCAACCGATACAAATTCGCCGTCTGCGGAATCCGAAACAAGCACCTCGATCGAAATAACATCCGAGGGGAGCTTAATGCCCCAGTTGCCGCCGGTAAGATATACGGTATAGGTATCGGTGTATTCCTTTGCGCCGAGATCGACAACGACCTCAACTACGTTGGGCTGTGTCTTGTCGCTGCTGCCCCAGCCCGCAAAAATACCGTTGGTGCCGTCGGTGGCGCCGCCGTCTGCGGTGCCCTTTATACCGTCGGTAAGACGAACTCCGTCGTCATCCCAACCATCGCCTCTGTTGGGGGCGGTGGTGGTGTAATCCTTGCCTGTGGTGGGGAGTTTTTCGGGCTCGTAGGGAGCGTATTTTGCGGTACATACGTAATCGGGATCGAACCAGTCGATGTTGGGTGTGGTGGTGGGAACCTCGTAGGTGTTGAGGTTAAGACCGCTGAATACGTATTTGTCGCCTATTTGCATAGTGCGGGCAAGCGCCATTGCTTTTTTGCTTGCATCGTTGGTGTAATTGAGTCGGGTTTCGTCGCCCTCGATAGTGATGTAGTCGTTACCGCCGTTGCAGGCCCAAACGAATCCGCCCTTGGGGATATCAAGCGGCTTTGCCCCGCCGTTGCCGGTAAGATCCTTTGCAACGACCTCGTATACGCCGTCAAGACCCGCAACCGGCTGGAATGCCACGTGCAGCCACCAACCGCAGCCGTCGTAGGTGCCGGTAAAGATAACGCCCGCACCCTCGGGAGATCTGTTGTTAAAGTGAGTTACCCAGAAAACGTCGCCTTCGATCTCCTCTTCCTCGGGATACTCCTCGATGATGATGTAGGAGCCGAACTCGCGGGTGCCGTTCGTAAGATCGATTCCGTCAAGCGTAAGGACCTGACCGATTTCGAGATCACGTACCTTTTTAAAATTATCCAAGCTCTTGTAATCTACCTCGTCGGTGTGCGCGCAGATAAGTATCTCATCCTCTGCGAGCGTGATGTCGGCGGTGTATTCGCCGTTGCCGAGAGCTGCCGAGGTGACAATATAGCCGTTGACGGCGTGATCCCATTTTGCAATTGCGTTTGCGGTGTATTTGTGATTTGCATTATCCGCGGTGATCGTGCCGAAGTCGGGGGTGAATACCGAGCAGGAGTTGGTAAGGATCTTTTCGTTGATTCCCGTAACTCCGATCGCACCGTAAACCTTGTTGGGTCTGACAGCGACCTCGACCTCATCTATCCATGTATGAGGACCGTTGGGATTCATAACAAACTTCGCGTAGCGTACGTTAACGGGAGTGTCTGCGATGACCGAGATTATCGAAGTATCCCAGCCGTCCGTTGTTTCGATAACGTTTTTAATAGAGGTTTGGGTGCCTATCTCGGTGTAGCTTATGCCGTCGGCCGAAACCGAAACGGTGAGATTGTTGGGACGCTGGATGCCCCATTGGCTCGAAGCACAGTAAACGCTGAAATAGTCTGCTTTTGTAACGCTTCCGAGATCAACTATAACCTCGACAGCGGTGTTGTTCCAGCCGGAATAGCACTCCTTACTGCCGTCGGCATAGCCCTTGTTGCCGTCGGTCAGCTTTGTGCCGTCATCGTTGTATATATTGCCGTCGCCTCTGTTGGGGGCGGTGGCGGTGTAATCCGCGCCGACAGAAAGCACGTGATTCTCGGTGCCCTTTATGTTAAGAAGCTCCTTGAGCGTTGCATAGCAGGCGAGAATATCCTCGGTGCTTGCGCTTTCGTCTGCGATAAGCGCGTTTGCGTTCTTGATCTCATCGCGGATAAGAGCTATTGCCTTGGTGCCGTATTCGTTATAGGTGGCGGACATTGCTTCCTCTACAAGATCGGAAAGGGCAAAGGAGTAGGTAAAGGTAAAGGTCGCACCGTTAACGTAGGTGGTGGGAACGTCGGCATCGGTGGTGGTGTAGCCGGCTATTTCGGGAGAGGGGACGATAATATGCGAGCCCGCCTTGCCCGAAATGGTGTAGGTTCTCAACAGCTTGCCTTCTTCATCGACTGCCTTTATGGTCATGGTCGCTTTGTTCTGGTTGTCGTAGATAGCGAGCATGCCGTCCGCAATATATTTTGCATACTGCTGACGTCCGTAGTTGGTCTGGTGAATACCGTCGGAGGAAACGATCTGCTTTACGTCAACAAAATCACATTCGTAGTTGATATCCACGATCTGCGAATCGGTGTCGAGAGCGACCTCGCGCATTATGTTGCAGAAATCGTCCATAAATCCGTAGCCGTAGTCGAGGCCGTATTCGCCGCCTCCCTCGGGATAAAATCCCTCGCCGACAACTACCGGCTGGGGAGTTACAAAAATAACGTCGCAATCTATCTTCTTCAGCTCGGTAGCGAAGTAGGTAAGATGCTCTCTGTATGTTTCAAACGGAGTATTGGGGGTTTTGCTTGCGATAAGGCAGGCCTGGTCGTTCATACCCAAGCAGATGGTAACAACGTCGGGGTTGAGCGCCAGAACGTCCTTGTCAAATCGGTTCATAACAAGGCGAGTGGTATCTCCGCCCACACCTGCATTTACAACGGGTGTGCCGAGATAATCGCTTTGCGAAAGCACGCTTGCATACGCATAGTCTCCGCCGTAGTCGGTAAGACTGTCGCCGACGGCAACGATGGTCTTTCCCTGAAGCGCCGTAGAAGCGGCGAGTCCGCTAAGCGGGAGCAGAGCGAGCATCATCGCGCAGGCAAGTGCAAACGCAAAGAAACGGTTGGTTCTTTTCATTTTTCATTCTCCTTTTGTCTTTCTTTAATATACAAATATATTCTAATAAAGATACTCGGATTTGTCAAGAAAAAACACCGCACACGATGTTTTCGGGTGCGGTGTGGATTTACAGCAGTATCGGTTGTATCTGCATACCCGATATTGCGGTTTTTATCGTTTCCTCAACGAGCGAGAAATCACAGACCAGAGAGGTCGGCTTTTGGAACGGGGCGTCCTGCCCGAACGGAACAAAATAGATGTTTTTCTTTTCGATCGTCAGGGCGATGCTTTTAAGCGTTGCTCCGAGTCCGTCGTTTGTTGCTATGGCTATTATTACCGGCTTTCGGCATCTCAGCTGTGCCTTTACACACATCGTAACTGTGGAATCGGTGATGCCGTTTGCTATTTTCGATAGGGTGTTGCCGGTACACGGGGATACCACCAGTGCATCAAAAATGCCCTTTGTGATCTGCTCCTCCGCCGCACATATCGAGAGTATCGGCTCGTTTCCGCATATCGAGGTGACGGTCTGCTGCAGTACGTCGGCTCTGCCGAATCGCGTGTCGGTATCGCGCGCCGACTCCGAAAGGATCGGAGTGATCGCGTGGTAAACGGAAAGATCCTTTAAAACTCCCAAAGATTTTTGGTGAGTGCAGAACGAGCCGCACATCGCATAAGCGATCCTCATATCCGCACCCCTCTTTCCGCAAGGAGCGATACTGCCGTTTCAAATATAATCCTTCCTGCCGATTCGGGCGCATATTTGCCCGGCAGACCGAGCGCGCGGATCACTCGTGTTCCCGATTTTTGTGCGGAACAAGCGTTTATTCCGCCCGAGCCGGAGGCAAGATCGATGATAAGAGCGTTTTGCTTGACAAACGATAATTCCTTTTCGCCCAGTACCTCAAACGGAACCGTGTTAAATATGATGTCCGCCTCCGAAAAAGCCGTTCTGTCGTCAAATCCGACCGAGCGGCACCCCGCAATTTCCGCCTCCGCGCGCGATTCGCGGCGGCGTGCCGCCACGGTGATCTTACATCCAATGCCGAGTAACAGCTTTGCAAGGAATTTTCCGATACGTCCGTAGCCGAGAACCGTTACCGACAAGCCGAGCAGAGCGCTTTTGGTTTCGGCTGCCGCAAGGTTCACCGCGGCCTCGGCGGTCAGATACGCGTTTTTTAACAAAAGCTCCTCGCAGACTGCATAGTCGATATGAGTTTTGTCGGAAAACGGCATATTTCCGCCCAAAAACAAGGTTTTTTCACCGCCCGATGCAAAAACGTCGTCGATGCTTATACACAAATCCGACATCGGCGCGTAAAGACGGCCGCCCTTAGAGCAAGGCAACGGCAGTATTACGGCATCGGCGTTTTTTAATGCATTCGGCGGAAAAGCGTTTTCATCTCCGAGAGCATATTTTTCACATTCGCATCCCGCAAGAGCAAAATGCTCGTATACGGTCTGCATACGCAGGTCACCGCCCGCGACCGCGATCCTCATCGGTATCACTCCGTTTCAGCGTTCTCTGTTACATTATATTATTGCAACAGAAGCGGTGACACAAAGATCGCCGTGTCAGATGCTTATAAGTATCGGCTTGCCCGAATCTGTAAGGTTGCCCGTTTCGTCAAAGCGGTCGGGGTTGGCGGTTATTATACTCTCGGGGCTTGCACGGTACAGCTTTGCCATGCTCCACAGATCCTCGCCCTTTTTGGGAAAGCAGTAAATCAGCATCGGGTCCTCGCCGTCTGTCTGCCGCGGAACGCGCTTGGTCACGTCGGACAAAAAGCTTTCCTTGCTCTCGGTGCGGACAAACAGTCGGGCATCTGCTATCACACGCAAGCTTGCGCTTCCGTCGGAGTGGAGCGTTACAACGCTGTCAAACGGACCTGCTGCCGCGGTAATGTCGGCATCGTCATACGAAATGTCCGCGGGGAGCATCTGGCGGAACGGGATCACGTGATCGAACGAGCAAACACCGTCGCTTGTATCGACAAGCAGATTCACAATAAAGCTTCCGCTTAAAAAGGCACCCTCCTCGGTTATTTCCACCGTTGTGCCGTAATCGCGCACGCTTGAGTCGAGCAGATTTTCGGGCTTTGGTGTCATCGGCGGGAGCTTTGCCTCCGCAGAAAATCCAAGCTCGTGCTTTGATACCGTGCGGGGAAGTGAAACGCTTGCGGCAACAGGGATCGAATCGTGACCTTTTTCAAACATGTCCTCGGCAACCGTATATGCCTTCGGTTCGCTTATGTGCATATTCAGCCGTACCGAGAACGCTGTTTTTATCACTCGGCTTTCGCCGTATTGGTCCAGCTCGGGTGTAAATTCCGCCCCGTACGGCGTAAGCTCGGTACGAATGCTTTTGTATTCCTCGATAGCTTCGTTCGGGAATTCGATATTTATAGGAAGCGTTTTTATCGAGGTATAATATTTACCCTCGTTGTTTTCTTCCTCGCAGAGAGTGTGGACCGTGGCGGAGGTGCGTATTTCGGCAATTCCGTTTCGGATATTTACTTGGGGCGCTTGAAGCGTTACGCTTCCGCAAACGATCTCACCTATGCATTTTTCGCTTTGCGCGAGGGGCAGGGCTTCGTTTATGCTGTAGGTCGATTCATAAACGGTTGCTTTGCCGTCGAAGCCGACCGTCTTTTTGCGGAAAAAGGTCTCGCCGTCCTCCTCGACAGACAATGCCTTGCAAACGCTTTCGCCTTCGATCTCGAAATCCGCGCAAAGCGTGGTTTTTATTATCACTCGTCTCGGGCTTAACAGCTTGCAGGAGATTTTTTCGCATATTACCTTGCAAAACGCCGAGGGATTTCTTGTGTCGTTTTTCGGAATGGGAGAGGAAACAGAAAAATCCTGCGTAAAACTGCAGCACCGCAAACGGCTTTTGTAGTCGGTTTCATAAAGCAGATCGCAGACCGCCTTTCCGGTCACGGTGACCTGACCGTCGGAAATACTGCAGCTTTCCGCGAAGGGTGTGCAGTCGACCTTGATTATTCTTGCTATATCGGGGCAGTATTCGGGTATCGGGTAATCGGATTCGAGGTCCTTATCGACCTTCGGTGAAATGATCCTTTTGGGTATTGAAAGCTCGTAAGTTGATATGGCCATTTTGTCGCGCCCTTTCTTTTTTTAATAAATATATGAGCGCAAGCGCGACTTTATGAATATATTGATATCGAAAGGCAGTGATACATATGCGTTGCGATCTGGCGCGTACCGTCGGAATATCCTCGTTCACCTTCGGTGCGGGAGTTTTGCTGTGTCTGGTCCTGCCCGCAAGCGCGCTTGTTTTTGTTCAGGCGTCGCTTATTGTATGCGCGGGCGCAGCATTGTTTATTAAATAAGGGAGGTGGAGCTATGAAGATATACTGTTTTCGTTCTCCTAAGCTTTTAAAGCCGATTTTCAGAATGTTCTCCTTGCGCGAAAAAAATCGTTAAAACCGTTGACATGCGTTTGCGGCGGTGTTATAATATGTCACAATATTGAAGAGTAAAAGCTTATTCGTGAAGTGCCGTCTGAACGGGGAGTTGTCAGTCGGACGAAAAACGTGCCTGCACGTTTGCGGTTTGGGCTTTGCATCCCGCTTCATACGGCAAAAAGCATACTGCACCGTCGCCAAACGGTCGGCCTTCTTTTCTTGCTTTATGTTATGCAGGATAAGGAGGTTATTTTTTATGAAAAAATCGTTAAAAAAGCTTGTGTTTTCGGCGTTGATGACCGCGCTTTGCGTGATAATCGGCTGGGTGTGCAAGGCGTATTTTACGTTCGGCGCAATACGTATCACCTTTGAAAACCTGCCCGTCTTGCTTGCGGGTATCGTGCTGGGCCCTGTGTACGGCGCTGCGGTCGGTGCGGCATCTGATATCATATCGGCACTGCTTTCGGGCTTTTCGATAAATCCCGTAATAACTCTCGGCGCCGCGGCAATCGGTATGGTTGCGGGAGTGCTGTCGCGGTACGTATTAAAGAACAAGGGCTTTGTCGCCGTTCTGCTCGCTTCGCTGTCGGCGCATGCTCTCGGGTCGATGCTGATAAAGTCGCTCGGACTGTGGATGTACGATTATGCCTGGCAGCTTCTTGTGCTCCGGATACCGCTTTATCTTGTGATCGGCACGGCGGAAAGCTACATTATATATATATTATTAAAAAACAAAATTCTTATCTCTTTTTCCGAGGGAGTAAAGTGATGAATTACAACGAAGCGCTTGAATATATCCATTCTACCGAGTGGCTCGGCTCAAAGCCGGGGCTTGAACGCACCCGCGAGCTGTTGGCCGCGCTCGGCAATCCCGAAAAGGAGCTTAAGTTTATTCACGTTGCGGGAACCAACGGAAAGGGCTCGACCTGCTCGATGACGGCAAACGTGCTTTTAAAGGCGGGGTATAAGGTGGGACTGTACACCTCGCCCTATATAGTCAGATTCAACGAGCGTATGTGTGTAAACGGCGAGCCGATCTCGGATGCCGAGCTTGCCGAGCTTGTCGAGGCGATAAAGCCCATTGCAGATGCAATGGTCGATAAGCCCACCGAGTTTGAGCTAATTACTGCGATCGCGTTTTTGTATTTCAAAAGACATGCTTGCGATATAGTAGTGCTCGAGGTCGGTATGGGCGGGCGGTTGGATTCCACCAACGTTATCGAGGAGAGCGTTGTTTCGGTTATAACCGGTATTGCAATAGATCATACCTCGGTGCTGGGCAATACGGTTGCCGAGATCGCCGCCGAAAAGGCGGGCATAATAAAAAAAGGATGCCCCGTTGTTTACGGCGGCAGAGACGATACTGCGTTTTCGGTTGTCGCCGATAAGGCGCGCGGGCAGGTATGCGAGCTTATCAGGACCGATTTGGATACGGTCAACATCGGGAGCGTTGCCGTTGACGGCACGGTCTTTGATTACGGCGGATTAAAGGATATCAAGCTTTCTCTTTGCGGCAGCTATCAGCCCGAGAACGCGGCGACGGTTATAGAGATCGTCGGGTTGCTTAACAAACGCGGCTTTTGCGTGAGCGAGGATTCGCTCAGGGCGGGGCTTTCGTCTGCGCGCTGGCGCGCAAGGTTTGAGCTGCTCGGCAAGGATCCGATAACGATATTCGACGGCTCACACAATCTTCAGGGCGTCGCCGCCGCGGCAAACAGCGTCAAGCGGTTTTTCGGCGAAACGCGCGCCGTTGTGCTTATGGGCGTGCTTGCCGATAAGGAATGGGAAAGGATGAGCGAGATAATAGGCGGCTTTGCCGAAAAGGTCGTCTGTGTAACGCCCGATTCTCCGCGTGCGCTTTCTTCGGAAACTCTTTGCGGCAGGTTCCTGTCGCTCGGCATCGATGCCTATCCCGCAAAAAGCATCCCCGACGGTGTTGCGCTCGCATATTCGGAGGCGAAACGGGTGTCGCGCCCGCTGGTTATGCTCGGTTCACTGTATATGTACGGAGACGTATATAATTCGTTGGAGCGCGCAAAAAGTTTTATAAAACAGTAAAACCGCAAACACAATATATTGTGTCCTTTTGTCGAAAAAACGCTGTATTTGCAAGTGTTTTCGGACACTCGAAAAAAACTTCAAAAAAATTAAAAAAATTTCAAAAAAGGTATTGACAATAGGAAAATGATGTGGTAGAATAGCCAAGCTGTCCGCAAGGAGCGGGAAAAACCGGGTCGAGCGGGTAGCAGCGAACGGACATTGAAAATTGAACAACAGTGTACTACAAAGCATTAATGTGAAGTAGAACAAAGACTCGTTAATTCTTTAAAAAGTAAAAGAGCAAAACAGGAAATTTAGTCGGAGCGATCCGAATAAAT
>JAZSDL010000003.1:0-34816 GCA_045531135.1 Eubacteriales bacterium | reverse complement strand
CCTCCGACTTGGAAACAGAGGGAAGATTACCCAGGTTGTTGTTTTCGCTACCGTCGGGGATGGATTTCAAATATTCCGTATCTCCACGCTGTGCGATGCCAACCCCGGCGATCTGCCCTTGTTTTGCCTTATCCACCGCTTGCTGTTTTTCCACAAGGGTATTGTCGGACAGCTGATAGCCGGTAATTCTGCCGCCCTCTTTCACAAGTCCGACTATCCGCTTGGCATTAGAATTTGCCTGCGGAATCTGATCCAAGGTCTGCTTTGCAAGTTCTTGTCCTTCCATTTATCAATCGCTCCTTTTGCCTTATTTTTTGCTGCCGGTGCGATAATATACCAAAGGAGATAACATACGCAAAAAAGATTTCTACCACAAAAATAGGAATAACGTATCGTCGAAAATAGAAAAATTTCTTATGGCACCATTGTATCAATGATTCCATGTGCGCAGTGATATTTTCGCTTCTAAAAACTGGGAGTAGTCCAATATCACTTGCGAAGCAAATAGATCTGGCATTGCCAATGCAACTCGCCGTAATGCGAAAATATCAAAAATGCATTTTTGTTATGGAGAAGCGGGGGAAATCGATATGCATTTTGCTATTCAAAAAAAGCAAAAATCAAGGTGTGCTGGTTTACCTTTAGATCGTTTGATATTTGTACAAATCTAGAAGAGAACTCTGCAGATTTGATAGTTAATAATTGTCCGGTTCGATTTGAATTGCAATCGACATGCCTTCCCGTAAAGGATGCAAAGGAATAGGAATATAATATCAGTTTTACAAAATACACGATAGGACAAGCTGTTTTAGAAGAAACGATAACACCTCTGATACTGCTAATTTTCCATTTGGAATTATCAATATCGGGGCGTTTTACTATTCTTCATCATTAACTGTAATTGTTATGTATTCGCCTGCATCCAATGCACTCTGCACATAACCTGAGATTGTAAGTCCTGTCTTCTTCAAAGCATTAATGCGGTTTTGTTCGCAGACCTCTTGATAATGCTTGTGGTCAGCATCCACGGATGCTTTCATCATTCCAAAGGTCATTGCAATGTCAGGTGCTACTTTGGGTTCTTCAACCCCATCAAACGCATACTGACAAAAGGCGGTCATCAGGTTCTTGACCTGTTCAGGGGTTCCGCCATAGATTGCCCCCTTAAAGTTTTGATAAAAAATTGCCTGTTCAGGTTTCTTTGTTTTCGCCATTGTATTTATTCTCCTTTGTTTGTTTCAAATTCCTCTTACGAGTTCGAAATAAGTATGAGGGAATAAAGAGAAAAAGGAAAAAAGTCCTCTGTAGTGACATACGGTTGAAATTTTTGTATTTTCCTGCTATAATTCTATTCGATAAATTTGAATTTGATTAGGTGTTTTTATGGTTAGAGAAATTAGAGAAAATGAATTAAATAAACTTTTGGAGTTGTATTTGTTTTTACACGAGACCTCTGTTCCAGAAATGACGGAGCATTTAAAAAACACATGGAATATCATTATGAAAGATAAAAATCATCATATCATTGTTAAGGAAATAGATGGAAATATCGTTTCCTCATGTGTTTGCGTGATTATCCCCAATCTAACAAGAAATATCAGACCATATGCATTTATTGAAAATGTCGTTACCAATTCAGCCTATCGTGGAAAAGGGTATGCTACTGAATGTTTAAATTATGCAAAAGAAATAGCAATAAAGGGAAACTGCTACAAATTAATGCTACTCACAGGTTCAAAAGAGGAGGCAACGCTAAAGTTTTATTCTAATGCTGGATATAACAGTTCTGATAAAACAGCATTTATCCAATGGATTTGAATCATACAAATTCCAATATGTCGAACAGTTAGCACATACAAAGAGACAGGTTCGTGTGAACCTGTCTTTTTTCATACTCTGTCCAGTATGTTGCTGATAGCGGTCTGCTCTTGCTTTGTGAAACAGTTGTAGGTCTGCGATACCTTAAAGGCAGACAAGACCAAACTGTCCGCACAAATTGAGATTGAGCGAAAGAAGCAAGCACAGAGAATTGATATTGATGAAGCAAGTGTACGGAAAGCACTTTCCAAAATTAGTGCCGACATTTGTGAGAGCAAACCCATTGAGGAGTACAAGAAGTTGTTTTCCTCTTTCGTGGAGCGAGTAGATATTTTTGAGGACTATGTCACCATAGTCCTCAAGGTCTTTGATATGATAAATGTCCGTGTCTGTAACGGTAGCGGTGCGATAAAAGAAGAACCACCACTTGACTTTCATCAAATGGTGGTCTGGAATGGTGGAGCCGAGGGGAATCGAACCCCTGTCCGAAAACCCATCCGCGATGCTTTCTCCGAGCGCAGCCGTTTATTAAGATTCCCCTATATGCCCGCCAAACAGCAGGCCGACATATACGGTAGCTTCATTAATTCATGGCAGGGGGCAAAGCTTAACCCTACGCACGTTCACCGCTAAGTGACGCCGAACGCGAGGCCGCGGTACTCCTCGCGCCGACGGTCACTGCACTTAGGCAGCGACTGCTAATTTGTTATTGTTAGCGTTTAATTTTAAAGTACACATTTTAAAGAAGTTGTGCGCTTCTGCTCGCTTACTTCGTTTCAAGATCCCCGTCGAAACCTTTACGGCCCCGCGAGTTATATATTATTTCTTTTTAATATATCTATTATTTCCCTGCTCGATTCTTCGATAAATTTTTCCATCCCGTCGGGAGTAATGGTTAAAAACTCAACGCTTTTATCGGTTTTGCAGTTCTTATAAAGCTGTGCCGCATAACGCACCCTATCGATAATATCATCGGGCGTAAAATAATCAAAATAGGTATTGGGAAACTCCTCTACCGCACTGATTATCTCAAGCGGACGGAAGCTTTTATTATTATTGACAAACCTAAAATCAAGCTCGTACCAGCCGGCGCGTATCTTGTTGATATTCTCGCGCCAAAACGGTCTTCCGTTATGCTCGATAAACGGGCGGATAACCTCGCGCACATACATGGTATCGAGCAAAATATGAACGTAATAACCGATATAAAGCGACTTTTTAAAAGGATCGGTTTCGTTTTCGCCGTATTTTTTATAAAACTCGGTGTTATCGATCACACGCTGCTCAAACGACACGCCCTCTCTTTTCCAATGCGACACATCCTTTGGCGGCAGATAGGTAAAAGCATCCGCCATCCTGCCGCTGTCGGGAGCAAGCGTACCGACGTAATACGCCGTTTCGTTTATATCCGAAAGGGTTTTTAATACCTTTTCCGCCACGCGAAGATGAACTATCCAGGTTGCCATCAGTAATCGCCCTTCCCTGCACGCTCGATATCGCGTTTTGCAGTTTTCTCTGCCTCGACCGCGCGCTTGTCGTACAGCTTTTTACCCTTGCAAAGACCTATCTCGACCTTTACCCAGCGCCCCTTAAAATACATCGAAAGCGGGATGAGCGAATATCCCTTTTGACCGACTGCGCCGAAAAGACGGTCGATCTCGCGGCGGTGCATAAGCAGCTTGCGAGCGCGATAGGGATCGCGGTTGAAGATATTTCCCTTCTCGTACGGGCTGATATGAATACCGTAGGCAACAAGCTCGCCGTTATCGATACGGCAAAAGGCATCCTTTAGATTAACCCTGCCGCAACGGAGCGATTTGACCTCGGTACCGAAAAGCTCTATGCCGGCCTCGAATTTGTCCTCGACAAAATACTCGTGATATGCAGCACGGTTATTCGTAATATTTCTTATCATATCCGACATACAAGCTCTCCTTTCCCTGATGATGTCCTATTATATACTAACTTTTATAAAAAATCAACCGGATATTTTGCCCAGAGCGCAACGCGCCTCAAAGCAGGGGCGGTCTGCCGTCGAATTATAAGCAGAAACCACGAAACCCGACTCTTTTTCTGCCATGGAAAGTTTTAAAACATCGTCTTTTTTTGCTTCCTGACGGAAGATTATAAACATCTCTTTAACAAAATCATCCTTGCGATCAAAGGGCAATACATCAAGCGAGATTGCCGAATAAACACAATTGTTAAGGTGATCGTTTTCATCGAGGTCGGACAATCTGACAACACGCTCACCGACAAGCTCAAGATCTGCGGTGTCAAACGCGCGCGGAATCTCGATATGGTTACACTCAAGCTCTGCCGAGGTTATATCGCCGGGAAAATCGCGCGGGCGGACTATCTGGCGCGTATCGTACTTTACAACAACCCATTGTGTTGTCGCGTGGATGACCTCCTCGCCGTCGCGGTAAAACTCAAACTCACGTTCCCAGGTAATACCCGAAACGCGATTCTGGTAGGTCTTGACCGTCAGCTCATCATAAGCAAACGCGGGCTTGTTGATCTTCATTCCCATTTTTGTGAGAACAAAAACCATATTTACCTCGCGCATCATCTTATAGGTATATCCCATCGCATCGCAATCCTCACGCGCGAGCTGCTGCATATACTGCTGAAGTGCCGACGGCTTCATCGTACTGTTGGGAAAAACGTCAAAGCTTGCTACGGCAATTTTTCTTTCTAACATTACTTGATTTTAGCAAGCGGATTCATCTCCGCCGCCTCCTCCAATTTTTTATTACTGAGGTGCGTATATATCTGTGTCGTGGTAAGCTGCTCGTGCCCGAGGATATCCTTTAACGTAAGCACATCTACCTCGCCCTCGTTATACATCAGCGTTGCGGCGGTATGGCGCAGCTTATGCACAGAAAGACCTCTGCCGTCCAGCCCCGCCATTTTGAGATACTTATATACCAACGTTTGCACCATCTGGTTGGATATTCTCGTTCTCCGCGAGCTGAGAAACAGCGCGTTTTTATCGATTATCGGCTGACCGTGCTCCGTTGCCTTTATCTGACGGACCTGCAAATAATCGCTTAATGCCTTTCGGCAGGCGGAATTGAGATACACCACGCGCATCTTATTACCCTTGCCCGTAACGTACAGCTTTTGAAGATGCTCGTCAATATCCGCAAGATTTATGCCCACAAGCTCGGAAAGCCGCATTCCGCAATTTAAAAACAATGTCAATATACAATAATCGCGTTCATACGTCGGACAATCGCGCGGAACGCTCTCTAACAGACGTATACTTTCCTCAAGCGACATATATTTGGGCAACGCCGGCTTTACTGTCGGGCTGTCGATATCCTTGGCGGGATTATCCTGCAGCCGACGCGATTTGGCGGTGTGATACTTATAAAACGCCTTTATTGCCGACAAGCGCCTTGCGCGGATGCGTACCCCGTTTCCGCGCGCGGTCGAAAGATAAAGCATATACGAGTACACCTCGTCCGAGCGCACCGAGCCCGCCAGCTCATAATCAAGCCCCTCGAGCGAAACCTCTGTCATCTCGGTCTTTTCGGGCTTATCGCCCCTGCGCGAAACGATTATGTAACGAAAGAACAGTATGATATCGTTTACATACTCACGTACGGTAAGCGCCGAGCAGTTTTGTATCGATCCCTTGTAGCCGGCAAAGCTGATTATCGGCTCGGGCAGATTTGTGTTCATACTACTTCCCCTTTCGGTTTTTTCACACTCATTATACGCCAAAACCGTTTCGAAATCAATAAACTTTTATAAAATTTTATACAATAAAAATAAGTTCCCCGATAAGATCAAGGAACTTATTTAAATCATTGGATTGTTTTAATATTATTTGATCTTGGGAAGCGATGCGGCTGCAACAGACTGACCTACGCGGCGTGCCTTTTCGTCGGGAATGTGGAGCTGGATCTTCTTAGCAAGCTCGGGGAATTCCTTATCAAGAACCTCCTGAGCACGCTCGAGAAGGATAACACCGCCGTCGCCGGAGGTTACACGGCCCATAATGAGAACGTGCTTGATATCATAGAACTCAGCATAGAATGCGATAGCGTAGCCGAAGTATGCACCGATGGTGTCATAGATAGCGGCAGCGCGCTCGTCGCCCTCTTTCATAAGGTTCTGAACCACCTTGAGCTTTTCGGCGGGAGAAAGCGATTCATCGAGCTCGATACCCGCAAAAGGAGCAAGCTTGATAACGCCGTCCTGCGAGAAGTACTTAACACCGCAGCCATAGTCGCCCGACCACTCGTCAACCATTGCGTCCTTGCAGAAGTCAACGGGAGCGAATGCGAGCTCGTTGAGCCAACCGGTGATATTGCCCTGAGGATCAACGTAGCCGGCCGCCTCGGAGGTGCCCATAGCGATACCGAGAACCGAATCGTCCTCCAAGCTCATTGCGCCTGCGAGAGCGGTAACGTCGCCGTCGTTAGCAACCTCGATCGGAATGTTCTCGCCGATCTCCTTTGCAACGTCGATATACATATTTTTAACCTTTTTGTCAAAGTCCTCATCGCTGACCTTGAGGAAGAGCGATGCAACCATGATACGATTGTCGATATAAACACCTGCGGAGGAAACGCCGATAGCATCAACACGGGGCATTTTGGAAGCCGCGGTCTTCATTGCATCGAGAATTCCCTGATAGTGATAATCGGGATCGGAGTTGATCTTGGGGAACCAAACGACCTCCTCGGAGTAAACGGTCTCGCCGTCAACAACGGCAGATACCTTTCTGTCGGATCCGCCTGCATCGAAGCCGATACGGCAGCCGTCCAAATGTCTGCCGACAGGAGCCGCAGAGCCGCAATCAACGGGGGCGTTATCGATAGAGCGAACCTCTACCTCGAAAGGTCTCTCGTAAACGCGCTCCATAAAGTGAACGTCGAAATCACGAAGACCGCCGTCGGTATATGCCTCCTTGATCTTGTTACCGATAACCTCGCTGCCTGCGATAATGATCTTGAAACCGCCCGCTACCCAAAGAAGTGCCTTAGCCATTCTTTCGATAAAATCAAAGTTTTCCTGATCGTGACCGGTGCCGTCCTTGTAAACGCGGGTCTTGTAAACCGTGGTGCAACCCTTGGTTCTTTCAACGCCGATTACGAGGTCCTGACCGTTTTCCTTGGTCGCCTCGCGCATTTCGCGGCATACGACCGAAAGAGGAGCAAATTGAGGATCGAGTTTAGCATTAACCTTAAGCTTCATATCTGATATTACCTCCGATGATGGTTTTTTCTACGTTAAATTCATTGTCTGTGATGATTATATCAGCATCCTTGCCGATCTCAAGCGAGCCCTTCTTGTCATCAATGCCAAGAGTGGTAGCAGGGTTGAGAGATGCACCGTTTACACACTCCCAAAGAGGAATTGTGGAGTTGGAGTAAACGTTCCAAACGCCCTTGTTAAGATGAAGAACACTGCCTGCAACGGTACCGTCTTCAAGACGGCAAACTATGCCGCGGTAGATGATCTTCGCGCCGCCGAGAGTGTACTCACCCTCGGGAAGACCGCCTGCGGGGAGACAGTCGGTAATAAAGCAGAGCTTTCTGCCCTTGATCTTAAAGAGCATATCATAAAAAGCAGGATTTACGTGGAAGGTATCGACGATAAGCTCGGTGCTTACGTCGGAATTAAGCGCGGCGGTAACAACGCCGGGTGCACGGTGTGCAAGCGGAGTCATAGCGTTGAAAAGGTGCGTAACGTGGCGCATACCGTTCTCAACCGACTTCATAGCAGTATCGTAGTCCGCGCTGGTGTGACCGATAGACATTATAACGTCGGTATCGCGGCGGATCTCCTTGATAGCATCAAAGTTTTCGGTATCTGTCTCGGGTGCGAGCGAAATTATACGGATAATGTCCGCATATTCCTTAACAAACTTCGCATCGGGCTTGAGTATGTACTTGGGATCCTGTGCGCCCTTCTTTGCCTCGCTGATAAACGGGCCCTCGGCGTGTACGCCGAGAATGGCAGAGCCCTCCCAGCTCTTGCTCTCCTCCTTGAGACTGCGGCAGACCTCAAGCGCCTTTTTGATAACCGCCATATCGACAGTCATCGTGGTGGGAAGGTAGCCGGTAACACCGTTTGCAAGCAAGCCCTTGGAGATAACGCGGATGCTCTCCTCCTCGCCATCGCAAACGTCCTTGCCGAGATAGCCGTGGATATGAAGATCGATAAGACCGGGAGCGACATAGCCGCCCTTTGCATCGACCGTCTCAACTCCCGCGGGGAGCTTATCTGCGGGAACGATTCCCTCGATCACATCGGAGTAAAGCAATGCGCTGTTTTCTACGATGCGGTCTTTCAAAATGATTTTGCCGTTAATAATAGCTTTCATTTTAATACTCCTGCATTAATCAACTATACTATGCGAACACATCTTCGCATTTTTCTTCAAATACGATTATAACAAACATATTTCCAAAATGCAATACCTTTTTGCCCCTCTTTTTTTAAATAAAAAGAACCCCTCTCTTACGATCGGAGCCTTTTTGTGAATTATTAAAATTTGTACTCATCAAAGGTTCTTTACACAGTCGATCAGACCGCGAGGGGTATCGCAAAACTCACAGCCGACCGCACGTTCTTCGGCGGATTTAAACCCGAAGCCATATGTCACCCCGACAAACGACACGCCCGCTTGAACGGCGCCGTTCAAATCGTGTATACTGTCACCGAGCATGACTGTGCTCTGAGCATCTGCGTTCAAACGTTCCATACACATATTGATCAGCTGAGCTTTTGTGCGGGTGTCCGAATCATCCATGCCGAACACCGCATCAAAATATGGCAAAACACCCATATGATCCAGCATTTTTTCGACAAATCTTTCTGCCTTTAGTGTAGCAACCGCCAAAAGATATCCGTCTTCTTTCAAAATCCGCAACACATTTTTCATTTCGGGATAGAGCTCCGCCTCTAACAAGCCGTTTTTGGCATAATACTCACGGTAATGAGCCACGGCTGTTCTTGCCTGTGCTTCCGAAAACCCGAATCTTGTTATATAGGTATTCAGCAAAGGTCCCCCGATAACGCTCTCGAGCACCTTTGTGTCCGGATGCGAGCGCCCCATCATTTTATGAGCATAACGGTGACTGTTGAGGATACCTGCCGAAGTATCAGCCAACGTTCCGTCCATATCGAAAACGATCAATTTTTTCATAAGCTATACCTTGTCGGTGTAATAAATCTGTACTTCATATCACGCAACGCATCTTGCAGCTGCATCGACACGTATTTGTTCTTTGCCTCGATAGTTTCGCGTTCCATTTCCCGTTTAAAGGAATCAACATAATAGTTTGCCGAAATGTCTATTCCGAAACCGTCAAAGCCGGCCAAAAGTATTTCGCTTGCGCCGGTCCTCTTTAACAAACGGATCAGCATAGCGCCCGCATTGTCCGCGCCGGTCGTGGGATCCAAATAGCTTGAGTAGTTGACCGTATACGCCGATGCGGGAATCTCGTCGCCGAGATTAGAGGTGGCGATGATGATCTTATCGGCCTCCAGCTTTTTCTTAATGGAGGATAAGCGCTTTTGATTACTGATAAACACTATCTTCTCGGCAAATATATCCTGAGTAAAGTTTACCGATATTACTATCGCATCCTCACGCTCTATCGCCTTTTTGATCTCGTCCTTATAGGTGGTTATGCTTCCGCCGGGCGCAAGCAAAAGCACCTTTTTGCCGGAAACATGCTCGTCGAGCTTGCCGACCGCAACGCGATCATCAACAACAGCCCCCTGTGATTCTTTATACAGCTTCTCGATTACGCTCTTATGGAACAAATGGCGCTTGTCCGCGGGTATTTTTTTCAGCAACTCGGCTATCGATTCGATATCAAGCGTTTCTTTGTTCATAAGAAAGCTTGCGTAATTCGGGTGACATTTTTCCGCCGCCGACAGAAAATAAGGCAAATCATACCCCCAACGGTGCTCGGCGTATATGCGTTTTAAATACCGCTCGGCGATAACCAACAGCGGAGTCAGATCATATCTTTCGCCGAAGTTCTCGTTAACGTACTGCACAAGCAGCTCGGTAGGCAAATTGCCGACACCGCGCCCCATGCCGTATACCGAGGTATCGATTATCAGATGGCGCTTGAAATCCTGATTGATCAACGTCAACGCATTCGAAAGCGAGAGCTGAAGGTTGTTGTGCGAATGAAAGCCCAAGGCGATCTCGTTGTCCAGCTTGCGATCTATAAAGCATGCGATTCTCAGCAGATCGCGCATATACAATTGCCCGAGCGTGTCAACAAGATAGAACGCAAACGGCTTGAGCAGGTTGACTTTTTCGATCAACCGCCCCAATTCCTCCTCGGAATAAGAGGTCGTGCCGACGGGCTGGATAAACACAGCGTAGCCCTTTGACATTAGATCGTTTGCAAACTCGAACGCGCGGTCGATCTCTTCTTTGTGAAAGGTTATTCGAATCCCCCATATCGGTCCGTCCTTTTGGTCGGGGATCTTCTCGTAGGAAATCTCTTTTTCGCCCAGCGCGACCATCATAACGTATTTACACTCGGTAGCTTGCGGTAAAAGTCCCAAAGCTTGTGCAGGGTGGCTGAAAACAGACCGCTCCGAATCGTATTCCGTATCCGAAAGAAATCCGAGCTCTATAATGTCGGCACGCGATTCGGATAATCCCTTGACTATATTTTTTATGGCATTTTCGCCAAAGCTCCAATTATTTACATATCCACCGTCTCTAAGGGTGCAATCAAGTATGCTGAATTTCTTCATAAAAACACTCCGTTTACGTCTCATCCATGCATATGAGAAGCAATAGCATCAGCGACGATAAAGTCCTCGGGGTTATTGATGTCGCACGCCTCTATCTTTGATATTTCGACAAGATACGGATTGTGTCCGATGCGGCGCTTTTCGTTTTTGATCAGATCAGAGGTGTAAACATAAAGTCCGCACGTTTCGGTATAATACGGCTCCAGATCCTGAGTTCTCGGAATGTGGTTGGGATCATAATTAAACGGCTTGCCGTCTTTCCACAGAAATTCCTGCAGCTTCTCTACCGAGAGCGCGGAGTCGTATTTTCCGGACTTTACCGCTGCTATTGCCGACTCAAAGGAAGCGGCGCTGATAAACGGAGCCGTTGCGTGAGTGAGCACGTATATGTCTGCGGCAACGTCATTTGCAAAGCCGGTCAGAACCTCGTTAAAGCTTGTGGTCGAAAGATCAAGATACTCGCTTCTCTTAAGAAAACGCACTCCCTCGGGCAGATATTCCTTTATCTGCGGGTTGCTGCAATAAACGTATATTTCATCAACCGATCCGACCTTAAGCAACGTAGATAATATATATTTAATCAAAGGAACGCCGTTGGAAAATTTCTTTGTGTTTTTTCCGGGCAAACGCTCGTTGTTCATTTTTATGGGGACAAAAGCGACTGTTTTCATCGTGGTTTCCTTTCGATAATCCGATTTATAAAATGCCGTGGAATATAAGAAAAGCTATGCCAAAGCTTTGATTTTCTTAACATCATAATACCACAACGTATTTATATTGTCAATCCATTCGCTCTTTTGCGGATGCTGCGGCCATACACAACCCTCTCGGGACAAAAAACCTCCTATGGTTATACCACAGGAGGTTTTCTCGTTATTGATTTTTTAGGAATTACTTAACGGACAAGCCGACCTCGGTAAGTCCGACGAACTGATGTTCCTTATATTGTCTCAGCTCTGCCTCTTCACCGACCATGCTGCTGTGATATTCGAAATCAAGGAAGGTGAACACAAGCTTTATGTTCTGACCGACGTATTTCTCGCTCAAGCCGACTGCAATCGACTTTGCTTCCATCTCCGTCTCAAACGAATCCATAACATCGGCAGTATACGAATAGATGTTATCAACCGTTTCCTTCTCTACACCGTCAACGTAAACGGTAACGGACTTGGGAGGAGCGATCTTCCAACACGGAGCCATATACAAGCCAAGATCGACTGTGTTGAACGCAACGTCCTGCTCGTACGCCATGTTTATCGTGAAATTACATCCTGTGTTAGTCTTGGGATCACTGTTTTCAAACAAATACGCAGGGCTGTTCGCCGGATCGTTATGATCCGATGCTTTTGTGTTTCCGGATCTTATATACACGTGACCGTCATTAAGAACCCTTGCCGCACTTTCCGCATCGAATTTATCGTAATAGACAACTCCGGCACCGTTTTCAACGGTAAGAGTGCAATCAAAGACCTCGGCGTTTCTCGCATCGGTGATAACGCCCTCGTTAGCGGTGCGGCCTACAAGAGAGTAGCTTCTCTCAAGCGGGATGCCGTAATAGGTGTCGCGGCCCGGATCTCCCGTGCCGAAGTAATCAACGTAGCCGCGGAACGAGAATTCCATCGCTTCGTAGCCGTCGGGAATTCCGACAAGGTTTACGAAGAACACGAACGAGGTATAATCGGCAAAGTTTGTAGATCCATCGGGAGTATCGTTCATCCAGTTGATGATATCCAACGCCTCGACAACCTTTGCACTGCTTGTATCGACCGTAAGGTTATAGGGGTCGTAATTCTCAACCACGTGTGTGGGAGCGAATACGATACCCGCGCTTTCAACGTCCCAATAATCAGCAGTGGGATCGGAGGTTCTGCGTATAAACTCCTCGGTGTATCTTGCACCGAAGCGTATTGCCTTTTGATCATTGTTTTCGCCGTAAGAGGGATTGATCTTTGCACCGAGCGAGGTCATAGGCGCATAGTCGTTGACCATGCGGTAGCTGCCCCAGCCGGTCATATCCTCTGCGGTGACCTTAACAGCGCTGTCGCTGTCCCAAGCCCACGAGGGATGGTGATACTCGTCATATCCCTTTTCGGTATAGATGTGCGGATAAACCGTACTGCCGGAGGTAGTGCATGCCTCGATAAAGTACTCAAATCCGTCCGCACCGTCAAACTCATCAAGCGCAACGCGGAACTCGACTATGGTTTTGCTTGCATCGCCGACAGTGTTGCCCGCCGTCTTTCCGCTTGCGGAATTGATACAAGCGTGCTCAAGCGCCACACGGTGTCCCTGAGTGATCGGCTTTGCCTCCCACGACCAAACACCGTCGTGCGTGCTCTCTACGACCTCTTTTGTATAGCCGTAGATCGCGGACGAGAGATACTCGTCAAGATCGGTCTTGTCGTTCATTCCGTTGGGTGTTGCAGAGTTGTTCTTATATGCGCCGATCTTGGCGGCTACGGAAATCGAGCCGTCGATATTATCCTCGCCGTACTGATATACGAGGTACGGAGCATCGACAACACCGGTGGAATCGGTTGCCTGCGCGCCGATAGCGAGCGCCGTATCGCCGACACCAACGGTATAAAGGTTGGTAAAGGAGGTCGCGCTTTCATCGCCCTTTATCCAGAGCTTAAGCTCGGGCTCTGCGGTATCATACGCCGCATCGATTATAGCCGCAACGTAGAGATACTCGCCGTCGGCGCGGAGCTGATACTTAAAGTCGGTGCCCGTGCCGTTAAAGTTGGTTGCGTTTTTAAGTCCGTCAACCTCGGTCCAGGTGCCGTCCCAGCCGGTATCGTTGAGATTGCCGTCTACGTCGATAACGTCGGGCGCGATATGCTCAAGCTTTTTAAGGATACCGTTTGTCGATTTATCCCACTTGTTATTTCCTTCGTCATCGGGGCGTTTGGTCTGATTTACGCCTGCCGACTGTACGCGCTCGATATAATAATCGGAGTACATACCCGGACTCGACAGCGTATGGTCTTCGTAGCCGTTTAGAGGTATCGTCTCGACAAACACGTTGTTGGAATACAGCGAGTTCGAATTGGGCTTTGTCATAGACGTTCCGCTATTCGTCCAGGTAGATCCGGTTGTATTATACCGTCCCTTATAAGTACCGTTTTCAATATTCGTCTTGGTAGGTGTGCTCTGATCGGTATTCACGTGGAGTATCGTTTTTGTAGGTATCTGCTCGATCTCGGCGCTGTACGCGATCTCGATCTCATCAAGACCTATAAAGTTGTTGGCAGTGGACGGCGATGCATCGTAGAACTTGAATCTGATCTTATCGTAGGTTACAGGTTTGCTGACGATCGCGGTGAGAGTGTACATCGAGTCTTCAGAGTAAGAGAAGCTTGACTCGGTTATACACATATTTCTCCAATATTTCCAAACATCGCCGCTATCATTCTTGGTGGGATGAGGATTTGCTCCCTCCTCTACCTTGGGAAAGAATATCTGAGCACGGATGTACTTGGTCTCATACGTTTGAGAAAGCGCGAAGGTATATTTGGACATACGGCCCTTTGAGCCATATTCTGCTGCGGTAGCAGCATCAAACTTTTCGCCGAAGCGCAGAGTTTCTACGTAAGTATATTTCTCTCCGTCGGTAGAGGTATAAATGTTTATGCTCGCATCGGGGAAGCCGTATCCCGCAGTATAGTGGGTATACAGACCTATGGTATACGAATTTACCGCACTCTTCGTGTCAAACGTAGTATCAAGGAAGAAGTTATTTGTGCCGCTTGCGTAAGTCGGGTTGTCAAGCATAACGCCCGCGCCCGAATAGGTCGTGTTGTATGCAAAATAGTTGGTGCTGTTTGTCAAAGTATAGTCGGTAACGTTTGCTATACCGTCACCCAATCGCGAGGTTGCGATCGCAGCGGTCATATGATCCGGATCGTGATACTTAACAGATGCCTCGGCCGGATTAAATACGGTCGTACCGTTTGCGTAAGATGCTGCAGAAACACCATCCGACTTAGTATCATTGCCGTACACGCCGTCGCCCTTACGGAGTATCTGCTGACGGTAGGAGGCGGAGGTTATCCTATGCCAGCCGGTATCGGCACCGGTGGAATAAGCACCGTATATCTCCATATTTATAAACTCGGATATTACGCCGCCGTGACCGCTGTACAGATATGCTGTGTAGGTGTTGGATTTAGTTCCGGTCTTTATATTTGCATCAATATAGGCGGAATAATCGTCCTCGGTGCTATCGGTCTTGCTCTTTGAGTAAAGAACAACGTATTCGTTTTTATTTAGCGTGAGCTTGTTTCCGTTGGTAAGCTCTTTTCCGGTAGAGTCTGCAAACGCTCCGCTGGTGCTATCCATAACACCCGGCTCGTAGGTATAGCTGTTTATAGCAACTTTGTCGCCAAAGGTACCGCTTAGCGGCATACGTTTTTCGGCACCAAGGGTGTTCCACTGGTAACCGTAGAAATCAAGCATTGTAGCTTTGTCGGTGCTGTTGATAAGATCGGGATGATCGGTATCGCTCGACAAGCTGGTGCCCGAAACGGGAATTACCTTTTTGCCGTCTGATGCCTTATCCTCAATAACCTCGGTGTTCTGTTTACCGAACTCAACCACGTCGCCTACAACCCAGTTCCAGAAGGTGTTGTCGGATGCCTGTGTTCTTGCGCTGACACCGTCCAAAACATACTTGTTGTAATAGTATGTATCGCCGCTGTAAGTTGCAGAGTCATATTCCATATAGCGTACCCAGGGGTAGCCAAGCTGAGAGTTGTCATACTTCAGCACCTGACCGCCGACCGGATACAAGGTACCTTTAAACGAGATATAGAATATGATACCTGCATTCGATTCTTCTTCGGAATAATCGTGCCATTTCGCCACCGTTTCATCGCTGCGGTATGTAGATTTCACCTTACCGTCGGACTGGAGTTCATACTTCCAATAACCGTTGGTCATCTCGATTATCTTATACTGTTCAGCGGTGTCGGTCGGCTCGAGCTTTAGCGATACCCAGTATGCAGAGGGGGGGAGGTTATTGTTATACTTGGCTGCATCGGTCCACATCGTAGACGCTCCGTCGTGACGGTATGCGGCATCACAGTTGGTGTTTGTGAGCCAGAAATTAGCTCTGTCATTGATCTGAGGGTGATAAACGGTAAGAGTTTCTTTACCTGCGGCGCCCGAAACGGTATGGGTAACCGAGGTAACGTACTCAAAGCTGTTGTTATCCCAATGGAAGTTATCCACGTCGATCATAAACTCAAGATAGGTCTTGCCGTTTATAGAGGTAACGGCATATTTGTAATTCACGTTCTCTACTATCTTGGTCTTGTCTTTTTCGAGGTTGCTGTCGGTAGCAAAATAGAAATCGGGGGTTGCTTTTGCCGTTACAGCCGAGAGATCAAACTCGTATTTATAGTTTGTATAATAATTCAAACGCTGCGAAGTTGTTGAGCCGTCGTTTGTTATTATAGCGTTTTTGATAGAGTAGGTAGCTTTGTTATATTCAAGCTTGCCGAGATCATAAACAGTGGTCGTTGTCGTGATAGGTTTGATATCATAGATGATATGAGGAGTTGTATCGTCCTCATCGCCTATCCAGGCATACTCATCAACAAAGTTGTTGAGCCAGAGAGTAAAGGTTGTGCCCTCTCTTGCTATATCGTTAAGCTCAACCGCGCCGTAGATATAGTTGCTTCCGCCGTAAAGCATATAAGAGTAATCAAATACCTCGCCCTTTGTCGGACGTGTGACCACCGTACTGTCGGCAAAGTCGGCATGATAGAAATCCTTATCCGCCCATACCGCCTCATCGATATGACCGTCGATAGTTACGGTATCTATAAGATCGCCGTATGTGATAGCGGTTCCGTGTTTATCGTATGCATTGTTGGTATTGTTTGAGCCATATACTATCTTCACACATTCGAGCTTTTGCTCTTTGGAGAAGAATATGTTTGATGCCGCGTCGCTGTTGTTTATTGTACCATCGCCATTTGCGTCGTTCCTCTCGGCTACGCAGAAATAATAGGAAAACAGAGTTGCATTTTCGTCATTAGCCGTGATACTCTCAAAATCAAAAGGATTTTCACGGGTAAAATTAGGATCGTTGTTGAAGTGCGTTGCGCTGTTTGTATAATTCGCATCAACAACTGCCTGTTCCTTAGGTCCCTCCCAGCCAAACAGCTTGTAGGGCACCTTGAACTCAAGCGTTACTATCATTCCGCTTTCGTCGATATTAATTACAGAGAATTCGCTCCAACGGTACGATGTCCAGGCGGTATTCGCCTCGCTTGCGTTGCCGTTGAGTATCTTGCTCACACGGGCAAACTGCTTTCCGTTGGCGTTGTTGGCGTTGGAGATATACATATCCACATAGCATCTGTCGTCGTTGCCGACGCTGTCGCCGCCGGGAGATACCATCAAACGGAATTGAGTATATTCGTTACGGAATTCATTATCGCTCAACTCGAGTATGGCGGCACCGTAAATGTACTCGTAATCCGCCTTTACCTCATATACCATCGATTTGACGTTATCGTTATAATACTTGTCGTGTTCGGTATAATGTGTGCTTGCAAGGTATGCAAATTTATCGTCACCGCCGTTGATAGCGGTCCAGATCTGCTCGTCAAATATACCGTCGGCTTTAACGTAGTCCGCCATTCCGTTAGGAACCTTTCTTGCTATCAGGTTCTCATACGTAACAGTGCCTACAGTAAGCTTTACGTCGGTAGTATCCTGAGCAAATTCGGGATAATCGGACAATTTCACCTTAAATTCATATCGGAAAAGATACTCGCCGTCTTTGTGTACGTATGCACAGGTGATCTTCTTGCCGCCGACAAGGAGATTGCTCGCACCCGGGCAGGCGATGATCGCGCCGTAAATATATTCGTCATCGTAACGGAAATCATATTTGGCGACGTTTGTGTCTATATCGGGAGCAAGAGCATGGTTGTCCGAGGAAAATGCCTCGATCTCGCTTAAGAAAAACATACCGCTGGTAGTAGGTGTTATTCTTATTTTATCTGCCCAAACGGGAGTATCGAGCTTTGCCTCGATTACCTTTGTATATGTGCTCTCGTCGGTGTTTTTTGCAATAGTGCCAAAGGTCTTCCAGGTCGTTCCGTTATCATCGGAATACTCTACATTAAACGCCCTGTCAGCAAGACCCGCGCCGCAATGCTTTGTGAGGGTATGCAATCTGACAATAGATACGGGATACAAGCCATCGCCGTTGCCAACGTCGAATACGAACACGGGATACGCGCTGTTAACCCAACCCGCCAATTCGGGGTGTTTATAACCCGCCTCGGAATATCCGGTATAGTCGTCCTCGGTCACAACAACACCGTTTGTAAGCTCGTTGCCGTCATCAAGATAATTACCTTGATAGCCGGCATCTACACTGGAAGAATACGAATTACCCTCCAAAAGGTTGTTGGGAAGGTAGTGTACCATATCGGTATTAACAAGATTGGTGGGAACACCGTCGATAATACCCTTGTCCTCGTTTACAAAATCAACAAGATTATTATTCTCGGTGGTGTAGTAGTCGGTAAGACCTCTCCACATTTCCTCGTTGAACAAGCCGTCCAGCTCGATAGCGCCCTTGTAGCCATCGGTATCCTTAACTCTGTTGCCGTCGTTAAGGGTATCGTTCATAGCGTATGTCTCGTCAGTTGAACTATACGGATTGGCAGAATACACGTTTACATCGGTATAGCTTACGGTAAGCAGATCACCGCCGCCGGGCCAGAACTCCGAGGTGGGAACCGCGTGAACGCCGTCGCTGGTCTCATAGACAGGGTGATAGAGGGACTGATCCGCTCCGTCCACAGTTACGTCAAGCGAGACGTAATACTTGACCTGTTCCTCAATATCATAGCTCGTTTGAGCGGCGTTGCGGAATTCGATATAGAATTTACCGTCGCCGAGATACTTAGGCACAAACAAATCACCGTAAAGCTGTACAGAAACGCTATCGCTCGTATCGCAATCGGTAGCGACAACGGTAGCAGTACCGTCGGATTTCTCGAGCGAGAAAGTAAACAGCGATGCTGTTTTATACGACGAAGAATCGTCCGAAAGATATATCTTAAGCTTTGCGTTGCTGACCGAATCAGGCAACACAACAGCCGCGCCGGCATAAAAATACTTATAGTCGGCACGAAGCTGATATTGATACATCATCTGCTGAGCGGTTGCGGAGGGATCCTCTACGTTCCAGTTACCTGTGGAGGCGGTAACGTAGTTCCAGCCCTCTATTGCCCAGCCGGTATCGTTAAACTCACCGTCAACAACGATAGTCTCGGGGATATACTGCCCGTTCGCGTTGTCGATCGATTGGTTTTCGGTTTCGTTCTTGGCGTCGCCGTAGCCGCCCGCAAGCGCTGTTAAAAACGTCGCGGGGAGCATGCACAAAACGAGTATCGCCGCAAGAACACGTGCTAATGTTTTGTTCATTATCTTTACTCCTTTTTGAAAGAGATTTTTTACAAAAGCAAACAATGATGCTATTATGTCATATCATTTTACACCCGTTTGCTCCCTTTAGCACTATACTCACACGGTAGTTTTTGCTGTTATTTGCGAATCTTTTGTTAAATTTTCGGCACAAAAAAACGCACCCCCGATAAGAGAGTGCGTTTTCGGTTATTGAATTAATAATCGGAATGAGGAGGTAATACCTCGCCCTCGTTAGCGGAATAACCGTTATTCAGCACGCCTGCATAGCTTCTCGCCAAGGGGATGCCGTAATAAGTATCGTAGCCGGTGACTTTTCCGTAATAATCAACAAAGCCGCAATACATAAATTCCATACTGTATGCCGCCGGAGGTATTCCGACAAGGTTAACGTAGAAGACAAAGCTCTCGTAATCGGCAAAGTTTGTCTTTGCATCGATGGCATCGTGCTTCCAGTCAACAATATCCAGCGCGGTGACGACCTTGGCGTTCTCGTTCTCGATATCGAGCGGCTGACCGGCGCAAACGTAATGGTACGGCAGGAATACGATACCCATATTCTCAACGTCCCAATAGGTTGCATCCTCGGCACCCGCGATCTCGCGGATAAAGCTTTCGGTGTATCTTGCGCCGAAGCGGATAGCTCCGTTACCCGATCCATCGTAATTCTCTTTGATCTTCGAGCCGATAGAGGTTACGGGAGCGTAATCGTTGGTGAGCCAGAGTTTGCTGGAGGGAACAAGATCGAGCAGAGCGATCTTTTCTGCCTTTGCGCTGTCCCATTTCCACGAGGGATGATACAATTCCTCGTAGTTTGTATCGGAATATGCCTCGCGCTGATGGCGCGGATAAAGCGTTGTGCCGCTTGCGCTGCCTGCCTGAACAAAATACTCAAATCCGCTTGCGCCGCCGAACTCGGCAAGCGATACCTTGAACTCTACTATCGTGTTCATGCCGGTTCCGCGCGCGTTGATAACGTTGAGGTTTGCATCCGAGCCGATAACACCGTGATCGTTACCGAATCGGAAGCCCTGAGTCTGCGGATGTGCCTCCCAGACCCAAACGCCGTCGCTCGTGCTTTCCCAGATCTCATCGGTGTAGCCGTAAAGATCGGAATTGCCGTATCCGAGAACGGTTATGTCTCTGACGTCGTTCGGATCGTTCTTTGCATTGTTATCCGCAACCGTCAATGCCATGTTGTTGGAGTAGGTCAGCTTTCCGTTCTCGTATGCAGATCCGGTTGCGCCCTCGGCAAACGTAGAATCGGCAACCGTCTCGCCTGTAGGATCGGGAACAGAAATATCAAGAGAGGTGCCTCCGTATCCGAGCTCGTAATACTTCGAGAAGGAGATGCTTCCCTCGGAATTGAGCCACAGACGGAAATAGGTGCCCTCTGCAAATGCCGCATCGATAACAGCCGCAACGTAGAGATAATCTCCGTCGGTACGGAACTGATACTTGAAGCTGGTGCCCTCGCCGTCGCTTGTCATACCGTTGATATCGGGATCAACGTGTGTCCAGCCCGATTCGGTCCAGGCGGTATCGCCGAGATTGCCGTCAACGTCAACCGTTTCGGGAGCGATATGCTGTACTGTCTGAACGTAATAGCCGGTACCGTACATCCATACGTTACGGTAGCCGTATTTGTCAAACTCGGGCATAAAAGTGTTATGACGTTCGTAACTCACTCCCATATGATCGACGGAAAGTGTACGTTTTACGGTATACGGACAGTAGATCGCACGCGACTCACCTGTATGTTCAATACCCTGCGACGTTGTTGTTGTCTTGTCGTTAACGTAGGCGGTAGTGCTTATCTTGCTGATTATCGTACCTATCGTCTTTGTCAGTCCGACAATATTCACAGAGTTTTCAACCGTATAATCAGAGGGTGTTGTGCCGTTAATACGTCCGTAATACTGGATATAATAACGGTTGGAGAGCTCAAGCGTTGCCTGAGTGATCTTATTGCCGTTTGCATCGGTACCGAAATCAAACTCAACTATATCGCCCTCTTCCCAGCCCAACGCCACCTCTGCAAGCGCATCGTATGCGCGGAAGTTGGTTTGGTCAACGTCCTCTGTAGCAATATAGTACCGGCTGTTTACCGTAGCATGGTTGTTTTTCGCCACATACGAGCCGCTGTCCACGGCATAGATATATGCATTGGCGGTTCCGCCGGTTGCTTTTTCCGCCGCCGCAGTTACAAGCCGTATACCGTAGTCGGTTACATCCGGATGATCCTTAGCGTATTTAACACTAAGCTCCGTCGTATCTTCCACTATGGCAAGAACCTTGTATTTATTGTTGGCAAAATCCTCAGCTCCCAATATTGCCAGCGTATGATAACCGTAGCCGGCCTGATTGCCGTTTTTCCAAGAGGAATATGTCATAAGCCGTCCGCTTGCCGAACGCAAAGGAAAGTAACTGCCATTGCCATACGACACTTCGCAGTTGTTATCGTTGAGTTGGTTATCTTTAGAGAATATCCATACCGGCTCAACGATAGTCAACGTACCGTCCTCGTTGGTATCGCCGACCTTGGGATATGCAAGCTCGTATTTGACGTTCTTTAACGGAAAATCGTAGTACAAGCTTACGTAGAAACGGAAATCGGTATCGTGACAGCGGACCGAGGTAAGATCCACCTTGAACTCAAGATAGGTCTTGCCGTCCACTACCTTATACTGATACTCATAGTGAACGCCGTTTTCTTTTACAATGTGGTCGGTTTTGATCCTGCCGTTTTTATCCAGAGTGCCGTCGTAATATGCAAAATAGTCGGGCGCTGCCTCGGGGTTTACGTCGTAGGGGAAGTCGTTGTTGCGTAAGCGTTCGTTATCATATTGCTCGCCGAACAGCTTAAAGCTGTACTGATGGTTAACGTAGTATATCAGCTCGTCCTTGTAGATGGTTTGCTTGCTGCCCTCTGTGGGACCTGTTAATACCGTCTTGCCGTCTTCAGAGAACGTACCCGGAGCTGTATAGGTCTGTACGGTGTACGAGCGTTGCTCGACCTGGTATTCCACGGGAACCTGAGAATACTTGGCCAGCGAATCGCTCAAACGTTCCTGCATAAGCTCGCGCTCGTCAACGTAGTTATCAAACCAGACGTTAAAGGCGAGCTTGTTGGTATCATCGCCCACGAAATCGGTGATAACCGCGCCGTACATATAGTTACCCACGGTGTAAACCTGATAATCGTAGGAAAGACCGAATCCGTCAAACGGCTCGCGGTTATAGTAGCTGCCGTTTGTCATATCGACGTGTGTCATATTATCAAGCCATACAGACTCATCAATATAACCGTCAACCTCGATCTGTGTAACGAAATCGCTGTAATGTACAACATTTGAAAACTCGATAACGCCGTATCCGCGAATACTGATAAGATCGTCATAGCTTGCAAGATTATACGAATGTACCAACGACGAAATAACGCCGTTATCGGTTGTCGTACCTTTATGAAAATTGAGAACATAGCTAAAGAACGGATCGTTGCCGGTTCCGCTTTCGACCACCAGAAGTTGAGTTGATCCAAAGCTTGTTTTTGCCATCGCATTAAATTTGGCGATATCTACCGTAAATTCAAGAACCGCGATATTTCCATTTTCGCCATACTCTTCGACAGTCAGTGTGTATTCTATAGATGCCGGGTTTGCCACCTTTGTTTTGTTAGTGCTGTCATAAAAAGCCATACATTTCGGCTCACCCTGAACGGTATAAAAATCGATGCCGTAATAATGGAAGGGGTTGAGATCGGGGCTGATGACAAATCTGATCTGATCGCCGTTGCGGGTAAGGGCTTCATTGCTGGTAACGGTAGTCCATCCGTTTGGCAATACAACCACCGCTGCACCGTATATATATGTGCCGTCGGTCTTCAAATCATAAGCAAGGTGCTCTACATCGGTATATTCTGTATAGTTTACTCCCGTTCGACCCAAGCCGTCAAACTTATTGTCCGCCGCACGAAGTGCCACCCAATGTCCATCCGCAAAGTCGCCGTCAATAACGAGCGAATCGGCAGCATTACCGACACAGTCCTCAGCGGTTACAGAAATCCAATCCGAGAGTGTGTTTCCAAGCTTTATTGCATAGGTAAAATTACCATCTTTATCGGGATCGAAATACGAAAGCGGAATTCGAAATTCGGTCTTTCTGAATTCGACATTCGTAGTCGTTTTGAGCATATCCTCGCCCAAACCGAGAGCAAGATCGTTGTTGGCATTTGTATTTCCGTTAGCATAAAGATAAATGCCCGGGAAGAAAGGTGTGCCGTCATCGTTATCTCTGGGAGAGTACTGATAAATCGCGCCGTAGAGATAATTGCTGTCCGTGCGTATGTCGTATTTCGCAATATAATCGGGTTCCTTTTGGTGCGCACTCTCTACGCCCTGAATCTGGATTTCTGAAATGAACACCAACGAAGCACTGGAAATCTTAACCTTGATATACTTCGCTTGAACAGGTGCCGCTTTCTTGACGCTTATATCGAGAGTGTATGACGTCGTGGTGTTTTTAGTAGTATAAGTTCCGAACGATTGATATGTCGTGCCGTCTTTTGAATAAGTCACTTCGATAGACGGCTCATAAATACCGGCGTCCATTTTATCGGTACCGACGCTCGTGATTACCTCATAAACGTCATAGAGCGTATTTCCGTCACCTAATGGAATGGTTATAACTATGGGGTTTGCTTTAGCATCGTTCCATCCAACCCAGTGCGAGCTCTGATAGGTGGCATTGGATGTGATCGAGGCACCGTTTGAATCAACCGAATCATCCTTAAGGTTAGTATCGTTAATGATATATCCGTCTGTCAATTCGCTACCCGACCATCTGTCGCTTGTTGTACCGTCTGCCTTTTTATCTCTATATCCAATCTCGTTACTGGTCTGCTTTGAAAAGCTGTAGTTCGTGTTGCCGGATATGATATTTCTCAAAGCGGTTCCGCACTTATAGCCGTCTACAGTGATCTCGGAAACAAAGTTCCACGCGCGTCGGGTGGGTTCGTCAGGGCGCCACGTATGAGAAAATACGACCTTGATCTTCGTCGCATATATATCGTGGTTTGCAGGAGCAGCGCAGCTTGTGGTTATCTGTGCTTTGTAGCTTGTGTTGCTATCATTAGCGGTGCTACGAGTATGATATCCGAACAGTATCCAATCGATACCGTTAACGGTATAGTAAACCTCAAAGTCATTTTCGTAAATACCTACAGCATGTCTTGCCAAGGCATATATATCAACACTCCTTATCGAGTACATACCCGCAAGGTCGATGATAACCTGCGATTCGGCATTGTCGGTGTGGAAGCCGACCCAACCGGTTTGAGTGTCGTTAGAGTATTCAGTCACGTCCTCAAGTGTTTTGCCGTCAGTAAGCTCCACTTTGTTGGTATCGGGGTAAGCGGAGCCGATACTTCCTACCGTTGTGTATTTTTTACCTTGAGCTATATTTACCAGCTTTTTTCCGTCGGTATAGGTGAACGGATCATACGTGTTTTCAACGTACTTAACGTTATCAAAGCTGAGGAGCGCCATATCTTCTGCAGTAACGTGATCGTAAACGTTATCGCTGTGCTCCTGATAAAAATCGGTATATCCCGCCCAGATTGCCTCGTCAAACTTGCCGTCGGGAGTGATAAGCGAGGTCATTGCAAACTCGTTGTTGTCAACGTCCACAACGCTGCCGCCGCCGGGCCAGTTCTCTGCGGTGGGTGCGGCATTGAGTGCGTTTACGTTATTGCGCGAGTAAAGCGGGCTGTAAAGCCAGTCATAGCCGCTGCCGGACATAGAGTTTGCATTGGCAAGACCAAGCCCGAAGTAATAGGAAAGACCGCATTTTACAGGGTTTTCCTCTGTAGAATAGTCGGTATACATATCGGGATCGTAGGTATCCCAGATCCTGTTACGGAACTCGATAATAACAACGCCGTTTTCGTATTTGGCGGCGAGCTGATATGCCTCGTTTTCGGGAATAGTGCCGGATTCGCCGTAGGGACCGTATTCATCGGGGTTGCCGGCAATGCTGAGCACCGATCTGCCTTTGTTGTGAGTAATAGTTTCGGTTATTACTACCGTTCCGTCCCAATTCTCGTATTCGTACTTGCCGTCGTTGGCTGCCTGCGCTTCAGCCGCCTCCTCATCGGCACCGACCTGCGCGGTAACGGTAACCATATCGGAACTGCCCGCCTTGGATGTATCGATCTTGAATATAAACCCGCCGGTGCATCCGCGGTTGTTTGCCTCGTTCGTGTTAACCTTTTGCTCGGAGAGAAAAAGGTTAAGATCGGCAGTAGTGACACCTGCGGGCAGAGTAATAACCGCCGCCGCGTAGAAATGCTTGTTATCAAGCTTCAGCTGATAAGCATAGCTCGCCTCGGTGTTTGTATCCGACGGATACGTGCTGTCCCAGGTGCTGTTTTGGTCGTTGGTGTGGACCCAATCCGAAGTCACCCATCCGCTGTCGGAAAGATTACCGTCTACCGCGATAAGCTGCGGGATATACTGCCCGCTGGCGCTATCCCAATACTGATTCTCGGTAGCGGTATTTGCAACACCGTAGCCATGCGCCAGCGCAGATATAAACGTAGCCGGCAGCATACACAGCAACAGTATTGCCGCGAGTATTTTGGCTAATCTTTTGTTCATTCTTATGTCCCCTCTTTTTCATAGTTTTATAATTAAATGATATTTACCCTATTGTAGCATCCTTATTATATACCCGTCGCCCGCATTTAGCACTACACCTACACGATAGACTTTTATCGTTTTAACAAAATAACAAAAGACAGCCCCGCGAAAATCCGCGGGGCTGTGCTGAATAAGGTTATTCTGTATAGGTTATGCTACAAACGTGCCGAACGACATTCTCTTGATAAGAACGTAGTCGGTGGAATCCACCTTGCCGCTCTTATCGATATCTGCCTGAAGCTTTGCTTCCTCGGTAAGAGTGTACGAGCCGAAGCAAGCGCGCTTTACGAGCAGGTAGTCGGCAGAGTCGATCTTATCGTCGCCGTTAACGTCGCCAAGGTCGCCTGCGGGTGCAGAGGAATCAACAGTGCCGTATGCCTCTACCTCGGCAACCATTATCCAGTTTGCGCCCGAAACGATGCGGAACTGAACGTATCTGCCCGAAACGGCGGCATCGAGCTTAATAGTTGCGCTGATGGTGCTGACCGCGGTGGTATCTATGGGGTTAACGGTGCCCGCGAAAGTCCAATTTGCGTTATCATCCGAAACGTAAACCGAAACCTCCTTGGGAGCAACGATACCCGAGGTGGCATAGGAGGAAGCAACCTTTGCCACGAACTTATCAAGCAAATACTTTTCGCCGAGATCAACCGTGATGGTTGCATAGCCGAGGGTCTGGTAATCTGCCGCATTTGCATTGAAGCCGAGATATGCGGGATCGTTATACTTACCGTCTGCCGCGGCGTTAAGGCCGTCGGTCATGGTCTTGCCGTTCTCGTCGGGATAGTCCGCGGTGGAGCCGTTGGACATATAAACGCCGGTAACGGTGTAATCCTTGCCGAGTGCAACGTTTTCGGCAGTATTTGCATCAACAGCGCCGAAGCTTGCGTAAGATGCAACGCCGAGAGTGCTTTCAACGGTATCAACACCGTAGATATACAGAGTGTCGCCTACGCCTGCGTTCAAAAGAAGCGCGATATTCGCGGCACTGCCGGGAACGTTTGCATCGTTATGGCAGGCAAGCAAAAGCTCATCCGATGCGAGAGTGATGTCGGGAGCGCTGCCGTTCTGCGCGGTGATGGACTTAACGGTATATGCGTTTCCGCTCGACTTCTTCAAAACGACGTTGGTAGTATAGTTGTGGTTTGCCTTTGTGCCGGTAACAGTGCCGAACGCGGGAGTGAATATATGGCAGTCGCCTGCTGTGATGCTCTTGTTAACGCCGTTGATGTAAATTGCGTTCTCAACTGCGGTGCCTGCGCCGGTATTGGAGAGAGCAACCTCTACCTCGTCAAGCCAGGTGTGATTTGCGCCGTCAACGGTAAATCTTACGTAACGTGCGTTCTGAACCTCGGATGCCCTTACGGTAAAGGAGTAGTAATTGGTCTTTGCAGTATCGGCGGCGGCATCTGCCTGTCGGTAAATAACCCCGGTGCTCGAGCCGATGGTGGTCCAGGTGGAGCCGTTGGACGAAACCTCAACCTTTAAGCCGTTGGGCTTGGGAATACCCCAGGATGCCATCGAGCCGGCATAAACGGTGTAGGTATCGCTCTGCTTAGCGGAGCCGAGGTCTACCGTAATAACGGGATCGACCGAGTTGCTCCAGCCGGAGTATGCGTTGGTGCTTGCACCCGCGTTGCACTTGGAGCCGTCGGTAAGACGTACGCCGTCATCGTTGTGAACGTTTCCGTCGCCGCGGTTGGGTGCGGTAGTGGTGTAGCTTGCGCCTCTTGAAATTACGGTCGCAACGCTGTTGTTAAAGTTATTGTACAGAGATGCGGTAACGCTCTGGATCTGAGCCGCGGTCGCATCGCCCGAGAAATAAAGCTCGAGCGCCTTTGCGTAGTCGGCGCGGAGAGACGAAAGGGTGTCCTCGCTGTAATCGTGATAGGAAATGCCGGATACCTTTAATGCGAGTTCAAACAGCTCGCTCTTGCCGGAAAGGCGGTAAATAAGCGCGCGTGCATCGCCCGAAACGACGTTGCCCTTTGCAACAGCCGCCTCTGCATCTGCGATAGCAGCGGAAAGCGATTCGTTGGGGGTAGAGGCAACAGATGCCTTTGCGTTTGCAATAGCGGTGTTGAGCGCGGTAACGAGAGAAGAATCAACTGCGCTCGACTTCTTAACGACCATAATGCCGTCGGTAACCTGACGCGAGCTGTACTGTGCATAGCCGGCACTGCCCGAGGAGGTCTTCTTGAGATACATAGCGCTCGATCCGCCGCCGTCCATACGGATTACGTTTACGCAACCCTTGGAGATCATATAGTCGGCAACGTCACGGAGAGTAACCGAGCCGGAGGAACCGGTGGAAGCACCCTCGGTGGTGAAGAAAACGTAGGAGCCGTCTGCCTTCTGACCGAATGCAGTCCAACGTGCCTGAAGAGTAACAGAGTGAGTACCGATGGTGGAATCGATACGGGTGCGGTCAACGCCGTCCTTAACGAGCCAGCCGACGTTGGTGATAACGCTGTTTGCGTTCTCCATTACCTCTTTTGCATCAGCAATGGTCTCGGTAACAGAGATAGCAACGTCATCGCCCGCCTTAAGATCCTTAAGATACTGAGCGTAAGCGGAATCGGTCTTTACGAAAAGCACGAATCTGTTGGACACCTTGCTCGAATCGGTTTCAAACTTGGTGCCGTAGGTATCGGTGCCAACGCTTACTACCTTACCGAAAAGGGTACCGCCGACCATAAGATCGGAGTTGTTGACCTTTTCGCAAACCACCTCGTAGCCGGCAACAGAGGTATCTGCAATAGTGCCGCAGGAGGTATCGTAGTAGAATATCTTATCGGGGCCCCAGGTGTCGTTCTCATATCTCTTGTTGATATAACGAAGCGCGTTGGGAACCTCTTTGCCGTCGATGAAAAGCTTATAATCGAGACAGCTGGTAACGATGCTCATTTTGCCGTTGGTATCAAAAGCAACGACCTCATCGGAATAACCGGAGTGAGCACAGGTGATTCTGCCGTTGGATATGTTCAAGCCGATGAGATGATCGGTTGCGGTATCAAAAAACGAGCCGTTGATAATACCTGCTACGTCGTAGCCGTACTTGCCGGTTGCTACCGAATAATAGTCAGCCAAAACGTTTGCGCTGCCGGCATAAGGCGCGAAAACCATAGGGAAATATCCGTCGTCGGGATCAAACTCAAGCGAAACGCCGGTGACGGTATTGCCGTTCTGTCCGCTCTTTACGGTGAGCTTGGAATAGGTAACACCGGTATCAACGGTATAGGTGCCGTTGACAGTTACGGTTGCGGTTGCCGCGCTTACAAACATACAGGACGTAGCAAGCATAACCGCAACTATGACGAATGCAGTCAATCTTTTTGCAAACTTCATAATTTTTTCTCCTTTATACATCGAAATTGCATTTGTTCAATTATTATACAAAAAACCTTTTTGAAAGTCAATAACCTTGTAACATTTTACTAATAAAGTTTTTGCCAATCGGGTGATATTCCGAATTGCTTTAAAACAGGATATATCTCGGCTATCGGAAGTCCTATTATGTTGAAATAATCGCCGCAAAAGCTTTTGACAAACACGCACGCCCTTTCCTGAACAGCGTACGCCCCTGCCTTGTCATTCGGCTCATTTGTGGAAATATAGGCGTTTATCTCGTCATCGTCAAGCTCTTTAAAGCTCACCTCGGTGGTACACACGCCGCAAATTTCTTTTCCGTCCGAAACCACGGCATGGCCGGTCTTTACCGTATGGGTACTGCCCGAAAGCGATCTCAGCATAGCAAACGCCGATTCCCTGTCACTCGGCTTGCCGAGCACGGAATTACCGAGGCAGACAACGGTATCCGCACCGAGCACGACCGTTCCGGATTCGCAGCGCGATGCGACATCCCTCGCTTTTGCGAGCGCATTTTGCATAACAAGCTCATCGGGAGACAGCCCCGACATTATCTCTGCCGCAGCCGATGGGACTGGCTCATAGGTATATCCCGCCGTATCCAATATCTCGCGCCTTCGCGGCGATGCCGATGCAAGAATCAATTTTTCAGCCATAAAATCATTTCCCCTTCCGAAAAAGCTTTTATAATCGCTCACACACATTATAATACAAAATCATCAAAAGTAAAGGTTATTTAAAAAACATCCTTTGCCGTACAAAAAGAAAAGCCGGCTCCGATCGAAAATCAGAGCCGGCAATTATTATTCTTATGCGCTGTACGTGCCGAATGCTATCCTCTTTACAAAGAGATAGTCGGTAGAATCCAGCTTTCCGCTGTTGTCGATATCAGCACGGGATTTTTCGTCCTTGGTGAGAGTATAGGTGCCGAAGCAGGCGCGCTTGACCATAAGATAATCGAGCGAATCTACCTTGCCGCTGAGGTCGATATCACCGACAAGAGAGATTGCCGAATCGTTCTCGATACCGTAGACCTCGATCTCGTTAATAAACAGGAATGTCTTTTCGCCGAGCGCAAGTTCGAGTTTTATAAACGATGCTGTTCCGGTAACGACACCCTCGATAGTAAACGACTGATCCTTTACCGTGTCCGCTATATCGGGAATCGGAATCTCGGCCGCAGTACCCCAGCTTTCGCCGTCATCGGAAAGATAAACCTTGATATATGCAGGCATACCCACACCGGATCCTTCGTTTTGTATCGCGTTTATCTTAACCTCGGTTATGTCAAATCTGCCGTCAAGATCGATAACAACGGTACCGATCCTGTCGGGAACATTTCCGTTGGGCTGGGTGAGATTTTTGTTGTTTTTGAAGGCAAACCAATTATCTCCGCTGTACGACATATTCGTCGCGGCAACACCGTCGGTAAGAGATGCGTTATATCCGTCCAACGGCTCTGCCGTCTCGTAATTTTTATTCAGCGCGATGTTGGCGGGTTCAGGTTCGGGTTCGGGTTCGGGATCGGGTTCGGGATCGGGTTCATAATCGGGATCGGCATATACCTCGATTTCGTTTAAAAAGGTCCATGTGCCCTGAGTTTCGACCGCAAGCCGAATATATCGTGCTGAGATGCTATCTGTCTTGATGGTCGCCCAATCGGGATAGGTTCCCGTGGGGATCGCAAGCTCGCCTATCTCGGTATACGCATCGCCGTCATCCGAGGTCAACAGCTTGATGCTCTTTGCCGCCATTATACCTGATGAGTTATGGTTCCAAACATGAACTCTTACATCGGTAATGCCGTCAACGACCGCCTCCAGATCAATGCTGACTGTTCCCACACCGTCGGGTGCATTAATATTGCTTGCTGCAGCTCCCTTGTTGTAGTAATAACCGAACCAATTGGAATTATAGGCCATTTCGGAACTTATAATACCGTCGGTAAGTTTTGCCGAATAACTGCCGGCACCGGAAACGTCTGCGCCCGTGTAGGTTTTGCCGAGTGCGACGTTTTCGCCCGTAGGTTCCTCAACGGTCGAGCCCGCACCGGATACGCTGGATCTTTTAACAACAAGTATACTGTCGGCTACGGCACGCTGAGATTCCTGAGTGTATCCGGCATTTCCCGTGCCCGCCTTATTTTTAACATACATTCCGCTCGAGCCGCCTCCGTCCATACGTATAACATTGGTACAGCCCTGCGAAATAAAGTAGTCCGCCGCATCGCGCAAGGTCAAAGAGCCGTCCGATCCCGTAGAGGCACCCTCGGTAGTGAGAAAGATATAAGTGCCGTCAGGTTTCTGCCCGAATACGGTCTGGCGGTGCTGAAGCGTTACGCCGTGTCCGCCGATCTCGGATTCGATACGGGTTTGGTCAACACCGTTTTTAACAACCCAACCAACGTTGGTGATAGTGCTGAGCGCGTTTTCCATAGCCGATTTTGCCGCGGAATTGGTCTCGTTCACCTGTATGGAAACCTCGGAACCGGCTTTGAGATTCTTAAGAGTTGTTGCAAAATTCGATTCGGCTTTTACAAAAAGCACAAATTTATCGGATTGGATATTTTTGTTTGTTTCAAACTCGGTGCCGTAGGTGTTTGCCTTTACCTCGAGCACCTTGCCTGTAAGCGTTTTGCCGACAGCAATATCGGTGCCGTTGGTCTTTTGGCAAACTATTTCATAGCCCGCCTCGGTGGTATCGGTTATCGTACCGCAAGAGGTATCGTAATAGTAGACCGCATAGGGTGCAACGTCCTTATAGTTTTTGTACTGCTTGTTGATACAGTAGATAGCATTCGGAAGCTCAACGCCCTCGGCAAAGAGCTTGAACTCAAGCTTGCTCCAGACCGATTGCATATTGCCGTTTTTATCGAAGGTAACTACCTCTCTGTTGTATTGGTCAACGTGCGCACAGGTAAGACGTCCGTTGGAAATATTGGCGTAGTCAAGTCCGCCCTTGCTGAGAGTAAAGTACGAGCCGTTTATTGCGCCCGCTACGTCATAGCCGTATTTTGCACTTGTCGCAACGTCGTACTGTGTTTTTAAGGTATTAACGTTGCCCGCATAAGCAACAAAGGTCATCGGAATAAATCCGTCCTTGGGATTAAATTCCATAGCAACACCGGAAACGGTATTGCCGTTCTGACCGCTGGTCATGGTAAGATTGGTGTAGGTCACACCCGCTTCGATAGTGTAGGTAGTCCCCTCACTGTAGGACAGTGTGCCGTCTGCACTTGCAAAAAGACAGGACGAGGTCAGCAAAACAGCAACAACCAAAACCGCCGCTATACTTCTTGAGATTTTCATAAATTCCTCCTTATGCCGATTTTTTGTGTTCAAATACATTATAACGCGTTTTACGCGAAAGTCAACAGAACAAGACTTTTTAATTCAAACGACGTGTTTTGTATGTGTAGTAAAAAATGCTTGAAATTTTCGATTTGTTATATTATAATACGAAGTTAATGAATGTAAAGTGCGTTTTCGCCGTCAACGAGGTTTTATAATGAAAATTTCTACAGAAAGCATAAAAAGAGTCGTAATCAAGGTCGGCACCTCTACGCTGACACACGCATCCGGATATATGAATATCCGCAAGGTCACACGTCTGGTCGCCTGCCTTGCAGACCTGCACAACAGCGGGCTGGATATAGTTTTGGTCTCGTCGGGTGCTGTAAGCTGCGGTCTTGCAAAGACCGATTTTGACCGCAAAACACTTACTACCGAGCAAAAGCAAGCAGCCGCCGCTATCGGACAATGCCAGCTTATAGATATGTATGCCCGCAATTTCTCGGATCACGGCGTTAATATCGCACAGCTGCTTCTTACACGTAACGTTATCGACGAAAAGGAGCTTCGTCTGCACGCGAGCACAACGCTTGAGCTTCTTTTATCACAGGGTATTATCCCTATCGTTAACGAAAACGACACCATTTCCAACGAGCAGATCAAGATCGGAAGTAACGATACGCTTGCGGCAACGGTCGCGCGGCTTTGCAAAGCCGATCTGCTTATAAATATGTCGGACATAGACGGTCTTTTCGATTCCGATCCGAGATCGAATCCCGATGCGAAATTCATTGAGTACATCGATGAAGTCACCGACGATATTTTTGCTATGGGCGCGGGCGCGGGCACCGCACGCGGAACCGGCGGCATGGCAACCAAGCTCGAGAGTGCAAAATACGTTACCGAGCGCGGAATCGCAATGATAATACTCAACGGTGCGGATCCCGAGATCCTGTACGACGTATTCGACGGCGAATTTGTCGGCACCTATTTTGCCGCAAAGCCGCAATAAAGCTGTAAAAGAGGACGGAATTATGCTTGAATTAATGTGTCAAAGCGCCAAGAAGGCATCTGCCATTCTCGGTGCCGCCGATACCGCAAAAAGAAATTCGGCTCTGCAGGCGATGGCGGATGCGCTGAGAAGCCGTTTTAATGAGATCATATCTGCCAATACGCTCGATATCGAAAACGCAAAAGCCAACGGCATCAGCGATGCAATGCTTGACCGTCTTACGCTTACCGAATCGAGAATAAACGCGATAGCATCCGCTGTCGAAAAGGTGATAGCACTTCCCGATCCGCTCGATAAAAACGAGACCTTTACACGCCCCAACGGACTTATAATAACCAAAAAGCGTGTTCCGTTCGGCGTTATCGCCATTATCTACGAGGCGCGTCCCAACGTAACCGCAGATGCGGCTGCGTTGTGTGTAAAATCGGGCAACGCCGTTATTCTTCGCGGCGGCAAGGAGGCAATAAACTCCAATATTGCAATCGCAGGAGTTCTTTCCGATGCGCTTTGCGCTATCGGTCTTCCCAAGGAGTGTGTGCAGGTCGTAAAGGATACCTCTCGCGAGACGGCTAACAAGCTGATGAAAATGAAGGGCGGTATCGACCTGCTTATCCCGCGCGGAGGCAAATCGCTTATCCGCTCGGTAGTCGAGAACGCAACCGTTCCCGTTATCGAAACAGGTGCGGGCAACTGCCACGTTTATTTTGATGAAAGCGCCGATTTTGAGATCGCGCTCAATGTCATCGACAACGCAAAGCGCCAGCGCCCTTCGGTATGCAACGCGGCGGAATCTCTGCTTGTGCACAAAAGCATCGCAAACGAGATACTCCCGCTTGTAAAATCACGTCTTGACAACGTAGAGCTTCGCGGATGCGAGCGCACCCGCGCTGTGATCGAGGCAAATATCGCCACCGCCGAGGATTATTTTACCGAGTATAACGATTATATCCTTACCGTAAAGGTGGTCGATGACGTTAACGAGGCAATAGACCACATAAACAGGCACGGCACGGGACACAGCGAGGCGATAATCACAAAATCCGATGAAAACGCAACACTATTCTGCAACAGCATCGATGCCGCGGCGGTATACGTAAACGCTTCTACAAGATTCACCGACGGCGAGGAGTTCGGATTCGGTGCAGAGATAGGCATTTCCACCCAGAAAATGCATGCACGCGGACCTATGGCTTTGCCTGAAATGACGACCTACAAATACGTCATCAACGGCTGCGGTCAGATAAGATAAGGTAATACTAAAAGGAGAGGTCAGCCCTCTCCTTTCAGTTTGCAGACAAAGTCTGCAAACTGAAGCAGACTGAGAGAAACGAAGTTATTTTTTTCGCAAAGCGAGCGTATGCTTACAAAGGTAAGGTAGACGAGCTTTGCGGAAAAGCCCTTGAAAATACAATAAAATTTATATTCCT
>JAZSDL010000050.1:0-20481 GCA_045531135.1 Eubacteriales bacterium | reverse complement strand
AGCAGAGCGAGAGAAATGAGGATATTTTTGGCAAAAAACGAGCGTCGCCCTACATAAGTAGGGCAGTCGAAGTTTTTTGTCAAAGCCCTTGAAAATACAATAAAAAACAATATTCCTTATGAAAAGAGACAGAGCTTCATAATAATAGTGAAGTTCTGTTGTTCTTATATTACTTTCTTTCAAGGGCGTAAATAGACCATTTGTCTTCGCTCTGAGGTTGCCCTGTTATTCAAGGGCAACCTTTTTATACAGTCGTTAAAAGCTCTTGTGCGCCTCTATATAAGCGTTTCTTTCATCGTCGGTCAAGGTATTGCCCTTGCCTGTTATTGGGTTGTAAAACGAAGAATAAGAAAAAATACACACACCGTCGGCGCCGCACTCGTTTACAAGTGTCAATGAACGCGCAAGTATATCCTTGTTGTCCCGCCATTCGTACTCGCCGTGTTCGCCCGCGTAGGTATCCGCAACACCCTCACTGCCCAGCGCGCATTTTGCAGCAGAAAGACCGATATACAGCTTTATTTCATCGGATTTTATAGCGTCGATCCAATCCTTTAATATTCTTTCAAACGGACAGTATGCGTTGTCGAATCCGTAGTATAACTGCGGCATAATATAATCAACGTATCCGCTTTCGGATAACCATTCGTAGATATCCGCAAACCAACCGTTTTCAAGCGAATATATGTTTCCTGCGGGTGCAATACCGAATACCTTGTTATCAAATTCGTGTACGGTGCTGTACAAAGCTTTTACTGTTTTGTTGACGTTGCTTCGCCTGAAATCTCCTATATCCGAAAATCCACTCGATAAAAATTCGTTCCGGTCATCAAATTCAAATTCGGTCGGGTAGAAATAATCGTCGATATGTATTCCGTCAAAGTCGTATTTTAACAGAATTTCTCTTACGCCGTTTATAATCAGCTCGCTCGCCTCGGCGTAGGACGGATCGAGATATAATAAACCGTCATCGCCCTTTTCGATCCTCTTCCCCAATCCCTCGCAGTACCATTCGTACAATATGCCTTTTTTGTAGCTCGTAAGCTCGCTTTCGTAGCATAAACGGTATGGATTTATCCAACCGTGTACCGATATCTCGGCTTTTTTTGCTTCTTCAAGATAGATCGATACGGCATCATAAGCAATATCTCCTCCGTACTTTCCTGCAATATACATTGAGTTAGGGTAAAATTCGCTTTCGTACATACTGTCGCCGTTCGGCCGTAATTGCAGAAAAACGGTATTAAATCCGTCGCGCTTCAGATTATTAAGCATAACCGCGACCATGCTTCTGAAATCGCTCTCGCTTCGTTGCCTGCTTCCGTCTCTGTATATCGGTTGCATATCAAATTGAGATACCCATATTGCGTTCATTTCGTGGCCCTTTTCTGTTTCATTTACAATGCTCGATCCGACTCGCTCGGCTCGGCAACCGATAAAAGCTGCTTGGTTAATATGCACCTCGTTTTCGGTACCGCAGGAGCATAACAGCAGACAAAGGAGTATTATACAGATTAACTTCATCATTTTTGTCACCCACTATGATTCTATTTAAGTTGTGCCGTAAAAATGACCGCTTGCAATAAATTATTAAATGTGTTATTATCAATTATTGCGAGGTGATACTGTGGATAAAAATGCCGCTATGATAATATCGCGTCTGTCGGAGCACGGTTACGAGGCATACGCCGTCGGCGGCGCGGTGCGCGATATGATAATGGGCAAAAAACCTGATGATTGGGATATAACAACAAACGCGCTTCCCGATGAAACGAAATCGGTTTTTGCGGATTTCGATGTGATCGAAACCGGAATAAAGCACGGCACAGTAACCGTTATCGTAGATAGAAAGCCCTATGAAATAACCACGTATCGCACCGAATCGGGATATACCGATTCCCGCCGTCCCGATGCCGTCGCGTTTGTGAGTGACCTTACATCCGATCTTTCACGCCGTGATTTTACCGTAAACGCAATTGCATATTCAAGCAATAACGGATATGTAGATATTTTCGGCGGTAAAGAGGATATTAATAATAAGATCATCCGCACAGTCGGAGAACCGAAATTGCGTTTTTCGGAGGATGCGTTGCGTATACTCCGCGCACTGAGATTTTCATCTGTTCTCGGCTTTGAAATAGAAAAAAACACATCAAACGCGATCTTCGAGCTTGCCTATACGTTAAATGCGGTCTCTCCCGAGCGTATTTTCGCCGAATTAAAGAAACTGCTTGTCGGAAAAAACGCAATAGAAGTTTTGAATAAGTATTCCTCTGTTTTGTCGCAGGCAATACCTATCTCAGATCTGACCGACATCAACAAAGCTCCTGCCGACTTTTGTATGCGCCTGTCCTGTATTTGCAAAGAAAATACAGGTTTGGCGTTAAGTCAGCTAAAAGCCGATAATCACACAAAGCATATCTGCAAAACGCTTGTTGATTCTCAGCCGATTCCCAACGGGACGATTGCTGTTAAAAGGTATATAAGCGGGCTCGGCAGAGAGGATGCGGAGATAGTTATTAAATATCGTACTGCGCTGTATAATGAAGATGAACAAGGTATCGCAAGGAATATTTTAAACGGCGATTATTGTTTATCTGTAAACGAGCTGGCAATCGACGGTAACGATTTACTTACAGCGGGTATAAACGGAATTACAATAGGGAATACACTTCGCCGTTTGCTCGATGCGGTGCTTTCCGAGAAAATTGAAAATAATAAAGAAAGTTTGCTTATAGCGGCAAAAAATATTGACAATCTGTAATAAAAATGCTATAATCCCATTTGCGCCCGAGAATAGTCGGGTGTATGCTGGTGTGGCGCAGGGGTTGCGCAATTGATTCGTAATCAATAGGCCGAGGGTTCAAATCCCTCCACCAGCTCCAAAAATAAAAAGACGGTAAAACCGTCTTTTTATTTTTGTTTTGAGGGGATTTGAAGGGCGAGATAAAACAGTTCGGGGAACTGTTTTGTCCGACACAGGTTTGCGAAACGAAGGAAGCGTGAGTGCGGTGGAACCGCACGGCAAGCAACGTAGTTAGCAAAAAATCCCTCCACCGGTAGCTTTGCTTTGCAAAGCATTGAATTAGATCATAAGACGTGCTATAATATATACATAAGTAAAAGGTGGTGATGATTTGAAAAGGAAAGCCCTTAAAATATCGTTAATTGCAGTTTCAGTTATTTTAGTCGTCAGTATTGTTCTTTTCGCGTTGGTTTGGAATGGCGTTATTATTTTGAATGGTATTTCCGTTTTAAAATACGAGATAAAAGGTGTTGACGTTTCGTCCTATCAGGGTGAAATAGATTGGAATATTATATCGTCACAAAATGTTTCTTTTGCCTTTATAAAAGCAACCGAAGGAAGTTCTTTTGTAGATAAGAAGTTCGCTTATAATTTTCAAGAGGCACAAAAAACCTCGATCGCAGTGGGCGCGTACCATTTTTTCAGTTATGACAGCGAAGGAAAAACTCAAGCGGAAAATTTTATAAATACGGTTGTTCCGTTTGAGGGAATGCTGCCTCCTGTCATAGATTTAGAGTTTTACGGCGATAAAGAGAAATCCCCTCCTGACAGGGCCAATGTGGAAAAACAATTAAAAACAATGCTTACTATGTTGGAAGAACACTACAACCAAAAGCCCATCATCTATGCTACCGAAACCTCGTATGAGTTGTATTTAACCAACGATTATGAGGAATACGATATTTGGATCAGAAATGTTATTTCAAAACCGGTATTGTCAGACAATAGAACCTGGACATTTTGGCAATATACGAACCGTGAAAGATTGAATGGATATAACGGGGAAGAAAAATACATTGATGTCAATGTATTTCATGGAAACCGTGAGGAATATTCTGCATATTTAAACAACTTTACTTATAAAACTAATGCATCCCCGTGATCGAAACCCTTTATTATTTGTCTTTCAAAATTATTTATAGTCCTTGCGAAAAACAAAAGACGGGCTCAACCCGTCTTTTTGTATCTTAAAAATTAATCTGTTGCCGTATCGTAGTGCTGCCCTTTTCGAGCGAAACACTGCCCGTTCTGCATATCTCAAGTATCGTATAATCGCGCATAAGGTTGATAAAATCGTCGATCTTTCCCGAATTGTCAGCGAGCCGCAGCATTACCGAATCCTTTGAATAATCAACGTAGTCGGCACCAAATGCCTCTGCCGCGTTACGTACGTCCTCTCGGGTATCGGGGTTGTTTTTGACCTTGATCAACAGCAATTCACAGCTTATCGAGTTGTCGGAATTAAATTCCTTTATCGAGCAAACGTCAGGCAGCTTGTAAAGCTGGTTGATAAGCTGCTGCTTGTATGTTTCCTCTCCGTCAAAAACCACGGTGATTCTCGAAAAATCGCTCGATTCGGTCTCGCTTACGGTAAGTGCGCTGATATTGAACTGACGGCGTCTGAACATACTCGTAACTCTGTTAAGAACACCGAATTGGTTTCTTACAAGAACCGCAACCGTGTATTTGTTCATATCAGTCACCTGCCTTTACAATAATGTCGTCCATACTTCCGCCGGGCGGGAGCATTGGCAAAACAAGCTCGTCCTTGTCGATAGCACAATCGATAACAAAAGGACCGTCAAAAGAAAACGCCTTGTCAAAAGCGGATTTTAATTCATCCAAACTGTCAACAGAAATTCCATCGGCGCCAAATGCTTTGGCAAGGCAAACAAAATCGGTTTTTCGGTCAAGCACCGTGTGCGAATAATGCTTGTCATAGAACAATGTCTGCCATTGACGAACCATACCCAGCACACCGTTGTTCATAATAAGAATAACAATAGGCACTTTATATGTAACGGCGGTGGCAAGCTCCTGCAATGTCATTCCAAAGCTGCCGTCGCCCGTAATAAGCACAGAGCGCTCCTTTGTGCCGAACGCAGCACCGATTGCCGCGCCGAGCCCGAATCCCATTGTGCCCAATCCTCCGCTTGTTACAAAACGGCGTGCGTGTGCAAACTTGATATACTGAGCCGACCATAGCTGGTGTTGACCGACGTCGGTAGCAATAGCCGTGTTTTCTCCCAAATATCCGTTAAGATAAGATAATACGTTTTTGGGAGTAAGCCCCTCGCGTTTGTCGGAGTATTGCGCTTCTTCGTCGATTAGTTCCTTGACCTTCGTTTGCCATAAGGGCTTTTTGCTATCTTTAATCAGCGGTATCAGCTTGCTCAGGGTTAGCTTCAGATCGCCGCGCAAGCCGCAATAAGCGCTTACGTTTTTCGAGAGCTCGGATCCGTCAACATCAATATGTATTATCTTCGATGCCTTTGCAAAACGCTCTCTGTTTCCGGTTGCTCTGTCGTTAAAACGAACTCCCAACGCGATAATAACGTCGGCATTGTGCATTGCGACCGATGCGGCATAATGGCCGTGCATACCCTGCATACCAAGAAATCTCGGGTGGTCTGTTGGAATACAGGAAAGTCCCATCATTGAACACGCAACAGGCGCATCGATCAGCTCGGCAAGCTGCATCATCTCATCCTTTGCATCGGCCGATACGATTCCGCCGCCAAAGTAAATAAACGGTCGTTTTGCCGAATTTATCTGCTCAGCGGCTTCGGCAATACGCACGTCTTTTGCAGAAAACGGCTCATAGGGAAGTGATGCCTCTTTTTCTTCGTGTTCGCAAAGCGCAATTTGAACGTCTTTGGGAATATCGATTAAAACAGGTCCCGGTCTTCCGGATATGGCAAGCGAAAATGCCTCTCTTACGGTGTCTGCAAGCTGTTCTACCGATCCTACAAAGTAGTTGTGCTTGGTTATCGGCAGAGTAATACCGGTAATATCTATCTCCTGAAAGCTGTCCGTGCCTATCTGATTGGTAGGAACGTTTCCGCAAATTGCAACAAGCGGTAGAGAATCAAGATAAGCGGTAGCAATGCCTGTAACAAGGTTGGTCGCACCGGGGCCGGAGGTCGAAATCACAACACCCACCTTGCCTGTAACACGTGCAAAACCGTCTGCCGCGTGTACTGCACCCTGCTCGTGCGCGGTAAGAATATGGTTTATTTCGTTTTTGTATTTGTAAAGACTGTCGTAAACGTCAATTATCTGTCCGCCCGGATATCCGAAAACGGTATCACAGCCCTGTTCGATAAGCGTTTTTATAAGTATATCTGCGCCGGAGATAAGCATGTTGCCACCTCTTTCTGTAAAGCTTTGTTATATAGGTTCGCTTTTAAATTCGCCCTTGCGTGAGAAAAATCCATCGATGTTTTTATTGGGCATTAAGGTAAGAACGGCAATTCCTATCAAGAATACTACAGTAACCGCAAGTCCTCCCTCGGGACCGAATTCTCCGCCGCTCCAGACTCCGTTGGCGGTTTCGGTAACTATCAAGCTGTTTTCAAGCGGCATGCCGCTTACGTTACAGCCGAAAATATTGCCCTGTGCAAAATTCCATATCGTGTGAACCGCACAAATACCCCAAATACTTCCTCTGCGCAAAAAGTAAAAAGCGGCAAAAACTCCGAAAAGGAAAAGATTGAAAAAAGCAAGAAACGTAAAACCGCTGTTTGCGATATGTAATGCACCGAATAATGCGGAGCTCGAAATCACCGCAAGCAAAACGTTGGTGTTCGCGGCGGTCGTGACAAAGAAATATCCGCGTAAAAGAATCTCCTCGCTAGCACCTTGGATGACAAAGCCAATTAAGAAAATCAATAGGGTTGAATAAGAAATATCAAAGTTGAACTCTGCGAATTTCGCTTCGCCGCTTATCAACACGATTCCGTATACGGCGGCAAACATCAAAAATCCTATCGCTAATCCCGATAAATACTCGGTAAAAGCGCCCTTGCGCACAAATCCCATGGTAAAAGGTCTGCGCTTTTCAAATTTGATACAGTATATAAATGTTGCGGCTATGATAACTATAGTGGCATAAAGCGAGAACAGATTGATCCAAGCTGCGTTGTCTTCGATAATTTCAAGCAATATCGCTTGTGCACCTTCGGTCAAATCGTTCGTTATCCCTGTGGCATCCGCATATTCAACGCTCTCTGTAATGTACGAGACAAATCTGTTATCGGTAAACGCAAGATAGTATATAGGAAACGAAAGTAAAATGCCGGATATCATCGTTGCGATGTAGTAAATCAATAGAAATGCAATTCCGATACCGAACATTTTCCGCTTCTTTGTTGTTGCCGCGGTTTCCTCGATTGCGGAATTTGGTTTAAATAGATTAGACATAAAGTCACCCGATCAAATATTTTTTATATTGTAACACGAGAAAATTTAATAGTCAACTTAAAAAACACTTGCAAAAGTAAAAATAGTGTGATATAATACCACTTGCGCGGTGAAAACCACCGTAATATCAGCCGGAATGATGGAATTGGCAGACGTGCTGGACTCAAAATCCAGTGGTAGCGATACCGTGCGGGTTCGACCCCCGCTTCCGGCACCATGTAAAAAACCTCTTTTGTCAGGTAGACAAAAGAGGTTTTTTACAATGATATCCGTTCCCTGCGGTCACGGATGATATAGCTGACGCTATGATATCTGCTTCGCAGATGGTATACGCTTAGCGTATGAATGAACACATTACTCAATAAGTCAATATGAAACGTATTGCAAATATCATTACATTCAGCAGAGCTGTATTAAGCTTGCCGCTTCTGTTAATTCCTTTATCATCCATAAGGTTTTACATACTCTATATTTTTGGCGGGCTTACCGATATGATCGACGGCACGATAGCAAGAAAAACTATTGCGGTCAGTAAATTTGGCTCAAAGCTTGATACTGTTTCCGACTTTGTATTCATGTTGCAACCGTTGCAGTAATGCAAGAGGTTCGATTTGTTGCAAAAGGGCGATATGCCGTACGGTAAATAACGTATTTCACCGATTGAAATTCAATGAAATACCCCGAAAATCCAAGAACTTGTGCGTACTTCTATTTCGTAAAGGGGGGGACGATGTGCACAACGAGCATCAGATAACTAAATCTGTTTACGAGGCAAAGTCCGATTCGGTTAAAGCCGATGACCTTATAAGTGCATATCTGCCCTTTATACGCTCCGAGGCAGCAAAGCATATGGCTCGTAACTGCACCGAGCAGGACGATGAATATTCTATTGCCATGGTGGCGTTTTACGAGGCAATAATGGGCTACGATAAAAGCCGCGGCGCGTTTTTGAACTATGCCGCCATGCTTATCAAAAGTCGTATATTGGATTATAACAGGAAAGAGGCACGCCACAAAGGGATAATTTCCATTTATTCCAAAGAGGGTGATGGCGAGCAGACGCTTGCCGATACGCTTGCCGATTCTAACGATTATTTTGAACAGACCGTCAATCGCGAATCGGTTGCAAACGAAATAAAGGAATTTGCGGTTGTCCTGTCGGAATACGGCATCTGCTTCTCCGATGTCGCGGATAATTGCCCCAAACAGTCACGTTCTGTCGAGCGATGCAAATCAGCGATACACTATGCAGTCAAAACCCCAAAGGTGCTTGATGACCTAAAACGTACAAAGCGCGTTCCGTTAGCCGAGATCGTTAACGGCTCGGGCGCTGATCGTAAAACGCTTGAAAGACATCGTAAATATATTCTGGCTATGCTTTTAATAGAGTTAAACGGGTACGGCGCGATTCGTAGCTGCCTGCACGGATTATTTGAGGAATAGGAGGTTCTATATATGAAATATATTGTGATTGAGTGTCATCCCGCTTATGCAATAGTTTCCGATGAAAACGGACGTTTCATAAGAGTTGCTAATTTTCATTATAAAGTCGGTGATACAGTCTCAAATGTTGTGGAAATGAATATGCCTGCCGATGCTTCACCTAAAAAACGCAAATTCGGCTGGATCTACGCAGTTGCTGCAGCGTGCTTGATTTTGGCAATGCTGCCTGCGTTTATTCTTCCTAACGTTATGTATGCCTCGGTCTATATGAAGATCAACCCCGAGGTTCGTATCGATGTAAACCGAAAGGATATCGTTGTCGGACTCAGCGGTGTGAACGATGACGGAATCGTGTTGATCAACGGCTACAGCTTTAAAAATAAGGACGTAGATACCGTTGTTGATGAGCTTGTTATTCGCGCCATTGATATGGAATACCTTAAGGATGGCGGAACTGTTGCGATTTCGCTCGACGGCGATGATGATGAATGGGTTAATAATACAGGCGGAAAGATAGATCAAAAGCTATGCGATAAGCTTTCCGATAAAATGAGTGTCAACGTTGAGGTAAAAAACAAAAAGAACGATCAATCTGTTAAGCACCATGGCGGCTCCGGCAATAACGGTGATATGCATAAGGACGAACACGAGGATCCTGATGATGACGACGATGACGATGATTATCTTGATCTGGACTATGATCAAAGCAATCTCGTCACACCCGACGAAAGCTCCAAGCCGCAAAAACCCAACGGTGGCGAAAACAGCGGTTTCGGCGGACAGTACGGTAAGCCAGAATCGCCCGAATGTATGAATCCCGATTGTGATGATGAGGATTGCGACGGTTGTGGCGGCTGGGACGAACCGCCCCGCGAACACCCCGAATGTATGAATCCCGATTGCGATGATGAGGATTGTGATGGCTGTGATGACTGGGACGACTGGCACGAAGCGCCTCATAAAGATCAAAGGTGTATGAATCCCAATTGCTATGATCCCGAGTGTAAGGGCTGTGATCCCGAGCAATATCCGTCCGACTTTTCAGGTGAACAACCATCCGGACCTTCAGGGAATGGATACGGCGCACACAATTACGAATACCCCCGGCAACCTAATTCGCATATACATGACGAGGAATCAGAGACAGAACTTCAGCATCCGCATCCAAATCCGCCCGTTGAAGCACCGATTCCTCAGCAATAATTCAAAGACAAACCGAAACGTCACGTTTCGGTTTTCTTTTTTTGTAAAAATTCTCCAAATTGCCCCGAATTCATTTTTATAACCTCGTAAACTATAGACGAAATCCAAAAAACAAAAAGGAGATTGTCATGAAAAAGCTCAGCATTGTTTTAGCACTCGTTCTTGCTTTCACAACGGTATTTTCCGTAGGTGCATTTGCACTTGAGGAAATCATCGAGTCGGAGGATGTTATCGTCGAGGACGAAATCGTTTCCGAGGAGCTCACCGAGGAGCCCACCGAGGAACCCGCTGAGGAGCCCACTGAGGAGCCCACCGAGGAACCCACCGAGGAGCCCGCTGAGGAACCCACCGAGGAACCCACCGAGGAGCCCACCGAGGAGCCCACCGAGGAAGACAAGGTAGAAGCACCCAAGAAGGGTGGTCGTCATAGACACGGCAAGGAATTCAAGCCCGAGCGCTTTGTGAAGGAATGTCCTAACCCCGATTGCACCAACGAGGAACATCCCAACTGTAAGCCCGAGCCCCCTGTAGCAGAAGGCGAAGAGGGCAAGTGCCCCAATCCCGATTGCACTAACGAAGAGCATCCCGATTGCCCCAAGCCCGATGACAAACCCGTTTGCCCCAAGCCCGAGGATAAACCCGAGGAAATTCCCGAGGTGAAGCCCGAGGAAATTCCCGAGGAATTGCCTGAGATCAATCCCGATGAAACCGCTCCCGAAGAAGATGCTGAGGTAGAGGTTGAAGAAGAGGTTGAGGAAGAGCTCAAGCCCGAATGCAAGTTCGACAAGGCCGATAAGGTTATGAAAAAGGTAAAAGGCCGTTTCGGTCGTTAATTTGATTATTTTCCCCCCCGAAAATAACATAGTATGCCCCCTCGAAAGCCCCTGCGGATCACCCTCCCGCAGGGGTTTTTCTTTTCAACCGCAGGTTGTTAAGTTATATCTGTTTTGTTGCTTGTATTTTGATTGATTTTGTTATATACTTATATCAGGAATACAAAGGAGCATAACAATGTCAAACAATGGTACTAATATTATCGGTGACATTATACGTACAAACCGCATAAAGCTGGGTTATACGCAGGACTCACTTGCAAAAGAACTGCATGTTTCCTCGCAGGCGATATCAAAATGGGAAAAGGGCTTAAATATGCCCGATATTAACCTGCTGGTTCCGCTATCAAAGGTTTTGAATATAGGTGTGGCTCAGCTTTTGGGCGGTGATAGATACGGTGAATTAGAGCGGGATTTTCAAAAGGCGCTTCAGTTAGGCGATAAAATAGCGCTTGTTGTATGCGAGGATGCGCTCAGCGAATTCCCTGATGACGAAACCTTTCTTTACCGTCGCGCCTGTACACAATTGTTTCTTGCAAAGAATCAAACCGAGCGGGATTTGTATTTGCCTCGCGCAATTGCCGATTTTGAACGCCTGTGTGCAAAGAATCCCGATTTTGAGTCCGCAAGGTCTATGCTTGCCGAGGCGTATTTTGAGCGCGGTGACCGTGAGCGTGCGGTCGAATTAGCGGTAAAAACCAAAAATCGTTCTCAAGTCGCTCGATATATCGGAGGGGAAGAGGAGATACGTTTCAAGCAGAACGATATCAAGAAGAAATCGATCGAGCTTTGCTTTGCGTTGATCGGTTATAAAACAAAGGAATCGCTTGATGCCGCACGTACGATAATCGAAAAATTAATGTCAGAGGATAGATTGCTTAATGCAAATCTGATCTGCGGGCTTTACAGAGGCGAGGCGGAGCAGTGTATCGAAAACGGCGATATAAAATGTTTTGCCGAAAAAATGACAAGTGCATACGAATTAGCGCTCGAAACTTCAAAAAACACCGAATTGCTGTCTTACACTTCACCGCTTTTTGACTGTATCCATACCGACACGACGTTGATTGATGAGCTTTCGCTGTTTCTTAAAGACGGATTGCTTAAAAGACCTGAGGCACTCGCTTTAAAAAGTCGGATCGTTGAGGACGGGGTATTTAAATGCCGTATTCTTTTTTCATCCGAGTGGCGTCAGTTCTTTTCGTTTTGCGAGGAGCATATTAACGAGGGGAATTATTATAATTTCGGCACGGGTTGGGATCTTACAGAGGAGCAAATCGATCAGATCGGCAGAACTTTTATCGAAAAACCAAAGTATCCCGGTAACGGTGCGGCGGAGCTTTGGGATATCAATCGCAAGCACGTAGAACACCTTATCGGAAACCGTATTATGAAAGGTTATGTTGCTCAATACAGCGGCGATATATATGCCTACTGCAACTGTAAGCACAAAAGCGAGTATGCCGGATTTCCGTACACTTTGCGGGAGTTAAATACAGCTCCCGACGATGCAAAGGTATTATCAATAATGGAGATAATGATCTCGAACACGTATAAAGATTGCGGCTTAGAGGAGCTGCTGATAACCGAGGCGTTAAGATTGAGCAAAATGTCGGGTTATACCCATGCGGAGATATATCCGTGTGAATCGACGTACTTGGAATCGGGTGAGTTTGAGTCCTCGGTCGAGCTGTATAAAAAACTCGGATTTGAGATAATACGTGACATCAGCACCGAGTATTTCCGTTGGTACTGTATGCAAAAGAAATTATAAAGAGGTGTAATATGGGTTTATTTATAAAAATCGGCTTTGCGTTGTTATACTATTTCTTGGCATCGATTTTAGATCAGTTGTTTACTATGTTTTTCGGTGATATTTTTATTAGCTTTTTCCTCACCTGTCTTACTCTGTGTATAATTTCATGTGCGTTCAGAAATGCAAATATACATAAACGAAACTATCTCCAGGAGCAACGCGATGCATATAAAAGCTCTTTTAAAATCAAGCTTCGGCAAATAGTTTTCACACTTGATTTTGTTGTCGAATCGGTTATCGGTACTCTTACGTGCCTGCTGTTTACGCTTATACCACGCATCGGTATCGGAGCTTGCTATGCATTTGAGCTTCTTTATATAAACCGCGCACTCGGCTTTCTTTTGATTCCGTTGTTTATAATAATAAATTTTATAATATGGTATTTGGCATACCAAATAAGCTTCAGAAAAAAGAAGTATTAAACAAAAAAGCATCGTTGTAAGTGTTGTACCGTTAAGGACAGAAAAAAGAAGCACGAAAATTTCGTGCTTCTTTTAATTTTGTCTCATACCGTATCAAGCAGGGGAAATGTACGGCACATTTTCCACTTTTTAGGAGAACCTAAAACCCTTTACCTTGCTCATGGCTCATTGTATCTTATGGTGCGATATAAACAGCAATAAGAATATTCTTATTGGCACAATCTTTCTGCCTTGATTTTTAAGATTTTTATGTAAAAAGCTTGACAGTCGGTCGGTGGTATGGTACACTATGAGTAGTCGAACGGCTATATGGTACAAATAAAGTAAGGAGAAAGTTAAAATGCCCCGTCAAAATTATATGACTGTATCGGTTCCCGATACTACTCAAGAAATCTTTAATGAATTTATCAGAATCAAAGAGATTCCAAAAACTGCTGCATTAACCGATGTTTTGGAAATGTATATGCTGGCCAGAGATGAAACACTTTATCTTGAGTTGAAAAAGAAATATCTTTATAGCGAGGAGGTTAAAGATATGATTGTTTCTCAAAATGAGCCTTTGGGTAATGAAGAAAATATTATTTTCATGAAATTAGGTACCAAAGAATGGGGAGGTATGAAATTTGACGAGGATCAAACCATGCAGGAATATCTGTTGGACTGCTCCAGCCGGGATTATACTTGGTTTTCCACTCAATCTCTCTTTTTTGGAATGAGTGCCGCGAAGGTAAAATATTTTAATGATAAAATTCGCAATGGAAAACCCGTAACAGTCTTTTTTGCCGGCAATACAATTTTGGGACAAGAAGGAATCAACGACATTGGATATGCTGCGGAAGTAATAGAAGTTTATTCTCAAAAGGAGCCGGTTGATTGCCCGGAACCCAATGCAGTTCCCGTTGCATTCCGAGGCGAACGGGCAAGAATTTGGTTAAAATTAAAAAATACTCGGATTGAACCTAATGTACGCGCATCTATGCTGAAAGTCACTAGCACCGGTAATGATTTAAAACAAGTGATTTCCGTTGGTCAGTTCCATTATGGTTATGTTTCGTTCAAGTGAATGATATGAGATATTATTATCATTATAGCAAGAGTGATCTGGCAGTTGTCTTAATTGGAGTAATCATTGGATTGAATGTTTTGTTCTGGGTTTTAAGGTGGTTATTGATTCTTTTGGGATGCACTGTGGCTCTTGCAACACTGATGTTATTGACCCGACGGATCATTAAACGCAACAAAAAATAGAAAAAGGCAGAAACGAAGATTCGTTTCTGCCTTTTAGTTATACTGTCCTTTAGAGTACGGCGCATATAACGGTGCTTTTTATATTGAAAAACTCATCTCAATATGATATAAGTAAATAAGAGGTGTCATTATGACTGTATACGAGGTAATAAAGAAAAATATCGATAAACTCGATTATATGGGTTTGCTAAAAATGGGCGCACCAAATGACGAATACGATATAGAATCCCATATGATACTCGAACGCATCAATCCGTATTCGACCGCGAACGGTATTGCGATGGTAATGTGCGATGTCTTTTCTTCTATGTTTGGTCGAAAATTTGATTGTTTTGAATTTGTCTCCTGTGCGCGTGATATTTATATAGAACTGAAGATCGAAAATTTGATAAATTGATACAAATCACGTCAAATATATTCTTGCATAATATTGTAATATAGTGTATAATTCTATAGGAGTTGATTTTGTGGAACTTGTTTTAATAACCGCGCTCGGTGTCGGTGCCGCTACGGTTATCGGTGCGGTGGTCGGTTTTGTTTTTAAAAATATTTCTCATCGATTTTCGGATATAGTTCTGTCCTTTGCGGCAGGTGTTATGCTCGCTGCCGCTGTGCTCGGACTGATTCTTCCGTCACTTGAGTATGGCAATAAATACGGTTGGATAATAACAGTTGCAGGTATATTTGTCGGCGCTCTTTGCTTGAATTTAATAGACAAATTAGTACCTCATCTTCATAAGCTTGTCGAAAACGGCAATAATTCGTCAAGTAAGGTCGATATAAATAAGGTTTTGCTGTTCGTGACTGCAATAGCAATACACAATCTGCCCGAGGGAATTGCGGCGGGTGTCGGCTTTGGCTCCGGCGACAGTGAACAAGCTATTATGATCGCAAGCGGTATTGCTTTGCAGAACATCCCCGAGGGTATGGTCATAATCGGTCCTATGCTCGCATCGGGCATTACGCCAAAACGTACCTTTGTCATAGCGGCGTTTACGGGATTGATCGAGGTTGTAGGTACCCTTATAGGTTACTTTTCGGTTAGCTTTTCAAGCGTTATCCTTCCTTTTGCGCTTGCCTTTGCCGGCGGTACGATGATATATGTAGTAAGCGATGAAATGATACCCGAAACCCACTCCCACGGAAGCGAAAGGGGAGCGACCTATGCTTTGCTTGTCGGCTTCTGTCTTATGCTTGTGACCGATGCTTTGCTCGGTTAAATATAAAAACGAAAGGTTTTATTATGAAAAAATCATTTTCCGTTGTTGTTCTCTTGTCAATGTTACTTGCGTTGATTCCTTTCGGTGCGCTGAATGCATCGGCAACCACCTACGATATTCTTTTTCCTGTGAATAACGGTGGCAAAATTGCGTATGTTTACGGATACAGCGCTGCATACGGCGATGTACACCACGACGGAATCGATATCCACGCATATAGCGACGATACGATATATGCCGTAGCAGACGGTACCGTCGGTGCAACCGCAGACAGCTGTTATCACATCAGCTGCGGCTATGCCTGCGAGCATTACAATACCTTCGGTAATTATATCAGAATCGACCATGCGGACGGCACAAAGTCCTATTACGGTCATCTGCTTTTAAACAGTCTCCGTGTAAAAGCGGGCGATAAGGTTGTAAAAGGGCAACCTATAGCCACAATGGGTTCTTCGGGTTATTCTACAGGAAAGCACCTCCATTTCGAGCTTCGTGTCGGCTCTACAAAAATCAATGTAAATCCGGTTTCAAGCGGCGGTAATATCAATTACGCCACTACCGGCTACATAATTCCCGATTATTCTTCGGTTTCTGTCGGCAGTTATTATATCAAGAATAATTCGACCGGTAAATATCTGTCGGTTGACGGCGGTTCTGACGTCAATGCACAAAACGTAAGCGTTGCCGACTACGATGATACCGATGCATTTATTATGAATCTCACCAAAGCGACAAACGGATATAAGATCCGTCCCGAATGTTCGTCGACTCGCCTTATCAACCCTTACGGAACCACGGTTCAGAGCGGTAATAATGTTAACATTTGGAACGATGAGTCCGATCCGTCGGAATGGTGGGGGTTTGAGGCAGTATCGGGTGGTTACGTTATAAGAAATATGATGAACCCCAACTGCGTGCTCGATGTAGAGAGCAACGGTAATGTTATCGTATCCTCCTATAACAGCAGTTCGGCTTCGCAGATTTGGTCACTCGAAACCGAGCCGCCCATAACATATCTGTCGGGTGACGTTAATAACGACGGCGAGGTTGACTCTGCTGACTATCTTATTGTAAAGCGCTATTGCTTCAGTTCCTATGTGCTCAGCGCTTCAGAGCTTGCCCGAGCCGACGTTGATAAAAACGATTCTGTCGATAATCTTGATTACATTCTTATCAAGCGCATCGGATTCGGCACCTTTAATGCATAAGTAATCAAAAAAGAGCAAGATTTTGGTTCAAAACCATTAATCTTGCTCTGTTTTTATTTGTAGTAAGCAACTGCCAGATCAACGACCAAACCGTAGCTCTTTGTGCCGGCAGATTGACCTTGCGATTGTAAAAAGGCGTTGTTTACAGTGCCTGTCACTTCGCTCGCCTTGCTCTCGCGATATGCGTCAAAGAATTCGGAATAAGCCGAAAATTCGTCAACCAGACTGCTGTCCATGATGTAAATAACGTATTTCTTATACAGCTCGCTGTTCGCGCTTGATAACGGCTTTATAATATAGTGTATCATATTGGCATATCCGCTGTATCTGATATAATCATCGTCGCTGCCGATGCAAACCAAAAACGCAACAAAGTTTGCCTCGTCCTCGCGTGCAATACCGCGTTGGTGTGCCATTTCGTGTGCCATAGTAAAGGGAAGTAAAAAGTCGGGATAATTGGTGTTGATATTCGATTCGCCGGTCATAAAGGTGTATACGCCCGATATGTGAGTATATGTCATCGGTTCCGATAAAGCTATCGGCTTGGGGTTGGAAGCGAAGTGTGATATATAGTCAACGCTTTCCGCATATTTATCAAAAGCATCGTTGATCTTATCAACCAAGGTGTTGTAGTCATATGGCATTACCGATGCGCCGTCGGTATCAAACCTTACGTTCTTTATGATCGGATCAAGCTCGTTTGATATCTTAACCGCGGTAACGTAAAGCTCGTCAGCCGAAACATCCTTCTGCACTATATCTAAATTCTTCGTCAGCTTATACCGCCCGTAAGCAGGACCGAATGCGAACAGGAAAATGGTAAATATCGCCATGATAAATGATACCAGTGGGCGCAACCAATTATAAAAGTTCTTGTCGCTCTCATCCTTGTTGGTGGATACCGATGATCCGATGATGTACGCTATTGCCAAAACCGGCAGCGATAATAATACCGCTTCGGCAATCGAAAAGGGTATCCATCCAGTCAGCTTGGCCAACACCAAACGCGCGAGCTGAGCGGGATATCTTGTCCAGAATTCAGCAAAAGCGGGAACAAACCTCGCTACAATATAGACCAAACCCGAAAAGATAAAACAATAACAGAGAATACGGAAGCGAAGATTGAACAATCCTCCGTCGATCATATTCTTTATTGGATTCAATCTTTTTTTCTTGGTTATTTGTTCGGGCGCAGAAGAATCTTCCGCGCCCGTTGATTCGTTATTCAATTCGATTTCGTCGTTGACGTTTATCTCTTTATCTCGTGACTCCATCCAAACTCATCTTTCTTTTCGCCGAACTGAATTCCGGTTATATCGTCATAAAGCATCTGCGAGATAGCGCCGATCTCGTTGTTGTTGATAATAAGCTGGTTGCCGTTCCAATCAAGCAAACCTACAGGCGAGATAACTGCCGCGGTGCCTGTGCCGAACATTTCCTTAAGCTCGCCCTTTTTGCCTGCCTCGTATACCTCGTCGATAGAAATTCTGCGTTCTTCAACGGTATAACCCTTTGCGGTAAGGTAACTGATAACAGAGTCTCTCGTAACGCCGGGAAGAATATTGCCCTCAAGTTTGGGAGTGACTACCTTGTCGCCGATAACGAAAAATACGTTCATCGCGCCAACCTCGTCGATATACTTGTGCTCGATACCGTCAAGCCAAAGAACCTGTGCATAACCAAGCTTTTCTGCCTTTTCCTGTCCCTTGAGCGAGGCCGCATAGTTGCCGCCGACCTTCGCGTAACCGGTACCGCCCTTAACTGCGCGTACGTACTCATCCTCTACACAGATCTTAACGGGCGCAAGACCGCTTGCGTAGTATGCGCCGACAGGGGAGAGGATTATCATAAACTTATATGTGTGCGAGGGGTGAACACCGAGAAACGGATCGGTAGCGATTATAAAAGGACGGATATAAAGCGATGTGCCGGGGTTAGTGGGGATCCAATCCTGATCAACAAGTACCAATTCCTCTATTGCCTGAAGAACGTCGTCGGGATCAACCTCGGGAATACACATTCTAACGTTGGTGTTGTTCATTCTTTCGATGTTCTTCATCGGACGGAACAATAGCACCTTACCTTCCTTCGAGCGGTATGCCTTCATACCCTCAAACATTTCCTGACCGTAATGGAAAACCATGCTTGCGGGCGAGAGCGAAATGTCGCCGAAAGGAACGATTCTTGCATCGTGCCAGCCCTTTTCTGTTGAGTAATCCATTATAAACATATGATCGGTGAATATTTTACCGAAGCCAAGCGCGCCTTCGGGCTTTGCCTTGGGAGAATCGGTAAGTGTGCGAGTGATAACCATAATTTATCATCCTTTCGTTAATATACAAAAATACCTGTTAATTATACAACCATACAGGCGAATTTTCAAGTGTTTTTATGCAAAAAGATGTTCTTGACATATCAAATGTAATAATATATAATATTTAAGAACGCGCAGCACACGGTCTGTTCAAAAAAATTTAAGATTACGTCACATTGTGTTCATAATTTGGGTGTATCATTTATTTTGTATTAATTGGATTATTGCGTGGAGGATGTTCTTTTGACTGAAAATCAGAAACCGCAAAACATCATCAAAAAATACAGAATATTGATCTTGGCTGTTATGGCGTTTGCTGTCGCACTGTGTTGCATCTTCGCTTTCGCGGGCAATAACGGCGGCAACAGCGATTCATCTGTTGTATCTGTTGATAGCGCAGATGCTCAAACGCTTATAAGCGGCGAGGGCATTTATATCGATGGGCTTTTCATCGGCGCGGTTGCCGATAGAGCAGATGCTGAGAGTGCACTTGATTCGGTTCTTGATTTCCGTGTTGCTTCATATGGCATTGATGACGGCTCCGAAAACAGCTTTGTTAACAAGATCGAGTATATATCCGGCGATTATGCAGAGGAATCGTTTATAGATTCCGAAAAGCTTATATCCTGTCTCGGCAAGGTTAACCTGCTCGGTACAGTTCCCAAGGTTACTGATTACAGCGGAAAGATACTTCCGATAACCCTTTCTGTTCGTTCGGTTGCTACTTATACCGAGAGTATTGTTCTTCAACACTCTACAAAAACCATTTACACCGATGCAATGCGTGACGGCGTTAAAAACATAGTAACTCAGGGACTTGACGGCGAAGGCGAAAAAACCTATCAGGTCATCTCTGTTGACGGCGTATTTTCCTCCGAGGAATTTGTTTCGCTCGATGTAACGATTGCACCTACCGATGAGGTCGTTCGTGTCGGTTCGCGTTCCAACGGTAAGGATGTTGCTTCTCTCGGAACTTTTGTAAAACCCTATGATGGAATGATAACCTCCTACTTCGGCTCACGTTGGGGACGTAATCATGACGGTTTGGATATTTGGACAAACGACTGTGCAGGTAAGCCCGCGTATGCTGCTTCTAACGGCGTTGTCGTTCGTGCCGATGTATACGGCGGATACGGAAATGCGGTTATAATCGATCACGGTAATGGCGTTAAAACCCTTTATGCACACCTTTCTTCTATCAGCGTTCAGGTGGGTGATACCGTTTCGGCAGGTGATGAGATCGGAAGGATCGGCAATACCGGTGCTTCTCAGGGCGCACACCTTCACTTCGAGGTCCATGTTGACGGAGAAAAGGTCAACCCCTTGATATTTGTTGAATATTAAAGTATAAAAAAGACCGTCAACCGACGGTCTTTTGTTTTATAAATTAAAGCTTCCTGCATCTTTGAACCGAACCGTTAAAAACGGACAATGAAAAAAGAACCCTCCTATGGTATAATTAAGAAAAACCATAGGAGGGAATTTTTATGCCGAGAAGTTATCGCCACATCAAAGAATACGAAACAGAGATATTGAATTTAAAGGA
>JAZSDL010000023.1:0-28422 GCA_045531135.1 Eubacteriales bacterium | reverse complement strand
AAAAGAATATTCAGGACATTACCGACAAGCTTATCAAAGAGGTCGATAACGTTCTCTCCAAAAAAGACAAAGAGATCATGGAGATCTGATCATAATAAAAACGTAGCAGAGGTCTGTTTATGGCAGAGCTTAAAATTCCGCGTCATATAGCGATAATAATGGACGGAAACGGGCGTTGGGCAAAAAAACGTCTGTTGCCCCGTACCGCAGGACATAAGGTGGGATTGGATACCTTTGTAAATACCTGCGATGCCTGCCGTGAGTTAGGCATTGAGTATTTTACGGTATACGCCTTTTCGTCGGAGAATTGGAATCGCTCCGAGGAGGAGGTCACAGCCCTTATGGAGCTTATGAGCCGCGGCATAACCAAATATGAACCCGAATTGCAAAAAAAGAACGTAAAATTAAAGCTTATGGGCGATATCGACCGTTTTGCGACACCGTATAAAAACGCGCTTTTGGGGGTTCAGGAGCGCTTGTCGAAAAACGACGGTATGACACTTTGCATCTGCCTTTCCTACGGGGGACGTCAGGAGCTCGTGCATGCCTTTAACGAGCTGATAAAAGAGGGAAAAAGCGATATAACCGCCGAGGATATCGAGAATCATCTTTATTCGGCGGGAGTGCCCGATCCCGATTTAGTCATCCGCACAAGCGGCGAGTACCGTATATCCAATTTCCTTTTGTGGCAGTCTGCGTACGCCGAGTATTATTTTACCGACGTTCTGTGGCCCGATTTTGACAAAAACGAGCTTATCAAGGCGATAGAGTCATATTCATCGCGTGAGCGCCGTTACGGGAGGTAATGATGTTAACAAGAATAATAACCGCGGTCGTGGCACTTGCGCTTTTTGTGCCGGTGATCGCATACGGCGGTACTTGGGGTGCCTGCATCCTTTTTGCCGTTATATGCGGAATTTCGGTTTATGAAATGCTTATGTGCTGTGATCTGCACAAAAAATGGCTTGTTTCGATACCGTCGGTGCTTATTTCAATAGGAATCGTGCTTATGCCTGCGATATTGTACCCGTATTCCTTCCTTTTGGTCGGGTTTATGCTTGCGGCGGTTGCGGTCGTGCTTGTTGCGTTTTTGTTCTACGGCGTGCTTGCACATAAGGTAGTGGATATAGAGCGGCTTATGATGTTCTTTGCGCTTGCGCTCTACATAATCGCCGGCTTTGCATCGCTTGCAACGTTGCGTATGACAAACGGCATCTGGGCGGTAACCTATCTGCTTTGCGTTTCCTGGTTTACCGATACCTTTGCCTATTTCGGCGGTATGCTTTTCGGCAAGAAAAAGCTCTGCCCCGATATCTCGCCCAAAAAGACGGTTGCGGGCGCGATAGTAGGTACGCTTTTCGGTACGCTTTCGGGCGTGCTTATCGCGTGGTCGATGGCGGGTGAGATATGGATAGGCATTTTTGCGCTTCCTTTTTCTATCGTCAGCCAGCTCGGCGATCTCAGCGCATCTATCATCAAGCGCCGATTCGGCGTAAAGGACTACGGTAAGATATTCCCCGGTCACGGCGGAGTGCTCGACCGTTTTGACAGTATTATCCCCACAGCGATAATCGGTGCGGTTACGTTTATCGGTATCAACGTTGTGGCTTGGATCATTTAGGATTGAAATAATGAATAAATCTATTTCGTTGCTCGGCTCGACGGGCTCAATAGGAACTCAAACACTCGATGTGGCGCGAAACCTTGGGCTTCGCGTCACTGCGCTTTCGGCACATTCCAACGTTAAGCTGCTCGAGAGCCAGTGCCGTGAATTCAAGCCGAAGCGTGTCTGCATCGGTGAGGAAAAATACAAAGAACTAAAGCAAATGCTTTTTGATACCGATATAGAGATACTCTGCGGCGACGAGGGTGTTTCGGAGATAGCGGTTATAGATGAGTCCGAAACGCTTGTCAACGCGGTTATCGGTATGAAAGGTCTTTTGCCGACGATAAAGGCGGCGGAGAGGGGCAAAAGGATCGCGTTTGCCAACAAAGAAACGCTTGTTGCGGGCGGAACGCTGGTTACCGATGCCGTTAAAAACGGCAAAGCAACGCTTTTGCCTGTCGATAGCGAGCATTCTGCGATATTTCAGTGCCTTAACGGCGAGCGAGGATTAAAAAAGATTCTCCTTACCGGCTCGGGCGGACCGTTTTTGGGCAGAGACAGGGCATTTTTGGAGACAGTCACTCCCGAGATGGCAATAAGACACCCGAAGTGGAATATGGGCAAAAAGATATCTGTGGACAGCGCCAGCTTGATGAACAAGGGCTTGGAGCTTATCGAGGCAGTGCATCTTTTCGGCGTGTCGCCCGATAGGGTGGAGGTAGTGATACATCCGCAGAGCATAGTCCACTCGCTTATCGAGCTCGAGGATAATGCGGTCATCGCGCAGATGGGCGTGCCCGATATGCGTATTTGTATCCAGTATGCGCTCACCTACCCCGAGCGTACAAAATCGCCTGCCGAGCCGCTTGAGCTGTTCGGTAAGGAATTGACCTTTAATAAACCCGATGAGATCAATTTCCCGTTGCTTGCGCTGGCAAGAAGCGCGATAACCAAAAACGGAAATATCCCTGCGGCGATGAACGGCGCAAACGAAATTGCGGTTGCTCTGTTCCTCGAGGGAAGGATCGGGTTTACACAGCTGTTTGATATTGTTATTGCCGCTACCGAAAACGCAAAATTTATCGAACGTCCAACGCTGACAGATATTCTCGAGTCGGATAAGGCGGCAAGAGAATACGTGCTTTCTCATATTTAATTGGAGTGATTTTTAAATGTTAGGTTCCCTTTTAAGCTTGCTTGTGACCGTGCTCGTGTTCGGGCTTTTGATATTTATTCACGAATTCGGTCATTATATCGTTGCGCGTAAATTCGGTGTGGGTATTATCGAGTTCGCTATCGGTATGGGACCGAGAATAGCCACGTTTAAAGGGAAATATAACGATTTTACCATCCGCGCCATCCCGATAGGCGGATTTGTAAATATGGTCGGCGAGTACGATGATGATATACCCGAGGAGCATCAGTATAAGATCCCGCTTTGCGAGCGCCCCGTGTGGAAAAGGATGCTCATTGTCGTTGCAGGTCCGATGATGAATCTGTTGCTCGCGTTTGTGGTCATGGTCGGCGTTGTCGCAAGCAACGAGGTGCTTCCGACGACCGTCGTGCACAGCTTTATGGAGGGCAGTGTTTCCGGCGAGTACGGTCTTATGCCCAAGGATGAGATAATCGAGGTGAACGGCAAGAAAATACGCTGCTTTAACGATCTTTCGTATAAAATACTTGCCGACGGTATAGAGCCGGTGGACATCACCGTTATGCGCGAGGGTGAGCGTGTAGTGCTGGAAAACGTCCGATTCGGCACCGAGACCGAGGACGGTATCGCGCTCGGCAAGCAGGATTTTTATATCTACGTGAGAGAAAAAACGGTATTAAACGTCTTTTCGGAGGCGTTCTGGCAGGGCTGCTCGACCGTTTATATGACAGTCGATTCGCTTATAGATACCTTTACGGGCAGATACGGCATAGATGCCGTGGGAGGTCCGGTTGCTATCGGCGGCGAGATCGACCAGACTATAAAGTCAAGCGAGGATGCGGGCGAGGCGGTGCGAAATATAGCCGTTTTAACGGTTATGATATCGGTATCGCTCGGTATATTTAATCTATTGCCGATACCCGTGCTCGACGGCGGCAGACTGCTGTTTTATATCATCGAGCTTATCAGAGGAAAGCCGATGAATCCCAAATACGAGCAGGCGATAAGCGCGGTGTTTATGGTTTTGATGCTCGGACTGATGTTTTTGGTTATGTTTAAGGATATCGTGGGGCTGTTTTGATATGAGAAATACAAAAGAAATAAAGATAGGCAATACAGCGATAGGCGGTAACAACCCTATAGCAATACAGTCGATGACAAATACAAAGACCGCCGATGCCGCTTCCACGCTTGCACAGATAAAATCGCTGTCGGCGGCGGGCTGTGATATCGTTCGGTTTACGGTAAACGATATGGCGGCGGCGGAGAAAATACCCTATTACGCAGAGAATACAACGATACCGCTGGTTGCGGATATCCATTTTGATTATAGATTGGCGCTTGCCGCGGCGGAGAGGGGCATAAGCAAGATACGCATAAACCCCGGAAATATCGGCGATAAGGAAAATATAAAAAAGGTTGCCGATGCCTGCAGAGCGCGCAATATCCCCATACGCATAGGCATTAACGGCGGCAGTGCCGAAAAGGAAATGCTTTTAAAATACGGCGGACCTACCGCCGAGGCACTTGCCGAGAGCGCGCTTTCCAACGCGAGAATGTTGGAGGAGCACGATTTTGATAACATCGTACTCTCGGTTAAGAGCTCGGACGTAAAAACCATGGTCGATGCGGCGAGAATACTTGCCGACAGATGTAATTACCCCCTGCATATCGGCGTGACCGAGACGGGCGACGTGCGCAGAGGCAATATCAAATCGGCTATCGGCATCGGCTCGCTTTTGATAGACGGTATCGGCGATACGGTTCGCGTTTCGCTCACCGACGATCCGGTAAACGAGGTCGCGGCGGCAAAGGATATACTGTTTTGCTGCGGCATAGGCGGCGGTGTAAATATCGTTTCCTGTCCCACCTGCGGCAGAACCGAGAGCGACGTTATTCCGTTGGTTGCCGAGCTGGAGGAAAAGACAAGAAATATCAGATCCGACAAGCGCATAACGGTTGCGCTTATGGGCTGTGCCGTTAACGGTCCGGGCGAGGCAAAGCACGCCGATATCGGTGTCGCCTGCGGCAACAGAGAGGGTGTCCTGTTCCGCAAGGGCGAGATAGTGAGAAAGCTATCACAGGAGGAAATGATACCCACACTCCTAAATGAAATAAAGGAAATGCTTAATGCTTAACGAATTTCTGGCAAAATTCAAAAGAGCTTCATTTTCGGAAAAGGCAAAGGAGACAATATCGAGATTCGATAATTTCTCGGTTATGGTTGACCGCGAGAAAAAGTCGATCGCCGTCAAGGCGGCGCTCTCCTGCTACGTCGAGCCGAAAAAGCTTTTTGAAATAGCCGAGCAGATAAAAAGATCATACGAGCTTAACGATTGCGCGGTATATCCGAGATATAACATTCCGTTCGAGGAAAAGTATATGAACGGTGTTATCGAAACGCTTAAATACGTAAGCAAGCTCGATTACGGCTTTTTTGACGAGGCAAAATTTGATTATGATAAAAGCAGCGGTGTTTTTGTAATAAAATTCCGCGATAATATATCGGGCGATATTCCCGAGGCAAACGGCGCAGAGCTGTTTATTATGCAGTGCGTGCGCGATCAGTTCGGGGTTTCGGTGTCGTTAAGGTTCGAGTACGATGAGATCGATCCCGCCGAGTATTTTAACGAGCGTGAGTTTGCGCTGGCGGAGAGCATCCGCGAGGCAAAGCTTGAGATAGCGAGCGAGAAAAACGAGGATAAGGAGCCGCCGCGCTGCTCGTTTGTTGTAGAGGATATCGAGGATACCGAGTATTTTGAGCTCGATGGCAGGCATTTGGTGCGTGTCGGCAGGATGACACTTGATATCACCGAGCCGGAATCGATCTACGGCGAGCGCCGAAATTGGAACTTCACCCCCATAGGTCTGCTTAAAAACGATACCTCGGTCTGTATCGCGGGCAGAATGTTTATGGTCGAGAGCAAGGAGAATTACGAGGGCGAAAAGATCACCTTTACGCTGTACATAACCGATAATTCGGGCTCGGTCTCGGCGCGCTTTACCTGCAAAAAGAGCGAAGCCCCCAAATTAAAGCCGCCTATGTATATTATGGCGGCGGGCAAGGCAGAGCACAGACGTGTGTTTGACCGCAACAGGCAGGAATGGGTAGAGGAGGACGAGCTTACACTTAATATCAAGGCGATATCAAAATGTAAGTTTGTCGGACGTAAGGATAACGCCGATGAAAAGCGTGTGGAGCTTCATCTGCACACCAACATGTCGGCAACCGATGCGCTTACCGATGCGGGCGATATTATGGCGCGTGCGCACGAGTGGGGTATGCCCGCCGTTGCGTTTACCGACCACGGCACGCTTCAGGCATATCCTATCGTTATGAAGGCGGCAAAGAAATACCCCGACGTAAAGCCGATATACGGTATAGAGGGATATCTGGTAGACGATACCGCACGCGCCGTGTTCAGATACGACGATGCGCGCAACACAAGGTTTGCCGAGGACGAGTTTATAATATTCGATATCGAGACGACCGGACTTTCGCCCAAGACCTGCGGTATCACGCAGATAGGCGCGCTTAAATACAAAAACGGCGAGCGGATAGGCGAGTTTTCGACCTTTGTCGATTGCGGTATGCCGATCCCCGAAAATATAGTTGATCTTACCGGTATCACCGACGATATGGTTCGCGGCGCACCCAACGAGCGCGAGGCAGTCGGCGCGTTTTTGGAGTTTTGCGGCGACAGGATGCTTGTTGCGCATAACGCGAATTTTGATATTTCGTTTATTCGCCGCGTTGCCGATGAGAATGGTATTCCGTTTGATAATCCTTATTTGGATACGGTTGCGCTTTCGCGCTATATAAACAGCGATTTAAGAAAGCATACGCTTGATACGCTTGCCAAGTATTTCTCGCTCGGAGAGTTCGATCATCACAAGGCGGATGCCGATACCGAGATGCTGTTTAAGATATTCGAGTGTATGTCGAAAAAGCTCGCCGTTAACGGTATTTACACGGTTAACGAGATGAACGTCGCTATGGCTCACAGCTCGGATCCTAAGCGGCTTAAGAGCTATCATATAATAATTTTAGTTAAGAACCTTGTGGGATTAAAGAATCTTTATAAGCTCGTTTCGCGTTCTTATATCGATTATTTCCACAAGCATCCGAGAATCCCCAAAACGCTTCTTACCGAGTACCGAGAGGGACTTGTTATCGGCTCTGCCTGCTCATCGGGCGAGCTGTACGATGCGATATTGCAGGGCAGACCGGATAACGAGCTTAATAAAATAGCCGATTTTTATGATTATCTTGAGATCCAGCCCGACTGCAACAACGGTTATCTTATCGAGGAAAATCAGGCAACTGTCGAGCAGCTTCACGACAACGTAAGAAAGATAATCGCAATAGCCAAAAAGCAGAACAAGCTTGTTGCCGCAACCGGCGACGTGCATTTTCTCGATCCCGAGGACGAGATATACCGTCAGATAATGCTCAGGGGCAAGGGCTTTACCGATGCAATGCGCGAGACAAGGATATATTTCCGCACCACCGATGAGATGCTTGGCGAGTTTGCCTATCTCGGCGAGGAGGAGGCATATCGCGTTGTTGTTGAGAACCCGAAAAGGATAATAGCCGATTTTGATGATATCAAGCCGATTCCCGACGGCACCTATACCCCCAAGATCGACGGCGCCGAGGAGGAGCTTCAGGAGCTTTGCGAGCAGACCGCGATAGAGATGTACGGTCATAACGGCGTTATTCCCGACGTTGTAAGAAAGCGTATGGACAGGGAGCTGAGCTCGATAATCCAAAACGGCTTTGCGGTGCTTTACGTTATCGCAAGACGTCTTGTGCAAAACAGCGAGGAGCACGGATATCTTGTCGGCTCACGCGGATCGGTCGGATCCTCGTTTGTTGCAACGCTTGCAAAAATATCCGAGGTAAATCCGCTTCCGCCGCATTATGCCTGCCCGAAATGCAAGTATTCCGAGTTCTTTTTAAAAGGCGAGGTCGGATCGGGATTCGATCTCCCCGATAAAAGCTGTCCCGAGTGCGGCACACGTATGCGCCCCGACGGACACGATATCCCGTTTGAGACGTTTTTGGGCTTCCACGGCGAAAAGGCGCCCGATATCGACCTTAATTTCTCGGGCGACGTGCAATCCGAGGCACATAAATTCACCGAGGTTCTGTTCGGCAAGGAAAATATATTCCGCGCAGGTACCGTAGGTACGCTGCAGGACAAAAACTGCTTCGGATACGTAAAGAAGTTCTTGGAGGAGGAGAATATCAACCTCACCCGAGCCGAGCAATCGCGCTTGGTTCAGGGCTTTGTCGGCGTACAAAGAACAACGGGACAGCATCCCGGCGGTATAGTTGTTATTCCCAAGGAGTACGAGATATACGATTTTACTCCGGTACAGTATCCCGCCAACAAGGCATCCAGCGGTGTTATCACCACCCACTTTGCGTTTGAATATCTCCACGATACGATATTAAAGCTTGATATACTCGGACACGATGTGCCGACCTATTACAGATATTTTCAGGATTATACCGGCATCGACGTGCGCGACGTTCCGATGAACGACAAAAACGTTATAGAGCTTTTTGCATCTACAAAGCCGTTGGGTGTTACTCCCGAGCAGATAAACTGCCCGATAGGTACAATGGGCATCCCCGAGTTCGGTACCGATTATTCGATACAGATGATTTTGGATGCAAAGCCGAAATCGTTTGCCGACCTTGTTCAGATAGCAGGTCTTTCGCACGGGACGGGTATCTGGCTCGGCAACGGTAAGGACCTTATCGAGAGCGGCACCTGCACTATCGACCAGATCATCGGTACCCGCGACAGCATAATGGTTTATCTTATGCACAAGGGATTGGACTCGTCGGTTGCTTTTGAATCGATGGAGAGAACGCGTAAGGGCAGAGGACTGACTCCCGAGCAGGAAGCCGCCATGCGCGAGAAGGATGTACCTCAATGGTATATCGATTCCTGCAACAAGATTCAGTATATGTTCCCCAAGGCGCACGCCGCGGCGTATACTATCGCATCGTTGCGATTAAGCTGGTTCAAGATATATCAGCCGGTTGCATATTACGCGACCTATTTTACGATAAAGCGCGATTTCTTCGATGGCGAGCTTGTTATGCGCGGCAAGGCGAAAATCGAGGAGCGTCTTAACGCGCTCAAAGCCGCACCGAGCTTGTCGGCAAAGGACGAGGGTAATATTATTATATTGCGTATCGTTATCGAGATGCTTGCGAGAGGATATAGCTTTTTGCCGGTTATGATTGGCAAATCCGAGGCGTTTGCTTTTGTGCCCGAGGACGGCAAGATTCGTCTGCCGCTCTGCGCGCTTAACGGGCTGGGCGAGTCGGTTGCAGAGAAGATAGTCGAGGTCGTAAAAAGCGGCGAGGCAACCACGGTCGAGGAGGTTCGCGTTAAGGCGAGCGTAAATAAATCGATTATGGATCTGCTGATAAAAAACAATTGCTTCGGCGATATGCCCGAAAGCGATCAATTGACATTGTTTTAATTAATAGGTATTAATTATGTTTGATAACCACACACACTCACAGTATTCCTGCGATATTCCGCTTGGCGAGGGCAACTCGATACGCGAGATGTGCCAAGCCGCACTCGATATGTGTTTGTCGGGAATAGCAATTACCGACCACTATGATATCGACGGTATGATAGAAGGACATTACCCGATGCTCGATAGCGCAAGCATCGCGCGGGAGGTAGCAGAGGCGAAAGAGGAGTTTAGGGGCAGACTTGTTGTTTGCCACGGAATAGAGCTCGCACAGGCAAATCAGTATCCAAAAGAGGCGACGGAAAAGGCAAACAGTCAGGATTATGATATTGTTCTCGGCTCGCTGCACACCGTTAGGGGTATGTACGATTTTGGTACGAGCGATATACTCGGATTTGGCAGAGAGGGATATATAAAGCTGTGGGACACCTATCTGTCGGATATGCTGGAGGTTATCAAATGGGGCAACTTTGACGTGCTCACACATATAACCTACCCAAAGAGGTATTATCTAAAGCAGGGTGTGCCCGACGATTTTCCCGATATCAAAAACAAGGGCAGAGAGTATTTCGAGCCGATCTTAAGGGCGGTCATCGAAAACGGCTTTGCGCTTGAGTGTAACACCTCGGGCTTAAGACAGGGCATGGGCGAGTGCCTGCCGAACGAGGACCTTTTCAGATTCTATTACGAGCTCGGCGGACGCGACGTTTCGTTGGGAAGCGATGCACATTTCGAGCGGCATATCGGAGCCGACTTTAAGGAGGCAAGCGAGATGCTTAAAAGCATCGGATTTGAGTATTTGTGCTGCTTTGAAGCGCGCAAAAAAGATTATTACAGAATAAAGTGAGGAATTTAAAAATGAAAGAACGTATACTTTCCTATCTCGAGAAGAACGCACGCTTTTCCCACGAGGATATAGCGACAATGCTCGGCATTTCTGTCGATGAGGTAAAGAGGATAGTTGCCGAGTGCGAATCCGACGGAACTATTTTGAATTACACCACGGTCATCGATTGGGAAAAGGCGGGCAAGAGCAGTGTTACCGCGCTTATCGAGCTAAAGACGATTCCTCAGCGCGATAAGGGCTTTGATTCGGTTGCGGAGCGTGTCTGCAATTTTCCCGAGGTAAAATCGGTTTGTCTTATGTCGGGCGGATTCGACCTTGCCATTACCGTCGAGTGCAGCAATATGCGCGACGTGGCGTTCTTTGTTGCCGAAAAATTGGCGACTATCGAGGGCGTTACCGCAACCGCAACCCATTTTGAATTGCAGAAATACAAAGAAAACGGCGTTATTTACGGCACCGAGAAAGTTGACAAAAGAGGAAACAGCTGGTGAAATTTGACGCATCGAAATGTCTTCCGAGCAAGATAACCGAGATCAAGCCGTCGGGCATCCGCAAGTTCTTTGACCTTTTGGGCGATATGAAGGACGTTGTCGGATTGACTGTCGGTCAGCCCGATTTCGATACCCCGTGGCATATACGCAATGCGGGTATACGCTCGCTCGAGGAGGGACATACATATTATACCTCCAACAACGGTATTATGGAAATGCGCGAGGAGATCGCAAAATACCAAAAACGCCGTTTCGGACTTGAATACGATCCCAAAAGCGAGATCATCGTCACCGTCGGCGGAAGCGAGGCGATAGACCTTGCCATGCGCGCCGTGCTTGAGCCGGACGATGAGATAATTATCCCTCAGCCCTGCTTTGTCTGCTACGAGCCGCTTGCAAGGCTTGCGGGCGGTGTGCCTGTGATAATAAACCTTTCTGCCGATAACGGCTTTAAGCTTACGGCAGAGCAGCTAAAGGGCGCAATAACCGAAAAAACCAAGATGCTCGTGCTTGCATTCCCCAACAACCCCACCGGCTCGGTAATGCGTAAAGAGGATCTTGAGCCGATCGCAGAGGTGCTGAGAGATACCAACATCTGTGTCCTATCCGACGAGATATATGCCGAGCTCACCTACGGAGATAAGCATATTTCCATCGCATCTCTGCCCGATATGCGCGAGAGGACCATTATCGCAAATGGCTTTTCAAAGGCGTATGCAATGACCGGCTGGCGTATGGGATATACCTTGGCACCCAAGGAGTTTACCGCCCAGATGGCAAAGATACATCAGTACGGCATTATGTCCTCGCCCACAACCAGCCAGTATGCATCGATAGAGGCACTTAAGAACGGCGACAGCGATATCGAATATATGAAAGGCGAGTACGAGGCGCGCCGCCGCTTTATCGTAAGCGAGCTTAACCGTATAGGTATTCAGACCTTTATGCCCGACGGCGCCTTTTACGTGTTTGCCGATCTGCGTAAGTTCGGTATCGATGACGAGGTGTTCTGCGAGCGGTTGCTTTACGAGCATAAATGCGCGATAGTGCCGGGCAGTGCTTTCGGCGAGAGCGGAAGGGGCTTTGCGCGGTTATCCTATGCATATTCGCCTGTGCATATCCGCAAGGCGATAGAGCGTATCGAGGCATTTGTTAAAACGCTATGAGAGTAATTGCAAACGCAAAAATAAATTTAACGTTGGATATTACGGGTGTCCGTCCCGACGGATTCCATACTCTTTGCTCGGTTATGGCACCCGTGTCGCTTTTTGACGAAATAGAGATAAGCAAAACAGACGGTATCGGTATTTCGTTTGATTGCAATATAAAGGAGCTTTGCACGCAGGACAACCTTTGTGTCCGTGCGGCAAAACTCTTTTTGGGGAGTATAGGTGAGGATAGTGCGGTATCGATATATCTCGAAAAGCACATCCCCTTTCCCGCAGGGCTCGGCGGCGGCAGTGCCGATGCGGCGGCTGTATTGCGCGGCCTGAATAAGCTGTACGGCGAACCGTTAAGCACAGACAAACTGTTGGAGTCGGCATCCAAGCTCGGCTCCGACGTGCCGCTGTGTCTTATTAACCGCGCCTGTATCTGCGAGGGCAGGGGCGAGATATTAACCCCTGTAGATATTCCGTTTTCGTTTGATATCGTTATCGCTATCGGTAGTGCGCGGCTTTCAACCCCGAGCGTCTACCGCGAGTATGATAATGCAAAGCTTGACGTGCGTAACGATACAAGCAGATTCGTTTCGGCGGTAAATAAGGGCGATTTCGTTTCGGCGGTGAGCGCGCTCGGAAACGCTTTCGAGCCGGTAACCGATATTTTGGCACCCGAAACAAAGCTGTTAAGAGAGCGTATGATGTCGCTCGGCGCAAAAAATGCGCGCCTTTCGGGCAGCGGACCATCGGTCTACGGAATATACGAAAATGCCGAAAAAGCAAAAAATGCCGCTGAAATACTAAAAAAAGAGGGATATTTTGCGGTAATTTGCAAAAATATTTAAATTATATAAAAGGTATATTTTTTCAAAATCGGGACAATAATCGTTTTGATAAAAAAACAAGGAGAAATATACCTATGAAAACAAAAATGCTTGCACTCTTTTGCGCCTGTGTCCTGCTTCTGACCGCGGTGGATATTCTGGTCCCGCGGAGCGAGACAAAGGTGTTCGACAGCGTTATACGTCTGCATATTCTGGCTGACGATAACAGCGTAAAGGCACAGAACATAAAATTGGCGGTGCGCGATGCGATACTTGATGAGTGCGGTGATATATTTTCGTCCTCGGGCGACGTTATTGCCGCAAACCATACGGTAGAGGAAAATCTGCCGCGTATAGCCGATATCGCAAACCGTGTTCTGTCGGAAAACGGTGTTGATTACCGCGCAAGCGTCGAGTGGGGAAAGGAGACCTACCCGACAAGAGTGTACGAGGATTTTTATCTCCCCTCGGGCGAGTATCTGTCGCTCAGGGTAAACCTCGGCAGAGGCGAGGGGAATAATTGGTGGTGCGTGCTGTTCCCGCCGCTGTGCACCAAGGCGGCAACCGACGATAGCTTTGAGCAGTCGGGTATAAGCAAAAAGGACAGTCGGGTTTTTACCGACAAAAAATATATTTTCAGATTCAAATTACTTGAGCTGTTTGGAGATTGATCATGCTACATCGTGTCATCGGTGCTTCGGGAAGCGGCAAAACCGAATATATGCTCGGAATTATGAGCGATGCACTTGCAAAAGGAAAGGATTGCATCGTTATCGTGCCCGAGCAGCAGTCTGTCGAGTACGAATCGCTGCTTTGCGCCCGATTCGGTGACGGGATGAATATGCATTGCGAGGTGCTTAATTTCGAGCGATTGCCCAACAGAGTCGCGCGGGAATACGGCAACCTTGCGGTAAATAATATTGATAAAGGGGGCGCGTGCGCCCTTTTGTCGATTATTTCCGAGGAGTTAAAGAGCGATCTGTGCGAGTTTTCGTCGGTTGCCGAGGATGCCGATTTTGCCGCGCAGATGTTTTCGTTTATTTCAAGGATGAAAATGGCGGCAATAACCCCCGCTATGCTGTCCGATGCGCTTGATTCGGGCGATGTCGATTCCGAGCCGAGAATAAGCGCAAAGCTTAGGGACATATATCTAATTTATTCCGAGTACGAAAAGCATTTCGGGGAAAAGCTCAACGATCCGCGTGATGCACTTACACGTCTGTACGAGGAGCTTCCCGATAAGCCGTTTTTCAAAAACAAAACGGTGTTTATCGATAATTACTACAACTTTACTCAGCAGGAGTATAACATAATCGGCGAGATAATCGATCAGAGCATTGATACCTATATATCCTTTACGGGCGAGGAATCGCGTGAGTTTTTTGCCGAGAATCTTAAGGCGGCAAGGTATATAAAGGAGCTTGCGCGCGGAGTAAGCGACGATCTTTATACCAACGAGCCGCGACGTGCCCGCTTTGATTCGCTTAAGATAATAGAGCGCAATATCTGGAACGGCGTTAAGGAAAAGGCGGTCGGCGACGATAATGCCGTTAAGCTGATAACCGCAAAAAACCGCTTTGACGAGGTCGAGGCGGCGGCAGAGCAGATACTTGATTTTGTCCGCAACGGCGGCAGATACCGCGATATAGCGGTGCTTGCCGGCAACACCGACAATTACTCGGCGATAGTCGATTCGGTCTTTCTGCGTGCCGATATACCGGTTTATATGTCGTCAAAAGAGGAAATTGTGTCAAAACCGCTGTTTGCCTTTGTTTTGTCGAGCTTGGCGGTAATTGCCGAGGATTTTTCGCTTAAAAGCATCAAGCGTTATATAAAAAGCGGATATACCGATCTTACGGTTAACGAGAGCGATATTCTGCTCTCCTACGCTCAGGCATGGAAGCTGCGCGGAAGGGCATGGTACGGCGAGAGCGAGTGGACGTTGGATCCCGAGGGCTACCGCGAGGGCGATATGACCGAGCGCGGTGCCAAACTGTTAAGCACGGCAAATACCGCCCGTGAGAAGCTTATAGCACCTCTTGCGGCTCTGCGCGATTCGCTTGATAAAAAGGAGCTTACCGTGTCCTCGGCATTAAGCGCGGTCTATACGCATCTTATGTCGATGCAGGTCGATGAACGTCTGCGCCTGTCGGCAGAGCGCGCGCTGAAAAACAACGAGCGCGAGCGCTCGGAGCGTATTATACAGCTATGGAAGATACTTATCAATATATTCGATCAGCTAAACGATATCTGCGGAAATAAGCCGATCACCCCCAAGCGCCTTATCACGCTTATACGCCTTATGTGCGGCTGTTATTCGCTCGGTGCGATACCCGCATCAAACGATTCGGTTACCTTCGGCGATGCCTCGCTTATCCGCGCGGGCGGCAAGAAAATGGTTGTCGTTCTCGGCGTGTGCGACGGCGAGTTTCCCGCGTTGAGCAAAACTGTCGGATTTTTCGATAGGGACGAGTCGGTCTTTCTCGAGGGGATCGGGCTTGCGCTCGGAGATACTATGGAAAAGCAGTTGAACACCAACCGTTTTTTCGTCTATGCCGCTTTTGCATCGCCTACCGACAAGCTTGTGATTACCTGCCCTATGAGTGAGCTTGCGGGCGGGGAATTACGTCCCTCTACTGCGTATCTATCGGTCCGTGCGCTTTTGCCCGACGTTAAGGAGATATGCTTTGATGCAGATAATACCCTTTACTCGCGTGAGGCGGTTGCAAGCAATTTCCCGTTATTGCAGGAGTGTGCCCTGCGCGACAGGATAGAAGCCGCGCTTAACGATACCAACACCCCTTATTTCAAAAAAGAACCGTCGGTAATCGACAGGGAATCAAGGATAGATTTCGATTCCGACAGCTTAAATCTCTCGCCCTCAAGGTTCGAGACCTATGCAAAATGCCCGTTTTCCTTCTTCGGCAACTATCTGCTTGACCTTAAGGAAAAAAAGGAAAACGAGTTTTCTATGCCCGAGATAGGCAATTATATCCACAAAATGCTCGAGCTTTTTGTGCGTGAATGTGTTAAAAGCGGCAGATTTGTCCGCCCTGACGAGAGCGAGCGTGAGATGCTTGTCAAAAAGCTTTCGCAGGATTATTTCAACACAGTTATCGGTGTGCAGATGCTAAACGATAAAATGTTTATGCATACCTATAAAAATATGGAAAAAACGGTGGATTTCGTTACAAAAAGCTTGTCCGAGGAGCTTTCGGAAAGCGATTTCACACCGGTCGGGTTCGAGTTTAAGATCGGCTTGCAGGATGCCGATATGCCCGCCGTAAAATACGATATCGATGGAAAAACAGTTACACTGCGCGGCTCTATCGACCGCGTTGATACCTATGTGCAAAACGGGGTAAGCTACGTGCGCGTTGTCGATTACAAGACCTACGATAAGCCGTTTTCGTTAGAGCTTTTGCCCTACGGGCTCGACAGCCAGATGCTCCATTATCTGTTTGCCTATTGCCAAAACAGCGCTTCTGTCCCCGCGGGTGTGTTTTATTACACCGTCGCTCTGCCCAACGTGTCGATAACCGGCAGAGAAAGCGACGAGGATATTGCAAAGCAGATCGCAAAATGCATCAAACGGAACGGAATAGTTATAGATGATCCCGATATCGTGTTTGCAATGAGCAACGATTATAGGTTTGTACCGGTAAAGCGCAACAGGGAGGGCAATCTATATTCCTACGGCACCGGCAAAAAGGCATATACCTCAGAGGAGTTTGAGGAAATAAAAAGCACGCTTTCGGATCAGGTGGAAAAGCTGTCCCAAAACGTGTTCTGCGGAAATATGGATATATCACCTCTTGAGATAGAGGGAAAAACGGTAGAGCCGTGTAAATACTGCGCTCTGGGCGATTTTTGCCGAAACAAAAAGCAGGATGAGGAAAGCGAGGAAAGCGAGGAAAGCGAGGATGTCTGATAAAGAACGCCGTTTTACAAAAAAACAGCAGCAGGCGATAGATACAAAAAACAAAGATATCCTTGTCAGCGCGGGCGCCGGAAGCGGCAAGACCACCGTGCTCACCAACCGCCTTATCGATAGGATAAGATCCAACGATTCGGTTAACGAATTTCTTGTGGTTACGTTTATGAAGGCGGCGGCCGCCGACGTAAAAGCCAAGTTGTACGAGGCACTTTTAAAGGAGTCGGTGCTCGATAAGGATAACGCCGACCGCTTGTACCGCCAATCGCTTTTGGTGTCGGAATCGGATATCTGCACCATATCGTCCTATTGTCTTTCGCTCGTAAAGGAGAACTTTGCGCTTCTGGGCATCTCCCCGAAGGTAAGGGTAATAGACGAGACCGAGTCGGCTATGTATCTGAAAAACGTTGTCGATTCGCTTATTTCAAAGGGCTACGACAGCGGTGATGAGATGTTTTTGCGCTTTGCCGATAACTTTTCGGGCGATAAAAACGATACACCGCTGGCAGAATCGATGATAAAGATCTATAACTCGCTCCGTGTCACGCTTGACAGAGCCGAGGTGCTTAATAAATGCGCCGAGGACCTGTACAGCGATGCAAGGATAATGCGGGAGCACGGCTTGTTTGCCTGCGAGATCGGCAGGCAGTTAAAAGCGCGGCTTAAAGGCATTTATACAGAGCTTATCGAGGATGCGCGCGATATATACGAGTTTGCCGCATCGGTTGCGGACGAGGACTCTTATCTTGCGCCTCTGCAATCGCTTGTCACCGCGTTTGAAACGGTTTATGAGTCTATAGATGATAATTATGTAAACTATTGCAACACCGCCGAGACCGCGTTTGACGGTATAAAGCTGGCAAGCCGCGGATGCGAAAAGGAATCACGCGAGCTGATAGGCAAAATGAAGAAAAAGCTTATGGATGAGCACGCGAAGATCAAAAAGCGCTACATCCGAGGCGATGATGAGTATAACGCCCAAAGCTTTGTAAAATGCGCCGAGCTGGTATTGTATATAGATAAATTTATAGAAGATATCGACCGTGAGTACGAGGCGCTAAAGAAAGAAAACGGTGTTTTGGATTATTCCGATTTTGAGAAAAAAGCATTGGAATTGCTTGAAACCGTTGATGAAAACGGCAACCGCGTTCCCACCGAGCTCTGCCTGAAAAAGCAAAAGGGCTTTAAGGAGATACTTATAGACGAGTATCAGGACGTAAATCCCATGCAGGACAGGATATTTACACTCCTTTCGGGAAAAAGCCATAGGTTTATGGTTGGCGACGTAAAGCAGAGCATATATCGGTTCAGAAACGCATACCCCGATATCTTTCTTAAATATAAGGACGAATATGCCGATATCGATAACAGCGCGGATAGCAAAAACGCCTGTATCTTCCTGCGCGAGAACTTTCGTTGCGGCGAGGCGATAATAAATTATGTAAACTATCTTTTCGGGGAGATAACCGAGAACACCCCCTATTACCGCGAGTACGACGGCGAGTGGCTTGTGTTTGCCGCCGACCGTATCGACCGCAAAACCCCTGTGGTTGTGGCGGTTGCCGATAAGGAAAAGGGGCGTGCAACAGAGGCAAGGCGAGCCGAGGCGGAGTATATCGCCGCCGAGATAAGACGGCTTATGAGCGAGGAGACCGCCGATGACGGCAGTAAGCTTAAATATTCGGACTTTGCGGTGATGCTCGGCGCGATGAAGGGCTATTCCATCGAGTACGAAAAGGCGTTTAATAAGTTCGGCATCCCCTATAAGACCGAAACCGCCGAGAACTTTTTGGAAAACCCCGATATCCGTCTTGCGCTTTCGGCGCTTCGGGCGATAGACGATCCCACCGACGATATTGCGCTTTGCTCGCTTATGCGCAGTCCGATATGCAATTTCGATTCAAACGATCTTTACTCTGTCCGAAAAGGACTGAAGGACGTTGTATTTTACGATGCTGTTGTCAATAAGGCATCACCCAAGATAAAGAGCATCGCAGGCAAAAAATACCGTTATTCGACAAAAAAGGGAGATCTTTGCCTGACAATGCGTTGCCGCGCGTTTATAAAACGGCTTAACGGTTGGCGCGAGGAAAGCAGCGGGATCACCTGCCGCGAGTTTTTAAAGAGCTTTTTCGTGTCGTCGGGCTTAATGCGTATCGCCTCGGTTTCGGGCAATAAGCAGAGCTTGCTTTTGCTGTACGAATACGCAAATAAATACGATAACTCGCTTTATTACGGCATTTCGGGCTTCCTTGATTATATAAATGAGCTTTCAAGCGGAGACAGGCAGATATCCGATACCGCCGTCAACGGCGATGAGGATGCCGTTTCGTTTATTACGGTGCATAAGTCAAAGGGCTTGGAGTTTAAGGTGTGCTTCCTTGCGGGCACCGAAAAGCAGTTCCGCGGGCTGAAGAACGCGTCCGAGATAACGTTTTTGCGCGGTAACGGACTTTATTTCAGATTAAAGGACAGGGTAAGATTCACCTCCTTCGATCCGCTTTGCAATATCAACGCCGTCGATATCGAGCGCGAGAGCGCAATAGGCGAGGAGCTGAGAAAGCTTTACGTCGCACTCACACGTGCAAAGGAGCGGCTTTATATCACCGGCAGTGCCGAGCTCGGCTGGAGAGAAAAGCGCTATACACGCTCGGCAAAAAGCTGGCTGGATATGGTGCTTTATGCCGCTGTCGGACGTGAGGAGAAAAGCTTTTTCTCGCTTCGCGATATAAGCGATTCTGTCGGAAAAGCGGGCTACCGTATCGAAAAGGCAAAAAAATCCATCATACCGACCGAGAATATGCTTTCTTCGGTTAATTTCGTCTATCCCTATCGGGATTCGGTAAACACCGTGTCAAAGATCTCGGTCTCCGAGCTGCGCGAGGGTATTTTAGAGGACGATGAGTACAATAAACAGCTCTCGGTTCCTATGTCGCGCGTGGCAATAAAGCCGAAATTTATATCAAAAACGGTTGCCGATGCCGCCGACAAGGGCACAGCAAACCATCTTTTTATGCAGTTTTGCGATTTTCATAATATAGAGAAAAACGGCATTTCTGCGGAATCTGCGCGTTTGCTTGACATCCGTATGCTCACCGACGAGCAGTTTAATCTGCTTGATATTTCCGCGCTCACGCGGTTTTTCGAAAGCGGCTTGTACCGCGAAATGAAAAGCTCGGCAAAGCTCTACCGCGAAAAGCGTTTTTCGGTGAGCGATAAAACACAAAACGGCGACAGCTTTCTTGTTCAGGGCGTTATCGACTGCTTTTACGAGAATTCCGACGGCAGCTGCACGGTCGTCGATTATAAGACCGACCGCGTAAAAACACCCGACGAGCTTGTTGCGCGCCACCGCACTCAGCTTACCTACTATAAGCGCGCTGTTGAAAGCATGACAGGCAAGCCGGTCAGCAGGATACTGCTTTATTCCTTCGCCCTCGGCACCGCAATAGAGGTGGAGTGATCAATTCTCATCCTCCGCAAAAGGAAAAACAGCACACGGTGTTGACAAACATCATAATATGGTGTACAATATTTGCGAGTTGTAACAAATTGGAGGTGGAATTATGGATTTCATAACTACACTTACTGATATTGCCAAGGATCACGGCGGAATTATCGAAACAAAAACAGCCGCGCAATACGGGATTTCCAGAGCGGTGCTTTATAAGCTGTGCAAGGCAAATAAAATACTGCGGATAGCACAAGGACAATACATTCTTTCGGATGATATGCAGGACGAGCTGCTGTCTATCAGCAAACGCTCCGAAAATATCATATTTTCTCACGAAACTGCGCTTTATTTGCACGGCATATCCGACAGAACGCCGTTTGAGCATACGGTAACCGCGCCCTCCGGATGTGTTCCGTCTGCATCGATCAAGGCAGAGTGTAAGGTTTATTATATCAAATCCGAGCTGTTCGGGCTGGGCAAAACTACGTTAAAAACCCCTGCGGGCAACAGTGTTCCCGCGTATGATCTGGAGCGTACGGTATGCGATATAATTCGCAGCCGTAACAAGCTAGGCACCGAAACATTTGTTGCGGCGTTGAGAATGTATGCCCTTGATCCGAAAAAGGATTTGAATAAGCTGAATTTATACGCAAAACAGCTTCGTGTATCAAATGTATTACGTCGGTATCTGGAGGTGCTTCTGTGAACAACGCGATGAGCTTGAAGGCAAGGATACGCAATATCGCACAGCAAAAGAATATTCCCGCGCAGGTCATATTGCAGAATTATATGTTCGAGCGCTTGCTCGTTCGCCTTTCTGCCTCTGAATACAAGGAAAAATTTGTATTGAAGGGCGGGATGCTCGTAGCCGCGATCGTAGGGCTTGATAACCGTGCGACTATGGATATGGATACAACGCTCAAAAATCTGCCTCTTACCCCCGATGCCATACGCGGCGCCTTGGAGCAGGTATGTGCTGTTCCGTTTGAGGACGGAGTATCCTTTGAAATAGGCAGGATCTCTCCCATTCGGGAGGACGACATCTACGGCGGGTACCGTGTGATGTTAAATGCCGTGTTTGACACCCTGATCACTCTCTTGAACATAGACGTATCCACCGGAGATGCTATCACACCAAACGCTGTGCAATACAGCTTTTCCGAGATATTTGATGAGGATAGCTCTTACGATCTGTGGGCTTATAATATAGAGACCGTGCTTGCCGAGAAGATCGAGACGATTCTTCGCCGAGGAGTATTCAATACACGTCCCAGAGATTTTTACGATGCATATATCCTGTCCGCGACACAGCGATTTGATGTTGCCGTGTTTAAAGAGGCGTTGAGCGCAACCGCCAAGCATCGCGGTACCGCGGAGCAGATCATGGATATTCCCATGATACTTAAAAATATCGAAGAAAGCGCAGAGCTCAAAGCGATGTGGGACAAATATCGCAGGCAATTTTCTTATGCGGCAGAAATCGAATACGGGACCGTTATAAAAACGATAAGAGCGCTTGTATGTGCCTAAAAAGAAAAACAACCAAAACCTCACTATATCCGGTTAATCTTAAAATGGTTAACGGTCGGAGAGCGCTGGTTTACGACCTTTTGCGCGGTGTGCCGCATCACAGAGAGGAATGCTTTTTGGGTATTTGCGAGCTTGTCGGATGCTTTCTGACGGATGATGCCGAGCACGTGTTTGAAAAGCTTTCACACGGCGAGGTGCTTGATATCGAGCGCGAATCAAGCGGCCATCTTGCCGTAAAGCGCAAAAACGGGACTATGCTCGGGTATATTCCGCACGCCGATGCATATATTCCCATACGTCTGATATCGCGCAGTATCGCTTCGTTTTGTCGCCTTGAGGCAAAGGGGATGCAGGGCGCTTCGCTTCGGCTTGCGGTATCGGTCTATTGTATATATAAATAAGAAATGTCAACCTGCAAGTGCTTTGCAAGGTTGACATTTTTGCTTTGATATGCTATATTTGTTCGGGAAGGGGAGTGAAACGGTGAAGCAAAGGAATAGTATAAGGAATATAACCTATATTGCGCTCGGTGCGGTGATACTGTCGGTCTGCTCGTGGATATCTCTGCCGACACCGCTTGTGCCGTTTACTCTGCAGACGTTTGGCGTGTTCTTCCTTATCTGCTTTTTCGGTGCGAAAAGGGCGTTTTTGTCGCTTTTGGTGTATATCGCGCTCGGCTTGGTCGGCGTTCCGGTGTTTTCGTCCTTCGGCGCGGGCGCGGGTGTGCTGTTTGGCGTAACGGGGGGCTTTATATTCGGCTTTTTGGTGTCTGCCGCGCTCTGTATTGCGCTTGAGCCGTTATTAAACAAAAATCGGATGACCCGCATTGCGCTGTTGCTTTTGCCGCTTGTATCCTGCTATACGGTCGGCTGTCTGTGGGCAACAAGGTTTTCGGAGCTCGGATTTTTAAAAACGCTTGTCACCTATGCGGTGACGTTTGCACCGTTTGATTTAATAAAGATCGTTTTGGCTGTGTTTACTGCCGATTATATTAAAAAAATCGCTAAAATATCGGTTTGATGCTTATCTCGCCGCTTGAGAGTATCATTGCTTCGCCGCCGTCGGTAACAACGCAGAGCGCGCCGTCATCGAGTATCTGCTTTGCGGTTGCGGTGTAGTCAACTCCGTTGCGGGAAAAGGTTATGCTTTTGCCGATAACGAGCGAGTTGGCGCGGTATTTGTCCATAAATCCGCGCAAGGCAAGCTCTCGGCAATACTGCTTCAAGCGCTTGTAGGTCTCGGCAATAAATTCGTTTTTGTCGATATTTTCTCCGACAGAGGTTGCGATATCCTTTATCTCATCGGGAAAATCCTCGGTGGTAAGATTGACCCCGATACCGATTATCACCGATTGAACTCTGCCGCTTTCAAAATCGCTTACCGCCTCGGTAAGTATGCCGCAGACCTTTTTGTTATCTATATAAATATCATTCACCCATTTTATCTGCGGGTGTTTTTTTGTTTGCGCCTCGATAACCTCGCACACCGCCACAGCCGCCGCGGCGGTAATGGCTACCGAGTCCGAAATAAGCGCATCGGGGTGCAGTACTACAGAGAAATAAAGCCCTGTAGAGCTCGGAGAGTAAAAGCTCTTTCCGTATCTGCCGCGCCCGTTTGTCTGCTCTGCGGCGGCAAATATCGCATTCGATATAAGTCCGTCGGAGATCGCCTTTTTCGCCCGGGTGCTTGTCGAATCGGTGGTTTTGTATACGGTTATATCAATATCGGGCTCGTTTGTCAGCTCGCGTATCCGCGTTTCCGACAAAACACCTCCGCTTGCCAAAAGACAATGCCCCATTCGGTTGGCGGAGCTAATGGCATAGCCGTCTCGTTTAAGACGGTCAACGCATTTGGCAACCGCCGCGCGCGAGACCGAAAAACGCCTTGCCATTTCCTCGCCCGAGACATATTTGCCGATATTTTCCTCTAACTCCGCTATAACCTTTTCGCGTAATGTCATACCTTCACCTAAAATTAAAAGCCCCAATATTTAGGGGCTTTAACTTTTATTTTATATTGCTTACAACCGGCTCGCTCTTTTCGGTCACCTGCATATCATCGCTGATGACAGAACGGCCCACAATGCTGATATCCTGCTCGATATCCTCGGGGATAACTATGTCAAAGGTCTTGACAAATGTCTCGCTTTCGGATTCGGCAAGAAATGCCTCGGCATCCTTTGTAACAATAACGTCGCTCTCCGCGCCCGATGCAATAAGCTCGGATACGTTGATATCACCGCTTGCGATATCGGAATTGATGTCCGAGATATCGGCTATAAGATCGGAATTGTCCTTGTTGGGCAGGCGGTCGGGCTTTGTAACGGCATCCGAGCTGCTGTCCGATTCGTCGTTGCGGTTTTTATAAGCGTTTTCAAGATACCTGTTGTAATTTCTTTCTGTAATATAGGTCATCCTGATACGGTAGGTGCCGCTTTGCATGCTTGCGACCTTGTCCTCGGGGATGGTGAGATCCCAATCCTCGCCCGGATCAAGCTCGGCAAAGGTGCCGCCGTAAAGCTGGGAGACAGCACCGGCGTTGCCTGCCGTATAGCTGAAATCACAATACTCGATCCATCCGTTCTCGGATAAATATTCGATCTTGCCGGTCATTTCGGCATTCTCGTAAAAGAGAAGAGTGGATCCCGCTGTGTTTCTTACAGATATTGTAACCTCTTGATTGCCGGTCTGGGTTTCGCTGATAATGTCAACCGAGAGGTCTTGATTTTGCCATAGAACTACCTGAACCGCAAGTACGGTAAAGGCGATCATAAAAACCAAAGCTATTGTGAGAATAGTCAATGTAACTGACTTTTTACGTACTATTGCGTATCACCTCGACAATAATATATCATTTAAAAGCTGCTTTGTAAATGGTTCTTTTGTACAAAAAATCACGTTTTAACTACTCCTGCATAGAATAGTATTGATAATACTATACAAGATATGGTGTTATTTAATACAAAAAGGAGGATTTCCAATGAACGAAAGAAACGGCTCGCTCGGCGGGCTTTGCGGCGGAAACAAAGAGCAGCTTTGCTGTATCAGCGTAGACAAGGTGTTCGATTCCGCACGCGATAAAGATTGTCTCGAGGATGTCCGCGTTCACCTTTGCGATATGGCGCAGGAGGTTGTCGATAGGGCAAGCGCGGTCAGATGTAAAAGCGTAGAGGTTATAAACACTAACATCAATATCGAGCCCGTACCCTTTAACAAGGGCTTTTATCAGGTTACGGTGCGCTATTACTTCTGTATTACCTTGGAGGCATGCATCTGCGGCGGCAGAACTCAGGAGGTAAAGGGCTTGGCGGCGTTTGACAAGAAAATTATTCTTTACGGAAGCGAAAAGAACGTGTCGGTATTCACCTCCGATCCCGAAAACAACAGCTTTTGCTTTGATGAGCGCGATCTTCGTTGCGACAGCGAGCCCACACTGCCTACCGTAGTGGTAGAGGTCGCATCGCCTATCTGTCTCGACAGTAAGGTGGTAGAGCGCACACGCAATTTCGGCAACTGCTGTATGTGCATCGATGCGATCCCCGAGCAGATCCGCTCGCGCTTCGACGGCGATTTCGTTGACGACGTCGGTATGAATAACGTCTACGTTACGATCGGCGTGTTCTCGGTCATCCGTATGGAACGCAAGGTCCAGCTTATGCTCCCCGCCTGCCATTTCTGCCTGCCCGAAAAGGACAGCAAGCCCTGCAATAACGATGATCCCTGCTCGATCTTCGGCAAAATGCAGTTCCCTGTCGGCGAGTTTTATCCCTACGCCGAGGAGCAGTTTGGCAATTCAGAGCGCAATCAGTCGCGCAACGGCGGCTGCGGCTGCGATAAAAATAAATAAACGTAACAAATCTCACGGGAGGGGTTTATCCCCTCCCGTTTGTGACGGTCAAGGAAAACGTAATACAAAAAAATATATGCTTTGCGAATGAACGATGTTCACAAAAGACGATGAAAAACCGTGTGTTTTTCATCGAGAGCGAAGCGACAAAAATGCGACAAAGTCGGGACAAAAACGGGACGAAATTCAACTGCCTTTTGGTGTATAATTAAACCAACGAAAACGCACACTAAAGGAGACGAAAAGCACTTGAAAAAACACTACTGGTACAAGAGCCGAATCGACAAATTTGACGATCCGAGAATGAAATTACTTCGCACCTACGATTGCGGAAACAACGCCGCGCTGATACTCGAAATGTTCAGCGTTCATGCAGCAAGATTCACGTCTGATGGGGTGATAAAGCTTGCAAAAACCTGTTGTACCGCAGAGGATCTCGGGATCATATTCGGATTTGACGAGGGTACGATGTACGATGCCCTTGTTGCTCTCGAGGAATGCGGATATATAACGCGCGATACAAACGGCATCATCACTCTTATCGATTGGGGAACTGTTGCAGAAAAAGAGAAGAAAGAGAAAAAACAAAACAAAAAGAATAACGAAAAGAAAAAGAACAAAGAAAAGAACCAAAAGAAAAAAGAAAAAGAAAAGATACAAGAAAAACAAAACAAAAAAGAGAAAGAAGCAGAAAACGAGCGCGTATGCACCGAGGTGCAAACGCTTTTCCACAGCATCTGCGGCAGCTTTCCGAGAATCGAGATTCTTTCGGATTATCAGAAAACGGCTGTTATAAAGCTGCTGCGCAAAATGCCGATGGACAAGCTGAAGCTTTGCTTTACACGGGCCGAGGAATCGCGCTTTTTGCGGCAGAACGGCTGGGCAACGTTTGATTGGATCATCAGATACGAAAACGCGGTCAAGGTCTTAAACGGCAATTATGCAAACGACCGCGACACAGATGTCTGCGACGAAAACAAGAGCTTTGACGACGATGAGTTTATCTCTGCCGCATTGTCAAGGAACTTTGATATATAACACACGCCTTGACTTGTTGCCCCGACGGTGCTATATTTAGTATATCTACAGGAGTTAACAAAATACAAAGCAGAGGTTGACAAAAATGGAATTTCTTGAGGTTTATAACCAACGGTATCATGTACAGGGCTTTACAAGCGGCAACGGCTATATGTATTGGTCTTTCACCGATACGCTTGTAAAAACGACAATGGACGGCATTGTAAGACGTCAGACCGAGGTTTTCGGCGGACATTTGGGCGATTGCGACTATCACGACGGCAAGATCTACGTAAGCTATACCGGCAACTGCCTTCCCGGTCACGAATGGGGTGATTGGACGGCGTTTAAGATCTACGTTTTCGATGCGGACGATCTGTCGCTTATCGAAATGCTTGATCTTGATATCTGCTACGGATACAAAAAAATCGCCTGCTCTCCCGAGGATACCCGCGGATTTCGTGGTATCGACGGTGTTGCAATAGCACCCGATCCCAAAACGGGCGAGGACAAGATGTTCGTTGCCTGCACGCTCTGCGTTGACGAAAAATTTTCAAACCAGATAATACTTCAGTTCACGCTTGACGGTGTCTACGAGACCGAGCATTACATACCCACCGGAAACACGGTTTTCGGTATACAGAATCTTGATTACGATGCCGAAAACAAGGAGTTCTGGTTTACCACCTATAACGCCGAGCCGCCTCATCAGGACAGAGCAACGCTGTATTGCATCCCCCACGATCTGAGCGGCGTATCGCGCAGCTATCTCTATGCCACACCCTTTGGCTTGGACTGTCTCGGCAAGGACGGCTTTTATGCAAGCGTGCATTACGGTCCGCGAGGAAGATGCGGCGGTATTGCCTACCGTTGCGACGAATCGCGTTTTGCGGTCCCCAAGACCATGAACGACCTTGTAAAAGAGTTTAAGCCGGAAAAGCAGTAAAATGTTTTTGCTGAAAATCAAAGCGCTTTGTATTGACTTGATGCATCAAAGGTGCTATATTTAGTATATCTACAGGAGATAACAACATACAAAGCAGAGGTTGACAAAAATGGAATTTCTTGAGGTTTATAACCAACGTTATCATATGCAGGGCTTTACAAGCGGCAACGGCTATATGTATTGGTCTTTTACCGATACGCTTGTAAAAACGACAATGGACGGCATTGTCAGACGTCAGACCGAGGTTTTCGGCGGTCATATGGGCGACTGCGATTACTATGACGGCAAGATCTACGTAAGCTATATGGGCAACTGCCCTCCCGGCTCCTATTGGGAGGACTGGACCGCGTTCCGGATCTACGTTTTCGATGCAGAGGATCTATCGCTTATCAAGAAGCTCGACCTTGATATCTGCTATAAATACAAGGCGATTGCACGCACCGAGGGCGACACCCGCGGATTTCAGGGTATCGACGGTGTTGCAATAGCACCCGATCCCAAAACAGGCGAGCACAAGATGTTCGTTGCCTGCGCGCTCTGGACCGGCGACGAGTACCCCAACCAGATAATACTTCAGTTCACGCTCGACGGTGTTTATGAGACCGAGTATCACATTCCCACCGGAAACACGGTTTACGGCATCCAAAACCTCGATTACGATTGGGAAAACAAGGAGTTCTGGTTCACTACATACGGCTCCTCCACCCCTAAGGGAAGCAAGGAGTGCCTGTTCTGCATCCCCTATGACCTAAGCGGCGTTTCGCGCAAGTACCGCCATTCCACCCCCTACGGATTTGAGGGTATAAACGGCGGATACTATGCTTCGGTCCATTTCGGAGAGAGAGGCAGGTGCGGCGGTATCGCCTTCCGTTGCGATGAAAAATTCTTCGAATCTCCCCAAACTCCTGCCGAGCTTATAAAAGCACTTAAGGGCGAATAAGATATGAAAAATCCCTACTGTTTTTATGAACCGAACCGTTAAAAACGGACAATGAAAAAAGAACCCTCCTATGGTATAATTAAGAAAAACCATAGGAGGGAATTTTTATGCCGAGAAGTTATCGCCACATCAAAGAATACGAAACAGAGATATTGAATTTAAAGGAA
>JAZSDL010000025.1:0-9050 GCA_045531135.1 Eubacteriales bacterium | reverse complement strand
GCCTATCGTGCGCGGTTGGAAAAATGGTACATATTCTGCGCAATTGGGATTTATGATGAGTAATAGCGAAGAACCTACAGGGTACCTCAAAAAAGCGCCCTACTCGTCCGAGGTCGGCGGCTCTACGTATAAACCGTATGTCGTTATGATATACAACGCAACAATAACTTTAAATCATACCAATATTGATGCCAAAGAGGGTACTAGTTTTTCGATAACCGCAAGTGTTAATTCGACGAATTCCAGTGTGACATGGAAATCTAGTAATACTGCTGTTGCTACAATTAATTCGTCGGGTGTTGTATCTGCAAAAAAAGCCGGCAAGACTATCATAACAGCAACACATTTAGATAATAATGGTGTTAAGTACACTGCGAATTGCACGTTATATGTTTATAAAGACGATGGCGTGTATTATATACAAAACACTAACTCTGGACATTATGCCCATGTTGCCGGAGGAAGAATTTCCGATTATACTAATGTGTTTCAAGACGTAATGTATCCGAATACAGAGTCTGAGATTGTCAAAAACCGTCAAATATGGAAAATCGCTTACATAGGCGATGGACGTTATAGTGTACGACCATTGCATAAGTTGAGTTCGGGGCTGGACGTTACGAGCAGCAACGTTGATATCTATGCTATTGGAACAACAGATACACGTGACGGTGTACCCGATTACGCAGAGTGGGTAATCGAGTGGGATTCGACGGCGTATTTATTTAAGAATAAAGGCGACAGCGCGAAGACCATGCAGGTGGAAGATGCTTCTAAATCTGTTTACGCCAGCATTATAGTCGGTGATTATTCCTCGAGTGCAACCTGTAGGTGGAATCTATTGAGAGTGACCGATCCTCCGGCGGGAGCATATTTATATGACACAGAGAAAATTGCTATCGTTACTACCGCAACAAGGTTTGTTGATGTCGGAACGACGAAAAGTCTTTCGACACTACAATTAAGTGCCCTTGCTTACTCAGGAACAAATATTAGTCAAATCTTCACTTGGTATTCGAGCAACAACGCTATTGCTACCGTTGATTCTAATGGTGCAATTACGGGTATCTCTTGCGGCAAAACCACTATCACTGGACGTGTGTATAGAAACAGTACATATCATTATGTGAGTTATACTGTGTACGTTGGATTTCCTTTGCTGTTTAATTTATTAATAAACGAAAATATTCTTACTATAGATAAATTGGATAAGACAGATGATGGTCTTTTTTTGACGACAACACCATTGTGTACAATTTTGGATAGTAAGGGTATTAGATATTTGCCAAGTAATTCCGATTACAGTGAATCATGGGATGTTTACAATTATTTTGATGATTGGTATCTCTTCGCTGTTAAAAACGGAACATCAGTGTCATATGGTCTTTACAAAATGCGCGAGCAAGAAACCGATGCGTATGACGGAAATGATCCGGGTGTAACAATTTCATTTGTTGGTCTTAACAGTACGGCGTTAACCAACTGTTTTAATGACGATTCGGATGCTAATAAGTATGCATTATATGAAGCATTAACAAAAGTGACTGGCCCCGGTTCATATGAAGCAGATGATATTTTAACTAGTTATTTTGCAGACACGGCATCCAAAGGAGCGTATTTGATTGCAGAGAAAAGTGTGAATTTTTATGCCAATTGCGTTTCCGGTAATGTCATTAGTGGATCGAATAATCTAGTAACAATTTTTGAAGAAATTGCTGATATTGATGAACTCTTGGATAATGTATTTCTGGACAGTGAAACAAGGTTGATATTAATGCAAAACAAAGCGGATTTGCAGAGAATTCCTAATGCGTTAGAAGCCATCAATCTTGCTGCTGGAACGACGATTTTTGATTTTGACAATTATACAATCACTCTGCAAAATAAGGGTAACCTTACTCTGTTTGAGAGACAAGCAATATTGGCGTGCTTTACTGCGGATGTTACATTTAACTCTTTCGCTGCAGAGGTGGAATATCATGCTGATGCGGTAGACGATTGGAAATCTTTTTTTGACCAGTGGTACGATGCGGCAATTCGAGCTGATATGTCCGTAGGTGAAGAATACGAATCTGGCTTCTACGACGATTACTATGATTTGGATAGTTCAATTGTTATAGCTCAGGCGGTTGCACATGGACAATATTGATTTTCGGAGAAGGATGATTTTATGAAAAAATGCATTATATTCGTGCTGTTTCTTGTTTTGCTATTTTCCGGTTGCGACAGTTCTCGACTCGATGAAAATGATGTCATCGGATTGACTTCTGCAGAAATCGTCGCGAAGTACGGTGATTTTGATAGGAAACAAGGGTCTCCTGCTGCAGATGGGTTATATCGCAGTTGTGCTTGTGGTTACCTGACAAAAGAAGCAACGAGAGGTTTTTTCGGCACTACACCGGAGGAATATTTTATGATATATTTTGATGATAATGGGATTGCTCATTGGAGTAGGATCGAAGCAATCGTGTAGAACGATCTTCTGTTTAATTCGAGAAACAAACTCACGATTGGACTTTTAAGCGATTTTGAATATATGACAACGACGAATTGAGAGAAGATACAAAATGAGGAATATCATCAAAAGAAATGCACCGATAGCTGTTGTAAGCTGTTTGATACTCCTGATGATTTTTAGCGGTTGCGGTTCCGAAAGAGAATACCACGATGACATTAACATTCAATTGGAATCTAATCAGGCAGAGATAATAATCAGAGAGTGGCAGTTCCTTTTGGGAAGCGGCGCAGAGATATATTACAACGATGGCGACGAAAAAATATTGCTCGGTCAGCTTGTCGGCGGCGACGATGGATTTTGTCCATTCAAAGAGGGGCTGTACTCCGTTTCGGTTGACGATAAAGAAGTGACGATCGAATGGTGTATATATCCGAACGAAAAAGAAAAACCGTGGGAGAAAAAAACATTCGAACTCCCTTCGGATTAATTTGGATTTTCTCAATAACCCAAAAAGCCCTCTCGGTCGAGAGGGCTTTTGGTACCCGACAGCGTGAGCGGCAGCGGAGCTATCGAGGATGCGGTGCTGTTTGCGGGTTTAAAAAATCACAACGGCGGCGATTACGTTTATCTATCGCTTGGCTATATAGATACAACTTATACCGTCGGACGTGTTGCCGTAAAATTGCCCGGATTGTATAACAGTACGCAATATGATTCGGTCAGCGCAAATCATATAACTTCGGTTAAGTTTTATTGTTGGGATACCTCCGGACACGAAACACACCTTATTAATCTTCACCCCATAACCGGCCCTGCGTGCGTCGATTATATCTACGATCAAATGGATTTTGTGAACTATTGGTTAACATCCGTACGTTTTTATAGTTTTTTCGTTCGAACGCCATTTAGTTAAGGGCAAGAAATACAAAAAACAACGAAGAGGGGGACATTATGAAAAAAACAATTGCATTTTTCTTGATAACAGTAGTGATTTTATCTTTCTTATGCGGTTGCGGTATATCGAAAGTTGGTAAATACAGAAGAATCAATATCAGTGGGCCTTTACTAAGTGATGAACCTACCGATTTAGAAAAGACGGTTTCGCGTTCTACAAAAGTGGAATATCAAGCAAAAGAAACGTTTTCTGATACAATGCCGATATATAAAATCACTCCTCGTGAAATCACCGAAGAAGAATTAATTGAATTTGGAAAAAGTTTGGGAGTAGTTGGTGAAGTATCATATTCAAACGAAAGATTCGTTTCGATAGAAACCGACATTTCAGGATGTGTTCTGCTGATGAGCGGCAATGAATTATCGTATAGAAATGCGAATATCAAATACGGCGATTTGACCGCAAGCGATGACACGTTAATAAAAGAGGCAAAAGTGATCTTCGAAAAAATAAGCATTCTCGAAGGTGAATACGAGTGCTTAGGTGTTACTTCGGAACAGATCGCAACCGACGGAAACGGCAACAAATACACAGACTCAAAACGTATTTCGTTCAGAAGATTACTCGACGGTACGCGCGTTATAGGTAACGAGATATGCGATATGTATTTCAACCAAGGCGGACTTTATGATATTGAAATTCATCTGTATGAATACGAAAAAATAGGCGAAATGCAAATGGTGTCGTTGGAGGATGCCAAAGATAAAATCAAAAATCCGGATGCTTTTACAGTTGGCGAGTTGGATGGCAAGAATGCATTGACTTCAACCGCAGATGAACTGATTGTGGAACGCATTAAATTGATATACGTTAATCAGTATTCAAGCGGCAGCACGATCATTCAACCGGTATATAATTTCATTGGCGTAGCTTCACGCGGGGACGAGAAAATGGAATTTCAGTCGAAAGTTATCGCTATACCTGAAAAATATACATATACCGAGTAAGATAACTTGCTATCAATACACCCAAAGCCCTCTCGGTCGAGAGGGCTTTGGGTACCCGACAGCGTGAGCGGCAGCGGAGCTATTGAGGATGCGGTGTTGTTTATGGGCTTACCGACACATAACGGCGGAGATTATGTATATTTGTCTATTGGGTACATAGACTCTACTTATCAAGCCGGACGAGTTGCCGTTAAATTGCCGGGTTTGTATAACAGCTCGCAATATATAAATGCGAGCGATCTTGAAATAACTTCCGTTAAATTTTATTGCTGGGACACCTCGGGTAATCAAACTCAGCTTGTTAACATTCACCCGATAACCGGTCCTGCATGGACCGAGAGCACTGCAACTTGGTCGCAGTCGCATACACGCGATTGGTCTTTGGATTGCGGTGCATATATGCCCAACGCGCAATGGACAGAGTTTAACATAACGCCGATAGTTCGCGGTTGGAAGAACGGTACATATTCTGCGGATTTGGGCTTTATGATGAGTAACAGCGAGGAACCTACACCGATCAAGAAAAAAGCACCGTATTCGTCGGAAGTCGGCGGCTCTACGTATAAACCGTATGTCGTTATGACATATAGTTCTAACAGTGTAGCAACTGATGATTTTGCGGATGCGGTGACCCTAACGTTAAATCAATCTGTGGCAGTAGATATTAATATTTCCGGCGAAAAAGAATATTTCAAATTCACACCTTCGACGGAGGGATTCTTTACATTTCAGAGTTTTTCCAACACCGGAGATCCATATGTGAGTTTTTATAATAACAGTCAAGAACAACTTTCGTTTGACGATGATAGCGGAGGCAGCAGTAATTTCCGACTGACGTATCATTTTTCTGTTGGCAGAACATATTATTTTGCTGTGGGTTGTTATGGTTCGGGAACAGGAAATTATAGTGTGCACTTGATTCCGACAACCAATCCGTCGCATATAAATTCGTCCTCAGTGAACTGGGGCAGTTCTAAAAGTGTTACGTGCAATATAAAATATTCCGCATCTTTTTATAGGTTTGTTCCTCCAACAACAGGCAAATATTTGTTTTATACTTCAAATGCCAACGGAGATCCTAAGATATGGGTATACGATGAGAGCATGAATCGGATCGTCCTTGCAGATGATGGTGCAGGTAATTATAATTCTCGGTTAGTAGCTACACTTACGGCGGGGGAAACATATTATGTTGTTGCCGGACATTACGGCTCGAACTGTGGTTCATACACATTGAAGCATCTTTTATTTGCCAATTTTGCAAACGACGTGCATTTGCTAAAAAACGTTGGCTCAAATCGATATATGGAGATTCACGGCCCGGGAGCTCAAGAGTGGATACACCAATCACTTTTTCACACCGGGGCATACGAACGTTGGAAATTCCAACAACAATCTGACGGAAGTTACATTATCAGATCGGAATACGGTGCAATGAAATATGTGGGGTGGAAAACGGAACCACCGGAATCGATAATGTGAAATTGTATTCGGAAGTTACAAACAATACCAAGTGGAATATATACATTAATCCATCCGGAGATTTGTTTTTGGAACCGGTTGGACAATTAGGCAAAATCTTGTACGCGCCCAACGTATCGTCGGATACCGAGCTTCAGCTTGAATGGCTAAGCTATAGTGGCTCCGAAAGACATAAATGGCGTTTTGAGGTGATATCTAACGTCCCTCTTGAAGGACAACGTATGTCAAGCTGGTGTTGGGCAGCATCTATAAGAATGCTGACAAAACACTATTTTCCGGTCCCCGATGCACGCACACAAAATTTAGCAGTCTCTGCTGTAAAAGGTTCCGAGTTAAATGAAGGCGGAAACACAACTGAAGCAATAAGAGCCGCCGGTTTTTATTACTCGAATAACATCAATACAAATGAACTCAATCTTGTAAGCAAAAGCAATGTAAGAATGAGCGAGTATACACTCCGACAGTTTTTAAACGATGGGCATGTCGTATACATCTGTCGTGGGCGTTATAAAAATAACGAAAGAAAGGATTCTCATGCGACAGTGGTTGTTGGTTATACTATGATAGTTGTCGATGGGATGCCGCTATACCAGTACATTATATATGATCTGGCACCACTGCAGCAACCACGCCCTTGGGAGACCCCGCAAATCACAGAGGGGGAAATAATAAAATGCTCATACCAATGGATTTGTAATGGGCGAAACATAACATCAATTGATACGCTCGATACCAGTATATGGGAAGGATTTATTGTTGTACAAACCGATTATTCCAACAATACACTATCGCCTGTATATAATTAAAAGATGATACACAAATTTTGTTAGAGAGAAGACGTTTTCATGAAAAAAATCATTATATTCGGGATTTTGTTTGCGATTATGTTATCCGTTTCGCTAACGGTTTTTGCCGAAAGTTATAAAATGGAAATCGTACTTAGTGATTCGGTGAATATAAGCGATGAAATAAAACAAATATTGGAAGTTCGACCGTATATGGATACGGCTTACAAATTTTACAATATTAGTTTGGATTTTGCCTTTGTTAACGCCAATAGCATTGAAGAGGTTTTTGAACAAGGCGACTATGTATTGTCAGAGTATTATGTTGTTCAAACAATGGAAAATAAGTTCATCATCAAAGGTGTTGCCAATAATACCGTGTTTTACAGTACAGATGATGGTACGCCTATAGATCCGGATGCTCTAAAAGAATTACAAGAAGGCAAAGCCATATCGCAGCTTTCCACGGATGTTGAGATATATGCAAGATATTATCTCACAGGTGAAACAACCAGGACCGGTTCGGCAGTGTATTACAAAACCAATAAAGGCGATTATGTTTATTACCGCGATTATAGGGTGTATGATCACGCGCGAGAACGATTTGAATCTGGAAATTTTTTGTTCCCGATAAAAGAATTCTGCGAGCTTCAGAAAGCTATTTATGATGATATGTGCGAAACTTGGTCCAAGGTTTTCGCAGAAGAGGAGAGTATTGCGAGTGCAGAATCGCAGTCGGAAATTGATGAATCCGATAATGCAAATATATCAAACGATAGCAATTTTATTTCCGACACATCGGAAACGTCTGCCGAAAGCGTAGTATCCGATAATTCAAGTGTATCTAACGAAAGCGAACCGATACATGAATCAAATGGCAAAACGGGTATGTGGATAGCAATCTCCTGCGGTGCTTTGTTGCTTGTCGGAATCGTTTTGGTTGTTCTGCGCAAAAACAAAGTGAATTGATAAACCCCAACTCAAAAAGCCCTCTCGTTCGAGAGGGCTTTGGGTGCCCGACAGCGTGACAGGCAGCGGAGCTATTGAGGATGCGGACGATGCGATATTGAGTTCTGCGTTATTTGCGGAAGTAAATGTTTTTACTATTAGAGTGGCAAATCGTTATTCGGTTGGTCCGATCGATGTAGCACCGTTTTCATAACAAACGAAGAAAAAAGGAGAACATGAATGAAAAACACATTATTGATATTGTTAGTAATGCTTGCGGTAGTTCTTACAGGATGTCAGACGAACGCTGATGTATCGACCGATGGGGAGAACACTTCGATACAGGTCGATAGTTCGAATGACGAGAAAGACACCTTGTTGAAAAACAACGAAAAAGAGGTCTCGACTGGCGAATCGGATGAGACAACGAGTTCGGAAAGTCGGTTCGATGAATCCGATATGGGTATGTCCGAGATAGATAAAGAAAACGGAGAACCCGAAACAAGCGGATCTTCGGATATAGATTCGGTACAGAGCGACGAGGTATCGGAAAAAGGTACTGAAGACACCGAAGATACCGAAGATACCGAAGATACCGGAGTTATCGTTGATATATACCAACTATCTATTTTTGACTATGATGAATATGTGATGTTTGTTAAAAAAACGATGCTTCCCAATTATTTCGTTTCGTATGAAGAACTGTCCGAGTTCGGAACATTTAATGGTTTCGTGTGCTTGTCAGATGCCACGGCACAAGACTACAGTTCGCTAATCTATTCGTTTGTTGATGAAAGCGGCGAGGAATTTAGTATGTATGTAAATTACACTCCAAAATGTTCGTTTGCCGAATCTAAAAAATCCATAGCTGCGATTGATAGCAAAAATATTAATACTTCTGATATGAGAACCGTAAAGGTGACAGAATCTAAGTCGTGCAAATATTCGTATCAGGGCATAGAATACGTATATTCGATGCACGGAGAAATAATGAGTATAACTTGGTATTGCGGGGATATTGAATTTGTTTTGAGTGCGATTGGTGGATATCCGAAAACCGACAAAACAACAATGGTAAACTCGTTGTTCAATTTAGATACAGCTCTTCAAGTTGTAAACAATATTAAACTCGATTGACACATATAACACATATAAAAAACCAAAGCCCTCTCGACCGAGAGGGCTTTGGGTGCCCGACAGCGTGACAGACAGCGGAGCTATCGAGGATGCGGTGCTATTTGCGGGATTGCCTAACCATAACGGCGGCGATTATGTTTATCTATCGCTTGGTTATATAGATGCCACGTATACCGTCGGACGTGTTGCCGTAAAATTGCCCGGATTGTATAACAGCTCGTTATATAACTCGGTCAGTGCCAATCATATCGTTTCAGTATCTTTTAATTGCTGGGACACTTCAGGCAATCAAACCCACCTTATTAATATTCACCCGATAACCGGACCTTCATGGACCG
>JAZSDL010000020.1:0-14726 GCA_045531135.1 Eubacteriales bacterium | reverse complement strand
AAACGATGCCTTGCCCATAACGCGCTTGGACATTATTCTGCCCGCAACCGAAACCTCTTTTCCTTCGAGTTCATCAAAGGATGCCTTCACGGTTTCGCTGTGGTGTGTAACGTCATATTTTGTTATAACAAAAGGATCCTTGCCCTCTGCTCTGAGGTCGTCAAGCTTTTGGCGGCGAACTGCAAGAAGATCGCCCAAATTAACTTCGCTCTGCGCGTTTGCGGGAGCATTTCTGTTTTCTTCGCTCATTTTTATTTACCTTATTATTTTGTGATATTTGTAATGGTGTATTTAACGATACCCATGGGGGTTTCAACGTTGATGCTGTCGCCCTTGCGCTGACCGATAAGCGCCTTGCCGAGAGGGCTGTCATCGCTGATGAGGAACATAATGGGATCTGCCTCTGCGGTAGATACGATCTTATATTCCGCCTCCTCGCCGTCATCCACGTTGTGAACGGTAACCTTGTTACCTACACTTACTCTGTCGGTGCCGAGCTCGGCATCATCAAGAACGATTGCATTTTCAAGAGTTGCCTCGAGATGTGCTATCTTGCCCTCGATCTCCGCCTGCTCGTTCTTTGCTTCATCGTATTCGCTGTTCTCCGAAAGGTCGCCGTATGCTCTTGCCTTTTGGATCGCCTGAGCAACCTCTTTACGTTTTACGGTTTTAAGATGCTCCAATTCCTGCTGAAGCTTTTTAAGTCCCTCGTGTGAAACGATAATCTGCTTTGCCATTTTGTGTTTTTCTCCCTTTATTAAAGAAAATATTTTACGTTTTTATTATAATTAAATTTTATGCTTAATTTGTCGAAGAAAGAAGCTCGATCGCTTTTAAAAGCTGAGCATCGCTCTCCATGGGCATTTTAAAGAATCGGTCCGACCATTCCTCATCAAGCTCGATCTCATAATCGGGGGTTATACCTATCTTATCGTAGCTTACGTTAGACGGCGGATTGTAATACGCGGTAGAAAGCTTGACTGCGCTTCCGTCGGAAAGCAGCCGCGTAGTCTGCAACGTGCCCTTGCCGAACGTGGTCTTGCCGACAATGACCGCCTTTTCGTAATCACGCAGAGCCGCGGTAAACAGCTCCGCCGCCGAAGCGGTATTATCGTTGCAAAGCACCGCCATTTTTCCATCGATGCAATCGGCATCGGAATCATGCGTTTGGGTATTTCCGTCCTTATCAACGATATTGATTATCGGCCCCTCGGGCAGCAATAAATCAAGCACCGCATTTATCTCCTCGAGATAACCGCCGGTATTATTTCTTACGTCGAAAATAAAGCTGTCGCATCCCTCGCTCTGTGCGAGTGCGATCTTCTGAGCAAACTCCTCGGAAACCGAATTATCGGCAAACGAAAGTATGCGTAGATAAGCGATACCGTTATCAAGCTTTTCGTACAGTACGTTTTCGCTCTTGACACCCTTACGTGTAAGGTCGAAATCGATCCTTTCCTCTCCGCGCAGAACCGTAAGCTTAACAACACTTCCCGATTCTCCGCGCACGGCATCAAGCATTTCGTAATAATTCTCGCCGTTTGCCTCCAAGCCCTCGACGTTTATGATTATATCGTCCTTTAAAAGTCCCGCTTCCTCGGCAGGCGAATCGGGAATCACACCGAAAATATATATCCCGTGACTGTCAACATCGTAAGTGGCATGAACGCCTATACCGACAAAATTGCCGCTTGCGGAATCGACCAGCTCCTCATATTCCTCTGCCGTGAGGTACTGCGAATAATCGTCACCTATCGAATAAAGCAACGTCTTATACACATTGTCCCACAACGTGTCATCGTCATAATCTCGGATATAGCCGCCCTCGATCATCGAAATTATATGAGCAAGCTTTGTATACCGATCTGTTTCTCCGTTTATAAGCTCTATAAGCTCATCATACGACACATGTCCTGCCGACTCGAGCCGTTGCTCGTTAAGCAACGCCTTTTCACGTACAGAACGGTAGGAGCTGACTCCGACAAAGGTTGCTATACAAACAACGAGCGAAATAACTATGCACGCAAAGGGGGTTATTGTTTTTTTGAACATTTAGATCCTTCTTGCTGTTAGTATACCTTGGGTAAATACTTGGCAGGATCGACAAAGTTGCCTGCCGTAGCGGTATAGGTATTTGTGTCGATAACACTTATATGTAGATGGTCGCCAGTGGAACGTCCTGTAGTGCCCACGTATGCAATGACCTGTCCTCTCTTAACCGTGTCGCCGACCTTGACCTCATAGGTAGGTCTGCCGCTTCTACCCGTATCGTCTATATGAGCATAAAGCGTAGAGATGCCGTTGCCGTGATAAATCACAACGCACTCGCCGTAGCCGCCGTTTTCAGACGCTCTTGTAACAACGCCGTCGGCGCAGGCAACGATAGGAGTGCCCTTTGCACAGGCGATATCCATACCCTTGTGGAATTCGGTAGTCGGCTTTCCGAACGGATCGTTACGCCAGCCGAATCGGCTCGAAACGTAATAGCTAGAGGTCTTGACCGGCCAAGCAAATGCGGCACCGGAATTGAGCATCGAAAGACGCTCCTCCTCGAGCTTCTTTATTTTTGCCTTGATCTCGTTAAGCTTTACGTTCTTTTCGCTGTATTTTACCGCAAGATCGTCGGCGTTGAGATTAAGCTCTGCCGCGATGGTCTGAAATTCCTTTACCTTGCTTTCTCTCTCAAGCTTGGAGCGATTAAGCTCAACAAGATACTCATCGTACTTTGCCTGAGTTTCGGAAAGCTCTTTATCAAGTGCCTCGTAATCGGCAAGCGATATCTCGATGTTCTTGATAAGATCGTTTGCGGCATTCATTATATCGTTATAATTGTCGCGCTTTGTAAGATAATCCGAAAGATTCTCCGACGAAAACAGAAGCTCAAAGGTGTTTACCTCGCTGTTTTCGTATATGAACTGCATAAGCTTTTTATACATCGAAACGCGATAATCGTAGTCCTCCTGTATTATCGCCATTTCGCTGATGACCTCGGCGCGCTTCATATCGTAAGAATCCATTATGGCTTCGTTTATGGATATCTCAAGCTCCAACGCCTCGATCTCGCCCTGATACTGAGTAAGCAACGCCGTAGTCTGTCCCGACTGTCCCTCGAGCTCTTTTATGTTCGCGGATATATTGGCGAGCTCGGCTTGAAGATTGGCAAGCTCGGTCTTATACGAGCTGAGCTCTGCTTCAACGTCAAGTATCGACCTTGCCTCGACGGTTTCATACGGCACATTTACCGCAGTTGCGCAAAACAGGGTTATTACGCAAAGCGCGAAAACAAGTGTCTTTTTTACGATTCTTGTCATTTATCCTTCTCCTGATACAACGCATTACGCCTTAAGATACTTCTTAAGCGAAATGCTCGACGAAATGATACCCGCAAAAAGACCGATAGCGAGGAAGCCGAGTCCTACATACAAAGCATATTCCTCCCAGAAGGGTGCCGATATTATTCCGCTGCCGCCGGTGCCGGTAGCAGAGGAAATGATATCCTTTAGCAGATAGTCATACAAATAAAACTCTATGCCGAAAGAAATTGCGGCGGAAAATACGCCGATTATTATACCTTCGACAAGGAAAGGCATACGTATAAAGCTCTTTGTCGCACCGCACAGGCGCATAAACGTGATCTCGTTTCTTCTTGCGAACACTCCGAGCTTGATAGTGTTTGTGATAACAAACAGCGAGATGATGAGAAGTATCGCCATCAACCACAATCCGACGATATAAAGAGTATTTTTAATACTCATTACGTTACCGTAAAGCTCGATATGGTCCTTGATATCGCTTGTTGCGACAGCATCTGCCATATTGCCGCTTTTATCGGGGATCATTATACCGTCGATCTGGCTCTTGACCTTGGTGACCTCATCAAAATCCGAAAGGTTTACGAATCTGATACGGTAGCTCGGGCGCAAGGGGTTATCCTCGACCGAATTAACTATGCCCTCGTTTTCGCCCTCATCGTGACTGTGCTCCTCGCCGAACTCGAAGATCGCCTTTATCCAATCCTCGTCATACATCTCAAGCATAATATCAAGATGCTCGTCAGCGGAAACGTAATAGAAATTCTGGGTTTTTTCGTCGTCCTCGGTTATCTTGGGGACACGCATACCCTCTTTCCAATTTTCCTTTGACCAATCTATTATCGGAGATTCCTCACAGATGGTTGCAAGCTGCTCGCCTATTTGGATTATCTCTGCCTCGTCGTAATCCTTGTTAAGCATTACCTCTATCACGTTAAGGTTATCGATAGCATTAAAGTTGCGGTCGATAGTATCGATAACGAGATAAAAGGTGCCGACAAGTATCATACACGCGATAAGCACGAGAATCGATGCGGTGGTCATAACGCTGTTACGGAAAATACCCTTAAAGCCCTGACCTATGTTGTAGAAAAATACACTCGGCTTCATTCTGCAAACTCGCCTCCGATCTTATCGGAAACAACAGCACCGTTTTCCACACGGATAACTCGTTTCTTGTATTGTTGAATAATGTTCATATCGTGGGTTACGACTATGACCGTCTTGCCGAGCTTGTTTATCTTCATAAGAAGCTCCATAATACCCTCGGTCATCTCGGTGTCGACGTTACCCGTCGGCTCGTCCGCGATAACGGTGTCGGGGTTATTTACAAGCGCGCGTGCAAAAGCAACCCTCTGCTTTTCGCCGCCCGAAAGCTGATCGGGAAACGAATCGCTCTTGTGTCCCAATCCCACTACGTCGAGGAAGAAGGGCACACGCTTTTTGATAAGCGAGGGCTTTGCACCGACAACACGCATGGCGAACGCAACGTTCTCGTAAACCGTCATTTTCTCGAACAGCTTAAAGTCCTGAAAAACCACGCCCATGGTTCTGCGTAGCTTGGGGATTCGCCACGAGCGGATCTTCTCAAGCTGAAAGCCGTTTACCTCGAGATGTCCCGAGGAAACGCGCTCCTCGCATATAAGAAGCTTAGTCAGCGTGGTTTTACCCGCGCCGGAATGTCCGACGAGAAAAACGAACTCGCCGTCATCTATCTGCAACGAAACGTTGTTCAATGCCACGTTACCGTTGCTGTATTCCATTGAAACGTTTTCAAATTTTATCATTTTTGTATTACCAATCAATAAATAGAGGGCTTGCTTATGAGATACTTCTTAACCATAAGCGCAACCTTGAACGTGATAGCGTGCTCGAACTCGCGCAGGTCAAGTCCGGTAAGCTTTTTGATCTTCTCAAGACGGTACACAAGGGTATTTCTGTGTACAAAAAGCTTTCTCGACGTCTCGGAAACGTTGAGGTTGTTATCAAAGAACGCATGAATGGTCTGGAGCGTTTCTCTGTCCAAGCTCTCAAGCGAGCCGCGCTTGAATACCTCCTGCAAAAACATCTCGCAAAGAGTGGTGGGAAGCTGATAGATAAGGCGGCCGATGCCCAAGCTCTCGTAGTTGATAACGTTCTTCTCGGTATCGAATACCTTGCCGACCTCGAGAGCGACCTGTGCATCCTTGTAGGAATGTGCAAGCTCTTTTACGTTGGTAACGACAGAGCCGATACCTATGTGCACCTTGAGATAAAACTCCGACTGAACGGTATCTACAATGCTCTTTGCAATAAGCTCGAGCGATCTCGGATCGGAAGCCGATTTAAGCTCCTTGACCAAAACGATATCCGACTCTCCGACGTTGATAACGTAATCATGCACCTTGTCGGGAAACATGTTCTGAATAACGTCGTAGGGGATAATATCGCCCGTGTTCATAAATCTGATAAGAATTACAACGCGGTTTACCTCGCTGTCGAAGCGAAGCTCCTTGGACTTGATATAAATATCGCCGGGGAGAATGTTATCGAGAATGATGTTCTTGATAAAGTTGGTCTTGTCGTACTTTTCGTCGTAAAGAGTTTTGATATTCGAGAAGGAGACCGAAAGAAGCGCAGAAATGCTCTTTGCGGTATCGTCGCCGCCCTCGACGAAAACGATATACTCGATCCTTGCGTGCGAACCGATGGGACGGTAGGTGTAATCGCCTATAACGAGAGTTTCGTAATTATAAGAAAGCTCGTCAAGGATATCCTTGTGAACGCTGCCGATCTTCGAAAGCTGGCTGCAGGCGATAACAACGCCCTTATCGTCGATAATGCCGATCTCTCTGTCCACAGCTTCTCTCATCTGGTAGATCAAACCCTGAAACAACTTATTGCTCATTTTTGCCTTCTCCTTGTTATAATAATTCGGGTTAATTAAATTTCTTTATAATCATAACAATTTTATCTCAATTTCCGATCAATTGCAAGTGCTTTTGCAAAAATACAACAAAGAAAAACGGCGAATTTTGTATAAAATGCCGCTTTTTTTGTTAAAAATGCCATTTATTTCCATAATTATGAACCGTTTGTAAACAAAAAGCCCTCTCGACCGAGAGGGCTTTGGGAGTTGGGGTTTATCAATTTACTTTGTTTTTGCGCAGAACAACCAAAACGATTCCGACAAGCAACAAAACACCGCAGGAGATTGCTATCCACATACCCGTTTTGCCATTTGATTCATGTATCGGTAATATCTGCCAACTGTTGATTATCCTCGTCACCTACTCCGCCGCACGCATCAGGATTTCGTTTAGCTTCTTCGCGCCTGTCATCATAAATGGTTCGCTCAAATTCGCAAAATTCTTTTATCGTGAACAAAAAATTTCCGGCTTCATACCGTTCTCTCGCATAATCGTACACCAAATAATCGCAGTAATAAACATAATCGCCTTTATTGGTTTTGTAATACACTGCCGAACCGGTTCTGTTTTCTTCACCGTGGAGATAATATATTTCATAAATCTCAATATCAGAAGCAAGTTGCAGTATGGCTTTGTTATCTTGTATTTCTTGAAAAGCATTCGGGCATAGTGCATAACCACCTATAGTATATGCCTTGCCGTTAACAACTCGTTTTCTGATAATTGTACCGTCCATAGTTTTAATGACATAAAACTCGCCGTCTATCAACTCCTGTTCGCAAGCTTCATCAATACTGTTAACTTTATCAAACAAAAACCACATATGAACGTAATAACATCTGTAAACCGTATCCATATACGGTCGAACTTCTAATAGTTGCTTTATTGCATCGCTTATATTTACCGAATCACCGTTTGACAATTGCAGTTCTCTGTACAATTCCGCCTTTTGTTTAATATTTTCATACGTAAATTCTGTCGGTTGCTCGGTTTCTTCGACTTTGAAAGCGAACTGAGTGTTATTTATTATGCTCTTATGGTGCACGCTATCTTTAAGCACAAATAAATAATTCTCGCCCGTCTGCAAAGGCGCGATATCCTCTAATACCGAGATACCCACATGCTCGTAAAAAATACCGTACCGGTTCAAAAGCTCACGTTGGTCGTCTTCTTTATATCCTTCTATTCCGCCGATGATTTTAAAATATTCCTTTTCGGCATTTTCGCCCTTGTACCAATATGTCACATCAACTTCATAAACTGTACATAAACACAAATTGGACGAATAGTCGCCGATCGTTGCGGGCAGGCCGGAGACTCTGTCTATAATTTCAAAACCGATATTTGTAATTTTCCCCTCATAAATATTGTCGGCTGCGCTAACTAACAACTCGGCAGAACCGTAGCTGATCCAATCTTGTTCGAGATATGTTACTTTTGTTTTATCTTCTGTCTCATTCGCAGAAACAGAAGATGCTTCCGACAAATCCGCAGTTCCCGTGTTTTCGTATTCGTCTTTCAAATCTGATACAGACTGCGTGCATCCGCAAAACAGTATTGCAAAAACAATGGATAAAGCGCATAGTGATGCTTTTCTCATAAAATCGCCCCCTTTCAAGCTTTTACGTTTATATTTATCCCCTCACTATATAAATGCCGCAAATGCCAAAAATATCAATAAAAAAATCGAATAAAAAAATCAAGCGTCAACAATTTGTCTGCAAATTACGCCGAGAGCGCACTATCCCACTACATCTCCAAAAGCACGCTTATTGCCGAAAGAACGTAACCGCTTGCCGTTTCGGTGCGGAGGATGCGCTTGCCCAAGCCGGCAAGCTTTATTTCTTTTTCCTTGGCGAGTGCCGTTTCCTTTTCGCTCAATCCGCCCTCGGGGCCGATAAGAAAGCCGATAGTTTCGGGAGTGTTTGTTAAAACCGTTTTTACAGGCATAGTTCCGTCGCCCTCGTAGCAGACAAAGCCGATATCCTTTTCGGATATTTCATTTATCGCCTGCTCATAGCTTATAATCCCGCGCACCTCGGGGATAATGCTTCTTCCGCATTGTGCCGCGGCAGACTCGCTGATCTTTTTCAGCCGCTCGAGCCGCTTTGAAAACGCCTTTGCATCGGGGCGCGCAACACAGCGCTCGCTCATTACGGCGACTATCTCATAAGCACCGAGCTCGACCGCCTTTTGCACAACGGTATCAAGCTTATCGCTTTTCGGGAAGCACTGATAGACCGAAACCCTAAAAGGCATTTCGGCATCGTTTTTCTCTGCCTCGCCCAAAATCGCATACAGTCCGTCCTGCGTTATCTCATCTATAACGGCGTTGTAGGAATTGCCGTGCATATCGCATACATGGAGCATATCGCCCTTTTCTTTTCTGAGCACGCGAAGCACGTGATTCGCATCCGAGCCGCCTATAAAAGCTCTGCCGTTTTGGATATTATCGCTTGCGATATAAATACGCGGAATAAAAGCCATGATGTGTCACCTCTCTGTAAATATTATATAACATTATCAACCGTTAGTCAATCACAAACGTCGCTGTTTGTCGAGCCGTGTCGCCCGAAAGTTTTAAAACACTATTGACATTATCGGTTTTGGGTTGTAAAATACAATCGTAAAAATTATTTGTGCCGGAGGTTTGTTATGGCCGATAATATGGAAAGAGAAAACATTTTTACCCTTACCGACGAGGAAGGCAACGAAAGCGAGTTCGAGCTTTTGGGCGAGCTTAATATCGATGATAATACCTATCTTGCCCTTATTCCGCTTGACGGCGATGAGGACGAATACGTTATTCTTAAGATCGAGGTTGACGAAAACGGCGACGAGCTTTTGGTTACTATCGATGATGATGACGAGTTTGATGCCGTTGCCGATGCCTTTGAGGACACCTTTATGGGAGAGATCGATCTCGACGGAACGGTAGAAGAATAATTTTGTTTTACGACCTGCGGGGTTTGTGCATAGTTTCGCCGTTTTTGCGGCGGGACTGTTCCTTGTGTAAAAACCCACAAAAATGAAAGGGAGTCCATATTCCGCTGTGGTGAAGCAGGCCTCCCGCATGCATTCTGCGTGCGGACGTTGGAAGCACTAAAGCATCGGAGAGGACACCCACCTGCACAGAGCAGGGTTTCATTCTCACGAGGGCACGGCCTTGCGGGGCAAAGAATTTGAAACAAGGCGATTGGCGTCGGATTTTTTAAAAAACCGTTCGCGGTCGCTTATTCTTTTTTTACGGAGATGAGCTATATGAACAAGCTTTTTGATTATATCGAAAAAAACAAGGACAAATATCTTGATTTCTGGATAGATATCTGCAACGCCGAGGGCGTGGCGGAGGACAAAGCGGCTATGGATAAGGTTGCCGATAAAACAGAGGAATTTGCACGCGGACTCAACATATTCGTCGAGCGCGTTCCTTTTGATACCTGCGGTGATTTTCTTATCATCGACACGCTCCATAACGCCGAGGAAAAGGGCGTTTGCTTTCTCGCACATATGGACACGGTACACAAAAAAGGAACTTTCGGCTATCCTCCCGTCAAGGTCGAAAACGGCAAGCTGATCGGACCGGGTGTAATAGATTGCAAGGGCGGTGTGCCTATCGCGTTGCTTGCGATGATGGCGCTTATCGACAGCGGATATAACAAAAACTGCCGTCTGCTTTTAACCTCCGACGAGGAGGTAAGCAACCGTCTCGGCGGGCAAAAGGAAATGGATGTGATAAAAGCCGCGGTGTCGGGCTTTAAGGCGGCTTTTAACTGCGAGGTGTCCCGTGTGGGAGAGGTTGTCGTATCGCGCAAGGGTATACTGCGCTACCGCATGGATATCACGGGCAAGGCGGCACACGCGGGGATAGATTATTTTAACGGAGTCAGCGCAATACGCGAGGCGGCAAACAAAATACTCGCGCTGGAATCCAAGAGCCAAAAGGGCGGTATAACCTACAATTGCGGAATTATAAGCGGCGGTACGATGTCGAACATCGTGCCCGAGTATTGCGAGCTGACGGTTGACGTGCGCGTTTCGAACAGCGACGAGCTGGAAAAGGCGAAATCAGTTTTGGAGGAAATCGCAGGCAGATCGTTTGTCGAGGGTACAAAAACCGAGCTTGTTTTGGTATCACAGCGCCTGCCGATGCTGCATGATGACGATACCGAAAAGCTGTTTCAGCATCTTAATTCCACCTCCGAGAAATATAATCTCGGCAGCTTAACGCCGATAGAGAGCGGAGGCGGCTCCGACTCGGCATATACCCAGCTTGCAGGCGTTCCGAGCGTTTGCGCCGTCGGTGCAACGGGCGATTTCTGCCACACCGTAAACGAATACGCCGATATCGATTCGCTTGCCCTGCGCGCAAAATTATTAGCCGCCGCAACGATCGAAATGGAATAAAAGCATACAAAAAGCCCTCTCGACCGAGAGGGCTTTTTGAGTGTAATGATGCCGGTTATCTTATTCGGTATATGTATATTTTTCGGGAATGGCTATAACTATCGAATTGAATTTAGCTTGCCTGCCGTTTACATCCGTGGCTACGCCCGTGAAATTATATATCGGTTGCAATACTTCGCAATCATCTCTGTATTGATTTACATATAAAAGATTCACTTTCTCGACTTGCATAGTTTCCAGCATGGCTATGTCCTGTTTAGATGCTTCGGAATTTATGCTTAGCGAATCCGGCGTTTTGATTCTTTCGGATGCGCTTTCCAAAGAAATCATATCTATCGTGTCGATCTTGTCGTAATCGTATAATTCAATATTAATCTCAACTAAACCGGAACCGTCAAAATAAAGATTACATAGCTCGTTACCGATGATTCTAACACCGTCAATCAGTCTTCTGAATGAAACACCTACTCTCGTTATATGAGTTTCCGTTGAGGAAGATATTGTGTCTGTACTCTTGATACCTAAATACTCATAAGTGCCCTCTATGAACGGAAGATTGTTAAAGGTGTCCCACGAGAGTTCTTCCAACTCCTCGTCCGACATATCAAAATAACCGCGAGATGTGTCTGTATAGCTCGCCAATGTTCCCGATACTCGGTTTCCGTCCAATTCAAAAGAAGATTCGTTTTCTGTCAACCCAAGCTGTTTCAACATCTGCTTAAATTCCTTGTTGGAAATGTTGCGCTTGGATATTTTATAAACAGGTATTTCTTCAGAAAAACTATCGTTTGCCGTATATATGATTTTTGTATTTTCATTAACGTATGTATCGCCTAATGCCTCGTCGGCGAAAGATATTCTTTTATATTGTGTTGAACATCCTGTTAATGATAACAAGAATAAACACAAAATTACAGCAATGTACTTTTTCATTATTACTATCCTTAGTGTACGCATTATATCCAGTATCACTACACTTACATCTCCCAAAGCTCTCTCGACCGAGAGGGCTTTGGGAGTTATTTTTCAGTTTGATATATCTCGAAAAATGCATTTCATTTACAACATGCTAAACCACCTTTTAGTTACTCCTAAGAACGTTTGCGACGTTTTTCAACCAACAACCAAACAACGATTGCAAATACCGCTACAATAACTAAAGCCAACGGAATCGCAACAAGGATATACGTGATATTATTCCAAGTATTTTTGTGGTTATCCTGCTGACCGTCTACATTACCTCCATATCGTACATTTTCCCATCCGCTTACGGTTTGATACAGTCCCTTTTCATTTTCAAGCTTCATTCGGAGCGTCCTGTATTCAGACACCGAATATGCCGCAACTTTTTCGGATATATCATTCTTTGATTCTTGCTGCAAGCTATCGCTGAAATCCAATATAAACGTGTCTGTATTTGTTTTTACAACCGCGACCGTCTCGTCTCCGTGGTTCAGCGAATTTCCATGTTTTAAAAGAAATACCTGTTCGGTTTTTATCTCGTTTTGTGCCAAATAATAAGAGATAGCTTCATAAGTTCCCAAGTATGACGAGTTTGTAAACCGCGATATATAACGAGGAGTAGATTTGCTATTTGGATAATACGAACCCATTTGCACGCTATAATCATTTTTCATCGGATCAAAGCGTAACAAAAAATAACCAATAACACGATTTTGTATTTCGCCCTTTGACGCGCCCGCAACATCCGCAAATACAGGAACGTATATGTTGGGGTATTCTGTGTAAATAGGTTCGATCAAGCCCTCGTAATCAAAAGTTTTTACCAGACTCCAATACTCATCAACCAAAAAATATTCTACAAGATATACCGACGAATCATACTCGAGATTCTCAGGCCACTGCCAAAAAGAGCTGTCTTTTATTTCTTCAATAACCGACTCGGTCAGTTTCTCTTTTATCAACGTATCTATATCAAATACCGGCTCGGCGATTGCTTTAGAGGGGAATGTTTTTACGCTTTTTACTAAAACCGCTTCGGGTATTATTTCATCCTTGGCAAAAACCTCTGTGCCTAATGGAAACATACATACGACAACAAACAACAATGCCATTATAAAAGCCACTGTTTTTTTCATAGTAATACCTCCTTAATTATGATGCATAATCAAATCCGGATGTTCCCAATAAATTATTCGTACTGTAGTTCGTTTTAGCAACCGCCCTCTCGGCGAGAGGGCTTTGGGAGTTGGGGTTTATCAATTCACTTTGTTTTTGCGCAGAACAACCAAAACGATTCCGACAAGCAACATAGCACCGCAGGCAATTGCTATCCACATACCTGCTTTTGCGTTTGATTCTTGTATCGGTTCGCTTTCGTTTGATATACTTAAATTATCGGATACTACGCTTTCGGCAAACGATTCCGATGTGTCTGAAATAAAGTTGCCAATATTGTTTGTATCACCCGTGCCATTTGATTCATATTGAACATCGTTTGTATTTAAGTACTCAACGATGTTTAGAATATTTTGAACTTCACCACACCCGGTTACAATCGGAGATGTCGCCTCCGTGCCAAAAACCAAATATGTTTCACCGGGGTGTTCGGCCTCCCACTTTGCTTTTTCAAGCAAAAATTCATTATGCTTTTTTAAATTTTCCTCGGCAATTTCCTTCAATTCTGCTGTTGTAAGTATATAATCTATTTTTGCCTCCGACGATACATTATCATATCCAACAGGAATGATAGTGTATTCCGATTCATTTTGTACAACAAAACATGCACCCACATCCCCTATATACACATACTTAACATCCGATGCAGAAACGAATGTCTCTCTGTCCAAAAGGTTTCGAATTCGCTTTTCGTGATCAACATAGCTGCAAGATGAATGATATAGTCTGACAGTTTCCGGCATATATGCAGCGGATGGCGTAAACAAGAGACCATACGCTATTCCGTCTTCAACATAAAACTGGATATTTCCCGCGAAATCTCCTGAAGCTGTAACCAACTTCGCAACATATACATTGCCGTATATCTCATCTTCTTTAGATGGAGATACCCTGCTCACATCGGGTTTTATTGCCAAGACTCCCGTTTCTGCATATTCAAGAATATCGACACTATAAACTCGGGTAATTGACTCTTTGACAATCTCGATTCTATCTTTTTTAAACCATTTGTAATAATCGAATGTTTCTTGTTGTGTAGCCCGATATACCGCATCTTGAACAGATTTCGATGCATAAACCGTTTCACAGTTAGTTTCTGCAATAACCACATTCGGAAATGCCAGAAACATTATCAATATAATAAGTAACATATCAGCTATTCTTTTCATCGCTCGCTTACTCCTTTCTATCTGCAATAAACAATATAATCCAACGCTCTGTCGGTATTGTTATAAGAAAACCTTATTGTATCATTCAAAAATTGTGTGAGTGTAAAATATCCGTTGTCATCGTTCCATGGATCCCAGTATGTATATCTTTGCAGTATGGGATCCCACCCGGTAATTACAATTGCGTGCCCCATATTTGATTCCGGAGGCAAAGTACACCCAACCACCCAACCACCCAATTACCATTAGATAATTCACTGTTAAGAGTCGAAATTTGCAAATCGGAAGGCGTAATCACCGTAACAATTTGGGTCTCAGCATTCGAATTCGATACTAACTGTAACGCCTGCTCTATATCAAGCAACGTGCCGGCACGATTTCCGTCATCACCATATATATGTCTAACAATTTGTCGTTGCCCTGTATCAGCGGTATATCTTAAATCATAATTTTGCCCGTAAAAAGGAACGCCTCGAAACGAATGTAGTCCTTCAGTGTTTGTCAAGAAACTGGCTCCTGTAGCTAATACACCGCTTCCAAAATTGTGTTCTCCCACCATTTTTGAACTTGCTGCCCAACACCACAGATCCTTGTTTTGACCATTGGGATTAGGCATACGAGTAGATGGCGTAACGGTATACGTCATCACCACATACGGTTTATACGTAGAGCCGCCGACCTCGGACGAGTAGGGCGCTTTTTTGAGGTACCCTGTAGGTTCTTCGCTATTACTCATCATAAATCCCAATTGCGCAGAATATGTACCATTTTTCCAACCGCGCACGATAGGC
>JAZSDL010000046.1:0-5436 GCA_045531135.1 Eubacteriales bacterium | reverse complement strand
TAGGGATAGCGGTCTTTCCTCAGCAGGTTGCCTGCTGTATCGTAGTTATAAACATAGGCATAGCCCGCATTTATATCCTCCTCGCAAACAAGCTGTCCGAGGTTATCATAGGCATACTCATATATAACCGAGCCGTTTTTGCTTATGCTCGTTATATTACCCAAATTGTCGTAGGTATACGTATACAGATCGTTGGTAGAATTCTATAATCAACATTTTGATTTTTACCCTTCTTAAACAATTAAAATCATAATTTCTCCGCTATAAACGACGATTTTAGCCAACAAGAGACTCTATCTCATTTTTTACCCATTCTTTATGGATTTTCAACATTTCTTGAGGATTATCACATTTGATATATTCGGTGTGTTTTACATCCCACGGATAATGCTTCGGCATTCCGAGATATGTCCATAAATCGCCAAGCAAGAACAACTCATCATTTGTTGGAGGCGTAGTAATAGAATTTATCGCTTTATATACGACATAAAGAATCCATTTTCGATTTTCAACTTCATAATCGAGATTTTCCATGTCCGCAAGCTTTTCGACGAGTTTTTTGAGTTCAACATCGTTATCAGCATTCTGCAATACGTCAAACTCCAGGTTGTTATTTACCATTCCTTTTTCAACCCGATTGCAAACATAGTCGAAAACTTCATTTGCCTTGATTCTATATTCATATTCGACAAAACTCATACCGACTTTAACAAAAGTCCAGTTAATTGGAATGCCCCATGATTCAAATATTTCATAAAACGAACTGGTGGTATTCATTATTCACCTACCGCGACATCAATAAAAAATAAACTGCCGGTGTACAACCATTTGGCCATTTTCAACATACCATTGAAAGTATCCGTCATGTCCTGCATACCAACCATATGCCCTATATTCGGCCAAACCATTGTATTGACCGTAATAGGTGGCATAATTATCAACGACAGTTGGGAAAGAATGCATTTTGTCTTTGGAATCCTCTCGTTTCCAAGCCGCCGAACCCCCATATGAATTAGGCAAGCAACTATTATGCACCAACAAACCGTCATTGCCAACAAAGTACGTATGAAAATCTTCAACTTCAAAGTTATAAACGGGTATCGGGGTGGCAAATGTATCAAATGTAACGGAATCAACAGTTGCAGTATGTCCGTCAAGTAAAACAAGAATATCGCCTTTGCGCAAATTCTTTGCTTTTACCCAGCCAAAGCCCAAACTCGTCAAATTAGCACGAGAATCGTCACAGTTCAAGACATAAAACGGATGCTCGGGCGTAGCTTCTATAACATTATTACCTACTTTAACGGTTACAAGTTCGTATGTTTCGTTCCTAAATATGTGCGCAACGCGTTTAAGCGCAGTGCCGCCGTTTTCGGTATCATACGCCCAAACACAATCGCCTACTTCGATGTATTCAATTGCTTTGTCGCCAAATTCAGTCTTTACAAGAGTTCCTTCAACGAAGCATACATTAGCAGTTGCTTTCTCATATATTTCTTTTTCCTCAGCATAAGTTGTGGCTTGTTCGCGAGCTTTGATTTTAGCATCGTCGCTGGCGATTATACATAATGTTTTTTCGCTGATTTTAGCACCACTCAAATGAGGGTTCTCGTCTGCGACTTTTGACCACGCAACCGGATATTGTTCATAAACCCAATCGACTTGTTTATGACAAACACTACAAATTTTACCAGCCCACAAAGTATGACCGGCAAACTGAAACCGATAAAAATCGTCACCGGACATACATTCGCCAGAAGGATCTTCAAACATCACAGGATTATTATTACAATATGCAAACATATTGTAACCTTGTATTCCGCCGTTTGCGCCTACTATTCCATCCGCATTTAGAAAACGTCCCACCTCGGGGTCATAGTAGCGAGATTGCAGATAATAAAATCCTGTTTCGGCATCGTAGTAGTACGAACGATATCTAAATGGGTTATACTGACCTACGGTAGAAGCAAGAGAACCGGTTACAGAGAGAACCTTACCCCATGCATCGTAGGTGTATTGAACAACGCTGTCGCCCGAGGAGTTAAGAATCTCGATGATATCGCCTTGGAGGTTCTTAACGAAATAATATTTTGCTCCGTTATATTCAAAGCCGGCAACGCCGGATTCGTCGTAGAAATAATAGAGAGTGTAATCCTGTCCCGTTATGCCGTCGTCAACAGTCTCCTGAATTATCTTTGTACCGTCGAGGATAGGTTATCGTTTCCTATACGTCCCCCACTTGCTCGATTTGAGCAAGTGGGGACAGTATTATTAAGCTATTTCTCAAACAAAGCAGGAATTTTTTCGCGTAAAAATGCAAGATTGTATTCTTGACACTTTAAAAAGTAGTTTCGCAAATAGTCCATATCATTATGATAGAAACTAGTATACAACACTCTGGTGCGTTCGGTGCTCCAACAGTGTCCTTTGTTGGATATTCTGTACGGTCGCTTTTCTAAAGAAACTCCATAATACTCTTCCTGTATAATTGCATTTTCTCTATATCTTTCCGCCATTTCTTCATCTACAAGTTCGTACTTTTTCAAATAGCATATTGCGGAAAGACAATTTGGAACCGCATCACAAAGCCCTATGATCGTTTTTGTTTGTTCCATATAAGGAAAAACAACATAACGTAGCAATCTCTTTAGTCTGCGGATCTGCCATTCATATACAACATTACCGCTATCAAAAGGATTTGAATACACTTGATTGACATATGGCATATTAAGCAACTCGAAAAACTTATGCTCTGCTGAATTAACAGCCATTCTTCCCTCGTAATCGGCGTTAATTATTATTTCGTCGCCCAAAAAGCGTGTTTCATAAAAAATCGAAATCGAAAATAATGTTGGGTGTAGCGAAAAATAAATACGCTGATACAAACAGTCATCAATGAGCCTATGCCATTCCATACCGTCATCACGCGGGATAAATGCAAGCGCAGCAATCTCATTGAAAAAATGCTTTTCTATAGCCGCTTTCAACGACTTCAAACTTTCCGCACGACCGATATTGAGAGCCGCAGGAACATTAGGAATTGGCTCGTACTCCAACCTGAGCTCGTCATTATCATACGATTGTTGAACCAAAGTCGGTTTTCGTACTTCTGTTACGGCATGTGTCGCTATAAAATCATCCGAAAGTGGTATATAGCAGTTTCCCGTTTTGAAAAGTGACGGTAGCAGTTCTTTCAATTTTACAACATTGCTTACCTCGCATAGCTGCAAATGCTTCCCGACAACCGTCATATCGCCGTTTATAACACCGAGGGAAACAGACTTGCCATATTCTCTCATCGAAGCATCAATTGGCAATAGATGAGACGAGTCGTTTGTTGTGCGGCTATACGGAAATTGTGAAAACGAGTTGTTATAAAAAGCGTCGGCATCTCCGGCAAGATACGCAAATACGGAATGGTCGTATTGATTGATAAACTGTATATTTATAACATCGGAAAAGTCATTTATAGAATTAAAAAGGTAGACAACAACTTCATCGAACAAAATCCTCAAAACTTCAATATTTTTTTTGACGGTATCTTGTGTAGAACGAGGAAAAGAGGAGATGTCGTTGCCATTTTTTAAGTTGCTCCATAAATAATACCCGAGCGCACTAATACTATTATTGCGTTGTTCATACTTAGCGCCGTTATAGCGTTCAAATGGATATACCATATGAGTAGATAACGGCTGTATGCGCAGATAAATATTACATTCTACAGAATTACAAACAAATAAAAGCGAAAAAAATATTTTCCCATTCTTTAATGCATACCACTCCTTGCCGCAGTTATATGGAACAAAGCCAATTTTTCTTAAATCGACACCAAATTGTCGTTTGTGTTCTTTGACATCCGAAAAAAATTTTTTTATATGATTCGTTTTCATAAAAGACACCCTCTAACAGTTAGCGAGCAATATAGAAGACTCCCGTCAAATCATTCCATGCGCCACCGCCCATGCCCTTACCGTTCCCGGCATTGAGCCCGTAACCGCCTCCGGCTCCGGCTGCCGTTGATATTCCGATAGCACATGCTGTTGCTAAAGCTATAGTAGCACCGGCGACTATGGCAGATTTGCCGAACGCCTTTTGTTCTGGTTTCGTAATTTTAAAACTATATAGAATTACACCTGGTTGTTCGGTCCAATATACTATATCATAATGTGTACTCAGACCTGTTAACGCTGTATCAGACAAAGAACCACTAAAAGCGCCTCCGTGTCCGAGCGTTGTCGAGTAAGTGTTCCCATTATAACTATATGTTCCCGGTATATATTTAGCCAAACTTATAGTTGCAGCAGCAACTCCTGATGAATGTCCATTGTGTTTAACTTCCCACACCTCGCCCGTGGAAGCATCCAAAATATCCGCACGCCCACCATTAACCTGCCACTCTTTCAATATTGAAGTGTATCCCTTTGCGTAAGCATTGGCAACTATATCTAACTGAACAGCCGTATGAATAGCCCCCCAAAAATGTTTTTCGGCAATTTCAGCCCACTTATTGTCCATCCGAATTCTTTCAATAGTTGGAATCGGAAGACAACCGTTCTCATCTGCAAACATCACAGGATTATTTCCACAATATGCGAACATATTGTTGCCGAGTATGCCCTGACCGGTGGAAACATAGCCATCCGCATTAATAAACCTACAAACCTGAGGATCGTAGTATCGGCTATTGAGGTAGTAAAACCCTGTTTCGGTATCGTAGTAATAACTTCTATATCTAAATGGGTTATACTGACCTACGGTAGAGGCAAGAGAACCGGTTACAGAGAGAACCTTACCCCATGCATCGTAGGTGTATTGAACTACACTACCGCCGTTCCAGCTACAAATCTCTATAACGTCGCCCTGAATATTCTTTACGAAATAATAATTAACTCCGTTATACTCAAAGCCGGCAACGCCGGATTCATCGTAGAAATAATACAGAGTGTAGTCCTGTCCCGTTATGCCGTCGTCAACAGTCTCCTGAATTATCTTTGTACCGTCGAGAATATAATCGTGAGTTCTAAAGGTATAATACAGATCGGACCAATAGAACTTACGGGTTCTTATACCATCGGAATTATAATCGTAATAAACGGTATCGCCGTTTGTGAAATTGTGAGTATCGAGCTGTCTGCCCTCCCACTCCATCGACGTTGCGTTACGCCAATTTAACGGGTTGCCTATAGCATCGTAGCTGATAGAAGTACCGCCGTACGCGGTGAGCATATCGCCCCAAGACGAGTTTCCGTAGGTGTAGGTCGCAACTGTCTCACGTGTGGACGCAAGATAGTTAATGTAATCGCCCTTTGTAGTGCCGGCGTGATAGGGATAGCGGTCTTTCCTCAGCAGGTTGCCTGCTGTATCGTAGTTATAAACATAGGCATAGCCCGCATTTATATCCTCCTCGCAAACAAGCTGTCCGAGGTTATCATAGGC
>JAZSDL010000016.1:0-50442 GCA_045531135.1 Eubacteriales bacterium | reverse complement strand
AGCTCGACTACCGTACAATCGTACGCCAACGCTCGCTTTTTTATACCCCAAAAATCAACGATTTTTGGGGACCCCCGATGCCAAAAATATCCTCATTTCTCTTACTCTGCTCAGTTTGCAGACTTTGTCTGCAAACTGAGGCGCACGATGTGCGCCTTTTGGTTAGGGGATTTTGGGGGTATATATTATCGTCTATTATGGGTATAGACGATACACGTTATCGCTTTTATCAACGTGTATCATTATAACAAACAAACTTAAAAGAATCTTAACGCTTTGACAAAAGCCGCATTTGATACATCTTCGGGAACCTGAAATTCCAGAATGATTTTCAGAACAAAAACTATAAGATAAAAAACCAACGCGATTAAAATAATTTTTGGTATCAGCATCACCTGACGCTTATGCTTTTGTTTCTCCTCCAAGGCAATATTTTTCATTGCCTTTTCATATTGCTCGATTTTTGCCTCTATCTCTTTATCGCTCTCGAGATATTTATTCTGTTTAAATCTTGATTTATCGTGATATACTACCCTCTTTGGATCATTTATATACTGTTGTTTAGTGATCTCAAGAGCATTCTCGCTTACCGATTTTTCCTGCCATTCCTTTTCACGACCACATTTTTTACAATGAGTATATGAGGACGGATTCTTATTACCGCAACAGCAGAGCCAAACGGTATTTCCGAACTGAGGAATAACCTTTGAAGGATACTTTTCCTCAGCCCCCTTATAAATATTCAATCCCGAATAAACACGCTTGCTTACGTCGTCAAGCTCGCTGAACCGTTTGGAATCACCCGCAACAACGGTATTGATCTCGCGCACATTACCACCCGCAAACTCAACCGAAAGCAACGTGACCTCGAGTTTTGTGAAATATGTTTCGGGCAACGGAATATAAACGCAAGAGCCAAAGGTTGCACCGTTTTCAATATACTTTTTAGAATTTGATTCTTTTAACTTCAAGTCGTTGCCGTCTTTGCCTATAATTCCAAACGTAAGCTCGTCTTGGCAGTATACAAAATCGGTCGATGTATACGGTATGTTTTGATTAAGATAGAAGGACAATCTGATTTTAAGCTTTGCAATCGAAGCATCGGATACGTTTTTGAAAATAAAGGAAGCAAAAACCTCATAGCTGTCTCGATCGGAAACTATATAACCCTCCTCTATATCAACCGGACTATCCGGCAAAATAAAGGGGTAATCGATATACTTTACAACACGCAAAGCACGCATATGGTCGCGTTTCTGCCGTTTTAGCTTATCTTTATACGCGCGTTTTTCAAACGCTTTCATAAGGTAGATCTCCTTAATATTTGAAATAATCCTCGGGATCGTTCAAAATACCTCGTCTTGTGTATGCATCCACAAACTCAAAAGGTGTGTTATCCGGATTGTGTAAGCTGCATCCCTGCGCATATTCGATTCGTTTATACGAGACTGTCAATTCAAAGGGAGTGGGCAAAACATACGGTTTCATTGAATCCTCGTTTTCAACAGCTTTTTTAACCGCATCATATATTTCATTACAAACGGCATCGGGGTGTTTACTTATACAACTGTTCCAAGCCAACGCTTGCTTTGTAACCACCGTATTGATCCACGGGAACGTTTCCAATGCCTGAGCAACACATATATCATCGGCAGAAACAAAAAGTGTTTTTACCCCTCTTTTGCCCGCGATAGCGGCATCAAGCTGGAGTTCACCAATTTCCTTGCCGTTGATCTTGTGGGATACGAACGTTGAGGATGAATAAACGTGCGCAAGAGTGGCTTTTGGAGTATCGTAGGCATGATATCCTATAAACAACACTCCGTCAAAATCCGAGTCAACGCCCGGAAAACGCACTCTGCTTCCCGCGCCTATTATAAACTTACAGCGAGGATCGAAAGAACGGTAATCGAGATTGACACCCGTGCCGTGACAGTCCCATATGTACACTTCCTCGGCGCCGCTGTCAAACAGTGCTTTTGCCGCAGAATTTGCCTCACGTGTGCCCTGCTCCATCGCAAATGCGAAATTACTTGTACCTTCGGCAAGCCCCTGTCCATACGAACCGACAACACAAGCAGAGCCCTCAAGATCAACACTAATGCAATATTTTCTTCCCATATAACTACACCGCCTATTGAAATTTGATTTAAAAAGTGTATAATAAACTAAAATACGAAAGGAATTTGAGCAATGGATAAAAACGAAATTAAAAATATAGAGCTTTTTGTACTGGATATGGACGGAACCATTTATCTCGGAGAGAACATACTGCCCGGTGCCATTGAGTTTGTAAAAACCGCAAGAAGCATGGGCAAGAAAGTGGTTTTTTTTACAAATAACGCCTCGAAGAATCCTCAAAATTACGTTGACAAGCTTAATCAAATGGGCTTTGGGGCAACAAGAAGCGACGTTGTCACCGCCGGTGACGTAACTATTGAATATCTTAAGAGGTACCGCACCAACGAATCGGTATATCTTGTCGGAACTCCTGCATTGGAGCAATCGTTTATCGAAGCCGGAATCACGCTTATCAAGGATGCAAATATCGTAGTCAGCTCGTTTGATACAACTCTCACATACGAAAAGCTTGTAATCGCTTGTGATCTGATCAGAAACGGTGCGGATTTTTACTGCACTCATCCCGACTATAACTGTCCGACTGAAAACGGATTCATTCCGGATAGCGGAGCTATAGCAGCTTTAATAACCGCATCGACGGGAGTTACCCCCAAATACTTCGGAAAGCCGCACAAAGAAACCGCCGATATGATATCGGAGCTGTTTAAAAAACCTTTTGAGAAAACAGCTATCGTCGGTGACCGACTTTATACAGACATTGCCCTCGGCAAAAACAACGGCTTGATGTCGATATTGGTATTAAGCGGCGAAACCAAAATCGAGGACGTTAACGAGAGCAACGCTCCCGATATAATTCTTGACGGCATCGGTGAGATTATAAATTATTTTTAAAGCAGCCCAATTTGATGCCGTTTACAGATTCGCCTCTGGGCACGCTTACTATTACTCCAAAACAATTTTCGGGTATGTCCGTCAAGCACTCGTAGGTAAAAGCTTGACCGCATAAGCGATTTATAACTCTATTGATGTTCTCACCGCAAGGGAGAACATCTTTTATTATTCCCTGTCGTTTCTTTTCGCAGAGATAGTAGTGCAATTGACCGAAATGAGCTTTATCGGGCAATTCGTAATTATCCTTGCGAAGCTTTAACAAATACAGATAATCACCATCGGACACATTAGGACGCGAAACCGCAACCGATACCGTATTTGCCTGAACAAACACGATACGCGCAGGCAAGGTCTTAAGATAGGACAATGCCGCAAAAAAGCCCAACGCACGCGCAAACACGTCCATAATACTTCCGCCAAGGCCGAAACGAATAATATTGTTATCCGAAACGCAATTGCTGAGTGCTAACGTACATACCGAATTGTATCCCGAAACAAATGCATCAAAATGCTCGGTGCCGATATCGACACTAACCGCTCCGATAGTTTTTAATACACTTTTTTCTAACGTAGCGACAGAAGCTCCGTTTGACGAAAGAAGAATTTTGTTGGTGGATATGACCTCGCCGATCTTATTAAGATCAAAGCCGGATTTTTTTGCAACAGATTGGAATTTGGCGGATTTTTTAGGTGATGAAACCAAGAAATGCTTTGATTCTACATTAGCAAGCTCGCCGCCAAAATCACTAAGGTCCATCGTGATTCCGTTATGAACCGAAAACAATGAATAAACGTTGGAATATGATCTTTTAAAGAACTTTGCCGCGATTTTTTTATCCTTGATACGACTTGCATCGTATGCAAAGATCAAATTTCCTGCCGACTCATCGGGCTCGCCGGAGGCAACACATTTGATAGCAGACATCAATATATCGTTTACGGTTATAAAAGCATCGCACTCTACTTCTTTTAAAAAGCCGGTAAAAGCATCACGGATACGCAAATCTCTTATCGTAACGTTGTTTATGGGCTTAAACAGCATCGAATGAATACCGCCGGTTATGTCTTCCTCGAGCAGCTCCGATGCTGTTTTTTCGGGCTTTTCCTCATCCGCAATTATTTCTTCGTTAACGTTTTCATTCATATTATCTAACATTTTATTCCTCCTAAACTATCCTACCGAAAAGCATTGTATCATCATGCGATTCGATCCTTACCGTTTTTATATCTCCGATCTTACATTCATTTGTATCACAACAAACCTCAATAAAGTTTTCGGTATGTCCGATTGCCGATTTATTATTGACCTTTTCGATGAGCACCGAATGCTCGCTTCCGATCAGATTATCATAATACTTTCTTCTCAGCTCAGCACATGATCTGATAAGAATAGAATTACGTTCGTTTCTTATATGCTTTGGAACACTGCCCTCCATTTTAGCGGCGGGTGTACCTTCCCGCTCCGAATACGGAAAAGAATGAACGTGAAAAATCCCCAATTCGTTTAGAGCATTCAGCGTTTCGGAAAAATCTTCTTCGGATTCTCCGGGGAAACCGACAATTATATCCGCGGATATCATACAGTTTGGAATGGCTTTTCTTATTGCAGAAACCCGATCGTATATATCCTGTTTTCGATACGGCCTTTTCATCAGCTGCAATATACGGTCACAACACGATTGCAACGACAGATGTATATGCGGCATAAAGCTGTCGAGCTTAGAAACAGTATCCAAAAACGTATCGTTTATGATATTCGGGGATAAAGATCCCAATCTTATACGCTTTATCCCCTGTATCTCTGCAACACGTTCAATCAAGGATGCCAAGGATGATTTATTATAGGCGCCAGCCTCTATTCCTGTAAGAATCAACTCCGAATATCCGTTTTGGGACAAACGATTGGCTTCATCGACAATGTCGTTGACATTTCGGGAACGAACCGATCCGCGACATTTTGGAATTATGCAATAGGTGCATTTACCGTTGCAGCCGTCCTGAATTTTTACGAAAGCGCGGCATTCGGAGAAAAGGCGATCACCGTTTATCAGTTTCATTTCCTCATACGGCGCACCGCACATATCCGATACGGCATTTAGCTGTACTTGGCGCGAATCAAGAATATAATCCACCACAGCCATCTTGCTTCGATTGCCGCCGACATATACAACATTATCCATGTTCAAAAAAGCATCAGAAATCTGCGAGGCACATCCAATAACCAAAACCCTGCCGTTTTTTGCACATTTACGTACCAATTGTCTGCTCTTTCGCTCACTCTCGGCAGTAACTGCACAGGTATTAACTATATGATAATCACATATCCCGTCTTTTTTTATTATACATCCGTTTTCGCGGAGCTTCTCGGCTATTGCGCAGGACTCGTATATATTCACACGGCATCCGAGCGTGTGTAGCCCGACAGTAATCTTATCACTCATTATTTATCCTCTCGACCGCGGATAAATATTCATCCTCGGTGATCAATAGGTTTATTGCCTCGAGCAACGCTTTTGAAGTAAGCGTTTGCGGCAAGTACAGGTGCTCAGCCAAGCGAGCGCGACGAAGTGAAGAACCGTCTCCTCCCGAAAAACCGTCGGAATAAAAACGTGCCTTTGTAATTGAGGCACCAACAGGAGCATCGTCATTTGCAAAGGGCAGTAAAATATTCCTTAAAATCTCGGACGAAATGCCCTCGACACCTAACAAACCGTCGGCAGACGGTGTTTTTTTGCGTTTTTCCTTGCCCGCGATCTGAGGTGCATATACATTATATATCTTACCTTTAATGATTCCTTTAAGCTTAGATCTTATAAAATTACCGGCGCGATCACTATCGGCAAGTAATATCACCCCGTTTTCTTGGGACAACCGTTTTAAAAGCAATTGCTTATCGGTATTATTAAAAACCGAAAAACCGTCAAGCGAAACAATAGGAGTCGATACGACCATGCTTAATTTTGCTTTATCATATTTTCCCTCGACGATTATCGGATATTTTAATCTAAGCTTTGCTTCCATAAGTACAGATCCTAAAAAATGCGAGCTCTAATATACGTTCGGGGTTGCCACGATAGCTTTTTAACCTGGCATCGGCGTTTGTAAGCTGTGTAATCGCAAACGACAGTGCTCTTGTATCGGAGCGTCCTATCGACTGTGCCACTTTGCGCACCTGCCATGCCTGTTTTTTCATATCCTTGGCAATAATATCAAAAGATTTTCCCGAATCAAGTCCGGTTTTTACCAACAGCATATCGGAATAATTTTTTGCCAGCACGCCAAGTGCTATCGGAATTTTATCTCTGGTAAGATCCAAGCTGTCCAATATTCTTTTTGCCGTTACCAAATCTCGATTATTTAAAGCGGTAGCAATATCAAAATATTTATACGCGCTGTTTGCGCAGCAAAATTTATGAACATCTGCAACGGTAAGTTGATTTCCCGAATATATCTCGGTTAATTTTAATATCTCGCCTTGAAGGATATACATATCACTTCCGCAGACACTTATCATCTCACGCGGGACCGAAATATCAAACTTGACACCCTTTGCATTAAAATGACGCGCTATCCAGCTGACGATCTTATCGGGTTTTTCCGACTCAAACCGTACGACCAATCCGTATTCCTCAACAAGATTTACAAAATCCGGCAGACCGACTCGGGTGGATTTTCCCTGTTCGTCGTCCTCCTTGGATTTTTTTCTTTCTGTTTGAGCATCGGCACGCAAGACGATCAGTATCGTAAGATAATCGGGGATATCGGAAAAAATACGTTCATAATCGTTTAAATCAGATTCGGTCATCTTGGCAGATTCGAGATTTGTGATCTCGATCAGCTTGGTTTCCCACATATACGGCAACGAAAACGCCGCATCCTCAAGCTCACAGACCTTATCGGTTTCAGCATTAAAATATATATGATTAAATTCGGGCAATGGCGAAGAATCGACCTTTTTGCGCAGCTGAGACGCAAAATGATCCTTTGTATACTCCTCTTGACCGCAAAAAAGATAAACGCCATCGATCTTATTTTCTTTTATTCTTGACTTTAAAACATCAATGCTCATAAAACCAATTCAGCTCTCGTAATCTTCTACATTAATAATCAATTTTTCATCAAACGATTTTATAAAATAACCTGTTTTGTTGTTTTGGAGATACATATCCGAAGCAAATATTTCATCAGCATAAATATCTATTACTTCACCCGAAAAGCCGTCCATAAACACAACGGTATCTGCGTAAACCGGATAGGAATAATTGCCTTTTACGAATTTATAGGTTTTCTCGCCATAGGTTAGGCATATCAACACAGCGCTATAGTCATAACTGTCACGGTAGACGGAAAGTGTAAAATCCTTATCCAAATTTATGCTATTGCTGTAATCACAATCAATTATATCACAATTTCTCCTCTTTGCCAACTCTTTTATTTGTAAATAAACATCATTTTCGCTATTATTTTTGGGTTGGAAAAGGTATACAGTCCTGACTTTTACCCCACCGCTTACATTTTCAAACCGTTTTAAAGAATAATTATCGTAATCAAAAACAAAATAAGCATCCAAGGAAGTACACCCGTTATCATATATCGGATCATTTACGGCATAATAACCGCCCGAATCAACATACACATTGGCGGAAGCTGACTGATAGTAAATGTACTCAAATGCGTTGGAATCATTATATTCGATCACTGTACTTTTATCGATGAGCAAATGATTCAATATCGGGCAAGCATAAAGCGAAACAATGAATAGTATAGCCGAGGTCACAAAAACGCTGACTTTATATCGATCGAAACAAGCAAGAGCAAGTATCATAACAATTGATAATACCAAAGGGATTACTATTATAACTGTATGAGTTGATGTATTGCCGAGCTCCGCATCGTAAATAAAACGTGAAATCTTGGCAGTAACATCAAAAATCAAGCCCGCAGGATATGCAATTATCTTTGCCAGCGGCATATAAACCGGCGCTATGAAATATCCCACAACAGAAAACACTGTTGCATACGAAAACAATGGTACCAGCAAAATATTGGTTAACGGCGCAATATATGTAACCGTATCAAAGCTCATGCACAAAACCGGAAAGGAAAATACAGACGAGGCAAACGCAATCAAAAGCGGCGTTACCATTACAGGAATTATTTTAAACAAACGTCTTACTATGTTTTCCGATTCTTCGGCGGCAAAGCTGCAATACATTTTTAATTCCACCAAGATTGGTTGAATAAGCAAAATCCCCAAACTGCAAAGATATGACAGCTGCATTCCGACAGAGCATATCGAATAGGGATTAATGATCAATAACAGCATCAGGGACAAGAAAAGCGAGGTTATACTGTCGGCACGCCTTAATAACATTTCCAAAAGCATAACGACCGAAAACATTACAACCGCCCTTAAAACACTTGGTGTAAAGCCGACAAGCGCACCGTAAGCAACCGCCACGACCACAGAGACCATCGATTTGATTTTGCGGTTGGATATAAACAAGGACAATAAGCTATGCACCCCAAAGGCAATCAAAGAAATATGCAAACCGCTTATTGCAAGCAAATGCGACAATCCGCTCGCCTTGAACAACGAATAGTCATAAGTGTCCAAGCTGCTTCGGTCGCCTACTATAATCGCCTTTGCTATCTTTGGGGCAAATTCAAAATCAGAATATAAATCCTCGCTTGTATCGTGAACGCTTTTTCTTATTTGATAAAAGACACCCTTGCCGTTTTGAAAAGAATCAATATCGGCAGATGCAGTTAAATAAATCCGCGATGCTTTGTATGAAAGCGAACTTTTGTAGCTGTATCTAACGTTAGAAACAAATCGATCGCCCTTTAGCATCCCCTCGGTGCTGTCGAGATACAATCTGACCCTTTCGCCATCGGGAACGCCCTTTTCGCTTGAAACGACGTACGCATTGACGTAGTCGGAGCTCACCTCGTAAATTTCAAACTCGGCGGTATCGTAAACTCTGTCGAATTGTGCCATTTGCACCCCTGAGTTTGCGGATAACGAAACCCGCAAAGCGCCAAAAGAGAAAGCGGCAACCGCAACGGCAACCGCTAAAATCTTTTTGTTGGATATATTTTCGCTGAAACGCTTGTTAAAAAGAACATAAAGTGCAGAAAACGCGAAAGCTGCCAAAAATACAGCGCGCAAAGAGAACGTGCCATATTCTTCTGTAAAAATACCAAAAATGACACCAAGCGCAAATATTGATACGATTATAGCAATCAAACGCTTTTTGTACACGGTTATATTCCTTTAATTATGCGAGTTTTACGGGTAGCTTTTCTCCGCCCAGGATATGAAAATGAAGATGCTTTACGGTTTGACCGCCGTCGTCGCCTACATTGGTGATCACACGGTAACCGTTGGAAAGTCCGCAAAGCTTGGCGACATTCGGTATCGCCTTCATCACCTCGGCAACAGCGCCGATATTTTCATCGCAAACCTCATCAACAGATGCAATATGCTTTTTGGGGATAACAAGAACGTGAACAGGTGCATTCGGATTAATGTCCTTAAACGCCAACACGTTATCGTCCTCATAAACCTTGGAAGACGGAATGTCACCGTTTATAATCTTACAAAATAAGCAATCCATAATTAGCTCCTCTTATTCACCTGAGCAGCAAAAACGTTTGCCGCTACCGCTAAAGCGTCGGGAATCTTCGAAGCATCTTTACCGCCCGAAGAAGCGCTGTTGGGTCTACCACCACCGCCGCCACCGACAATAGGCGAGATAACTTTCAAAAGGTTACCTGCGTGTGCGCCATTCTTAACCGCCTCTGCACCACAAGCAGAAACAAGGAGAACTTTGCCGTCGTTAACAGTAGAAAATACACAAACCGCGGTAGCGTCTTTCGCAATCACTCTATCAGCCGAATCGCGCAACGCATCAACGGTAACGTCGTTAAACGAAGCGCGTACCAACTTAAATCCAAAAATGTCAATCGCCTCGACATACGCCTTATCAACTGCCTCGGAAGCAGACTTACGGTTGATAGACTCTATTTCCTTTTTGAGTGCCTTAGACTCATTTATAATCTGCTCAGCCTTAACGATCACATCATCATTGCTAACAGCCTTGACAGTCTTCTTGACGCTGTCAAGCAATTTTTCTTGAGAGCGCATAGCTTTGAGCGTGTTAACACCGGTAACACATTCGATTCTTCTTACACCTGCAGCAACAGATGCCTCGGAAACGATTCTAAACATACCGAGCGAGCCGGTTGCAGAGACATGAGTACCACCGCAGAGCTCAATAGAATAGTCACCCATCGATACAACTCTAACCGAAGATCCATACTTCTCTCCAAAGAGTGCCATAGCCCCCTTTGCGCGTGCCTCGTCGGGTGTCATTATCTCGGTAGTAACAGGGTTGTTGGCAAATATTTGTTCATTTACGATGGATTCGACCTTTTCTATCTCCTCTGCGGTAAGAGCAGAGCCGTGAGTAAAGTCGAAACGACCGTATGCTTCGTTAACGTAAGAGCCCGCCTGCTCAACATGGGTACCGAGAACCGCTCTCAGTGCCGCTTGAAGAAGGTGTAGCGACGAGTGATTACGGCGAATATCGTTACGGCGTTTGCCGCAAATGATTGCCTTGGCACTTCCCTTTTCGATAACTCCCTCACTTAAGGTACCTATGTGGAGATACTGCCCTTCGGGAGTCTTTTTAGTATCGGTAACGTTAAACACGCCCTTATCGGTAACGATCTTACCGACATCGCCAACCTGTCCGCCGCCCTCTGCATAAAAAGGCGTTTTATCAAGAATCAAGGTTGCTTTGCCGCCGGCAAGCACACCGGTATCCTCGCCATCGGCAATAATGTATTCGATCACAGCATCACATTCGTTTTCGGTATAGCCGACAAACTCCGTGGGCTTTGACTTATCGATCATAGCGAGTGCATCGCCTGCCCAACCGGCATCGATATTAGCTCTTGCCTCACGCGCACGCTTCTTCTGCTCCTGCATAAGCGCGCGGAAGGCATCCTCGTCCACCTCGATACCCTTTTCCTCGGTAATTTCTTTGGTAAGGTCTATCGGGAATCCGTAGGTGTCATAGAGCTTAAACACATTTTCGCCCGAAAGTATTTTTAAACCGCTTAACTCGACCTCTGCAAGCATTTTTTCGAGAATAGCAAGACCTGCATCAAGAGTCTGTGCAAAACGGTCTTCCTCTGCCTTGATGGTCTTCTTGATATATTCCTTACGCTCGGCCAATTCGGGATATGCCTCGCAGTTATTGGCGATTACAACATCACAAACGTCACCGAGGAAGGTACCCTTGATACCGAGTAATCTGCCGTGACGCGCCGCACGGCGAAGAACGCGGCGAAGAATATAACCTCTGCCCTCATTAGAGGGAATAACTCCGTCGCCGATAAGGAAGGTCGCTGTCTTGATATGGTCGGTAATAACACGGATAGAAACATCATTATCCGCTGCACTTCCCTTGTACTCTTTTCCGCAAAGCTCACAAACCTTGTTGAGAATACTTCTGTTAGTATCGACCTCGAACAAATTGCCGACATCCTGCATTACACAAGCAAGACGCTCCAGTCCCATACCGGTATCGATATTGGGGTTTGCAAGTCGGGTATAAGTACCGTTACCGTCGCTGTCAAACTGAGTGAATACTATATTCCAAACCTCGATAAATCTGTCACAATCACAGCCAACCTTACAATCGGGCTTGCCGCAACCGTATTTTTCACCGCGGTCGAAATATATCTCGGAGCAAGGTCCGCAAGGTCCCGAGCCGATTTCCCAAAAGTTATCGTCTTTACCGAATCTGACAATTCTATCTGCAGGTATACCGTTCTTTACCCAAATATCAAATGCCTCATCATCCTCGAGATAAATACTGGGGTACAAGCGGTCCTCGGGAATACCCATGACCTTGGTAAGAAATTCCCAAGCCCACGGAATTGCCTCCTCCTTGAAATAATCGCCAAACGAGAAGTTGCCGAGCATTTCAAAGAATGTGCCGTGACGGGCGGTTTTACCAACATTATCGATATCAAGCGTACGAACACACTTCTGGCAGGTGGTCACACGCTTGCGTGGGGGCACTCGCTCACCCGTGAAGTACTTTTTTAAGGGTGCCATACCCGCATTTATCAAAAGCAACGAATCGTCATCCTGCGGAACAAGAGGAAACGAGTTCATGCAGAGATGTCCCTTGCTTTCAAAAAATTCAAGATATTTCTTTCTGATTTCGTTGAGTGAGATAGGTTGCATTATATTATAATCCTTTCAGATTGAATGACTTTATTATTCTGTAACCGAAGAATCCGAGCTCTCGCTATCGGATACTTCGTCTACGGTACCGAGCTGTACCGCCTCGATATCCTTTGAAGTGCTCCAGCGTAAATTGTTATCCTCACAATACTTTTTGGCTATTGAATTATCGGGGGCTATAACAACAACTTCATTGCTGTTCTCAAACAATTTTGTATCAAGAACTATATCGGCACTGCCGAATATCGCAAATTTCAACTCGGGACATCCCGAAAACGCTCTTTCTCCGATATGAGTAACACCCATAGATACATCGATCTCGTTAAGTGTTTCACAGTAAGAAAACGCACGAACTCCGATTTTGGTAATTTCTGCGGGAACAATTACTGTTGTTAACGATGCACAGTGATTAAAGCAAAAATCGGGGATTTCGGACACGCCTTTGCCGAACGTTACCGTCTCCAAACCGTTACACCATGCAAAAGCACGCGAACCGATGCTTGTTACAGTATCCGGAATAGTTATCGAAACAAGCTTATCGCAGTAATAAAACGCACTTTCCTCGATAGTTGTAACCGAATCGGGAATATTAACGGCTGTAACCGCCGTCTTAATATCATAAAAACAAAGAGATCCAATCGTGGTAACGGGCTTTCCGTCAATTTCCGACGGGATATCAACAGTCTCGTTGCCGTCTTCCACCAGATACTTTATTATCTTAACGTATTCATCATACAATTCATACGAATACTCATCGTTCTCGAGAGTGGTTATATAGTCCTCGGGCATCTCGACTTCTTCTTCACCGGTGACGATAGACTTTGCTTTTTTTAATATCGTTTCGCACGAGCACAAAGAAAGGCACAGCGATACCGCAAGCATAAGCAACAGTACTTTTTTCATCAAAAACCTTCCTTTCGGGTATTTCTTACCAATTATAGCACCGTAAACCGGTTTTGTCAATTTACATTGAGCAAAAACAGATATTTTTATTGACATAAATGCTTTTTAGAGTTAAAATATGTAAAAAAGCAAGGAAGGTATATTTTATGGATAAGGCAACATTCGCATCTTACCGCAAATTTTATAACGATCAGCTTATGAAGGACTGTATTCCCTTTTGGATGAACAGCGACCTTCTTGATAAAGAAAACGGCGGCTATATCACCAGCGTAGACCGTGAAGGCAAGGCATACAACACCGACAAATCCGGTTGGTTCCAGGGCAGATGTCTGTGGACATTCTCGCGCCTTTGCAATCTCTACGGTGTCCGTCCCGAATGGGAGGAAGCAGCTAAGCTCGGCAAAGACTTTATCGACAAGCACATCGCAGATACCGACGGCAGAATGTATTTTACTCTCACCAAGGAAGGTCTGCCTTTAAGAAAGCGACGTTACTTCTTCACAGAGAGTTTTTACGTTCTTTCTATGGCAGAATACTCGGTCATGACCGGTGACAAGGATGCTCTGAGAAAAGCCGAGGAATGCTACGAGATGATGCTTTCCATCTTCCATGATGCAAGCTCCGATCCCTTTAAGATCACCCCCAAGAGCTATGCTTCAACAAGAGAAGAACGTGCAGTATCTATCCCCATGGTCCTTATCAGCAGCGCCCAGACCTTGAGACGCGCCGATCCCGAAAAAGCAGAGTACTACACCAAGATCGCGCAGGAAATGGCTGATATTATCATCAACATACACTACAAGCCCGATCTTAACTGCGTTCTTGAAACCGTAGGTCCCAACGGTGAATTTATCGACAATCCCGCAGGCAGAACCATCAACCCCGGTCACTCCATGGAAAACAGCTGGTTCCTGATGAATCAGGCGATCTATACCGGCGACAAAGAGCTTCTTGCAAACGCTTTGAAGATTCTCGATTGCTCGCTTGAATGGGGTTGGGATAAGGAATACGGCGGATTTATTTACTTTACCGATGTAAGCGGACGTCCCTGCGAGCAGCTTGAGCACGATATGAAGCTATGGTGGGTACACAACGAAGCATGTATTGCTACCCTCCTCGCTTACAGCATCACCGGAGACGAAAAGTATTGGAAATGGTTTGAAAAAGCTCATTTCTATGCTTTCGGACACTTTGCAGACAAGGAATACGGAGAATGGTACGGCTATCTCCACAAGGACGGCACGGTTTCTCACACCCAAAAGGGTTCTATGTGGAAGGGTCCCTTCCATCATCCCAGATTCCTTATGTGCTGTGAATATATCTTTGCTTGTCTCGAGGAAGGCAAGCCGGTTGATTCGCTCCTTTAATTAAAAAATGAACAGAATCATTGTCCTTTTGCTTGTGGCCGTTTTGATATCGGCGGTATGTATTTTCCCGGTTTCTGCCGAGAACGAAGCCGGCAATTCGTCGGAGACAGATACTTCCGAACAGACCGTGTCGTCAGGCGAGCCGATCTGGCAGATAGCGCTTGTATACTGTGCTATGTTTGCGGCTATTTCATTTATCGGCATTTACTTTTTGAAAACAATAAAAAAGAACAAGCAAATGTAATTTCATCCACAAATAAGCTACGCTTCCGAATTCGGAGGCGTAGTTTGTTAATTATTTCATTTTTTTCATAATTCTTGCAACCAAACACGTATTTGGCGGGTATTACTTTACGAAGGCGGTGAAAACCATGTCAGAAAGTTTATTGCGCAATAACGACTTGACCGAGACGGTATTTAAACGAAACTACGCGACTGTCTACAAAATAGCATATCTCCGTACAGGCAATACTCACGACGCTGAGGATATAATGCAAGAGGTGTTTCTTCGCTACGTAAAGCACAAGCCGATCTTTGAGAGCGACGAACACGAAAAAGCATGGTTTATCCGTGCAACCATAAACCGAACAAACAGCTTCTTTTCGTCCGCGTGGAAACGCCGAATCGTTATGACCGAAGACGAGCCGATCCACTACGACGAAACCTCGGATTCTTCGGTTTTGGAGGCAGTGATGAGTCTGCCGAAGGATATGTCCACAGCAGTACATCTGTATTACTACGAGGAAATGTCGGTAAAGGATATTTCCGACGTTATGAAAAAAAGTGAATCGGCTGTCAAGTCACTTCTGTTCCGTGCAAGAAAATTGCTTAAAATCGAGCTGACTGACAGTGAGAAAGGATGAGATCTATGTTCAAAGACAATTACCAACATGCCATGGATGGAATCAAGCCGTCCGACAGTGCTGTTGCCAATACGCTAGAAATGATCAATGACGAAAACAAACCAAAGCGCAGATTGCCAAAAAACACGGTACGTATAGCTATTGCCTCGTGTCTTGCGTTAATTATCTGCCTTACGTCGGTATTTGCCGTTTTTAAATTTGCAAACGATGATAACGGCGGATACGGAGATCATACCCTATCGGGCATACGCAGAGCCGAAAGCTACGATGATGTAAACGCCGTTATTAAAAACATTTACAGTGTCAACATATTCGATGCTATATTTATCGCAACCAGAAAGGATACTCTCGGGGAAGCTGTACAAGAAGATGCTCTGGTCAAGCCGGGCACGAGTGTAACTACCAATTCAAGCTCGACCGACAGCAAGGATTACTCCGACACCAACAATCAGATACAGGGCGTTCAAGAAGCGGATATTGTAAAAACCGACGGCAACTATATCTACTCTTTATCGGTTCAGGAGAAGGAGCTGAGAATAGTAAAAATCGAAGGAAACGAAATGCAATTGACATCTTCCCTTTCAATCGGTTCGGAATCGGTAAACGAAATGCTGTTGACAGGCGATAAGCTCTGCATAATCGGCACAAACTCATCCAAAAAGCAGTACACGCAAACCGTTTGCCACTATTATGATATTTCCGATAAAAGCGCACCGAAGCTAAGTGTCACACTCACCCAAGACGGTTGGTACAACAGCAGTCGCTCTATCGGCAACAAGATATACGTTATAACCACGTTTCAAAAGCTCGAAACAAACTATTTAAACGCGAAGAGCACTGTCATCCCGACTGTAAACGGAGCCGAAATACCCGCAGAGGACATCTGGCTGCCCGACGAAGCGGCTTCTGCAAGCTTCACGATACTCACATCCTATGACACCGTATCGGGCGACGGCAATTTCAGCGATGCGATTTCGGTACTCGGTGTATCTAACAATATATTTTCCGCAAAAGAAAATCTTTATCTGACAGCAACAAGATCGGCAAGCGAATCGGATGAGATGATAAACGGCGGTTACAGCTCGGTTAATACATGTATTTTCAGAATACCTTTGACCGAGGACAACATCGATGTAAACGGAAGCGCTTGTATCCCCGGCAACGTCCTTAATCAATTCTCTATGAATGAAAACGACGGTTGTTTGTCGGTTGCAACAAATATTCAGATAACAAACAAATCGGCAGACGGAAAGAGCGTTTCTTTTTCGGGACAGCAGGTCAACAGAGTATACTGTCTTGACAAGGATATGAATGTATCGGGTGTCAGCGCCGATATGGGTATTAACGAAAGCATAAAATCGGTAAGATACATCGGCAATATTGCATACGTTGTTACTTTCAGGCAGACAGATCCGTTATACGCGGTAGACCTGAACAACAGAACTAATCCTACCGTTTTATCCGAGCTTAAAATTGACGGTTTTTCGACATATATGCAGCAATTTACCGAGAGTTTGTTGTTTGGCATAGGATACGATGCAGATTCTCAAAGCGGTATGACAACCGGCTTAAAGCTGACGATGTTTGATATTACCGACAACAAGAGCATCACCGACATAGATTCGTATGTTATAAAGTGGGGCGGAGCAACGAGCGCCTATACCGAGGCAACCTACAATCACAAGGCGGTTTTAATAAGCGGCAAAAAGAATATCATCGGTATCCCGATGACCGTAAGCGGATCATCAATTGAAATGGAGAACGGCGCCGCTTCGCTCGATTACAAAACCGTATTCTGTTATACCTTTTTTGAGTTTACCGACAACAAAATCATAGAGAAAAAGACTGTTAATATAGGAACAGACAGAGAGTTTTACGGTGAGATACGCGGACTGTATATCGAGGATAATGCATACGTAGTTTCCGATCACGGAATAATCTGCCTGTCACTTGAAAGCATGACGGTTTTGTCCCGATTGGAGTTTTAATAATTGATATGTGCCGCCCGATACTAAGATGTTTCGGGCGGTTTTGTTTGTTTTAAACTATAAAAACAATCGCAAACCAAGCAAATACGGCAATATTTTGATTAAAACCTATTGATTTTATAAAAAAGTTGTGATATAATCAATAAGCTTTTGCGAAAGGCAAAATACACACACCGTATATGCCTGCACGGGTGCGCGTAAAATGCGCGTTTTTGGCAGGTAAATCCAAAATGCGGTGGCGGGTAAAAACCCGAAGGAGACAAACATGGCAGTAGTATCCATGAAGCAGCTTCTCGAAGCAGGTGTGCATTTCGGTCACCAGACGAGAAGATGGAACCCGAAGATGGCTGAATACATCTTCACCGAAAGAAACGGCATCTACATTATCGACCTTCAGAAGACTGTAAAGAAGATCGAAGATGCTTACCTCTTCATCCGTGATATCGCGGCTGAAGGCGGAAACATCCTTTTTGTCGGCACCAAGAAGCAGGCACAGGATGCAATCAAGGAAGAAGCTCTCAGAAGCGAAATGTACTACGTAAACGTACGTTGGCTCGGTGGTATGCTCACCAACTTCAAGACTATCAAGAAGTCTATCCAGAAGCTTCACAACCTTAACAAGATGGCTGAAGACGGCACTTTCGATCTTCTTCCCAAAAAGGAAGTTGCAGCTCTTCAAAAGGAAATGAACGACCTTGAGAAGAACCTCGGCGGTATCAAGGATATGAAGGGACTTCCCTCCGCTATCTTTATCGTTGACCCCAAGAAAGAAAAGAACGCCGTTGACGAAGCAAGAAAGCTCGGTATTCCGATAGTTGCAATCGTTGACACCAACTGCGATCCCGATGAAGTTGACTACGTAATCCCCGGCAACGATGATGCTATCCGCGCTATCAAGCTCATCGCCGCTACCCTCGCAGATGCAATCATCGAAGGCAAACAGGGTGAACAGCTTACCGACTCCTCCGAAGCTACCGAGGAAGCAGCAGCTGAATAATTTATCCTAAATAATTATCGAATTACAGGAGGAAAAATACAATGGCAAATATTTCTGCAAAAGACGTTATGGAGCTCCGTAAGAAGACCGGTTGCGGTATGATGGAGTGCAAGAAGGCACTTGTTGAGACCGACGGCAATTTTGACGAAGCTATTAAATATCTCCGCGAAAAGGGCCTTGCTGTTGCCGCTAAAAAGGCAGACAGAATCGCCGCTGAAGGTGTTGTTGACATTCTTACCGATAACGGCGTTACCGCTATTATCGAGGTTAATGCCGAGACCGACTTCGTTGCAAAGAATGCATCCTTCCAGGAATTTGTTAAGGGCATCCTCAGAACCATCGTGGCTAACAAGCCCGCTGATCTTGCGGCTCTTAACGCACTCAAATTCGACGGCACCGACGTTACCGTAGAAGCAGAGCTTAAGAACATGATCTTCACCATCGGTGAGAATATGAGCATCCGTCGCTTTGATATCATCGAGGGCACTACCGGCTGCTACATCCACGGCGGCGGAAGCGCAGGCGTTGTTACCAAGTTTGACACCGATTGCGATGCAAGCGGCGCAGCATTCGTTGAATATGCTAAGAACGTATGTATGCAGATCGCGGCTATGAGCCCCAGCTACGTTGACAGAGAGCACGTTCCCGCATCGGTTATCGAGAACGAAAAGGCAATTCTTCTGAGCCAGATCGAAAACGATGAAAATCTTTCCAAGAAGCCCGATGCTGTTAAGGAAAAGATGGTTGTCGGCAGAATCAGCAAGTTCTATGATAACAACTGTCTCGTAGATCAGGAATACGTTAAGGACGGCGACCTTACCGTTGGTAAGTACACCGATAACGTTGCAAAAGAGCTCGGCGGCTCTATTAAGATCGTATCTTTCATCAAGTATGAGAGAGGCGAAGGTATTGAAAAGAGAGAAGATGATTTCGCTGCTGAAATCAACAAGCTCGTTAACGGCTAATACCGATAATATTCAAAGATAAGACACAAGGCACACTCCGCAAGATGTGTGCCTTTGTTATTTGCGCCTTTTTCTATCGATTGCTTAAGCTGTGCGCGGTATCCGCCCTCGTCCTCGATATACTTAAGTATATGCTCGGCAAGGTCCGCCCTCGTTTCGATATCCAACACATCGTACACGTCACGCGCGGAGAACGAAGTGTTTTTGGGATTATTTTGATACTTGACATTTAAGGCGTTTTGTAGTATATTGGTGATAAAGAGATGTTCGTTATTTTCATCGGTCCCTGTCGTATGCAGGTCAACTTGTGAAATGGCGGGCATCTCTTTTTCTATTACACATTATGAAGATATAGTCGTTGATGTTGGGTATCTCTCTGTAGCATTACTCCCATATAATAATGACTTGTTCCAATAGATATAGGCGCTCCGACAACGATTCGTTTGACATCACTTCCTGTTTTTGTTTCGGCGAAAATAACCTTGCCCTCTTTCAATACAGTAGGTATAGCTTCGATTGATGCAATCTTTTCAGCAGTAATGCCATGACGTATTTCGGATTTTATACTCGATTTTTTTACTGAGATGGCACCAAGCTCATCAGAATATAAAGCATTACCCCAACTATCGAAATATTCTGCAAAAATATCAGTTGGTCTTTTACCTGTTCTGTTGAGTTTCGCTTTATCCACAGTATAAACAGCATCCATGAAAGCCAAATCTTTGATGTTCTGAGACAATCTTTTTTTAGAAAAGTCAAGTTCTCGAATACTTTCTGATTCACCACGTGTAGAGTAGCTCGTGTGCATATCATGCGTTTCGATGCTGACAGTACTGTTTTCCAACGCTGAAGCGAAAGCATCACTCCACGAATTGAAAAGGTGCATTGCCTTGTCACCTGCTTCATCAAGCACACGCGCCGCATCCGATCGTGCTGTCACGCCCTCTGCCGCCGTTCTTAACGCTTTTTTAAACCGCCTGAGCAGTTATCAAGCCAGTCTGCAATTTTGCCAAAGAGGCGTTTATCGGCTTTGTGGATGGTCTCTGCAAAGTCGACTTTAGAAAGAACGTCCTCAAATGCATCAGCAACAAGCTCGTCGCGCGCCTGCTCTTGTGTTTATATCGCATATTGCTCTTACTTTTCTTTGATATGGTAATATATTGACAACATCATAATAATATAGTAAAATATCGATATAAAAACGTTGCGATACGAAAGGAAAGGAGCGCCAAATGACAGACATACTTCACAAAGCGGAAGCATCTTCGACTACCGCTGCTGTTATTATCTCGGTCGCTTTGATGCTGTTCCTTGCCTTTTTAATGACAAGGGTAACAAAAAAGCTGGGACTTCCGAACGTCACCGCATATATCGTTACTGGTATTCTTATAGGACCGTTTTGTCTTGATCTGATTCCGCAAACGGTTATCGACGGAATGGATTTTCTCTCGGATATTGCTCTTGCGTTTATTGCATTTGGCACCGGACAGTTTTTTAGGTTTGACGGGTTAAAGAAAAACGGACTTAAGGTTGCTGTTATAACCTTATTCGAGGCATGCTTTGCCTCCGCGGCGATATTTATCCTCACGTATTACATATTGAACCTTAAGCTTTCCTTCTCTATCGTTTTAGCGGCGTTAGCTGCCACCACTGCGCCCGCCTCGACGTTGATGACAATACGCCAGACAGGTGCCAAGGGCGATTTTGTAGACACATTATTACAGACGGTTGCTCTTGATAACATTATCGGACTGCTCGCTTACAGCGTGGCAATATCGCTGGCATCGGCATCGATATCGGGAAACGGTTTCAAATTTTCCGACGTAGCGATACCCGTTGCATCGAACATAGGCGTTTTGTTGCTCGGTTGTGTGTTCGGTATTCTTATGAAGCCGTTATTGCAAAGCAAGCGTTCAACCGACAACCGACTTATAATAATGATCGCATTTTTGTTTGCGTTCTGCGGTATATGTGTTGTTTTGGACATATCTCCCCTATTGGGCTGTATGTCAATGGGCACGATCTACTTTAACATCACCGGCGACGACAAGCTGTTTAAACAATTAAATTATTTTAACCCGCCGATTTTGTTGCTGTTCTTTGTCAGATCGGGCACCTGCTTTGATCTTACGGCTTTAACAAGCCAATCCTCGACTGTCGGGACGGTTTCGTTACTTACTGTCGGTGTTTTGTACTTTGTAATCAGAATAGTAAGTAAATACTGCGGAGCATTTTTCGGATGCAGTGTCAGCAAAAAGGACAAAAAGGTACGAAATTACTTAGGGCTTGCGTTAATACCTCAGGCAGGGGTTGCAATCGGCCTCGCTTCGCTCGGAGCAAGAACACTCGGAGGCGAGGCGGGTGATGCGTTGCAGACGATAATATTGGCTTCCAGCATACTATATGAGCTTATCGGTCCGGTATGCGCAAAGCTTTCGTTGCAGCTTTCGGGCTCTTATTCCGACAAGCTGGAGGAAATCGTAAACGTAACCGAAACAAACGAGTACGGCGAACCGAAAACCCAGCTTGAATTGCTTATCGAGCGCATACACAAGATTCAAGACGAGCTCCCCGAACGCACTATATCGGAGGACGAGCAAGCATTTACAAATGCGGCAGAGGAAAATTTTGAAAACAATCTAAACACACTCCGCTTCGGCAGATTCAAAAGGAGATAATTATTTATGAACGTGCAATTTCACGATCCCATAGCCGAATTTTTGGGTGAATGGGCAATAACTCTCGGATTCGAGGCAATACTGTTAAGGATATTAATTTCTATAACGCTTGCGGCGATCATCGGATGTGAGCGCGCCACAAAGCGACATTCTGCGGGATTAAGAACCTTTATGCTTATTTCCCTCGCATCGACTGTTGCTATGCTTATCGATCTTTATATCTGCAACGCATCCGAAAAGGGATTTTTCTTGCTCTCTGCGGCATCGATAATCGGCGTTTCGACTATCAGTGTTAATTCGATGCTTTTCAGCTCGCGCAATCAGATAAAAGGACTTACCACTGCCGCAGGTCTGTGGGCATCAAGTATACTCGGTTTAACTGTCGGCGCCGGTCTTTATACAATCACTTTTATTACATTTGCCGCAGTGCTTTGCGGACTGATGTTCTTCCCTGCTTTTGAGGTATATCTTAAAAACCGTTCTAATCATTTCGAGGTACATCTCGAGCTTACGAACAGCTGTTATCTTCAGGATTTTGTTACTACTATAAGACGACTCGGGCTTACTATAGATGATATCGAATCAAATCACGCATACTCAAATTCGGGCTTAAGCGTGTATTCGATTGCTATTTCAATAAGCAGCGAGGAGCTGAAAAAGTACAAAACTCACGAAGAAATTATAGAAGCGCTTAAAACGTTGGATTACGTATATCATATAGAAGAAATGCACGGTTGATAAAGAGGTATTATGAAAGTACGCTATAATGAAAATGAGGAAATAGTAAAAATAATCAAAGAAGGGTTGGAACGTACCGGCGGATATTGTCCCTGCAGACGCGAAAGGAACGAAGATAACAAATGCATTTGCAAAGAGTTCCGCGAGCAGATCAAGGACCCCGATTTCGAGGGTTACTGTCATTGTATGCTTTATTACAAGTCAAAAAACGAAGATTGACAAATGCGCACGTTAAAGATCAACCGTCTCGGTTTTGAAAGCGCCGTATTAAAGTCAGATATTCCTTTCTTGGTTCTGTTCGGTGCAGTTTGGGATTTCGACAGCCGCCAGATCGGGTATCAGCTCGATCATTGGAGCAAGGTACTTGACGGAAAGATAAGAACCGGTTTTGCAGATTTGGATTATGTGTCTGATATTTTTGCAGAATACGGAATAACCGAAATACCAACAATGATCATTTTCGATAAAGGACAGCCGTTTGAACCGTGTGTGGGGTACACCGATTCTCAGCACGTACCGAATTATCTAAGCTATTTTTCCAACGGCACTCTTCCCTGACCCAAATAATCAAATTACATAGTGATTTATACTTGACAAAAAGAACAAGATATTATAAAATAGTCAAAGCAACATTAATAGTGTCGCGATACGCGGGTATGGCGGAATTGGCAGACGCGCTAGATTCAGGTTCTAACGCGTGGGAGTTTAACTTTCATTCCCTGTCAATCATCCGTTTTCCCTTACAAATCAGTCGGTTTCGGATTTTTCGAGCCGTTGGTTTCAACTCATTTTTAATTCAATTTTTTAGCTTTTTCTAACAAAATTCTAACAAAACGGAATTTGTGTTTGGAATTTGCGGATGTGGCGGAATCGGCAGACGCGCTAGATTCAGGTTCTAGTGGTAGTAATACCGTGTGGGTTCAAGTCCCTTCATCCGCACCACCGAAAGTCTTTGCGCCGCAAGGACTTTCCTTTTTTTGTCATCTTCTGCATAACAGTAATAAAGCCAAAAATCTTGTTAGAAGTTTGTTAGAATAACCTATGTAGCGGACGGATAATTCCGTCCGCTTTCTTTTAATATTAGTTATCAATGGTAAGCATTTCTGCAATCTTACCTGCTGATTTTAATTTAGCACCGTAATCCAAATGCCCATAAATATTTGCTGTTGTACTGAAATCCGAATGACCTAACCAATCTTGAATTTCTTTCAAAGATATACCGTTTGCCAACAGCAAGCTCGCACAGCTATGTCTGAGATCGTGAAATCGAATATGTTTCAATTTATATTTCTTTAAAATGTGTTGCAAGTGTTGTGTTAAATAATCGGGTTTTAACCTCACACCCATACTGTCAACGCAGACATAGTCAAGATACTCTTTACAATAAGCCTTTTTACATTTTTTACGGTTTGCTTCCTGCTTTTTCTTGATTTCTAATAAAAGCTTTTCTATTGCAGGAATCAACGGCAAAGTTCTTATGCTCGACTTATTCTTTGTCCTATCTTTCGCAATTATCACCTCTTCTCCATTGATCTGTGTTTTGCAGACGGTATGTTTAATACAAATAGTCTTTTCCTTGAAATCGATTGCGCTCCATTTGATGCCAAGAACTTCACTTCGTCTTAAACCGTAATACGCAGCAAGAACTATCGCAACCTCTGCCGTATCGCCTTTAATGACTGAAAACAGTTGGTTAAGTTCATCTTGATTATAGTAATCGCCGATATACTTCTGTTTCTTAGGCGTTTCAATACGAGCCGCAGGATTAAAAGGTATATACTCCATTTTCACAGCGTAATCAAGCGCCTTGCGAATGACCGCATGATGTTTAACAACCGAATTCCACTTTATTCCTTTGCCGAGCATCGTGTTGTAATACTCCTGAATGTCGCTGGTTTTGATTTTTTGTAGCGTCATACCCAATTTGTCGAAGTAAGGATTAATGCGCTTCTCGATGAAATATTGATAACTACCGAAGGTTGTAATTTCAATCGAGCATTTAACCATCGCCAACCAGTTTGACATAAACTTCGAAAATGGAATATCCGGTTTCTGTTCTTCGTCACCGATATTGTTCATTTTCATTTCAAACGCTTCTATGCGTTCGTTTAATATCGCCTCTGCTCTGCGTTTGTTTCCTTTGATGGCTAATCCGGTCTTTTCCCACTTCTGTTTTCTTTTACCGTTTTCATCTTCGTAGCTTATTACGGTGTAAAACATTCCATTCTTGTTTTGCACGGTGCCTTTCAGCATAATGATTCCTTTCTACATATCTCATTTTAATTCCTCCTTTATTGACTTTCGTATTTAAGAATTTACAAAAGCATTAAGATATGTAGCTCCGCAAGCGGAGCAAAGCTATTCATCAAGCAGGTATGCTAATATGCATATTTTAGGAATCTTAAACCCCTTGCCATCATTCAAATATTCAATTTTTCCGCTGTGTAAAAGTTTATAAGCTTCTTTACGACCGATTCCGCCAAGCATTTCGCATAATTGCGGCACCGTTACCACATCGGGATATTTAACAAACATCAGCTTATATGCATCTGTCAAAGTCATATCTTTCTTCGGCATCAATATCACTCCTTTCGTATTGTTGGAGTTATATTGAATAACAACATATAATTTGGCAAGTAAAAAACAATAGCAACTTAATGGGAAATTATGAAATAATCTCCTAAATGAAAAATGCCTATCATTTTAAATGACAAGCATAAAGTTTTATTTTTGATTTTCTTGCGGATTTATCCGCATCATTTTAATATGACAACGCACACGTCCTTGCTGTATGATTGGATGACTTTCTTTTCGGAATGATTGGGGTGCGTTTCGGGATGGCTGCCCCTACTCCCTCATTTCGGAATCGGGGGGCTTACCTCTTGTCATATCGAAAATGACTGTAATTTTCCTTATCATCAAAAATGGGGATAAAGTGGGGCATAAGAAAAATAAAAAATCCCTCAAATTCATTCCGAAATTTTATCATTCCGAAGGGGAAAATCATCTTCTAAGACTTTAGATAGAAAAGTCACAAATCAGCGTAATTCATATGTGAACTTCGTTTTTTCCGGGTGCAACCTCGTTTTTAGGGGGTGTGAACCCTGTTTTAACCCCCTGTGAACCCTGTTTTTGATATATAAGTACTATCATATATCCTAAAGGGGATGCGTTTTTAAAAACGATTTTGTAAATTAGGGGGATAAGAAGTTGCTGAAAATTTTGTAGAAAAATCAATGTATTTTCACACCGACTATGCCCCTTATTATGCCCCACTTTATGCACCGCTTTATACCCCACTTTTTACCCCTTTTTATGTACCATTTCTCATAATAATCGATGTTACGAAAACACCGTTGTTATATGAAAACAATACTTCTCCGTTATATTTAGCGGCGATTTGTTTCATACTTATTATTCCGAAGCCATGATTCTCTCGGTCTTCTTTTTCTGTCGTGAGATTATTGGGATCAATTTCGGATATGGTGGGATTCTTAATAGTAATAATAACAGTATCGTTTTTCAGAGCAACGAAAAGGCGTATGCGTTTTTTCGAAGTATCGGATAATTTATGAGTCGCTTCTATCGCATTATCTATTGCGTTGCCCAGAATTATCGACATATCTACCGAAGGGATAAGTAGTTTTTGAAGCTCACGGTATTCAAAATCAATTTCAATGCCAAGATCAAGCGCAGTCTGCTTCTTGATGTCCACCACAGTGTGAATCAAATTGCCTGCATATTCGGCATCAATATAATTAACGTCGCATTCTTTTTTTATCTGATTTATCGCTTCGGATGTATTTCCCGATTCGATGGCATAAAGAACACCAATACAAAAATTATTATGGTCGTGTCTGATTTTCGCAATGTTACCCTGATAATCTTTAAGGGTTTGATATTGTTCTGTTTGTTTTTTAATTATTTCTTCGGCGGCTGTTATTTTGCTTTCATTTAATGTGTTTTTATAGATACTGTTGAAATAATCAAAAACGAGAACATTTGATACAATCAACAGCGTATAGCAAGCCGCAATAGCTAACTTATAATAATCATTATCTATTTCGACTTGTGTTAAGAATGCACTTTGAAGTATAATAATCAAAAAAGTAGACATTGGAAAAAACAGAATATACCAATTCGCTTTGTTTAGAATACGAATGTATGGAAGTTTTCGATTTAATCTTCCCAAGATTATCGTTAAAAACACAAGAAGCTTTGCAAACATTTCAGACATCAACAATAAATTTTGCTCTAAATCGAAATGAATATTAAAAACAATCGAAAACAGCATAGCAGATATTATTTCCGATGCATACGAAATCACACAAAATATAATAGAGTATGATATGCGGTATAAAAATTCGCATTCGTATAAAAAGGATAGCCCAAAAACTATAGAGAAAACAAATATGGATTCTAAAATATTATTGTGTATTGTTTGTTTTAAAACGGAATATGCGATTGTAACAACAAATATACATAAGGAATTAATTTTTATATCGTATTTGCTTTTACCAACAGATGCAAATAACCAAACCGAAAGAAATAAACTCAAAAATGAATTCGGCAGATCGATTAAAAATCCAAAAACAGACATTATGAATATACCTCGATATAATCAGCATAGGCGAGCAAAACTTCTTTACGCTTTCTAACACTTATCGGAACTGCTCGTCCGTCATCAAGTATGACTGAAAACTTATCAAAATGACTAATCTTATCCATATTAACGATATATCCTTGATGAACCTGCAAAAATCCATTGTTCTTAAGTGAATCATAAGCGTCCGAAAGATTTGCAACCGTATCAAATGATTTATTCTTTAGATGATATAGCAAATGTTTATTACAACACTCTATATAGTAAAGCTCCTTTATCGCTATCCTCAAGGTTTCTCCTCGTATCTTTATTATGTGATACTTATTATCATTGGAATATCGTTGGAGCAAGCGGTTTAAAACCGCATTGGCTTTTTCTTTATCTAACGGCTTCAACAAATATGAAAATGCTTCACAATCAAAGGCTTCGATTGCGTATTGAGGATAACTGGATACGAAAACGATGAATGTGTTTTCACGCAACTCTTTGATTTGTTTACCCAAGTTTATACCGTTTATTTCGGGCATATCCACATCCAAAAACGCAATATCAAAAGGCATTCCTTGTTTGAATGACTTTAAAAGTTCAGTGGCCGATTCGAAGCATAAGACTTCGCAATTTTTAAAGGCAGTATGCTCACGCAAGGTATCTAACACAATATTTATATCTGTTTTTTGATCATCGCAAATAGCAATTTTCATAATAACACCCATAATAAACAAAAGTAAGCATTTATAATATATCACATAATAATTATTATTTCAATAAAGGCGATTCAACGATCAAGCGTCTTTTATCGACGAATACGAAATGTATATTGATAGCAATGCATTCAGCAATTATAATCAGGACATAAAATCGAATAGGAGAACTATTATGAAGAAAAAAATCACATTACTATTATGCTTTTTGCTGTTGTTGTCATTCGCTCTTATGTCCTGTGACGAAAGCGAGCCTTTGCCCGAGGGTGTTTCCTCTTTGCCCGATATACTCAAAGATTCACTTGTCAACAGTGATACGGGCAAAACTGATTGGCCCACAGACCTGCTTCCCGAGGGCTTTCCAAAGCCTAATTATACCGAAATCTATTCTGCAGAAAGAATCGATAATGAAGTCACAATAATTCTTTTCGGAGAATATGCACCTCCTACAAAAGCTGATGCCAAATTCTTTATGCAAAAACTTCTTACCACCGGTGGATACATCGGATATCAAGATGCCGAGACCGGCGAACGTATTATAGTTAACAAAGAAGGTTTTAAAGTTTCAATAGCCGAAAGCGGCTCATGGACAGGTACGCATTTGGAAACGATAAATAAAGAAAGTCCCACGGGTTACACTTTCGAAATAAAGGTCGTACAGATTGGCAATACCTTGGATTGCCTTTTCTGGCAATTCCCTGATGCAAGTGCTGATTTGGGATTAGAATCTATTGTGTTTGACAAATGGCCTTCCGAATATCTTCCCGAAAAGTTCCCAAAACCTAACGAAAACCTTGAAATTCTTGAAATGAAACAGGATAAAAACGGAGTATTTATAACTGTTAAAGGTTGTTCGACCGATATGGCTGAATTCCAAAACGAAATTTACAAAAATATGGGATATATAAATACATTATCCGGTCCTGAAATGAACACTGACGGCGAATATATGTTTACCGAAAGCATTGATTATCAATACAGTGGTAATGCAGGTGAGGAGCCGATAGAAACGCTTAGATTTCAAATTTGTCCCGCAAATGATTTGATCAAAAAATAATTAATGTGAGTTTTATATGAGCAGAAAAATTTTCACTGCAACTATCTCTACAATATTTAGAAGTCCTGCCACATGGATATGTCTTTGTGCAGTGCTGATCTTCTTCGCGGATTTTGTTAGCGGAGAAATACCAAAAGCAACAACCAACAATTATCATGAACATTTGGCAAGTTATGCTTCTTCGGTATTAAGTCTTTCAGTTCCGATATTTATGTCGGTTATTGTGAGTGTTGATATATTGAGAGATAAGAAAAACCGATTTCTTGATATAACCAATGTAAGCGGAAAAAGCCAAAATGTTTATTATTTTTCTAAAATATGTGCGTATATCATTATCGGTTTTGCTTTGTCCTTTCTGCTCATATTCTCATTCTTTTTCATACGCTATTTTCAATATGATGCATTGGGTGGTATTGATTATACTTTGCCAGAATGTTTGGGTTTGTTATTGATAAGGTGGTTAGCATATTCCTTTCCCGTCTTATTGATTTATATTTCCTTGTCTGTTTTTATAACCCTTATCTGTTTTAGCTCTGTTGCGGGAATTGTTGTATCAACTGCATACGCAATCATTCATTATTTCATTTTTGACTTTGTAGGCGACAGTTTCATAAATAATTATATTTATCATATCCCAAACAAAATAGAATATTATTTCTATTTTCTAAATACAAAAGCACCGCTCGAAGCGATAATAGATGTTAAAGTTCTCGAAGTGTTGTTGTCTTATTCATTGGTTATGCTGTTAAGCGGTATTTTATTTAGTGTTGGATTTGTTGTGTTCAAGCATCAAAAGGATTGATGATATGAAAAATCGGACTATAGGCCTATTGCTACTTCTATTTGTGCTTTCCTCTTGTGCATCTGAATATCATGAAAATCTCGCAAAAGATTCACCGTTGATGTTTGATAAGCAGTTTGACGGTATGGAAATATATGAAAAAGAATTCGAACCTTTTGTCATCTTGCCTTCCGGCAACGAGGTGATTTTTTCCGAGATTTTAAACAATGAAATAATTATACGTTTGAAAGACAGCATTTCGTCTATGCTCAATTATGGCGAGATTCTCAAAGATAATTCGTATAAAACAATTTTTTTAACAAGAAAAATGAACGATCGTGTTGCAACTTATCTGCACCCTACAGGCTGGAGAGTGGCAATATATGATAATCGTCGTAATAATACATTGCGCGATATTTACGAAACGGATGAATACATATATGAGGTTAGAATCAAAAAGATTCAATATGACCGCAATCTGTTCACGAAATACCCAACAAACGACACGGTGTTGGAAATTAAAGAAACTCAATATCAAGAATTTGATATTGTTCCAATCAACATTTTTTCGCTTTCTTTGCCGGATGATTCGGTTTTTGTAAGAGCAAAGCTTGATGAATACGGTTTGTATTTATCAGCGCTGACAACTTACAAGGAATTAAAGAACTGGGAATCCTATGTATCCGAAATAGGTTACAAATATATCGATAATTGTTATGCAGACAAGCAAGACAATTATTTTTTCCTTACAGTAGAGCCGATATTTGAAAATTCCTTTTATAAAGGTGATTTAAGCGATTTAGAAGTATCTGAGAATTTAGAAGGCGATGCTTTGGCAGAATACGAAAAAAACAAGGAAGATCTAAGACAATACTATGAACTTGATGAATTGCCAAAAACAGATGAAGAAATAACAGTAAACACCTTTTGCAGAATCAAAATACAGTTCGTGCGTTCGGAATGGATACCCGAATGGTGGCCGAAAGAGGATTGAAATGCTGAATTTGATATTCAAGGAAATCAGATATCGATTTCCGTATATGTTCATATCAATACTCGTGTATGAATTATGCTTCTATATTACCGAGAGTTATCACGATATGGAAATGAATTTTTATATTTTTCCACTCGTGTTATGCGGAATGCTTTTTACAAACGAATACGAGATTGAATTAGTAAGAACTTCAAATACAAGAGTTTCAGAGTTTTTCGTTATACGATATATAGTGACTTTTCTTTATATTGCATTACTTCCTTGTATAAGCGTCTTCATTAAAAGCGGAGACTACAGAGAAGTTTTAACTCTTTTCACAACGCTTTTGTTTTCAACGTCGTTTTCGTTTTTAATAAGATCGGTTATTTCTAATCCATATGCCACAGTTCTGTTTTCAATGTTCATCCATATGCTCTTGGTTTTTTCGGGAAATGTATTATTCGTCACGATATTTGAAATAACAAGTTCAAAAACATTACAACGCTTGTACCCTTATTATTCCTATACAATATCAAACAAGGGCGTTTATGGTAATAATCGAATCATAGTTGTTTCAGTTGCGGTATTTATAATATTAACCGCATGGTTTATATTACGTCGCAAGGAGAAATACTACATTGATTGATTTGTTTTTATTCAACCTTCGGAGAAGAGTTTTTTTGCTTATTTTCATTGCGCTGTTATTACCATTGATGCTGTATTTCATGGGATCATTCTCTCAGATTGCCGAAGATGAGGATATAAGAAAAACAATATCCATAATAGAAATATATTATGGATTTCTCGGCGCCTGCATCTTTTGCAGTACCATATCAACAAAATACGAGGCAGAATTGATCGTAACAAAAGGCAGACGAATATGTGAAATTGCTTTATGTGATTTTACTATGTTTTATATTGTTTTATATATCACAGGCACGTTTTTCGGAACTGTATTTCTTCCGTATTGGATTCATTTTAGATTCTTAATTTCATACGCAATCACTCTGTTTTTAGCACTATCTCTTTCTGCATTAATTCGTTTTTTTATCAACATTCATTTTGCAAATTACGGGGTTTTCATATTTGCATTTGTGTTCTTGTTAATAAATAGCGGTATCAGCCCCAATGCAAGTATAACAGTAGAATCCTGCAAATATGATTTGTTTTTAAATGCGTATTCTCATCAGATATTCGGTTCGCAAAACAGTTATTGGTATATAAGTGATAGCATTTGGATTACAAACAGGATCGTCTTTCTTGCTGTAGGATTTATATGTTTTACTTTAGCATTTATTGCTACATACCAACGACGAATATACAAATAGGAGTTATTCATGAAAATAAATATAGATAGGCTTTCTAAAAGCTACAATAAAAACATTTTGGCGCTTAATAACATTAGCTTGGAAATTTCGGAAGGTGTTTACGGACTTCTTGGCAGAAACGGGGCAGGAAAAACGACATTGATGCGTATTCTTGCAACTGCAATTCAGCAGACATCGGGAAGTATTAGCTTTGATGGCAAGGATATAAACAAAAACATAAAAGAATTTCGTTCAAAGCTCGGCTATCTCCCGCAAAACACAGCGCTAATGCCAAGCATGAATATTTACGAGTTCTTGGATTATGTATGTATCCTAAAGAAGATAGACAAAAAAAGCGACCGACTTGACGAAATCGAACGCTGTGTAAATATCGTAGGGTTGGAAAACGAGAAAAAGAAAAAACTTTCAAAATATTCCGGCGGTATGCTTCGCCGCGCAGGAATCGCTCAAGCACTTATAGGGTCACCGGAATTGCTTATAATCGACGAACCTACGACAGGACTTGACCCCGAGGAAAGATTATATTTCCTTAATCTTTTGGCAAAGATCAGCCGTACACAAACAACGTTGCTATCTACACACATCATCCACGATATTGAAAGCATTTGCCAAAATGTTTGCGTGCTTGAAAAAGGCAATCTTGTTTATTCAGGTGCAACCGCTGATATGATTTCATCTGTTGAGAATAAAGTTTGGCAAACGGTATGCACTCCCGGAGATGAAGATAGAATCAAAAAGCTTGCAACCGTCGTTTCGGTTTCTTATGTTGCAGGTAGTCCGGTTGTGCGTTATGTTTCTGATAATTCTATTTTCGATAACTCGGAACTCTCAAAAGCCACATTGGAAGATGCTTATATATTCTCGCTCGGTGGTGTAAAAAGGTAATACAATAATGCAACCCTAAGATTTTCAACTAATTTATGTATGCAGCATTACACAATTTATGATATTAAAAACACCTTACATTTAATATTTTTACTTCAAAATGATCCGATATTTTGGAGTCGGCATTGCTTGTTTGATCGAGATGTTTGTCAAAAGCAAATACATCATGTATTATGCAAAAGACCGAAAGGGACACTAACACATACCTTTCGGTCTTTTATCTTCATTTAACAAGTGTTATTCCTTTGGGGTCTATATTCATTTCTCCGACAAACTTATGAATATTATACAAATCATGTGAACTATACCAAGTTATCAACAAATTTGCTTTATTTCGATTATACTTAATTATTTCTCTGAAATAAGGATAATCCACAGGGGACAATGAATGACCTACAACAACAATTGTTTCAATATCAGATAACTTTTCAAAAAACTCTTGATTTTCTGTAATTATCTGTTTTGTATTCTTTGTCGTACTCTCCATATAATCAGCGAGGTATCGAGTTGTCCCATCCAATGCGGCAGACAGCATTTCCTGTTTTCTAATAGACTTATACTTAGGTAAAGGCATTGACGGCGTCCAATCATCATCTTCACCCGATTCAAACGCATGACCAAGAATTAGATCTTGTTTTTTATCTGTTCGGCAACCATGAATATACTTTATATTTTGAGAAGGAATATTATAAAGTTTTTCCGGAAATTCTGTATAGTTAAAATTAAGATATGTTCCGTTTTGATGAAGCAGACTTTTGTAGATCGGTTCTTTTGAAGGTTTTAATGTTTCTACCCATTTTCTAAAGCTTTTAGGAAGCTTTCTAAGTATCTCCATCGCAGGTTCTGCCGCAGTTTCATAAGCCATACAGAAATCCGCCGCCTGTGCATCCGGCTCATAAGCGCCCATAATATCCAGCCACATATCAACATTTCCTAACAATGCGCTTCCGTCAATATGTGCCAATGCTTCTTCAAAATCGCTCCACAAATCGTCAACCTTCAAGTAGGCTTCTAAATTAAGGCGCAAACTATTATTTTTACCCATTGAATCTCTGAAATTAATATATCTTGAAGGCACACCATGAGCAATATCAAAACCGTTTCCTATAACATAAAGTGTTTTAGACGGATTATCAACGGTAACTTCAGGCAAAGGCAAGCGATCATATGGTAATTTATCAAGAAGCTCTTGGATTTTTTGTTCTTCTCGTGAGTGCCATTCTTGCTCAGCGGCTTGTTGCTTTTCGATTTTTCTTTGCTTGCGACATTCAGGACAGCGTTTGGGCAAAGAAAATCCACGCTCTGCATAAAAATCCTGTTCTCCGACAGTGAATACAAATTCACTTTGGCAGCAGACGCATTTGATTTTCAAATCATTTCTTTTATTCATATCAATTATAATTAAAATAATATTATCAATACTTATTTTCTAATTTCAAAACAAACTTAACTGCTCAAATTTATTCGGATATTCGTGCATATAAGAAAATATTTCGTTTTGATCAAACATAACGCCGTGTGATTTACATTCGTCGCGAACTATGCTCATTAAATACTTACCCTTGTCAGACGGAATTTCGTAGTTTAGACCGAATTTTTTAACGTATATACTTTTTAATCCCGGGAAATTACGATCGAGAGCCGAATAGTAATATTCACGGTCGCCATCACGTAAAGTCATGCCGCCGTCACCGAAGGTTAAAATGCCTTTAACGCCTGCATCAAAACAATAATTCAAAACTCCACGAACATTTTCTACGGTGTCATTGATATACGGCAACATCGGAGTAAACCAAACAATTGTCGGAATGCCTTCTTGTTGGAGTATCTTCAAAACCTCGTATCGTCTTTTTGTAGTGCAAACGTTTGGTTCTACGATTTTGCATAGATCTCCGTCATATGTAGTCAATGTCATTTGAACAACAACTTTTGAATGCTTGTTGATTCTTTTTAGAATATCCAAATCTCGCAGAACCAAATCGGACTTTGTCTGTAACGCCACGCCGAATTGATATTTGTCGATGATCTCAAGGCAACGGCGTGTTAAACCCAACTTTTCTTCACAATGCATATACGGATCACACATCGCACCTGTACCAATCATACATTTACTGCGTTTTCTTCGTAAAGCATCTTCCAAAAGCTCAGGTGCATTTTGTTTGACTTCTATATCCTCAAAATCGTGTTTCATTTGGTAACACGTAGAACGGCTGTCGCAATAGATACATCCGTGAGTACAGCCGCGGTATATATTCATTCCATTGTGTGCAGATAATATCCCCTTGGCGTTTACAAAATGCATCTTTTTCTCCTATGTTTGAGGTTTATACGCGATACCGTCTATTTGGCACAGACAATTATCGTCAAGAAATTGTGTAACAACGGTCATTCTCGCAGGTGCACCGTTTGGAAAATATTCGGTGAACACATCACGCCCTGTACGGAAATCCTCTGTGTTTTTGATGTAATAATTAAGTTGCACCATATCGTCAAGAGTTGCGCCGACAGATGCAAGTGTGCTTTTCATAGCTTCAAAGGCAACTCTCGTTTGGTATGTAATATCGTTCTTTTCAAAACCGCCCGCGTGGTGAGCAAGGAAGATATAATCTCCTGCAACAACACAAGAAGGACAGGTTTCATCACCGCAATGGGTAGGTAGGCGTTTTATCATAATAGTTAACCTTTCATTTTTCTATCAATTTCATCTGGTTTTAAAACACTTAAATTCTCATAAGGATAACTGCAAAGCACGCTATCCAAATACTGTATGCCGCAAAAGTACTTACAGATCGATGTGTCTTTTACTGCGCACTTATGTTCATTAGTGTTTTCTGCTATATTCCAAGGACACTTTGAATTACCAAAATTGAGATTGCTAAAATCCATATCCATATTTGCGCCGATGATTCTTTTGATTTCATCATTCATTAATTATATTTCCCCAAACACACGTAACTTGATTGCACTTGTTTACATATTTTTCTTGATATTCCGTAAGAGCATTGCAAGGATATTCTACACACTCAAAACATTCGGCTATTTTTCGTTCCGACGCGCATTTTGCAAACGGGCAGTTCTTACAAAGCTTAAACGTATTGTTTGACCGGCAGCCAAGACAGTTAATTTCATCAAGCGGAATATCCAACCCGAACATAGTTTTATAAAACTGTTGCGACTGTTTTCTTAAAGCATCATCATTCTTAATAGTTGCAAGGTATGTAGTACACATTGAACAGTCGTGCCCGCAACACCCGATGATATTAGTTTTTATATTATCTAAAAATTCAAATATCATCTTGTTAACATCATTTGCTTGTTCATTTGGAAAATGAGGCCGATGTCCTGCGTCTTTTACCTCGAATGAGTTAGCGTGGGGAACTTTCTGTAACAATTCCGCACACGTGCCGAATGGGTCATTTTCACCATTGATGAACAAAACGGGACATTTTATGTTACTCCATTCATCATCAATAAGCGAAGGATGTGATTGCCAATCGGCAACTGTCATTCGTAAATATGTTTTCCAATCGCCATTATGCGCTACAAAATGACGGAGATTCATTTCTTCTGCAAACTGAGCATTAACGCTTTCCGGCAAATATGCTGTTGAACCGTCTGGTCTGGGATAAGAGCCACCGCCGATGGTAGTAAGGCTTTTGACTTTTTCGGGATATTTTGCAGCCAAATAGCAACCGACATACGCGCCACAACTATAACCGATTATGTGAACGCTTTTGAGTTTCAGCGCATCTATAAGTTCCGCCATATCATCGGCTAACATACGGCTATTCCATTCAAGACTTTTAGCCTTTGTTTTACCATGACCGCGAAAATCGGGAAACAAACATCTATAACGGGCAGAAAATGCGTTGATCTGCCCTTCAAAAGCAATCACGCCTCTGCTGAAATGACTATGCAAGAACAGCACAGTTTCGCCTTTTCCGTATTCTTCATAATAAAGCTCCAAATCATTTAGTTGGATGTATGGCATAGTTATTCTCCGCGAGCATTCTTATAACTCAAAAGCAAATTAAGAGTAAGATATTTATTAGGCTTACCCACGCCGTCCATAATAAGTGTTTTCTTTGTATCGGTTGCTTCTAAAACGACTTTGCCTTCGGCGTCCTTTTTGCTTTCGATGATAGACCACACCTCGTTCATTTCAGGTATGTTACCAAGCCCTAAACGGCTCATTGCATCAGCAAGTACAAAAACGTGGGACATTCCGCAACCGTTATAAAAAGCATTCGTCGAGCAGATGATCTCATCAGGATTGATTTTACTGTGAATCATATTTCTGCTGACAAAATATTCAAGTGTGTTTTTATATGCATCGGTATTTCTGTATTCTTCGGTAAGATAGGAAAATACTCTTAACGCATTTACGGTAGTACCCACACAGCTTTTGGGTGTTTGACCTTTATGTCGGCTCTTTTTCCATTTACAGAGATAACCGCCGTCAAATCTGTTCTTTTCGATAAACGCATCTATCAGTTTTTTGACTCTTTCGTCATCGCCAAAGCCAAGTCTTAACAACGTACCAAGAAAATCGGTCTGGCGGCAACTTCCAAGATTGCTTTCATCGAGCAAATATGCGTGTTCGTTTTGGAATTCTTTCTGCATAAAATGTTCATGCTTGTCCTCACCGGGAATCAATATCCAATCAACGATCTCGTTGATATGTGGATCACCTTTTTTCAAGCCAAGCTCCGCAAGAGCATACAGATAACTGAATGTGGTAAAATTACCGTAAAACTTTTGAATATGAGGGAACAATCCTCTGTCATCCAAGCGATCAAACAAACGGCAAACATTCTTTGATTTCAATAGCGCTTCTTTCGCTTCAATAACTTCGGGATCGGTTTCAGGTTTATTCAAAAGTTCGGTAAGAGTTCTGTATCTTATAGACGGTTCTTTTTCTTCAAGAAACCAGTTAATGATGTTTTCCATAATTATTTCTCCACAAAATAGCAATAATCAAGAATGATCTTTCCGTTTTCGTCAGGAGTTGTATATCTTGGGCACAGACAGTTTTCAAATGACCACATGCCGCCGTTAGCGTCTTTCCAAATAGTCATACCGTTTTGCATCAATGCAGATTGACAAGCAGAAGTATTGTGAACCTCAGTTTCAAGCCCGTATATCCAGCAAGTGCCAAGTGAAAGGTCGATAAAATCTACATATTCAAATCCGTCGGGAACGGGAGTATCAATCGGTGCAAACATACCAAGCCAATATTCAAACGGTGCATTAGGAGTCCAATGCTCAAGCCCTACGTAACCGCCACCGTTTTCCCAAATATTGAGTATTGCATCTGTGCCGCCCATTGCTTTTTCAAGCAAACCAAACCAATCGTTTGCCCAAAATTCATCCCAATGACCGAATTCACCGTACTTCTTACCAATGAAGCGCATATCGGGGATGTTCTCTTTAAAAACTTTTATAATCTCTGCCATTTTCTAATTCTCCTTATTAAAACACATGGCTTAAGCCGTTATAATTAAAGTTGATCGGTTTTCTGCCGTTGACAAAGCGGATATAATAGGTTTTTGTTTCCTCGTCCACTTCCTCGACTATGCCTTCACCGAACACCTTATGGCGTATTTGGTCGCCGACCTTGTATACTTCAAGTTCGGTTTTATCAAACCGTTTCTTCAATATGACGAATTCGTCCATAATGTCTGCGGAAACAGTTCCGATTCTATCCAACAACGATTTGTCTATATCAAAGACAAATCGCGACGGGACTTTTGAAAAACCTTTCACACCGAATCCTTCACTTTCAGTAAGATATAGACATTTTCTTGCTCTTGTTATCGCAACGAAGCAAAGACGGCGTTCTTCCTCAAGAGCATCGTTCTTGCGTTCCTCAAGACTTCTTGCGGACGGAAAGATACCTTCTGTAAGTCCAACGAGAAATACTGTGTCGAATTCAAGACCTTTTGCAGTATGTATTGTCATAATCTTAACGCAATCGATTTTATCTTCAACGTCGCTATCGCGCAGAAGCGTTATATTCTGCAAAAAGGTAGAAAGTGTAAGCGGTTCACCGAACTCGTTTTCCTGTGTAACGATGCTACGCATAAGCTCGGAAACGTTATCCAAGCGCTCAATATCTCCGCTTTCACGGATATAGAGCTCATATCCGGTTTTATTTAGAATCGCTTGCAGCAGTTCCGAAATAGAAAGCTCATCCGCTTGTTGACGGAGCGCTTCTATTTCAGCAACAAACTCCTTCGCCTTGCAGGATTTGAACGTATCGGTTTCGCAAAGTGCTTTTAATGCATCATAAAGCGATGTTCCGTTTTGCTCGGCGTATTCTGATAGTGCTTTTAACTTTATCTTGCCGATTTTACGCCTTGGCACATTTATAATTCGCTTAAAGGATAGATCATCGTCAGTATGCTCCACAAGGCGCATATAGGACAATACATCCTTAATTTCTGCTCGTTCATAAAAACCGACACCGCCGTAAACAACGTAAGGTATGTTTCTTGAAAGAAAGCCCTGCTCAACAAATCGCGAAACGTAATTTGAACGGTACAGCACAGCAATATCACTGTATTTCCCGCCATTCTTTATGTGGTCGCTGATCTCGTCGCAAATATATTTAATTTCATCCTTATCGTTCTTTGCGTGGAGGTATTTAACCTTTTCGCCGTCTTCGAAAGAACCCCTTAATGCCTTTTCGACACGGTTTTGGTTCTTTTCAATCAAGGAGTTAGCTACGCTTAATATACTCTTTGTAGAACGATAATTCTTGCTTAAAACGATATCAATTGCTTTTAGGTTGAGATTATCTTCAAAGCATTCGTTATTCAACCAAGACTCAAAATCCACGATAACACTCATATTTGCGCCGCGCCATTCGTAAATATTTTGGTCTGGATCGCCAACAACAAACAAATTGCGGTTAAACTCGGAGAGTCGTCGGATAAGTTTGAATTCCTTTGCGGTGATATCTTGAAATTCATCAACCATAATATAGCAGAGCTTTTTTTGCCATTTAAGCAGCACATCGGGATACGTTCTAAAAAGGTATATCACAAAATTGATAAGGTCGAAGAAATCAAGACCGAAATACTTACGCTGCTTCTTTATGTAACGGAAGATTATCTCCTCGGTCTTATTCTGTGCTACGAGGGTAGAATAATCGAAATTGGGGTTAGAAAGATACTCGACATAACTTATAAGATTTTTATAATAGCGTATCTGGTCGATCATAAATTTGAAGCTGGCGGTATCCATACGAATACCCATTTCGTCATACACCTCTTCAAGAATTTTCTTTTGATCGACGTTATCCAATACAATGAAATTATCGGGATAAAAGAGCTTATATATTTCCTCACGCAAAATCCTCGTACAGAAAGCGTGAAGTGTTGCGACAAACGATGTATCGAACTCGTCGCCGAGCATACGCTTTATACGCTTTTTCATTTCGTTTGCAGCTTTGTTTGTAAAGGTGATGCAAAGTATATTTGAAGGCGATATACCAAGCTCGTTTACGAGGTAGGCGTATCTATGCGTAAGCGCACGTGTCTTCCCTGTTCCGGCACCTGCAATAACGCGAATATATCCGTCGGTAGTTGTAACAGCTTCTATTTGTGATTCGTTTAATCCATTTAGTAAGTTATCCATATTAAATCTTCACTTTCCCGAGCTTATGGGATACAGAAACCGCAACGCCTTGAATTTGAAGCTCACCTTCGACAATTATATCTGCATAGGTTTCTTTATCTGCGTTACAGGATTTGAGAACGTATTGTTTTGTATTGCTATCGTAATCAAGAACCTTTAGATTGTTCTTGCCATCAAGAAGCGCAACAACAATGTCGCCAACACTTGCAGTGTTTTGTTTACGAACAAACACATAGTCGCCGGGATAGATTCCAATGTCAACCATAGACTCGCCTTTTGCAATTAATGCAAAGCATTCATCATTGCCGACAATAGTTTCAGGCATACGTATATATTCAAGAAGCTGTTCTTCTTCCTCCTGACCCGGTCCGCAGGCAACATAACCGAGAACCGGCATTGCGTTATAGTTTCCCTCCATCGAAGTACGCGGAGTTGAAATAGAACGGCGTCCGCTGTATTCCAGCTCACCGTTTTCTTTCATCGCATTCAAGCAACGATGAACAGTAGAAACAGATATACCCGTGCCCGCCGCAATCTCACGTACAGTTGGAACAGTAAAATAATCGTTGTAATAGGCATCTATAAACTCCATTATTTTGGGTTTAGCTTGATTTCTAATACTCTTCATAACTACCTCACAAATATAGAAACAATTTGTTTCATATGTAGTTTATCATATGTTGTTCTGTTTGTCAATGATATGTTGTAGTTGAAAGCACTTCCGTTAATTTTGAACACTATTAATTACGTTTTCATTTTAGAAATCTTCACTGAACTATATACAACTCAAAAGGTAGTAGTATACGTATCATACTACTACCTTTGCTGCTGTTATTAAATTTTATTTCATTTCAATTAAAATGTTTTTACGCTCCCAATCAGTGCGTTTAACGACAAATTTTAGTTTTTCATAATTATCTATCGTAGCTTGATTAGGGTGTTTATATGTATTTTCACCTACAGAAATTGCTGCAATGCCAGAATTGATCCCTAAATGAGATATATTGATTTTACCGCATTTTCCACCATGATGAGGCACAATAATATTTAATCGAGTATAACCCCTTTTGCTGATAATATGCGGATATATACATTTCCATATCTGCTTATTTGTATGGTCTGCTCCAAAAATGGTGATTTCCTCAGAACTATTTATAACCAAAGCCAGTCCCGATTTGTTTATGCTTTTACTTTTTTCACCGATATACAACGTATAATTAGGTTTTGATATTATTGGAACAATTTCAACACTTCCTTTTTTCTTCGCTAACGGAGATTTAAAGGTGCATATATATTTACAATTGTTAAATAATCGTTTCACCACTTGCTTTGAGGTTAAGCTTATTACTTCTGCCGGAAAAAATACACAGCAAAACCGTTTCAACCACCTATCATTTATTACAGTAAGCAGATTATAATGATCGCTATCCCAGTGACTGATAATTAAAGAAGTTTTATATGAATGGTCGAACTTATCAGTTATTTTATCTGCTATACGTTTCAACTCCATCTTTGATGAAAATATACTTGCGCCGCTATCAAAAATTGTTAGTACATTATCTGATTGAATTAGATTTGTGCTGCCTTGTCCAACATCAACAATTTCTACATCGATCCTATCCGACAATGCATTTAATGTGCAGGGGCTACCATGTTGCCATGTTCCTTCTATTATTTCAATTAATTCATTTCGCAAATGATTGTTCTTAAAAGCTTCGCCGGTATTAAACAGTTCTTCCAACCAACTTCCGTTTATAAAAGACATAAATATATTGAACGGCACTTCATCATCTTGAAAATTATCCGAGAATACTTTATCTTCATTCTTTTTGTGAGTTATCAGTGCGCGCATTGAAACAGTAATAATATCACCTTCGGCCAAATGAAGATTATCAACATTACTGAAATACAGCATTGTTGGTTCATACTGTTCTAATCTCATATTTTCGGTATAATCACCATTATAAGCAAAATATAGAAATTCGCTTTCAGCAGTAAAATCAAGAATCAATTTTCCATTATAATATTTTTCTACATAAAGATTGGCATATTTGATAAATTGCATCACTTTTGAAACTTCTTTCTTTTATTTCAATTTATTAATTTGTATCATTCATTTTAGAGCAGAAGCATTATAATACTTATTTGTACTTTGCTTATGAATTACAAAAGGCTGATTTCTGTATCGTTTGTTTTATATTCATTTTCTATTGCTTTTTTACTTTTAAGCTAAACTCAATAATTCTGCTCATTTGCTTTACTATCAACAGTAAAGTGAGAAGGATAACTATAAAAACATAATATGCTATACAAGATAATATGATTTTAATTATTGCAGTATTTAACGGCAACTCTCCAAATGTAACACCATCCAATACAATATTAAACAATCCATATATCATTATGAACAGACACAAGATGCTATTAAATACAATGGCGTTAGATGTCTGTAATACAACATTTTTTACCTTTTTGCGTTGTTCATTATCGTGTACAGATTCAAAATCATGAGTAGATAATATGCTTAATATCGCAAATAACATAGAAAGCAGAATCCCAATTATAACACTTAATTCTGTATAAAAGGCTTCTCCAGCTTCATATATTAATGATAATCCTACAGCAAATATCAACGGCAGCAAATAGAACACAACATATTGATATTTACACTTTTTAAATAACTGAAAATGATTTCTGATAACTTCTGTAATATTGAAGAAAGACTCATTTTTTCGAATCAAGCTGATAAAAATCATCATTAATGAAATAACAACTAATATAATTCCTGCAAACTTGGCGACTTGCATATATCCCTCACTTTTCTATCGCAAACAACATATGTTTCATATATTCGACAGCGGTATCAATCATATAGTTAATTAAAATTTCTTCTTTAAATATACCGTTCTTATAGATAGTGTCCGGAATATCTTCTACTACACTAAATCTATCAATATACCGTAATCCTACCGTTCTATACCGTTTACCAAGTTTAAACTCGACTTTTATATCTTCATAACTTTTGCCTTCTATTTCATATACTGTTGTGTGTTCTGCTCGATCAAATAACAACAACAATTCTTGAAACCAACCGGGTTGAAATTGTGGTTTAAAATAAGATATTTCTTCACGTCCAGTATTTATTAACATATTATCCGCATCGTTATGCGAGATAGCATTCTTAATCAAGGTAACTTTATTAAGTGTGCCTTGCTTTACCAATTTATCGATAAATGCTCTAACAGATACGCTTCTTGTTTCTAACTTTAAACCCATGTTTACAAAAAACTCGCCCATTTTTTTCGTCGTAATACTTTTTACACCATATGTAGCTATTGTTTGAAAAATCAAAATACCTTTGGTAATCTCTATTCCTTCTTCATCTTTTGGAACAAACATTACACATTTAAAATCTTTAATATCTGCGTCATCAGAACCTCTTCGATATTTAACTTTTTTTGTTTTTCTATTGGTCATGTCAGATTCTATTCCGTAAGCCCCCGAACGAATTGTAAATACCATCGCTCGGTATGTAACTTCATCATAAATGATAGGATTAGCTCGTATAGAAAACATTTTTTTGTTTTTCTCATCATCTGTGAAAGATACATTATTTCTGCAAAACAACTGAACCATATCAAAAATATCTACATATGCAGTTGTACGATCACTATTAATATATTCACTATTGAGTGAATACATACCTTTTTCACCTCGACTAAATAACTTCTTAAGGTAGAAGCTACAAATCATCATGCCACTATTTACCATTATTTTATCCTCCTAAAAAATAATATAGATTTTTTGTTTTATAAACCGTATTTATACTCCCAACTTGTAAAAAAACAAAATCGGTCTTAATAACACCATTCCCCTATTTTTCGACAGCAACTGCATTTTTTAAACAGCTTATTCTTTTTAACTATCTATATAACTACATACTATTCGTATAAGCAAAAATACATTAAATTGTAATAATCGAATCTCACGTGAAATGATTCGGTTATTTTTCTTTTTATGAATTCAGCTGATCGTACGTACTTCCTTACAATAACTACATATTATTGTGAGATTATAAGGATTAAACTATATAGTAAAGGAAATACAAATGCGTGGAAAACTCATTTTCTTATTTGGTATAGACGGAAGCGGAAAATCTACCGTTTTGAAAATGTTGGAAAATAGTGGCTTGAACAATACTGTATATACATCGTGTTTAAAAAATGCTGTATTTGAAGATGAATTGTATCGTGCAGAAAACAAGTTGAAATTTTCAAGAAAAGATATCTTTTCAAATGAATTTAAACATGCATTACATATAGGAAGTGTGATCTATAATATGTTTGACCATGTGATGCCTCTTTTGGAGAGTGGCAAGAATGTTATCCTTGATAGATATGTAATATGTATCAAATTGTTTACTGAACTTTTTCTTGAATCTTCGTATAGTTGTTTATCAAAGGCCTTAGATTGTTTCCCCACTCCTGATTTGGGGATTTTCCTCGATGTTAATGTTGATACTGCTGTACAACGTATCCAAGAGAGAAGTGTTCAAACCGGAATCGCGCCGCACTATAGTGAAAGTAGAGAATCCTTGATATTGAAAAAAGCAGGATATGAAGAAATGATTCTGTGTGAACCATATCCTATTGTAAAAATAGATGCAAACCAAAATATCTGCGAAGTATACAGCGCTATAGTTGCACTGTTAAATGAAGTGTGCAAATCTCACGATGAGATGCGCTAATTGTACAAAAATACATATCATAAGGAATGGTCTGCAAATGAGCAAACGGATGCTTCTTTTTGATTTAGATGGGACACTCTTGACTTCGAATGGCATTGTTTCCCCATTAACGGCAAATAGGATTAATCTTTGTAAATCAAATGGGTATCATATAGGGTATATTACAGGACGCTCCAGATCTCAAAATATGATTCGTCTTTTAGAGAGCCTTCCATGTGATTTTAGCGCATTTTACAATGGGGCAATGATTTGTGTAGGCAATCAATTAATAGATAGTAACGAATTACCATATCAGCAAGCCATGCACATCATCAAAAAACTAAAGCAGGATTATCCAAACTTGCTAATTGATGTAAATCAGGATCCCTGGCTTTTTTACAATACTTGCAATGAAATACGTCATAGTAAGTTTGGCAACGAAAAAACTTGTCATCTAAATAGTATCCCACCATATGACATTCAACGTATTCGCATTAGATCAGACAACCTTAAATATATCCCACTAGAAAGATATATGACAAATGAAAGTCTCTTTTATCACACTATTGCCGGAGATGCGATAATTGTCCATAAACGAACTAATAAAGCGAATGCGGTTAAAATAGCATCAGAATATTTTGGAATATCCACTACACACATGATAGCTTTTGGCGATGATATAGGCGATATCGATATGTTTAAAACCGTGGGAACTAGCGTAGCTATGGGTAATGCTATACCGAGCCTTAAAGCAGTTTCTGATTATGTCACTGAAACAAACGATAACAATGGTATTGCATGTTGGATCAATAATTATTTACTAAACAAAACATAGAGGAAATCATGGACAGCTCAACACAAAAACTGTTTATCTGTTTTTCGGCTCAAGACCGATATCAAATAGTACAACCTATCGTTTATCATCTCAAAAACTATGGAGTAAATGTTTGGTATGACAGATATGAAATGGTAATGGGAGATGACCGCTATGAGAAAAACATTGTTGAGGGTGCAGGAGGATGTAGATACGCAGTAATTATCTTATCCTCAAATACTATTAATTCGGTATGCGCAACGGAAGAAATCAAAATATTGGAATCAAGGTACTATAAAAATGATGTGGTTATTTTCCCGGTTCTGTATGAACTGAAACCTTGTGATATTCCCCCAGTCTTTGGCTGGATAAAAAATATGATTTTCAAAGAAGTCAATCATTCAACTGGTACGTTAGAAGTGTGCAACCACATAGCGTGTAAAATCACACAAGATATGTTAGTTAATTGTAAATATAGAACTATAGTAGAAATAATAAAATCCAACTTGCAGCTCCCCAAATCCGTAAACACCTTATTGAATAAGTACATACAAATTGATAGTGGAAATCTTAATAGTAGGATAGCACTGCTCTATGCCATATATACTATTGTTCAGTCGGACGATATTGCAGCAAATTTCCAGTGTGATATACCAACTAAAGTGTTCGATAGATTATTCTCAGAAACCCTCCTTAATTTGGCAGTAGATTATAGGGAAATATGGTTATTGGAAAATTCTTTGTGCATCTTAATTGATTATTATGTCACCTCTTGTACCGAATCCAAAATATAGATAATAATTTTCGCCAATTCTTCTGTATCATTATTGGATGTGAGTTGATTGATACTTTTTTCCAAATATGGATGCTGTGTCAAACTTTGTTTCATCTCATTCCAAATCAATTCTGATCTCATCCCTGGGTATGCTATAGGAATAATTGTTTTGTGGGTGCTCAATGCAATTTCATACTCCTCCTTAACACCACTATTTGGATTAGGTGAATTCGGATCATAGTCTCCAAAAACAAATATTGCCGAACCACAGCCAGCGATAACTTCCTCTCGCATTCGCTTTTTGTCTTGTAACGATTTTTCGCCGAAGCCAACAAAAGGTCTAGTAATAATATACTTTTCCTTATCTTTAATACCTTTCTTTGCAAGATATTCATTTGCGTATCCAATGATGTGTGTTCCAAAATGCCTACCGATGCCGTTAATGATTCGATAATCGTTAGCTAAAAGATGTGAAGTAATGCTACGCGACAGATTATGGGAATATTCTTCTATTCTCATATCAAATGAGCGAAATGCCCCAGAAATAAATACTCTCTTATTTCGTATTCTCATATTTAGTTCTCGAAAAACAAGAAGAATATCTGCATGGTCGTCGACAAGAAGCACACGAATGTGATATCTACGTTCCAAATCATCAATAAAGTGGCAAAAATAACGATCATTTTTCTTGTTCGTCATTATTGTATAGTGATAGGGGGCAGCCTCGCCCAAATATCTAGTTATCTCACTCAAACAATCCATAACTAAATAATCAGTAAAACTATATCCTACGAACAAAAAGGTGCTAGAAATCAACTCTCTTTTAAAGAACATTAACATCATGCGGTGACTGTCCGAGTATTCTTCATAATCCTTTTGAGTGGCTATAATACCATCAGGATTGGATATATCACCATTCATTTTGTAAATATTGATTCGTTTATTTAGTTCTACATTAGATAAGTCGGCATCACGAAATACTTTATTGATTAATATATTGCGGCTCTTGTAGTTAAGTTCTAAAACATTATCAAAATTTGTAGTCCATATATTTGTAAAACCCACATCAATAAGCTCATTAATTAGTGGACTACGATAATCATTTTTGTTGATTATCTCATTGATTCGTTTTCGAAGTTCCGCTTGACCAAACTTATTAGAGTAGTATTGGGCAAGTCTATAATAGTTAGTTGTATCATCCAATGGTGCACCCAATTCTTTAGCAAGCGGTTTGAATAAATTGTGCCAAGATGGATACCCTGCATTGGCCGAAGCGCCAGCACCGACAAATAGCGAGATTCTTTCATCCAGTGCCTGCCGAGTAAACTGATTCAAAAATTCTTCCTTTGTTAACGGCATATCATATTCCTTCCTCTATGTATTTTGCAAGATAACGTGTGAAATAATATTTTAGCTAATATTTTCAATCTAAGATTATTTTTAATCTTTATAATCTCACAATAATATGTAGTTATTGTAATTATATTTTATTTGTAATTGCTCGAATTTTGTTATAATATGTAAGATTACAACTTGATTAGAAAGGGTCTTACGATGAACAAATATCAGAGCATTACTAACGAATTTTTAGAGCATATACGCTCCACTAAAAATTTATCTTCCAAAACTATAACCGCATACCTTTCAGATTTAAAAGATTTCAATTCATACATTTATGATGATGAAATCAATGAAGAAACAGTTGTTCAATATATTTCTTATCTTATGGATACGCGTAAATTAGCCGACAGCACAATTAACCGAAAACTAATTGTGCTTAAAATGTTTTTTGCATACCTGTACCAAAAAGGATATACTAGCCAAAACTACTACTCGAATGTTTTCAAGTTCAAAAAGGCAAGGCGATTACCAAAAACACTTACTAAAAAGGAAGTATGCTCTCTTTTAGAAAATGTCTGCAAACGCTTTGAACAATCGAACACTGAAACTGCCAAATGGAAAAATGCACGAAACCTTGCCTTACTTGATATTCTTATTTGCACCGGTATACGTATTGAAGAAGCGTCAAATATTGCTTTGTCTGATATAAATACACCAGAACACACCATGCTAATTCACGGCAAGGGCAGAAAACAAAGGCTAATATATATTTCTTGCCAAGAAACTTGGAATAACATAACGCAATGGATTAAACTTCGTAGCAAAACTGCCACTCATACTGACAAATTATTTGTAAACCGTCATGGTAATCAAATTAGCATTCACGGAATAGAATACATTTTCAAAACTATTAAAGACAGCGCTAAAATCAACAACAGTGCAACACCACACTATCTAAGACACACCTTTGCAACAAATTTACTTGCAAATGGCGCAGATCTGCGTTCAGTTCAGGAACTATTAGGGCATAGCAGTGTAGCTACTACCGAGATTTATACCGAGGTCAGCATTAAGAGAAAACGACAGGTGCTTAATAAATACAATTACAGGAATAATTTATAGCGAAGATTGTCAATACATATTTCCCTATCAATTTACCGTTATCGACAAAATTCTTATATTATTTTACTCCTCATATATATAATGTCAGAAAAGGGCAAAACGTCTATAAAATTTTTTAAAAAATTTTATATTAATTCTATTATAGTGTACATATATGAAATTAGTCCCGCAATACAGAGTGAAGTGAAATGTTGTTTTTAGGGAGTGAACGTCATAAAAATGTCCTTTAGATTAAATATCTAATGCGATTTTCTTCTAACAAACATCCGAAAAATGTGCAAAATTGTGTTTTTCAGTAATGCCAAGTGTTTTAGGACGAACCAGCCAACAATAACGAAAAAAGCCTTAGATTTAAAGGCTTTTGAAAGTGGTTATATGACCTTATATGCAGTCAACTGCACAAGGCTTTTGATGATTCAGGTTCTAGTCGAGGTTCCTTGGTGCAGGTTCAAGTCCTGTTACCCGCACCAAAGCATTCAAACCCGAACCTTTTACCGATTTGTGAAACGTTCGGGTTTGTTGTTTTCTTGTAAAAAACAAATAGCTGTACAGAGTCAGTTGCTCTGTACAGCTATTTCTTCGTTTTAATGAAGTTTCGTAAATATAGGATATTTTAAAAATCGCCGTTTGTGAAATTGTGAGTATCGAGCTGTCTGCCCTCCCACTCCATCGACGTTGCGTTACGCCAATTTAACGGGTTGCCTATAGCATCGTAGCTGATAGACGTACCGCCGTACGCGGTGAGCATATCGCCCCAAGACGAGTTTCCGTAGGTGTAGGTCGCAACTGTCTCACGTGTGGACGCAAGATAGTTAACGTAATCGCCCTTTGTAGTGCCGGCGTGATAGGGATAGCGGTCTTTCCTCAGCAGGTTGCCTGCTGTATCGTAGTTATAAACATAGGCATAGCCCGCATTTATATCCTCCTCGCAAACAAGCTGTCCGAGGTTATCATAGGC
>JAZSDL010000014.1:0-44968 GCA_045531135.1 Eubacteriales bacterium | reverse complement strand
TTCGGGAGTAACGGTAACTGCAAGAGTGCTTGCGTTGTTGATATCGGTGGTGTCGGTCGAGCCCGCCTCGGTCCAGGTGCTGTTATCGTCGGAGACGTAAACCATAACCTTGGAGGGAGCTACAACGCCCGCACCCTCGTTATATGCACTTGCAACGTGTGCAACGAACTTATCGAGCGAGTAGGTGTCGCCGAGATCAACGGTGATGGAGGCATAGCCGTTTGCCTGATAGTCCTCGGTGTTGATGTTAAAGCCGATAAATGCGGGGTCGTTATATTTTCCGTCAACCGCCGCATTAAGACCGTCGGTCATGGTCTTGCCGTCCTCATCGGGATAATCGGCATTTGTGCCGTCGGAGGAATAGAGCGTGCTGGTGGTGTAGGTCTTGTTAAGAGCAAGGTTGTCGCCGGTTACAACGGGAGGATTGCTGCCGCTCTCGCCGTTTACGGATTCCCAGGTGATCGTTGCGGTTGCGCCGATAGAGGCGTTTGCAACGTCGATCCGCTGAATAGAAACGTAGTCGCCTACGGCAATGCCGGTAAGCAAGCTGTTGTTATACACACTTCTGTATACGGGATCCACAACGTCATTTTCCCAGCTGTGGAACGCAAACAGAAGCTGTCCTGCGGTAAGAGTATAGGTGTTGGCTGTGCCCTTGCCGTAGCCCGCCTCTTTTACAACGTATTTGTTTACGTTGCTGTCCCACTCAACAAGAATGTTGAACGACCACTTGTGATTACCGGTGGTTGCGTTGATCTCGCCGTATGCGGGGGTGAACACGGTTGCTTTACCTGCGGAAACGGGGGTGTTGATAGCGTTTACGTATATCTCGCCGATTGCGCCGATAGGTGCGGTTGCAACCTCAACCTCCTCGAGCCATACGTGGCCGGTGGTTGCGGTAACGATGAATTTTACGTAACGTGCACTGGTAAGCTCGTCAAGACGAACCTCCATAGTGTAGTTGGTCCATTCCTCATCAGAAGCACCTGTGGTCTTATTGACAGTGCTGCCGACCTCGTTCCAGCTCGACTTATCGTCGGAAACCGCAACGGTGAACTTTGCGGGAGAGTTTATGGCCCAATCGGGATTGATGCTTGTATAGATACGGAATACGTTAGCGGACTGCTTGGAGCTGAGATCAACGATAACCTCTGCCGAGCCGTTTTCACCTACTGCCCAGCCGGCATAGCCCTTGGAGGTGCCGAGCTCGCCCTTTACGCCGTCGGTAAGACGGGAACCGTCATCTGCCCAGTCGTCGGTACGCTCGGTAACCGAGGCGGTGTAGCTCTTGCCCTTGGAGATGATCGTCATTTTATAAATGTTATTATCAAGCGCGGTCTGGAGTTTGGTGGCCATTTCCACCTTTTGTGCAACGGTTGCGCTGCTGTCCTTCTGCAATGCAACTGCAGAATCATAGGTCGAGCGCAGTGTTGCGAGTGCGGCGGGAGTATAATCGCAGTATCTCGCGGTGCTTGCCTTTGCAACAGTGGAATCAAGCAGAGTCTTATAGGTAAGAGTTACGGTCGCGCCGCTGGTGTAGGTGACCGAAACCGAGCTCTGAGTGCAAACGTAATTGGTGATCGAGGGGGGCGTGATAGTGCCGGTGGTGCCCTTGTAGCCCGAAATGGTCTCGGTCTTTAAGGTAGCGCCTGCCTCGTCAACGCATTTAAGAGTCATAGATACCTTTTCCAGTTGGGTAGAGGTGATCTGGATAACTCTGTCGGAGTTGTTAAGAACCCAACCTGTAACGGTGCTGCCCGAGGAGGTAGTAAAGGTTGCCTTTAATCTGCCGTTCGATGCAACGTCGGTAACCTCAAACAGAGTAAATCTGGGCATATCGGTGGTTCTGGTGGAACCGGTCTCGGTGGTATAAACATACTTGATAGCGTTGGAGATGTAAAGACCGGGGGTGGGGTTAGCACCGCTGTAATCGATCTTTGCAACCGCGCTGTTTGTCTTGTAGGGAAGATGTCCGTATCCGTCGAGAGAGGAAGAAGAAAGCGCATACTTTTTAAAGAATACGCCGCCGCCTGCGGGCTCAACGCCTGCTGCGTCGCTGGTATTACCCTCTACGGTATAAACATAGGTGCTGTCGGAATAAACGACCATACCGATGTGCGCTGCGCTGCGGAAGAAGATAAGGTCGCCGGGCTGGGGCTTGTAGGAGCCGCCGTAGTACTGAGAATAGTACCAAACGCCTGCGGACTTAAGGTTATTTACCCAGTGACCGCAGCCGATCTCACGCCAGATGTAGTTGGCATCGCCCTTGTGATAACGGCAGAGAGTGTTGGTGGTACCGCCCGAGCCGTGATCGGTCTGACGTGCCTGATAAAGAGCCCATGAGCAGAAGCATGCACACCATTCATAAGAATAGCCGCCTGTCCATGCACTACCCATATTATAGTTAAATTCGGTATAGTTGCCGTTGCTGCTCGAGATACCGTCCATATCGCTGGTGCTTGCGCCCTCGTGATAGCCGAGCTGTGAAAGCGCAAGTGCCAAAGTGTCGGTAACACCGTCTCCGGAAAGCTGTACCTTTTGATAATGCTCATAATATTTGCTGGACTTATAGGATGATGATGCGCCGTTGTACGCAGTTCTGTATGTAGCGGCGTCTGCGTTCTGCACCATCTCGGGTATGATCGCAACAACGCTCGCCATTAACAGAACGAGACAGAGCACGATCGAAACTGATTTTTTCATAAACACAACGATATTCCTCCAATTTTAAGTGTTTAACGTGTAAATATTAACACAAAAGCTCCATTCTGTCAATATTTTTGTACATTTTTTATTAAGTTGAGCATTGTTTTTGTGCTATTTGCACAAACGCGTTGTTGTTTTTTTGTGTGTGAAGACAAGCCAATGTCTATATGTAGTGTTTTTGGGCACAGCGGTTACAAAACCACACCGATCCCCACCCCAAAAAACCGCCGACTGCTTGATGCCCGCGGCGAAAAAGAAAAAGCCGAAAAATCCGACCGAATAGACTAAATATTATAATATTATTGAAGCAAATGCGCGAGAATCTATTGATTTTCGGATTTTTGTGTGGTATTATATCTAATAATTCACAAAATGGCAAATTATCTGTAAAGGTAGAAATTTATATGGCTGACATTAAAAATACTATATGCGAAAAGGTTGTCGCTTACGTTACCGAAAAGGGCTTTGAGCTATCAAAGGAAAACGCCGAGAATCTTTTTGAAACACCTGCCGACAGTAAGCTCGGTGACCTTGCACTTCCCTGCTTTAAGCTGTCAAAGGTCCTGCGCAACCGTCCCGATGCGATAGCGAGCGAGCTTGCTTGTGCGTTCGACGGCTTTGACGGCATCGAAAAATGCGAGGCGGTGGGCGGATATCTTAACTTCTTTTTCGGAAAGGGCAAGTTCCTCTCCGACCTTGGTATGCTTGTGCGCGACGAGTATCCGTCGCTTTCGGAATACGGCAAGGGCAAAACGATAGTCCTCGATTTCTCGTCGCCTAATATCGCAAAGCGTTTTCACCTCGGTCACTTGGGCACCACCGTTATCGGCAACGCGGTAAGAAATATATACAAGGCGTGCGGATATACGACCTACGCGCTTAACTATCTCGGCGACTGGGGTACCCAGAACGGCAAGCAGATAGTTGCCTTTAAAAAATGGTCGAGCCGCGAGCAGCTTGAGAGCGAGGGCATTAAGGAGCTCGAGCGTATCTACGTTCTTTTCGGCAAGGAAGCCGAAAAGGATCCCTCTCTTAACGATGCCGCGCGTGCCGCATTCCGCGAGCTCGAAAACGGCAACAAGGAGTATCTTGAGATCTGGCAGCTCTTTAAGGACATTTCGCTGCGCGAATACACCCAAACATACAAGCGCTTGGGCATTGATTTCGACGTTTGGGACGGCGAGAGCTTATATACCGACAAAATGCCTGCAATCGTTGATGAATTAAGGGAAAAGGATCTCCTTAAGCTCGATGACGGCGCTTCGTTAGTCGATCTTTCCGATTACAATATGCCCCCCGCGCTTATTTTAAAACGCGACGGCACCACACTCTACCCCACCCGCGATATTGCGGCGGCTAATTACCGCTACAACACCTATAATTTCGATATTTGCGCCTACGTTACCAGCGCAGGACAGTCGCTTCACTTTGCACAGTGGTTCAAGGTTACCGAGCTTATGGGCAAGGAATGGGCAAAGGATCTCGTTCACATCCCTTACGGCACCATGAGCTTCGGCGGAGAAAAGCTTGCATCGCGTACCGGCAACATCATTCTTCTTAACGACGTATTTGACGAGGCGGTTGCCAAGGCAAGAGCGATAATCGAGGAAAAGAACGTTGCGGGCGAGAACAAGGAGGATATTGCCGAAGCCGTCGGTATCGGCGCGGTCGTATTCAGCGCACTCGCCAACGGCAGAATAAAGGATACCAACTTTACCTGGGAGGGCACCCTCTCGTTTGAGGGCAACACCGGTCCCTACGTTCAGTACACCTATGCGCGTGCGGCGAGCGTGCTCCGCAGAGGCAATTTCTCGGGCGGTTACTCGGGCTATACTCCCGTTGCAGAGGAGACCGACCTTATCCGCAAGCTCTGTGAGTTCGAGAGCACCGTGCTCCGCGCCGCCAACGAGTTTGAGCCGAGCATAATCTCGCGCTTTGCGCTGAACGTCTGCACGCTGTTTAATCAGTTCTACCACAACTGCCGTATTCTCGGATCGGGCGGCGAGACCGAGCAATTCCGTCTTGCGCTCACTGCTGCCACGAGAAATATACTCGGTCGTTGCCTTGACTTGCTCGGTATGAAGAGAACCGAGGAAATATAATTCAAACACACAACCAACATAAAGGAGCAATATTATGTCCGGACATTCCAAATGGAAAAACATAATGCACAAAAAAGAAAAGACCGATGCACAGCGTGCAAAGGTGTTTACCAAAATAGGCAAGGAGATCGCTATTGCCGTACGTGACGGCGGTCCCGAGCCCGCCTCGAACACCCGTCTGCGCGACCTTATTGCAAAAGCAAAGAGCTTGAACGTGCCCAACGACAACATTGAGCGCGTTATCAAAAAGGCATCGGGCGCGGACAGCGTTCAGTACGAGGTCCTTACCTACGAGGGCTACGGTCCCGGCGGAGTTGCCATTATCGTGGAGGCGGCTACCGACAACCGTAACAGAACGGCAGGCGAGGTGCGCCACTACTTTGATAAGTTCGGCGGTAATCTGGGCACAAGCGGATGCGTTTCCTATATGTTTGCCGAAAAGGGCGTTGTTGTTGTTTCGGGCATAAAGGACGAGGATGAATTTATGGAGGCGGCGCTTGAATCGGGTGCGCTTGATTTTACGAGCGAGGACGAGCACGGCGAGGTATTTACCGACGTGAGCGAGCTTAGCACGGTAAGAGAGGCGCTTGAGGCCAAGGGCTACACTATCGAATCGGCAGATCCCGAAAAGATACCCGCAAACTACGTCCGTCTTGACGATGAGGACCAGATTAAAATGATGAACCGTCTTTTAGAGGCGCTTGAGGATAACGACGACGTTACCGAGGTTTGGCACAACTGGGATGACGAGGAATAAAGTCGGCTTTTTCGGCGGAACCTTTAATCCCGTACACAGAGCGCACGTTGATATCGCAAACGAGTTTATCGAAAAATTTTCGCTCGATCTGCTTTATATCATCCCCAACAACATCCCGCCGCTTAAGAAATCTCACGGTGTTTCGGGAAAAGATCGCGCCGAGATGCTAAAGCTGGCTTTTTCGGGGAACACTAAAGTCATCGTAAGCGATATAGAGCTTAAGCGCAACGGGATGAGCTATACCTGCGATACGGTTGACGAGCTAAAGGCACTGCACCCCGAAAGCGAGCTCTATATGCTTTTGGGCGACGATTGGGCAGATCGGTTCGACAAATGGAAAAACTACCGCTATATCCTGCAAAGCGTAAAGCTTGTTATCGCATACCGCGGGCTCTGCGATCTGACCGATTTTCTGAACAGGACAGAGCGCGAGTCAGGTGTCCGCCCGCTTTTGCTTGAGAACAAAATACGCGCCGTCTCCTCTACCGAGGCGAGAGATACGCTTGATAAAACCATTCTTCCCGAAAAGGTCTACGACTATATAATCGAACGGGGGTTATATCTGAAATGACCGATGCAAATGCAATTCTTTCTGCTATGACGATATCCGAGCGCAGATTAAAGCACACGCTTGGCGTTGCCGAGGCGGCTAAGATGCTGGCGAAAAACCATTTCCCCGCGCTGGATCTGAAAACAGTCGAGCTTGCCGCGCTTATGCACGATTTTACAAAGGAATACAGCTACGAAAAGCAGCTGGAGCTTTGCTCGCTTTACGGAATAGAGCTAAGCGACGAGGAGAAAAGCAACCCCAAGCTGCTGCACTCCAAAACCGGTGCGATGATAGCGAGCCAGCGGTTCTCGCTGCCGAGCGAGGCGTGCTCTGCGATATATTGGCACACAACCGGCAGAGCAAATATGTCGCCGTTTGAGATAGTTATTTATCTTGCGGACTATATCGAGGATTTTCGTGAGGATGCCGGCTGTGTCAAGCTGCGCGAGTTTTATCAAAAAGGGCTTTCCAAGGGAATGGACAAGCAGGAGCTGCTTGACAGAACGCTTGTAAAATCCTTTGATACAACCATAAAGCATCTTATAAACGACGAAAAGACCATATGCACCGATGCGATAGAGGCAAGAAATTTTTACATAAATCGGCTCAGAGAGATAAGGTTCTGACGAAAGGATAAAAAATGAAACAAGAAAAAATGCAACAGGAGCAGGCAAGAGCTATCGCCGAGATCGCGTACAACGCGCTCGACAGCAAAAAAGGTATGGACGTTACTCTGCTTGAGGTAGCGGAGCAGACTGTACTTGCCGATTATTTTGTACTTGCGACCGGTACGGCAAACACCCACGTTCGCGCACTTGCAGACGAGGTTGAGTTTAAGCTAAAGGAATCTCTCGGCATCGATCCCCAACACATCGAGGGAACCTCGGGTAATTCCTGGACACTTTTGGACTACGGCTGTGTTGTGGTACACGTTTTCACCTCTCAGGCGAGAGATTTTTATAAATTGGAACGCCTTTGGAGCGGCAACGAAATAAAGCTCGGCGGAAGCGAGGAAGAATAAATGAAGCACGAATTTAAAAATATAGAGCCCAAGTGGCAAAGCAAATGGGACGAGGCAAAGATCTTTGAGGCAAAGGATCCCGGTGAAAAGGGCTCCGAAAAGGAAAAGTTCTTTGCGCTTGTCGAGTTCCCCTACCCCAGCGGCGCGGGTATGCACGTCGGTCATATCAAGGCGTATTCGGGACTTGAGGTCATCTCGCGCAAGAAGCGCATGGAGGGCTACAACGTTATGTTCCCGATGGGCTTTGATGCGTTCGGTCTTCCCACCGAAAACTACGCGATAAAAACGGGTATGCACCCGAGAGCAGTTACCGACAAAAATATCGAAAAGTTTACAGGTCAGTTAAAGCGCGTCGGCTTTGCGTTTGATTGGTCGCGCGTTGTCGATACGACCGACGTCGATTATTACAAATGGACTCAGTGGATATTCTTAAAGATGTTCGAGAACGGACTCGTTTTCCGTGATACCGCGCTTGTAAACTACTGCCCCGAATGTAAGGTTGTTCTCTCCAACGAGGATTCGCAGGGGGGCAAATGCGATATCTGTCACAACGATATCGTGCAGAAATCAAAGGACGTATGGTATTTGCGCATCACCGAGTATGCGGATAAGCTCTTAACAGGTCTTGAAACGGTTGATTATCTCCCCAACATCAAGCAGCAGCAGGTAAACTGGATAGGCAAGTCTGAGGGCGCTTTTGTCAACTTTGCGCTTGCCGGCAAGGATGAGACTCTGCGCATCTACACCACCCGCCCCGATACCCTTTTCGGTGTTACCTTTATGGTTATGGCGCCCGAGCATCCTCTTATCGACAAGTATGCAGACGGCATATCCAATATGTCGGAGATCGAGAATTACCGCGCAGAGTGTGCAAAGAAGACCGAGTTTGAGCGCACCCAGCTCGTAAAAGAAAAAACGGGTGTGAGGATCAGCGGTCTCTCGGCGATCAACCCGATCAACAACAAGGAAATTCCTATCTACATAGCCGACTACGTTATGATGGGCTACGGCACCGGCGCAATAATGGCGGTTCCCGCGCATGACGGACGCGACTGGGAGTTTGCAAAGAAGTTCGGTATCGATATCATCGAGGTCATCAAGGGCGGCAACATCGAGGAGGAGGCATACACCGGCGACGGCGAGATGGTCAACTCCGGCTTCCTTAACGGCTTTACCAACAAAAAGGATTCTATCCGCCGCGCTATCGACGAGCTTACGGCGCTTGGCGTAGGCGAGGGCGGCGTTCAGTATAAGATGAAGGACTGGGCGTTCAACCGCCAGCGCTATTGGGGCGAGCCGATTCCGATAGTCCACTGCGAAAAGTGCGGTATGGTCGCCGTTCCTTACGAGGAATTGCCCCTGCGTCTGCCCGATATGGACGAGTTTGCCCCCGGTCAGGGCGGTGAATCGCCTCTGGCAAGGATAGACAGCTACGTAAACTGCAAGTGCCCCAAATGCGGCGCGGATGCAAAGCGCGAGACCGACACTATGCCTCAATGGGCGGGCTCCTCGTGGTACTTCCTCAGATATTGCGATCCTCACAACGACAATTTCTTTGCGAGCGAGGAAAAGCTTAAATATTGGATGCCTATCGACTGGTACAACGGCGGTATGGAGCACGTTACCCGTCATATGATATATTCTCGCTTCTGGCACAAGTTCCTCTATGATTTAGGTCTTGTTCCGGTTGCGGAGCCGTATGCAAAGCGCACCGCTCAGGGCTTGATTCTCGGTCCCGACGGCGAAAAGATGAGTAAATCCAAGGGCAACGTTGTTGACCCCAACGACGTTGTTGACGAATACGGCGCAGACGTTTTGCGTACCTACACGCTCTTTATGGGCGATTACGCATCGGCGGCACCCTGGTCGCAGAGCAGCGTTAGAGGATGTAAGAGATTTTTGGAGCGCTTTGCCGCGCTCGATGAAATGCTCGGCGAGAAAAACGACAAGCTTGTCCGCTCGCTCCACAAGACTATCAAAAAGGTCACGGGCGACATCGACGGTATGAAGTTCAACACCGCGATAGCGGCTATGATGAGCTTCCTTAACGACGTTTATGCTGTCGGAAGCATCGACAAAGAGAGCTTGCTCGCTCTCACACGTATCCTCTGCCCGTTTGCACCGCACATCTGCGAGGAAATGTGGGAAAATCTCGGTCAGAGCGGATTCTGCTCGACAGCCGCTTGGCCCGAGTATGACGAATCGCTTACCGTTGACGACGAGATCGAGATCGCTGTACAGGTCTGCGGTAAATTAAAGGGCACCGTCGTTATTCCCAAGGGCGCCGAGGAGGATGCGGTTTGGGAGCTCATCAGCGCAAACACCGGCATTACGGCATCGCTCGAGGGCAAGCAGATAATCAAGAAGATATACATCAAGGACAAGATATTCAATATCGTTGCTAAATAAGGATTTTTGAGGTTTTATTATGAAAGACACCATCAAGTTCAACAAGGGCTCTGCACTCGTCGTAGCACACAGAGGACTTTCGGGCATCGAGCGCGAAAACACCAACGCCGCTTTCGTTGCGGCAGGCAACCGCAGCTATTTCGGTATCGAGACCGACGTGCGCGTTACGGCAGACGGCAACTTTATTCTTCTTCACGACAACGATACCTCTCGCGTTGCGGGCGATTTCGTTGTCCCCGAGAAATCCACGCTTCAGACGCTTCAGTCGATCCAACTTATCGACACCGACGGCAGACGCGACCGCGCCGATCTCCGCCTTGCAACACTGCAGGATTATCTCCGCATCTGCGAGAGATACAACAAGGTCTGCGTGCTTGAGTTCAAGGGCTATTTCTCGGTTGAGAATATGGAAAAGGTTGTTGCTATCGTAAAAGAGGAATACACTCTGGACAAGATGATATTTATCTCCTTTGCTATGGAAAACCTTGTAAATCTCCGCGAGGTCTGCCCCGAATCGAACTGTCAGTTCCTTACCGGTCAGTTCTCCGACGAGCTTATCGAAACGCTTGTGGAAAAGAAAATGGATCTCGATATCTGGTCGGGCGCGCTCGATGAAGAAGCGAAGGTCAAAAAGTGCCTCGATGCAGGCATTAAGATCAACGTATGGACTGTTGATAACAAGGACGAGGCAGAAAAGCTCGTTTCTTGGGGCGTTCAGTACGTTACAAGTAATATTCTCGAGTAATTTTTGGTTTGAACAAAAGATGCGGGAGAAAAAGTTTTTATACAAAGCTTTTTCTCTCTCATCTTTTCAAAAATTTTATAAAACCGCAGGCGTAGTTTAGTGGCAGAACTTCAGCTTCCCAAGCTGACTGTGCGGGTTCGATTCCCGTCGCTTGCTCCAAAAGGAAAAGAGCCCTCGCGGCTCTTTTTTTGGCGCGAGATTTGTCGAAACCTCCCTTGTACTGTTTTCCACACACATACAACTTGACATAAGCTTGCTTTCGTGTTAAAATTTAATACAGAATTTTCATACGGAGGGCTAAAATATGTCCACTCTACGCGAAATACAGATGTGCAGTTTTGAAATATTGAAAGAAGTTGTACGAGTATGTGAAAAACATAATTTGACATACTTTCTTGGCTACGGTACGTTATTAGGTGCAGTAAGACACAAGGGATTCATCCCTTGGGATGATGACATTGATATTGAAATGCCTCTTAAAGATTACAGGAAATTCCTTAAGATCGCACCCAAAGAAATTTCCAAAGATTTCTTTATCCAATCACATAAAAGCGATCCGGCATACAACTTGTTCTGGACGCACGTAAGAGCCAACAATACAACCTCCATGCCCATTAAGCAAAGAGATTGGAACATCCATTTTGGCATGCATATTGATATTTTTCCTTTAGTTGGCGTTTGTCGCGGAAAGTTGAGCAGGAAACTCCAAACCAAAGGTTTGCAAATTGCCAGAACCTTAATCAGCAAAGACTATATACAGGCATGTGAACCCAACAGCCTTGCCACAAATACCAAATTGAAAATTTTATATAAGCTTCCGTATTTTGTCAGAAAATTTCTTTGCGACACCATTTTGAGAATCGTCTTGAAAGATCCTTTCAAATCTAAAATTTGTTCCGCTTTGGAAATCGGGTTTTCTTGCAATTTAGATCCCTCAGTATATAACGAGAATACGATGGTTGAATTCGAAGGATCGTCTTTCGTCGCTCCTAAAAATTACGATTATGTTTTAACCGCTATTTATGGAGATTATATGACACCGCCACCTGAAAATGAGCGTTTTTGGGGACACGAAGGCACACACGGAAAAATCATTTACGATCATACAAAAGATTTTAGTGTATATAAAAACCTAGATTGATCATCGTGTTTAGATTTGTATTGACCGTATTAACATGGTTCTATCTATGTTATGTCAATTAACAGACATATTGTTTTTCATCTGTGTCACGGGCGGAAATGGGCATTTGCCCCAAAAATTCGCTCCTCATTTTCGGAGACCCCGTCCACATTTCCCCACAATAAAATTTGTTTCGTTTATCACAAAAACGATCCGTTGCGAATGGTAACGGATCGTTTTTATTACATTATATTATATATTTATCATACCGCTCAAGAGATCGCCCTCGTAATTCTCGAGGTCGCCCTTATCGCAAAGCGCGGCAAGCTTGGGATCGATAGGAAGCTTTGCAACCTTTTCGATACCGTGCGCCGAAGCAACCGCATCGACCTTGCTCTCGCCGTAGATATAATGCTTCTTGTTGCAATCGGGACACTCAAAATACGAAAAGTTCTCAACAATGCCGAGTATCGGAATATTCATCAACTCTGCCATTCTTACCGCCTTGCCGACGATCATCGAAACAAGGTCCTGCGGGCTGGTTACGATAACCATACCGTCAACGGGGAGCGATTGGAACACGGTAAGCGGAACGTCGCCGGTTCCGGGAGGCATATCGATAAACATAACGTCGTTTTCGCCCCAATTAACGTCGGTCCAGAACTGCTTTACACAGCCCGCAATTATCGGCCCGCGCCAAGCAACAGGGTCCGACTCGTTAGGGAGAAGCAGATTGAGCGACATAACCTTGATGCCTGTCTTGCTTTCGGGAGGAAGCATCGCCTCGCCGTCGCTTACAACACCGCCGTTAACACCAAAGATCTTGGGGATAGAGGGGCCGGTGATGTCGGCATCGAGAATACAGGTCCTTAAACCCTTTCTCTGTGCATCGATCGAAAGAAGCGAGGTGACGAGCGATTTGCCCACACCGCCCTTGCCGCTGACAACGGCGATAACCTTGCCTATCTTGCTGCCGTCGCGGAGCTTTTCGATCATACTTTCCTTTTCGTTATTACGGCTCGAGCAGTTTGCACTGCAGCTCGAGCAATCGTGAGTACATTCACCCATTTTATATTTTACCTCTTTTTAAAAGTTTTTCGATTTAAGATATTCTCTGCTCTTTTCGGCACATTCGACCGCTGTCATATCGGGCGAGGGGCTGTCCTGCTCGACAATAAGCCATTCAACACCGCAATCCTCTGCAACCGCGAGTATCGCATCAAAATCGACAACGCCGCTGCCGACGGGGCGGAACTCGAACTTTTTGGTTTGCTCCTGCGTTTCCTTTTTGCCGATAAGATTATACATATTTGCCGTTTTTTGTCCGACGTAATCCTTTAGATGAAGCAACGGGCAACGGTTTGCATACTTACGGAGATAATCCTCCGAGCGCTTCTCGGCAACGTTGCACCAGCAGCAATCAAGCTCCATTTTAAGAATCTCGGGCGAGGTCTCGGCATAAAGCGCATCAAAGCTGACCGTGCCGTCTTCAAAGGGAACAAACTCAAACTCGTGGTTGTGATAATGAAGATTCATTCCGTTGGCGTGCATGACCTCGCCGATACGCCTTACGTTTGCAAGAAATTCGTTAAAATTCTTGCCGTCGGGGCGCTCGTCGGGATCGAGCCAGGGAATAACAACGTGCTTACAGCCGACCGCCTTATAGATTTTTGCCACTCCTTCGGGATCGGCAACGAGCTGAGGATAGGGCACGTGCGCAGAAACGGGAACAAGTCCGATCTCGTCCAAAAGCGCCTTCATCTCCTCGGGAGATTTATCAAAAAGCCCTGCAAACTCAACGCCGGAATATCCCATTTTCTTAACCGTGCGGAGAGTGTCCTCAACGGATTTACTCATTTCGTTACGCAACGAAAACAACTGAATAGCAACAGGTAAAGACATTTTATTCACCTCTTTTATATTATTCTGCCCACTTGCCGTCTACAAATACGGGAATCGCCTTGCCGTCCTTATAGCCGGTAATGCACATATCGTCGGTGCCTATCATAAAATCAACGTGGATCATCGAATCGTTTACACCGAGCTCATGAAGCTCATCGAGCGACATGCTCTCAAACCCCTTAACGCATCCGGTGTAGCCCGCGCCGAGCGCAACGTGACAGGATGCATTTTCATCAAAAAGCGTGTTGTAGAACAACAATCCGCTCTGCGATATAGCCGAATCCTTGGGCACCAGCGCAAGCTCGCCGAGCATAGCGGCACCATCGTCGGTGGTGATGATCTTGCCCAATGCCGCCTCGCCCTTTTCGGCGTGCCATGCAACCGCGCGGCCGTCTTTAAAATCGATATAAAAGTTCTCGATAAGGGTGCCTCTCGCCGAAAGCGGCATGCTTGATACCAATCTGCCGTTGCATCTGCCCTTCATCGGGGTGGTAAATATCTCCTCGGTGGGCATATTCGGGTTGTAGAAAACGCCCGAAAGGGTATTTTCGCCTCCGCCGCACCAAACGCTCTCCTTCATCAGCTCGCAGGTAAAATCGGTGCCGTTTTTGGAGGTATAATGCAGATAATCGAACTGCTGTGCATTAAGCCACTCGCACCTTTTGCCGAACTGCTCGTTCTTTTTGTCCCAAGCGGCAACGGCATCGTTATTCTCGTCGCAAAGCACCGTATCAAGTATCGCGCTCCACAGCTTTTCAACCGCAACAGAGGTACGGTCGTTCGGGAACACCTTTTTTGCCCATTTTTTACCGGGTATGGCACAAACCAGCCATTGATGCTTATTGTCCATAGCATCGCGGAAGGGCTTTAGCTTTTTTGATGCGGCTATGCTTGCCTTTGCAAGCTTTTCCTGATTTACCGATGCAAGACCGTCGGGATCCTCACAGATAAGGCGGATCGTTGCGGGAAGTATCTCGGACTCGTGCTTTGCCTTTTCCACCTGCCAATCGGGGATATCGCAGAGCGAGCGAACAGTGCGGTGACGGTAGGAAAGCTTTGTAAGCTGTGTCATTCCCCAATCCACCTGAACCTTTCCCGCGCCCAAGCGGTATGCCTCCTCGGCAAGCAGTGCCACAAAGTCCGCCGCCTCGACGTCTGCCACAATATTAAGCTGCTGACCTTTTTGGATATTAACGCCCTGCTTTATAAGCAGATTTGCGTATTTTCTTTTAAGCGTTTTTTTCATAACGATTCACCTTTTTTGCAAAAAGTTACGGGGTTGTCCGAGGACAACACCCGTTTTTTTCAGTTTGTTATCCTGAAAATTCTTTGCTTATTTCTTAATCTTGCCGCTGCTGACCCTGGAATCCTTAACGTCCTTAACCTCTTTTTCCTCGGGCTCATTTGCCTTTTCGAGAACCGAGTGGACCGCCCATTTCTGGATCTGGATCTTGGTTCTGTTGCCGCTTGTCTCGACAAGAAGCATATCATCGGTAACCTTGACTACCATCGCAACGATACCGCCGTTGGTAACAATAACGTCGCCCAGCTCGATCGAACTGCGCATATCGGCAACCTCTTTTTCCTGCTTCTTCTGAGGACGGTAAAGGAAAAAGTAGAACACGATACCGAGCAACGCAAGAGGAATAAGCATTGTGAGCAACGAGCCGGTCTCGCCGGTCGTGGCTGCATCGTCAAGCATCATAAGATTGATAAAATTCATTTTAAACTACCTTCGCTGTATTTTATTCTTTTCACGTTAGTGCAATATAACGTATTTTCGTCGATATCAAACACCGCACCGCGCAAGCTCACGTTCTCTTTTGCGGGGATGCCCTTCATTCTGACATTTTTGGTGTACCTCGGCACCGCCGTTTCGTAGCTTACACCGATTATCGAGCTTTCGCTTCCGCACATGCCCAGATCGCTTATATATCCGCTTCCCCGCTCGGTCAGATGCTCATCCGCCGTCTGCACGTGGGTATGTGTGCCGAAAACTATCTGCAGCCGACCGTCAAACACGTGCATAAAAGCAAGCTTTTCGCTCGTTGCCTCTGCGTGAAAATCGCATATAGCAAAATCGTATTTGCCCTTTAATCTCTCAAGCAACCGCTCGACCGCAGCAAAGGGCGAATCGACAGGGTCCATAAAAACCTGTCCGCAAACCGAGATCACCAGCGCGCGCAAGCCGTTCCTGACAGGAACGATACAATAGCCCTCGCCGGGCGAATCGGGCGGGAAATTCAACGGCCTTAACACCGTCTCGCTCGAATCGAGCAGATCGAATATCGCATACCGTCTGAACGAGTGGTTGCCGCCGGTAAGCACGTCGGCACCGCTGTCGAACAGCAGGTCCGCATCGTTTTTATCAAGTCCGCTGCCGTCGTGCGCGTTTTCGGCGTTAACTATGACCAAGTCCGCTTGCTCGGTGTTTTTTATCCTCCGCAGATTCTTGCGGATGAATTCCATACCGGGTGTGCCGAACACGTCCCCGACAGCAAGTACCCTAATCATTTTTTCCTCTCCGCGTTTTTTTATTACCGCGATGTATGCGCGACAGATATGTTATGTCCTCTCCGCGTTTTTTATTACCGCGATGTATGCGCGACAGATATGTTATGTCCTCTCCGCGAGGGTTGGAATAACGTATGTTATTCCAACGTTGTGCGACGATCCGAAACGAAAAATAACAGACATTACGTTGTTTTTACTATGCAATCTTGCGGAAAGGGATAAACCCTTTCCCTACACGGCAATTCAAATTTAAAACCAATATAATTAAATTTCCATAAAAATCGGAAATCGCATTTTCGATTTTTATACCTATGATGTCCGCAAGTTCGGACAAGACACGAAGTGTCGCGCACGAACTTGGCGCGAGCGCACGGACATCCAAAATCCCTCGTAACCGACCAAAATGCTTGTCATTTTGGTCGAAGCGGAGCGATTGCGGGGTCCCCGAAAAATCGTAGATTTTTTGGGGTATCAAGGGGTCCCCGAAAAATCGTAGATTTTTTGGGGTACTACTTCGCGTAATCCACCTGCCGCATTTCGCGGATAAGGTTTATCTTGATCTGACCGGGATATTCAAGCTCCTCTTCGATCTTGCGGGCGATATCCCTTGCGATAAACACCATTTCGTCATCGTTGACCTCATCGGGCTTGACCATAATGCGAACCTCTCTGCCCGCCTGAATAGCAAACGATTTTTCAACGCCGGTGAACGAGGTTGCAATTTCCTCGAGCTTTTGCAATCTCTTGATATAGGTCTCGAGATTTTCACGTCTTGCACCGGGTCTCGCCGCAGAAACGGCATCCGCCGCCTGAACGATCATAGCGACAAGAGTGTGCGGCTCAACGTCGCCGTGGTGTGCCTCGATAGCGTGAACGATCTCGCGGCTTTCTTTATACTTACGGGCAACGTCAACACCGATCTGAACGTGCGAGCCGTCTACCTCGTGTGTCATCGCCTTACCGATATCGTGCAAAAGACCTGCGCGCTTTGCTTGAGCAACGTCAACGCCGAGCTCGCTTGCGATCATACCTGCGATATGCGCGACCTCGATAGAGTGCTTAAGTACGTTCTGACCGTAGCTCGTACGGTATTTAAGACGGCCGAGCAGCTTAACAAGCTCGGGATTGATACCGTGAACGCCTGTCTCGTAGGTTGCCTGCTCGCCCTCCTTTTTGATAACCGCCTCAACTTCTTTGCGGCTCTTTTCAACGGTTTCCTCGATACGCGAGGGATGTATACGTCCGTCGGAGATGAGCTTTTCGAGAGTCATTCTCGCAACCTCTCTGCGAACCGGATCAAAGGTTGAGATAGCAATTGCCTCGGGGGTATCATCGATAATAAGGTCAACACCCGTAAGCGTTTCGATAGCGCGGATGTTTCTGCCCTCTCTGCCGATGATCCTACCCTTCATTTCATCGTTGGGCAGGTCAACAACCGAAACGGTTGCCTCGGCAACGCTGTCTGCCGCACAGCGCTGGATAGCGAGTGCGATTATGTTCTTGGCGGATTCGTCTGCCTTGTCCTTGCATTCCTGCTCGACCTCAAGCAGCTTCATCGCCATTTCGTGTCGTGCTTCACTTTCAACGCGCTCCATAAGCACAGCGCGTGCTTCCTCGGACGTCATGCCCGAGATCTTTTGAAGAAGCTCCTCCTGCTGAACAACGATTTCCTCGATCTTTGTCTTTAATTCATCGTTCTCGCGGATCTTGTCGTTAAGGACTTCCTCTTTCTTTTCGAGATTTTCATACTTTTTGTCGAGATTTTCTTCCTTCTGCATAGCTCTGCGCTCTAAACGCTGAAGGTCGTTTCTTCTCTCTTTCAACTCGCGCTCGGTATCGTTTTTGATCTTAAGCGCTTCTTCCTTTGCTTCTACAAGCTTTTCTTTCTTTGCGGTCTCGGCGGCCTTGATAGCATCATCAAGGATTCTCTTTGCTTCCGCTTCCGCACTGCCTATCTTCTTTTCGGCTGTTGCCTTACGTACAAGCATACCGACAACAATGCCGATAACGATGCCCAGAACGCTGCCGCCGACTATAAGACCGATAGCTAAAGGGGTCATGATTTTGCCTCCTGAAATTTATTTTATCCCTATGCGCCGGCTGCTCCTATCCGCGATAAGTTCCGCGCGGTACAAGACCGGTTTTGTTATTCGCGCGATCAGAAACGCAACGCATTGGTATTCACGGTAATTATACATTCTTTTTGATTCGATGTAAAGAGAATTTTGCCATATTTTTTGATTTGTTTACATTTTTTCTTCAAAAATATTATTATATATACGTATTTTTCCGTTTTGGTATAATTTTACGGCGTTTGCAAATATTAAATTCACCAAACTCACCCGAAAGGAACCTATATGAAAACGTTTATCATCATCGCACTTTTGGCGCTTATCGCATCTTGGTTTTCACAATCGGCATCCGCCGAAGCCGTTATCCCCGAGCCGACAAACCAACAAATAACTGCATTTGACACAAGTACAAAAGAAAACCGACTTTCGTTTATTATGCTTGCCACCGCGGCATCGGGCATAACTCTGGCGCTGTTTTCGGAAAAAGAAGATGAAAATTAAAAAAGGACAGATTCACATCTGTCCTTTTTGATTTTTAAATCTCTGCTGCTTCTGCTTCTGCTGCTGCGGCTTCTGTAATTTCGGCAAGCTCTTTGTGGCGGTGTATCCGCTCTCGCTTGGCGGTAATAAGACGAAAAGCTATATATACCGCCGATGCAATATCCACCACCGAAAATGCGGCGTAGTAATTAAACGGGAATACACCAAAGCAGTGCAAAATAAGGTTCGGGAATGCGTGCACCATAAGGAGGAGTATCGATCCGAAGCCGAAGAAATAATACGCGACAGCGCTCGAATCCGAAACGTAGGACTTGCCCTCGATCAAAAAGAAGAGCATCAAAAAGATAACACTCATGATCAGATACGCACCCGAGGATGCAAACGGAACCGCGCTTCTTCGGATAAAATCACCCAAAAGCCGCGCGACCATAAGAAATATAGGGGCAACTATCGCAACGGCGCGAAGATTCGCGCTGAATTTTTTCTTATCGAAAACACCTGCGATAAAAAACTTGACGGTTGATATCACAGTAAAAACAAAAACCAGCAAGCCGACGACCGTGTAGGTGACAAACTCGGTAAAAAATACGTCACGGGCGTAGATAAAAGCGGCAAACAAAAGCGCAAAAGCCATAACGAGCGAGCCGACAGGCACTAAGGTATTGGGCTTTTCAAGACATATCTTACGTCTTTTTCCGATAGCGAACGAAACAACGGCAAAAAGCGCAAGCAAAACGATACAGACTATCGCAAAAAGCAGAACGTCGGGCTTATCGGGGAGATAATAGGTCTCGTTATCGACCGCATTCTTTTCCATACGCACGGTTATGATAACGGTACGCAACGCCGCCATTATCAGCGACAGCGCCATGACCGCAACCACCGTCAAGCACTTGATCCTTCGCATTTTTTGCCCTCCTTTCGTCAGCTTTTTATTATTATAATTAATATTTTGCCCTTTGTAAAGCGCAAAAAGCATTGTTTACACTTTTTTAAATATTACCCACCGAATTTCCCGCAACGTATGCGGTTGAAAAGGCGATCTGCAGGTTGAATCCGCCGGTATATGCATCGACGTCCATGACCTCGCCCGCAAAAAACAAGCCGCTTACCAGCTTTGACTGCATAGTTTTCGGATCGATCTCGCGGCAGTCAACTCCGCCGCCGGTGACTATCGCCTCGTCTATCGGACGGGTGCCGATTATCCTCACGGGGAGCGATTTCATAAGCGAAACTATTTTCAACCGCTGCTCTCTCGTAATGCTGTTTACCTTTGTTTCGGGCGGGATGTTTGTCATTTCGACAAACGGCTCGATCATCTTTGCGGGCAAAAGCGCCGAAAAGGCATTTTTTATCTCGCGGTTCCGCATACCCGAAAAATCGCGCAATATCCTTGCATCAAGCGTCTTTTCGTCAAGCGCGGGCTTGAAATCGATATACAGCATCGCAGGGAATTTGCCTTTTAAATGCGCCGAGGCGGACAAAATACAAGGGCCGGTTACGCCGAAATGGGTAAACATCATCTCGCCCTGATCGTCATACACCCTTTTGCCGTTCTGATCGGCAAACGAAATGCCTACGTTTTTAAGCGAGAGCCCCATACAGTCGCGGCATATCTTATCCCTCGACACCAGCGGAACGAGCGAGGGACGGATCTCGGTTATATTGTGCCCGACCGAGCTTGCAAGCCGATGCCCGCTGCCGTCGGAGCCGGTTTTGGGATACGATGCTCCTCCGCAGGCGATTATGACCGTTTTTGCAAAATATTGCTCACGCAGACAGCTTACACCGATGATTTTGTTTTTTTCGGTAATAAGCGATACTGCCTTGCGCTGCGTGACCTTAACACCGACATCCCTGCACGCCGAAAAAAGCGCATCGGTAATATCCTGTGCCCTGTCGCTCTCGGGGAAAACGCGGTTGCCGCGCTCGACCTTAAGCTTTACGCCGAGTCCCTCGAAAAAAGCCATTGTGTCCTCTGTCGTAAAACGCGATACCGCCGACATCAGAAATTTCGGGTTGGCAACTACGTTGTTCAAAAGCTCCTCGCGGCTGCAAGCGTTTGTAAGGTTACAACGTCCCTTGCCGGTAATATTCAATTTTCTGCCGCAACGGTCGTTTTTCTCGAGCAAAAGCACCGATAACCCGTTCATCGCGGCATTATATGCGGAAAACATCCCTGCGGGACCTCCGCCTATTACTATGCAATCGAACGTCATAACACAAAAACACTTCAAGAACAAAAACTGCTTTTCAGACCGAAGATAAACTCATTCTTTACACCCTTGAAATATCGCCCATAAGAACAATCAAGCTTCATAAAACTTTGAAGCTTGATGTCTTTTAATAGGAATTTTGATTTTTATTGTATTTTCAAGGGTTTTCACAAAAAGCTCGACTGACGTAGTATACTGCGCCGACACTCGTTTTTTGCGAAAAACAACTTCGTTTCTCTTGGTCTGCAAACCAGACAGGTTACGCAATCCTTGTTTGAACCTTTATTTAAAATTCAAGCTTCTTTTCGATATACGCTCTGACCTCGGAGATAGGCATTCTTACCTGCTCCATAGTGTCGCGGTCGCGGATGGTTACGCAGTTATCCTCGAGCGAATCAAAATCATAGGTGATACAGAAGGGAGTACCGATCTCGTCCTCACGGCGATAACGCTTGCCGATAGAGCCGGACTCATCGTAATCAACAGGGAAATACTTGCAAAGCTCGTTTGCGAGCTCATGCGCCTTTTCGCCGAGCTTTTTCGACAGCGGGAGCACCGCCGCCTTGAAGGGCGCAAGCGCGGGATGGAAATGAAGCACGGTACGGATATCCTCGTTGCCGTCCTTGCCGATATTCTCCTCGTCGTATGCATCAACAAGGAACGCAAGCACAGATCTTTCTACGCCGAGCGAGGGCTCGACAACGTAGGGAATATATCTCTGATTCTTTTCCTGATCGAAATAGGTAAGATCCTCGCCCGAGGTGTTCTGATGCTGGGTGAGGTCATAATCGGTTCTGTCGGCAACGCCCCAAAGCTCGCCCCAGCCGAACGGGAACAAAAACTCAAAGTCGGTAGTCGCCTTTGAATAGAAGCAAAGCTCCTCGGGATCGTGATCGCGCAGACGGAGATTTTCCTCCTTTATGCCGAGCGACAAAAGCCAATCGCGGCAGAAGCCCCTCCAATATGCAAACCACTCGAGATCGGTGCCGGGCTCGCAGAAGAACTCAAGCTCCATCTGCTCGAACTCGCGCACACGGAAAATAAAGTTACCGGGGGTGATCTCGTTACGGAAGCTCTTTCCTATCTGACCGATACCGAAGGGAAGCTTTTTACGGGTGGTACGCTGAACGTTTGCAAAGTTTACAAAAATACCCTGTGCCGTCTCGGGACGGAGATAAACGGTGTTCTTTGCATCCTCGGTAACACCCTGAAACGTCTTGTACATAAGGTTGAACTGACGTATGTCGGGAAAATTATGCTTGCCGCAGGTGGGGCATTTGATGTTCTTTTCCTCGACAAACGCCTTCATTTCCTGCTGGGTAAATGCATCTATCGGCTTTTCGAGAGTGTAGCTGTTCTCTGCACACCAATCCTCGATAAGCTTGTCCGCGCGGAAGCGCTCCTTGCACTCGCGGCAGTCCATAAGAGGATCCGAAAATCCGCCAAGGTGTCCCGATGCAACCCATGTCTGAGGATTCATAAGAATTGCCGAATCAAGTCCGACGTTATAGGGGTTTTCCTGCACAAATTTTTTCCACCAAGCGCGCTTGATGTTGTTCTTGAGCTCGGCGCCGAGGGGACCGTAGTCCCAGGTGTTCGCAAGACCGCCGTAGATCTCGCTTCCCGCAAAAATAAAGCCCCTGCCCTTGCAAAGCGCAACAAGCTTGTCCATTGTCTTTTCGGTGTTTTTCATATTATCCTCCGAAGATTATATACAAATTCGTATCATTATACATCATTTTTGCTTACTTTTCAATACCTTTTTTGCCCGACCAAGCACTTTGCCGATAACAAGAGCGCAAAACGCATCGATCTCGTCGCACAGAGCAAGGCACTCGCCGCTTTTCACAGCAGGCGTGCGAAGCACAAAACCGCGTTTTTGTCCCTCGGAAAAACAAGAAAGCTCCCAAAGATTCGCCTCTGCGATCAACCTCGCGCCATACGCAAAAAGATCCTGCTCTGCCTCACGCTCCGCCGCATCGGCAGCCGCCGCTCCTTTTTCGCAATATACCGCGAACACCAGCTCGCTGCCGGCATTTTTGGCGGAAAAGATTATTTTGTTGTCGAATTTATCAAAGCAAAGCGATGTCATAACCGCCAATAAAAGCAAAAAGCCCTTGGGAGAGCCCTCTGTAAAAAGCTCGCCTCCGGACATCAAAAGCTCGTATATGTATCTGCCGTTCTTCTGTCTGTCAAGCTCGTCAAAAAAGCGTTTTACCAGGTCGGCGGCATTAAAAAAATACAGGGCATGACTTTTTGTGTGCTCCTGCATCAGATCATCCACGATATCGGCAAATCCCTCGGTTAGTACGCCGTTTTTGCTTTCGGGACTGTGCGACAGACATATATCGTAGCCGGACATTCGGCTGTAATTGTCGTTCAAAGCCGCGAAAAGTCCGGTATCTGCGGAGCGAAATATCAAAATCCGGCAACCTATGCCGCAAACGGTGTTTGCCCGATATTTCTCGCCGTTTCGGTCAAATACAACGTTAAGCATCTCGGATGGATTCATGTCAAGCATCGGCCGATAGCTTTCCGGCGCGAGAAACCGCACGACCGAGCACCCGAGCTTTAAAAAATTCGTGTGCCTGCGCGCCGCTCGGTTCTTCTTTATAACAAAAAGCTTGTCGTTAAGCAATACGGCAGGATATTCCATGCCCGCTATCAATTCCTCCGCCTCGGCAATTGTCATAACCCCGACGGTTCTAACATTGATCAGCATATCATTACCATTTTAATGTTATTAACAGTTAATCAAACTGCAGTTGATAATATAGCATAATTTCCCGCCCCGCGCAACCCCTTTTTTTCTTTTTGCGACGTTTTTTTCGTATAAAAAACGTGTTCGGCGAGTCGTATTCCGCCGTTTGCGGTGTGATTTGGAATAAATTTAATATAACGAGGGCTTGCCCCCGCCGTCATTATACAAAAGGTTGTTGTTATCGTCACGCTCAAGCTTGCTCATATCGCCTTTTAATCTATCTGCAAAAGAGCAGGAGGACAGGGCGAAAAGTGTTGTGAAAACCCGTTGGGAGAAAATCCACCTGAATTATTCATTATTCATCAAAAAAATTCATCAAAAAAGTCGCGCAATTCAAAGAAAAAAATGAATGAATACAAAACAAAAAGAACCGTCATCGACGATTCTTTTTGTTTGGCAGCGGAATAGGGATTCGAACCCCAACAAACAGAGTCAGAGTCTGTCGTGCTAACCGTTACACAATTCCGCTATATTTAATTTAACGCCCTCGGCGCGAAAGTTATTCTATCACCGTTTTTATTAATTGTCAATACTTTTTTGGTAATTTGTTTTATATTACGCACTTTTTGTCGTTTATACGCATATTCTCACTATGGTGATGTTTTATGTATGAAAAAGACACTCTCTCGATAATCGGCGAGGGGGATTCTATCTACGAGGAGGCGATCTCTCCGCCGATATTTCAGACCTCGACCTTTGGCGGCGGAAACGATTACTCCTACTCGCGTTTGAAAAATCCGACACGTGACGCGCTTGAGCGAGCCGTGGCAAAGCTCGAATCGGGCGAGCACGCATTTGCTTTTTCCTCGGGGCTTGCCGCGGTGAACGCCGTTTTTTCGCTCCTTTCCTGCGGGGATCGGGTAATTATCTCCGATGATCTTTACGGCGGTACATACCGGCTTGCCGTTAATCTTTTCTCGAAATACGGCATAGAGTTTGATTTTGTCGATATGACAAGCACAGAAAAGCTTTTGCCCCATATCACAAAAAGCACCAGAATGATCTTTGCCGAATCGCCCACCAACCCCATGATGAAGGTGATCCCGATAGCAGAAATTGCCGAGCTTTGCAAAGCGCACTCGCTGTTGCTTGCGCTCGACAACACCTTTTTGTCGCCCTGCTTTCAAAACCCGCTGACACTCGGTGCCGACATTGTGATACACTCGGCAACAAAATATCTTTCGGGGCATCACGACACCGTTTCGGGCATTATAGTCACCGACAGCGATGAGCTTGCAAAGCGGTTTATGATGATCTCGATGACGCTCGGGAACCCTCTCTCTCCGTTTGACAGCTGGCTTGTGCTGCGCGGACTCCGCACGCTTTCGATGCGTATGGAAAAGCACCAGAAAAACGCTTTTGCTGCCGCCGAATACCTGAAAACGCGCAATGAGGTGTGCTCGGTGATATACCCCGGTCTGCCCGAGCACTCGGGACACGAAACAATGAAAAGGCAGGCAAGCGGGTTCGGCGGTGTAGTATCGTTTACCGTTGAAAGCAGAGAAACGGCGCAAAAGCTGATAAACGGAGGAAAAATAATCCGTTTTGCCGAGAGCTTGGGCGGATTTCGGTCGCTTATCACCTATCCTCTTACCCAAACACACGCATCTATCCCCGCGGAAATGCGAAGCAGGATCGGCATAACCGACACGCTTTTGCGCCTGTCTCTCGGGCTCGAGAACGAAAACGATCTTATAAACGATCTCGATATTATGTTTGACAAATAAAAATGCCCCGAGCTGTTTCGGGGCAGATCATTATAGCTGTATCTCGAAAAGGGTTGTAATAACCATAGGTCTGTGCTTTGTGCGCTTTCTCGCGTAGTCGGCAACGTCGTCGCGCAGCTTTGCGCGAATGGTCTCTAAATCGTCTATGCCCTTTGCAAAGCAACGGATAAGCGAATCTCTTGCCGCGGCGGCTATCCTCGAAATAAGCTCTTCGTTTTCCTTTTCGTAAACAAAGCCGCGCGTAATTACCTCGGGCTCGACCGAAATACACATATACTCGGTATCTATACCCGCCGAAACGATGATAACACCGTCCTCGGAAAGACGCTTTCTGTCGCGGAGCACCACTCCGCTTACACCGCCCATATTACTGCCGTCTACCATTATAGAGCCGGCGGGAACGGTGCCTGCGGGCTTGAGCTTGCGCTTGCTCATCTCGACAGCTCTGCCGATCTCGGGGATGATTATATTGCTCTCGGGCATACCCATCTCGTGAGCAAGCCCCGCATGTGCGATAAGATGCTTATACTCGCCGTGAACGGGAATAAAATACTCGGGCGAGGTCAGCGCATGAATCAGCTTCAGCTCCTCTCGGCAGGCGTGTCCCGAAACGTGAACGTCGTAATTGCTGTAGGTGATAACGTCGGTGCCGCGCTTGTAAAGCTCGTTGATTATCTTGGTTATCAGCTTTTCGTTGCCGGGAATGGCCGATGACGATAGCACAACAAGATCGTTTGCGCCGAGAGATATCTGATTATGCTCGCCGAACGCCATACGGTAGAGCGCGCTCATCGGCTCGCCCTGACTTCCGGTCGTGATAATGGTAACGTACTCGGGCGGCATACGCTCGGCATCGTTCAGCTCGAGCATGATTCCCTCGGGAACGTCGAGATAACCCAATTTTGTCGCGGCGTTTACAAAGTTTTGCATGCTTCTGCCGCTTACCGCAACACGTCTGCCGTATTTTTCGGAGGCATTGATTATCTGCTGAACGCGATGCACGTTAGACGAAAAGGTTGCGATAACGACTCTGCGCTTCTCGTTGTTAAATATCCTGTCAAAGCTCTCGGCAAGCGAGCTTTCGCTGGGGGTGTAGCCCGGCCGCTCGGCGTTTGTGCTGTCGCAAAGAAGAACGCGGATGCCCTTTCTGCCGAGCTCGGCAATACGGGGAAGATCGATCATCGCCTCGCTAACGGGAGTGTAATCCACCTTGAAATCGCCGGTATGCATAATTCGTCCGCAGGGGGTGTTTATGCATATCGCGCAGGCGCCCGGCATCGAGTGGTTTACGTTGATAAACTCGGGCACAAAGCATCCGAGATTTATCACGTCGCCCGCCTGTATCTCACAAAGCTTTGCGTTGCGTATACCGTGCTCCTGCAGCTTTCCCTCGATGATACCGAGCGTGAGTCGGGTTGCAAAAACAGGCACGTCGGGGAACTTAAGCAAAAAATAGGGGACGGCGCCGATATGGTCCTCGTGACCGTGGGTTATCAAAAGGCCGCGTATCTTATCGCGGTTTTGCTCAAGATACGTGAACTCGGGGATAACAAGATCAACACCGAGCATATCATCCTCGGGAAACGCGACGCCGCAATCGACAATAATAATATCGTTGGCGTACTCGAACGCGGTGCAGTTCATACCGATGCCGTCAACACCGCCGAGGAAGATTATCTTAACATTTGGTTTTTTGGTTTTAGACATAAATATCCTTTCTCAATAATTGGTTGCTGTATGTATGGCATTAGAGCCGAATTTCGTATACATTTCTATATATATTATATTAAACCTTACGATTTGTCAAGCACGGCAAAATAGTTATTCTTGACTTTTTAAAACGCAGATGTTATGATAATTCAGTATAGATGTGTTTTTTTAATAATGTAATTTTGCACTAAAGGGTGAAGATATGGATAAGCTTTGTATTTCGGGCGGAAGACCGCTACGCGGAAAGATAAATATCGGCGGAATGAAAAACGCCGCTCTGCCTATTATTTTTGCCACGATTCTTGTAAATGATGTCTGCGTTCTGGAAAATTTACCCGACGTCAGCGATATAAAGACCGCTTTGGAGATAGTTCGCCGTATGGGCGCGGAGGTTGAAAGGATAGACAACTTTACCTACCGTGTCGATACCCGCCCCGTACGCATAAACAGCGTTCCGCTTGATCTCGCAAAGAGCATGCGCGGCTCTTATTACGTGCTCGGCGCGGAGCTGGGGCGCTTTGGCAGGTCGTATACCTCGCTTCCCGGCGGATGTAACCTCGGCGCACGTCCCATTGACCAGCACATAAAGGGCTTTGAGGCGCTCGGCGCAACCGTAAACTGCACCGATGACGGTATCGGCTGTATTGCCGAGAACGGTCTCGAGGGCGCTCAGATATATATGGACGTCGCATCGGTCGGCGCAACCGTTAACATTATGATCGCCGCCGCGACCGCAAGCGGCATGACGGTTATCGACAACGCCGCGCGTGAGCCGCACATAGTTGACCTTGCCAACTTTTTGAACTCCTGCGGAGCAAATATCTCGGGCGCAGGCACCGAGGTTATCAAGATCCGCGGTGTCGATAAGCTGTACGGCGGTACTTATGCAATAATTCCCGATATGATCGAGGCAGGCACCTATATGATAGCCGCCGCCGCGACAAAGGGCGACCTTATTATCAACAACGTAATTCCGAGGCATCTCGAGGCAACCTCCCGCAAGCTGCTCGAAATGGGTGTTGAGGTCGAGGAGGGCGACGATTTTGTTCGCGTTTCCTCCGACGGCAACCTTAAAAAAGCGCGTGTGAAGACCGACTTTTACCCCGGATTTCCCACCGATATGAATCCGCAGTTCTGCGTGCTTTTGTGTCTTGCCGAGGGCAACAGCAGAATCACCGAGAGCGTTATGGACTCGCGCTTTAAATACACCGACGAGCTTATCCGTATGGGCGCAAGAATAACCGTTACCGGCAGAGATGCCAACATCGAGGGCATAGCTGCCTTCCGTCCCGCAAACGTGCGTGCGGTTGACCTGCGTGCAGGTGCGGCAATGGTCATAGCCGCGCTTTCGGCAAACGGCACCACCGTTATCGAGGATATCTACCACATCGAGCGCGGATACGAGGATATGGTCGGCAAGCTTCGCTCGGTCGGCGCGGATATTAAAAAGATAAGCGATAAGATCAATACGTAAAAAGAGGTCGAAAATGCTTAAAACATCTACCGAGATCGGTTCGATAGCCAAATTTGTCGGCGAGGAAAAGGCAGTAGAGCTTGTTGCCCGCGCCGGCTTTGATGCATGGGATTTCTCGATGTGCAAAATGGTAAATTACGATTGGAGAACCAAGTCCTGCATCCCGTCCGACCATGTTCTTGCAAGCGGCAAGGCACTTGATTTTGCAAGAAAATTGCGCAAAACAGGCGAGGAATACGGCATTGTCTGCAACCAATCACACGCGCCGTTTCCCACCTCGCACCCCGATATTATCGGTCATTGCGAGAGAGCGATAGAGCTTACCGCCGAGGCGGGCGGTGAGATATGCGTTATCCACCCCGACAACAACCAAAACGCCGAGCAAAATGCCGAGCTTTATGCCGGCTTGCTTGAGACCGCAAGAAAATACGGTGTTAAAATAGCCACCGAGAATATGTGGAACTGGAACGTCGAGAAAAATATGGCGGCACCCGCCGCGTGCTCGTCGCCCAAGAGCTTTGTCGATCACATAAACGCAGTAAACGACAAGCTTTTTGTTGCCTGCCTTGATATCGGACACGCCGAGATGGAGGGGCTTGACACAAGCGCGGTCGAGATGATACACGCGCTCGGAAGCAGCTTGCAGGCGCTTCATATCCACGACAACAACAGACACGACGATTCGCATCTTGCGCCGTTTTCACGCGATATCGATTTTGTTCCCATCGCAAAGGCGCTTAAGGATATCGGATACAGCGGATATCTCACGCTCGAGGCATGCTGTCATTTCGATAACTACGGTATCAACGCCGATAATATTTTTGACGGTGTTAAAATTCTTGCCGATTCGGCAAAACGCTTTGCCGAATTGGTTGAAAACGCATAATTTACAAAAGAACCGAACTGTTTTCGGTTCTTTTATGCTATAATATCGTAATGTCGCAAAGGAGATACATATATTATGGAAAGCAAAAAATTTTTTGTGATCGGCTGCGGAAGATGGGGCTCGTTTATCGCATGGTATATAAACAAGCTCGGTCACAACGTCTGCTTGTACGGCAGAGAGAGCTCTGCAAAAATGCAAGCTTTACTCCAAACGCGCACCAACGAGCAGCTTACTCTCCCCGAATCCATATCGCTTGTTACCGACATCGGCGGTTGCCTGAATTCCGATGTGATTATTATTTCTATCGGCTCTCAACAGCTCGAATCGGTGGCAAAGCAGCTTAGCGGGCTTAATATCAGGGACAAAACGATAGTGCTCTGTATGAAGGGCATCGAAATATCCACGGGCAGACGGTTAAGCCAGGTCGTCAGCGACACCGTTGACGGCTCGAACAGAGTGGCAATATGGGTAGGTCCCGGACACGTTCAGGATTTTTACAGAGGAATACCGAACTGTATGGTCATCGACAGCGATGACGACAACACAAAAAACCGCCTGATATCACTGCTTTCCTCCGATCTGATACGGTTTTATTACGGCACCGACCTTATCGGAAACGAAATAGGCGCCGCCGCAAAAAACGTTATCGGTATCGCCGCAGGAATGCTCGAGGGCACTAATCTGTCCTCGCTCAAGGGCGCGCTTATGGCAAGAGGCACGCGTGAGATATCAAATCTTATTTCCGCTATGGGCGGAAACGCCAAATCGGCTTACGGACTATGCCTTTTGGGCGATTTCGAGGCGACGTTGTTCTCGTCTCACTCCCAAAACCTTACCTACGGTAAATGCAAGGTGACCAACACCCCCTATCAAAAGCTCGCCGAGGGGTATTACACGGTTGTCGCACTTAAAAACCTCTCCGAAAAATATAAAGTCGAGCTTCCGATATGCTCTGCCGTATATAGCGTTTTGCACGAGGATAAAGCACCGTCGGATATCCTCGATTCGCTGTTCAGCCGTTCCCTCAAAAACGAGTTTTGAAAAAACGGAGACAGCATATAAACATACAAAAAATAAAACGTCGCAAAACAAAAAATCTGCCCGAAACGAATGAATCGGGCAGATTTTTTTATTACGTAATCTTAAATTTTATAAGTACCGAAGCAAGCGCGTTTGACCAACAAATAATCTGCAGAATCAATTTTAACGTCACCGTTGATATCTCCTGCAAAAGTCATCGCCTCGGTAAAAGTATAAGTGCCAAACGCAGCGCGCTTAATCAGCAAATAATCGGTCGAATCAAGCTTGCCGTCGCCGTTGATGTCTCCCATCCCAATCAAAATCATAGGGTTGTCTTTTAAAACGGGGTAAGGATAGTTTGTATTGTTCTCAATTGTCCAAACCGTTTCAAAATCAAAACCGACAAACGTTTCTTGTTTCTTTAATTCTTCATCCGTGCATTTTGTTGCAGTATCTGTGCCTTTGCCTACACCTTTGGAAATATTGTCGAGATAATAACAGTTTGTTATTGTTCCGTAGTTAACCCCCACAATACCGCCTGCATAGGCATAGGAAGAGGAAGAAGCCGACACGTTGCCTGTGTTATAACAGTTTTGTATTGTTCCTGAGTTATCCCCCGCAATGCCGCCTGCATAGACAATGGAATGGTCAGAGGAAGATGAAGCTGACACGCTTCCGGTGTTATAACAGTTTTCTATTGTTCCTTCTTTGTTATACCCCGCAATGCCGCCTGCTTTGGCATAGTCAGATGAAGCCGACACGCTTCCTGTGTTATAGCAGTTTTGTATTGTTCCTTCAAAGTTATCCCCCGCAATGCCGCCTGCATAGGCATCGTAAGAGGAAGAGGAAGCCGACACATCACCGGTGTTATAGCAGTTTGTTATTGTTCCTTTATAGTTCCAACCCGCAATGCCGCCTGCATAGGCAGAGTAATAGGAAGAAGAAGCCAACACGCTTCCGTCAACTATACCGAGATTTTTAATTGTTCCATTGTTATAACCGAAAAGACCGGCATATACAGTAGAATCGGTTTCGATATTTACATAAAGATTCTTAATAACGTAACCGTCGCCGTCAAAAGTGCCGGTGAAAGGAGCAGAATCATCTGTGCCAATCGGCTCAAAACCTGCGCCGTAGTTATAAAAATCGCCGTCTTCTTCGAAATCAGAATCATCAAATTCGATATCCGCAATTAACTTGAAGTTTGCGTCTAAATAGTTGCGCACGTTGTCAAGTTGCTCTTTGGTTGCAATAAGATAAGGGTTTTCCGCCGTTCCGTCACCGCCTGAAAATTTTGCTGTTAAGTCATCTTCGCCAGCTTTAAATTTGGGGTAAGGATAATCGGAATCGCTATCCATTGTCCAAACCGTTTTAAAATCAAAACCTTTAAACGTTTTTTGTTTCTTTAATTCTTCATCCGTGCATTTTGTTGCTGTATCTGTGCCGTTGCCTACGCCTTGGGAAATATTGTCGAGATAATAACAGTTTGTTATTGTTCTGCCATTACTCCCCGCAATACCGCCGATATAGCAAGTTCTATCGGTAGACGTTGCCGACATGCTCCCGATGTTATAACAATTTGTTATGGTTGTACTTTCGTTTGCGCCCACGATACCGCCGACATAGGGAGAATTATCTTTGGAAGTTGCCGATACTTTTCCGGTATTATAACAATTTGTTATGGATTTACCTTTGTTTACGCCCATGATACCGCCTGAATAGGCTAAGGAATATGAAGAGGAAGAGGACACGTTTCCGGCGTTATAACAGCTTGTTATTGATTTGCGGTTAATACCTGCAATGCCGCCGGAATATGAAGAGTAAAATCCATCGGATGAGACGCTTCCCGTATTATAACTATTGTTTATTGTTGCGTTGTTAGAGCCCATAATACCGCCTGAATAGGCATATTCGGTGGAAGAACCTGCTATGCTTCCGGTGTTGTAACAGTTTTGTATCGTTCCGGTGCCACTGCCTGCAATACCGCCTGCAAATGCTTCGGTATAGTAAGTAGAAGCCGACACACTGCCTGTGTTATAACAGTTTTCCTCTGTACCATATGCTTGAAACCCTACAATGCCACCGGCACAAACAGACGAATCGATATGGGTAGAGAGATCTCCTTCGGCAGATACACTTCCTGTATTATAACAGTTCTTTATTCTTCCTCCGCTATAACCCGCGATACCGCCTGCATAATAAGAAGAGTGAGAATAATGAGATATATAAGAAGAATAAGAAGAATAAGCCGACACGCTACCTGTGTTATAACAGTTTTCTATTGTGCCATATTCCATATACGCCGCAACGCTACCTGCAACGATAATACATTCGGCGGCGGTTAAAACTGCCGACACTTTGCCGTCAACCATGCCAAAGTTTTTAATTGAGCCTTTGCTGTGTCCAAAAAGACCTGCACTGATGTTAGTGTCGGCTACAATATTTATATAAATATTCTTAATAACGTGACCGTCGCCATCAAAAGTGCCGGTGAAAGAAGACTCGTAGGTTGCGCCAATCGGTTCAAAACCTGCGCCGTTGTTGTAAAAATCGCCGCCCTCTTCGAAATCTGCTTCGGTGAATTCGATGTCTGCGATCATCTTAAAGTGTGCGTCTAAATAGTTGCGCACATTGTTAAGCTGTGTTTTGGTCGCGATAAGGTAAGGGTTCTCTGCCGTACCGTCGCCGCCTGCAAATTCGCCAACGGTTGCAAAAACCGATAAAGTACCGGCGGGCAAAACCGAAACAACCATTACCGCGACAAGCAACATCGCAAACAGTTGTTGCATTTTCTTGCTGAAATTCATAAAAAACCTCCTGAAATATACTAAGCACCCTGAAAAGTGTCAGATGCTCCTATTCAAAGATATTATAGACATTTTTGTCTGATTGCCAACAGATGTTTTTGTGTTTATTGCATTTATGCGTTCTGCGCCGTTATAGGCGGTTTACTTGTCTTTTTTTATCAGCTTGGTTATTGCCGATTTGGAGCGGGTGATTGCTTTTTTTGTGGTTTTTACCGCTTTTGTGGCGGTGTTTTTTATTACGCCTTGTTTTTTTACGCGTTTTGTGGTGCCGAGCTCGTCATAAGCCATAGCGAGCGCCATTTTTGCAGTCATTTTTCTGACTTCGGCACGGCTGCCTGCAAAAACAAAGGTGGTTGCATAGCATTTCTCGCTCGTAGCGACGGCGATACAAACTGTACCGACGGGCTTTTGGGAGCCATCGTTGGCAGGTCCCGCGATGCCGGTAACGGCAAGCGCAATATCGGCGTTTGCCAGCTTTAAAACACCCGACGCCATCTCACACGCGGTCTGCTCCGAAACGGCGCCGTGCTCGGCAAGCGTTTCGGGCCTTACGCCCAATAGCTTTGTCTTCATCTCGTTGGAATAGGTGGTAACCGCAAGGTCGAAAACACAGCTTGCGCCCGAAATATCGGTAATGCGCTTTGAAATAAGACCGCCTGTGCAGGACTCGGCAACCGCGATACGTTTGTTTTGCTTTTTTAATCGGTTTATAAGCGATTTCATAATAATTTCCTCATCCCAATCTCACAAAATGATCGGTTGCAAGCGCGCGCTCAACAAGTCCGTCAACGTCGAGCTTTGCCTCCTCCTCCAATATCTCCGCCATATCGGGACGGGTATCGGGATGCTTGGGGGTGAACACGGTACAGCAATCCTCGTAGGGAAGGATCGATGTTTCAAAGGTGCCTATCTCTCTTGCGCGGACAACGATCTCCTCCTTGTCAAGACCGACACAGGGACGGAGCACCGGCAGTGTGGCAACCGCATCGGTGACCGCCAGAGACTGCATAGTCTGGCTGGCGACCTGAGCCAAGCTCTCGCCGGTGATAAGACAGCCGGCGCCGTATCTTTCGCCCAGCTTGGATGCACAGCGCACCATAAAGCGCCTTAAAAGCAGAGTAAAAAGCTTTTCCTTGCAGGTTTTTACAAGCGTTTCCTGAATCTCGGTCAGCGAGACCGAATGGAGATATATCTCGCCGCAATACTCGGTAAGCTTTTCGGCAAGTGTGCGCACCTTTTCCGCCGCCGCCTCACCGGTATAGGGGGGTGTCTCGAAATAAACGGCGTCTATCGCCGCACCGCGACGTGCTATCATATGTCCCGCAACGGGGCTGTCGATACCGCCCGAAAGCATAAGCATAGCTCTGCCGCTCGAGCCGACGGGAACACCGCCCGCGCCCTTCTCGCCGTTGCCGTGAATAAACGCGGCGCGATCGCGTATCTCAATGGTTATCACACGCTCGGGATCGATAACGTCAACCTTCATATCGGGACGGTTTTCAAGCACTATGCCGCCGCAGATCGCACAGATCTCGGGCGATTTGAGCGGGAACTTTTTGTCGCTTCGCTTTGCCTCGCACTTAAAGGTCTTTGCGTTGCCCAAAAGCTCATCAAGGTTCTCGACAAGCTTTGCCTTTACGTCGTCCATATCCTTTTCGCACTCGACACCGCGGCAGACGGTTGCGATACCGAAAACCTTTTTTACCCGCTCGTAAGCAAGATCGACATCGGCATCGTCCGACATCGAAACGCAAAGCGTAGACTGCGCGTAATCAAAATAAAACTCGCCCGGCACCGTCTTGAGCGCACGTCTTACGCGGCTTTCGAGCTTGGTGTTGAAATAGCTTCGGTTCAAGCCCTTTAACACTATTTCGCCGTATTTTAAAAGTAAAACCTCTTTCATCTTCTGAGCCGTTTCGCCGCCTCTGTCAGTTTTTCGACAAGACAGGCGATCTCCTCTTTATTATTATGGGTTCCGATGCTTATACGCACGGTACCGTCGATCTCCTCTTTTGCAAGTCCGTAGGCGGAAAGAACACCGCTGTGTCCCTTTCGCGCCGAGCAGGCACTGCCCGCCGAGATGCATATCCCCTCTGCGCTGAGCGCATTGAGAATAACCTCGCTTTTTGCGCCGACTACCGACACCGAAAGTATTGTGTTTACGTGATTTTGCGGTATATTCAGCTTAAAGCCGGCATCGCTTTCGCGTAATTGCGAGGCAAGAGCTTCATAAAGCTCTTTAATATGCGCCGACTCGGTCGGATAGCTCTCGCATGCCGCGCCGAATGCGGCGATGCCGCTTATATTCTCGGTGCCCGAGCGCAAACCGTTTTCCTGACCGCCGCCGAGAATAAACGGGGATAGCTTGATACCGCTTTTGATATAAAGCGCGCCGACACCCTTGATACCGCCGATCTTATGCGCCGAAATGCTTGCAAGATCGCAGTTTTTTGTTATTTCTCTTGCGTTTTCGGTCTTTAAAAAGCCCTGTACAGCATCGCAGTGAAGCAGAGCGCCGCAGCCGCTTTTGTCGATCTCCCGGCGAACGGCGGCAATATCGTATTTCGCGCCGGTCTCGTTATTGACAAGCATAATGCTTACAAACGCCGCACCGTCCGCAAGCGCATTTTTAAGCGCCGAAATATCCAAATCGCCGTTTTTTGTGCCGATCCTTATTATCTCGTAGCCGTTTTCGGCAAGCTTTGCAAGCGGATTGTTTACCGACGGATGCTCGCTGTCGGTTGTGATAATGCGCCTTGAACGGCGGGCGCGCAGCTTTGCCAGACCGAAAATCGCCTGATTGTTGCTCTCGCTTCCGCCCGATGTGAAAATAATCTCCTCGGGTCTGCAAAAAAGCGAATTTGCAACGCTTTTGCGCGCGTTATCTATTATTCTTTTCGCATTTATGCCGGCCTTATGCACCGACGAGGGATTTCCGACGACCGACATCGTCTCCGCCGCCGCGTTGACCGCGCAATCAAGCGGGACCGATGTCGCCGCAGAATCGAAATATAAAAAATCCATAGCGCATATTTCTCCTTATAACGATTATAACATATAGAGAAAATAAGTCAACGGATTTTTTATACATATTTCATTTGGCAGACATATATCTCCTTCGGCGGTGTGTGCGTGTAATACATAAAATGTCAATAAAATCGGCTTAATTTGGAAAACCCCCTTGAAAATCGGAGAAATTAATTGTATAATAAGCTAACGCATTAATGTTTAAAAGTAAGGAGCATGCCGTTATGAAGCCGATCATTAATTATTACGGCGATTTTTCTATCGAAAAAACCGCGCCCGAGGCAAGAGAGATAAGCAAGGACACCGTTAATCTCCTGTTGGGCAGAAAGCAAATGATTCAGAACTATGAAAAGATCGACCCGAGGTTCCGGACCGAGTGGTTTAACAGCTCTGCCGATAACGGCGCATTGACCGACGGCAAGTATGCCGCCACAACAAGCTGCTATGACGAGGCATTTTTCCACTTCACCTCCGGCTGTGCGAGAGCGATCACCTTTGATCTCGGCTCGGTTTGCGCTGTCGGCAGTGCATCGGCAGGTCTTCTCCGCGATGCAGAGTTCGGCGTGGGCGTACCTCCGAGAATCACGGTGCTTCTTTCCGAAAACGGTGACGATTGGCAGACTGTCGGCGATATTACCGACCTCTGCACCGATAAAAAGAACGATATTATCCGCAGATCTGTTGATTTTGGCAAAAAATACAAGGCAAGATATGCCCGTTTCTTCTTCTACGTATCGGTACATATCTGGATAGACCAGCTTGAGCTTTTCGGCTGCACCGATACAGACGGCGCTGTTGATATCGTGCCCGACAAGGTTGACGAAAACCAATTCCCCAACAAATTCGCCTCCACCGAGGAGCTGGGCGCAAAGGACGTTCTTCTTGCATACATCTGCCACGAGAACGTTAAGCCGATAACAAAGGAGATCTTCCTCCCCCACGTTGCTTATATGGAGGGCGACGAGATAAAGGATACCCTGTTTGACGGTTATCTTTTCCTCCCTTACGTTGCTTTTCTGTATGACAAATACAAAAAGCGCCCGCTTAAAAAGGCGGATTGGCAGCACTACATCGACACCCAATATATCGACGGCTACAATATGGATGCGCTCGAGGCGGCGGTTGCCGAGGTCGAGCAGAAGCTCGGTCTTAAGGATTACAAGGTAAGCATCTATCTTTCGATCCTTTATCCCGTAAACGAGGTTGACGAGTTTGGCATCGTAGACGGCAAAAATCTTAATTTTGCAAACGTCGAGGATCGCAAGGCGGCGCTGAAATGGCTTATCGATGAGCAGCTTGCGCGCTTTAACGCAAAGAAATACAAGCACCTTGAGCTCAAGGGTTATTATTGGTTCACCGAGGAGATCAGCTATTCCGACGGTCAGCTTCTCGAGCTTTTGCACTACACCACCGACTACGTGCGCTCGCTTGGCTACATAACCACCTGGATCCCCTATTTTCACGCATCGGGCTACAACGATTGGCGCAATCTCGGCTTTGATATGGTCTGCTACCAGCCGAACTATGCGTTTAACAAGGCGGTTCCCGATATCCGACTGTTTGATGCGGCGGAGACCGCAAAGCTTTTGGGCATGTGCATTGAGCTTGAGGTCGGCGGTACCGAGGATTGGAACATAGAGAGGATCAAGAAATACTATGCCGCAGGCGCGATCACCGGCTATATGAAGGAGGCCGCGCATATGTACTATCAGGGCGGCGTACCCGACGTTTACTACAAGGCGTATAGATCCGAGGATCCCAAGCTTCACTCGGTATATACCGACACCTATCGCTTTATCAAGGGCACATACGAACCCGATGAAATAGAATTTAATTTGGAGGAACAATAAAATGCTGGAAAAAGTAAAGGATGCAACCACAGATAAGCTCGCGGCGGCTATCGTATGCGTAAAGTCGGTCGATGAGGCATACCGCTTCCTGTCCGACCTCTGCACCATCAGCGAGATCACCGAAATGAGCAAGCGTCTCACCGCGGCTGAAATGCTCCGCGACGGCAACACCTACAACGAGATCGCAGAAAAAACTCATCTCTCTACCGCTACCATTACCCGCGTTAACCGCGCGCTCCGCTACGGAAGCGACGGATATTCGATGGTTCTCGACCGCATTTCCGAGTAATGAGCTTTTACTCGCTTGCCGAAATATACGACAGTATAAACGGCTCGGCGTATAAGCCGTACGCAGAAATGCTTATCTCCGATTTCGCGCTGGCGGATATCCCTGTACGAGAGGTTTTGGATCTCGGCTGCGGCACCGGCGGGATAACCGCATTGCTTGCCGACAGGGGATACGATATGATCGGGCTTGATATCTCGCCCGAGATGCTTAATATCGCACGGGAGCGCAATTTCGGCAAAAACACGCTTCTGCTTTGTCAGGATATGACCGAGCTTGAGCTGTACGGCACAGTTCAGGCGGTATATTCGTCGTTCGATTGCCTTAATTACATAACGAAAAACAAAGACCTGAAACAGGTCTTTGTTTTGGTGCACAATTATCTCGAATCGGGCGGTCTTTTTATCTTTGATATCAACACCGAGTACCGTTACAAAAACATTTTTGACGGAAACAGCTTTGTATACGATCTTGACGGCGCTTATGCCGTATGGAGAAACGCTTATGACGAAAAAAGCCGTTTGTGCGAGTTTGAGATAGACATTTTCACCGAGACCGGCGACGGTCTTTATGAGCGCGATTACGAAAGCCAGACACAAAAGCTCTACTCCGACGAGGAGATAACGTCGCTTGCAGAGGGCTTTACGCTTATAAAAAGGAGCGGCGGCAAGGGTTTTGACGGATGCACCGAAAAAGAAAAGGCGTATTACGTTTTTAAAAAGGATTAGGAGGAAAAAATGAAGATATCCGATATCATAAAATCAAAGGAAATAACTGTTTCTTTGGAGATATTTCCTCCGAAGCAGGGCACCGAGCTTGAGCACAGCAGACAGCTCGTTGCCGAAATGGCGCGTCTTTCGCCCGATTTTATCAGCGTGACCTACGGCGCGGCGGGCTCTACCGCTCGCTTTACCGCCGAGCTTGCAGACGAGGTGGAGAAAAACGGCATCGCCTCGCTTGCCCACGTGACCTGCGTTTCGACCGACGAGGAGGCGCTTGACAATTACCTCTCGGCGCTGAAATCACACGGGATCGACAACGTTCTCGCTCTGCGCGGCGATATGCCCGACGGCAGAGAGCCGAAAAAGGTCTATACCCACGCGAGCGACCTTGCAAAATCCATAAAGCAAAAGGGCGATTTTTGTGTCGGCGGCGCCTGCTATCCCGAGGGACATCCCGAGGCAGCAAGCGTTACGGCGGACATCGATGCGCTTAAAATCAAGGCGGAAAGCGGATGCGAGTTTTTTACCACGCAGATGTTTTTTGACAACGATATAATGTATTCCTTCCTTTCCAAATTTCAGAGGAAGGGTATAAATATCCCTGTAATTGCAGGCATTATGCCGATAACCAACGCACGTCAGCTCGGCAGAAGCGTTGCGCTTTCGGGCACCACCGTACCGAGACGATTCCGCGAGATAGTTGAGCGGTTCGGCGATAAGCCGCTTGCCATGCGTCAGGCGGGTATCGCGTTTGCAACCGAGCAGATAATCGATCTTATTGCCAACGGCGTTAACAATATCCACATATATGCTATGAACAAGCCCGACGTCGCGGCGGAAATTTTGTCAAATATTTCGGAGATACGTAAATGATAAAATCGCTTCTCGGCAAGAAAATGCTGGTTTTCGACGGCGCAATGGGCACAATGCTCCAGAACGCAGGGCTTGAGACCGGCGCTTTGACCGAAACATTAAATACAAAAAATCCGCAGGCGGTACAAAATGTCCACCTTGCGTATATAAATGCGGGTGCCGACGTTATCACCTCCAACAGCTTTTCGAGCAACGGCGCAAAAATGCTCCCTTTCTCGATGGATTGCGGCGAGGAGATGGAAAAGGCGGTAAAAATAGCGAAAAAAGCGGTTGAGCTTTCGGGAAAAAGCGTGCTTGTTGCCGCCGATATCGGTCCTACCGGCAAATTAATGTCACCGCTTGGCGATATGGGCTTTGACGAGGCGGTGGAGTATTTTGCTCCTGCCTGCAGAGCCGCAGAAAAAGCGGGTGCGGATATGATCTTTTTCGAGACCTTTTCCGACCTGTACGAATGTAAGGCGGCGCTTATCGCCGCGCGTGAGAATTCATCGCTTCCGGTTGCGGTATCGCTTACCTTTGACGAGAGCGGCCGTATTCTTACCGGCGCGGATGCGCAAACCGTTGCAAGCTATCTTACCTCGCTCGGTGCCGATGCGATAGGAATAAACTGCGGACTCGGTCCCGATGCTATGGAGACGATCGCCATCGAGCTCGCAAAAAGCACAAATCTGCCGATAATCGTCAATGCCAACGCGGGACTTCCCAAGATCGACGAAAACGGCAACACTTATTTTGACGTTTCACCCGACAGGTTTTTTGATTTTGCAAAAAATCTGTATAATAACGGCATTTCCGCTGTCGGCGGCTGCTGCGGCACGAGTCCCGAATATATAAAGAACGTCAGCAACGCCGTAAAAGGCGAAAGCGTTATAAAACGCGATGTTATAATGCCGACCTCGGTCTGCTCGGGTACAAAATGCTATGTATTTTCGGGCAAGACCGCCGTTATCGGCGAGCGGCTGAACCCGACCGGCAAGAAAAAGCTGAAAGAGGCGCTCAAATCGTGCGACCTCGATTATCTCTGCGCCGAGGCGGTTGCTCAGCAGGCGGCGGGCGCGGACGTTCTCGACGTAAACGTCGGTATTCCCGAGATAGACGAGGCCGATATGCTTCCCAAGGCGGTAATCGCGCTTCAGAGAGTAACCGACCTTCCGCTTCAGCTCGATTCGGCAAACCCCGAGGCATTGGCAAGGGCGGCAAGGGTGTATAACGGCATCCCGATAATCAACTCGGTCAACGGAAAAGCGGATAATATCGAATCGGTCTTGCCGATAGTAAAAAAATACGGTGCGCTTTGCGTTGCGCTTTTGCTTGACGAAAGCGGGATCCCCGATAACCCGTTCGGACGGCTTGAAATAGCCGAAAAAATAATAACATCAGCCGAAAAGCTTGATATTTCAAGCAAAAGGTTTTTGTTTGATGCGCTTACGATGACGGTTGCAACCGACAGCGAGAGCGGCAACAAAACGCTTGAATGTGTAAAAAAATTATCCGAAAGCGGCTATCTTACCGCACTCGGTGTATCCAATATCTCCTACGGAATGCCCAACCGCGAGAGCATAAATGCATCATTTCTCGGTGCCGCTGTCGCGCGCGGACTTTCGGCGGCTATTATCAACCCCGCCGGCGAGAGTATGAAGTTAGTCCTTGCCGATGAGAGCCCCAACCCCGATTTCCGCTTTGATACCGAGGAGCAAACGGCGGTCTCAAACACCGAAAGAAAGGAAATGACCTTGTTCGATGCCGTTTTTTGCGGTCTTTCGGCAAAGGCAAAGGAGCTCGCGACCGAGTTATTAAAAGAAAAACAGCCGCTTGATATAATCGAAAGCGAGCTTATACCCGCGCTCAACGCGCTCGGCGAGGGATATGAATCGAAAAAAATATTCCTGCCTCGCCTTTTGGGCGGTGCCGAGGCGGCAAAGGCGGCGTTTGCGGCGGTTAATGCGGCATTTTCGGGCAAAAAAGACGAAAAAGGCGCAAAGATCGTTATCGCAACGGTTCAGGGCGATATCCACGATATCGGCAAAAACATCGTTGCAACGTTGCTTTCGAACTACGGGTTTGAGGTTATCGACCTCGGAAAAGACGTTCCGCCCGAGAAAATCGTTGAGTCGGCTATAGAAAACGGCGCGAAGCTCGTCGGTCTTTCGGCTTTGATGACAACAACGGTGCCCGCAATGGTAAAAACCGTTGAGTTATTGCGTGAAAAGGCGCCCGAGATCAAGATAATGGTCGGCGGCGCGGTGCTTACCGAGGAATACGCCAACGCAATGGGCGCCGATTTTTACGGCGTCGATGCCATGGCATCGGTTAAGTATGCGCAATCGTTTTTTAATACCGCGATGTAGGCGCGACAGATTTGGAGAGGTTAGCACCGCGAGGGTTAGAGTGACGTGCGTTATTGCGGATTTGAGCGTATATCCTTCGACTACGCAACGCAAGCGTTGCTCCGCTCAGGATGACAGCTCGACTGCGGCAACAAAATTGACACAAAATTGTTTTTTCAATATTTTTAAAACCGTCCAAAACGGATGCAGAATAAAAAAACAGCACCACAGGGTGCTGTTTTTTTATAACGTAAATGTTCTGCGCCATTACAGGCGGAATACGATAAAATTTCGGTTTTTTTCAAGGACATGCGCCTTGAAAAAAACACATATAAGTTCCGCACGCTTGATAGGGCTCCCGAAAATCGAAGATTTTTGGGATGAAAGCGTGGCGCGAGCGAACGGAACTTAAAATCCCTCGTTTTCGACCAAAATGCTTGTCATTTTGGTCGAGAGCGGAGCGATCAGTCTATCCCGGCGATGGCGTATATATAATCCTCGCACTCGGGGAATTTGATCGCGAACGTCTTGATCGTAACTCCGTGGCATTTTTTTGCAAATCGGGGACCGTCAACGACCGAAAAATGCGGGAAATCGGCAAGTGTCTTGCCCGCCGCCTTAACGTACGCCTCCTTGCGAACCCAGATACGCACAAAGGTCTCTGCCTCGTTCTCACGCGCGCTGTCGCGGAGAAACTCGACCTCGTCATCCGAGAAAAAGCGCTCGGCAAGCGTGGTGTAATCGATCTTGTTTTCGGGGTTTGCAACGGTGGGCAGATGCTCACCGTCGATACCTATCGGCTTATCAAAGATAACCAAAAGCATTACCTTTTCGGCACGTGTGATCGAAAGATATACCTTTTTTTCGCTGTTTTCGATGCTCGGCTTACCGTTTTCGTCGTAAACCACCTTTATTTTGGGGTTTCCGAGATACTCGCGCACTGCCTTTTGGATATCCGACTGGCGCTGTTTTTTTGTCGAGCTGTTTTCTAATATAAATGTTTTTAATGCCATTACTCTTGTACCTCCGCTGCGGGTGTTTCCTCGGCAGGTGTGTTATTTTCGGGACTTTCTTCCACAGGGCTTTCGGTTTCCTTTTCCTCCGATTCGGTCTCGGGATCGACCACCGCAAATCTTGCGACAGATGCACCCTCCTCAAGACGCATTACGATAACGCCCGATGCGCTTCTGCCGTAAACCGGTATCTCGGAGATGCGGGTACGGATGATTATGCCGCCGTCGGTGATAAGCATAACCTCCTCGCCCTCGCGCACCAAGCGCAAGCCCGCCAAAGCGCCTGTCTTTGCGCTGACTCCGTGGCAGATAAGACCTCTGCCTCCGCGGCGCTGGCACTTATACTCGCCCGTTACGCTGCGCTTGCCGTAGCCGTTTTCGGTTATCGTGAGGATATAAAGCTCGTTATCGTCGTTGCCGTCGGGAATTATGCCTGCGCCGACGACAAAATCGCCCTCATCAAGCATAACCGCGCGCACGCCGCGGGCGTGTCTGCCCATCTCGCGCACGTCGTCCTCGGAAAATCTTATCGAAATACCGCGGTTTGTTGCAACGATTATATCATCTTTGCCGGTCGAGCGCAATACGTAAAGAAGCTGATCGCCCTCATCGAGATTTATAGCATAAAGACCGTTTGTACGTCTTGTCTTGTACGCCATAAGGTTGATCCTCTTAATAACACCCAGACGGGTGATAAGAACAAGGTTCTGGTCCTCGGTAAACTCGGTCACGGGCAGTATCGCCGTGATCTTTTCATCGCTGTCGAGCGAGAGCAGGTTTACAAGGTTGGTGCCCTTTGCGGTACGTGTGCTCTCGGGGATCTCGTAGCACTTCTTGATATATACCTTGCCCGTGTTGGAGAACATAAGCAAAAAGTCGTGCGAGTGAGAGATAATTACGTCCTCGACGTAATCCTCCTCTCTCGTGCCCATTGCGGTGATGCCCTTACCGCCGCGGCGCTGTGCCTGATAGGTGTCGCTCGGCAATCTCTTTACGTAGCCGGCTCTCGTCGCGGTGATAACACAGGTCTCGCGCTCGATAAGGTCCTCGATAAGAATATCGTTCTCCGCCTCGACGATATCGGTTCTTCTCTCATCGCCGTATTTGTTCTTGATATACTCGAGATCCTCCTTGATAATAGCGACAAGCTTGGTCTCGTCGGCAAGGATCTCCTTTAATTCCTTGATAAGATTATAAAGGAACTCCAATCTGTCCTCGATCTTCTGACGTTCCATGCCCGAAAGCTTACCCAACGTCATCTCAACGATCGCCTGTGCCTGAATCTCGGTCAGCGCAAAGCGCTCCATAAGGTTTGCCTTTGCATCCGCAATGCTTGCGCTTGCGCGGATTATCGAAATAACCTCATCAATATTATCAATAGCTATCTTATAGCCCTCGTAGATATGCGCCTCGTGCTCTGCCTTTGCAAGATCGAACTTAACACGTCTTGTTACAACGTCCTTGCGGTGAGCAAGATAATGGTTCAGCACCTCTTTAAGATTAAGCAGCTTGGGCACGCCGTTTACGAGCGCAACCATATTTACCGCGCAGGTATCCTGAAGCTGCGTGTATTTGTAGAGCTGGTTAAGTATGATCTGTCCGTTGGCATCGCGGCGATATTCGATGACCAGACGCATTCCGTCTCTGCCGGATTCGTCGCGAAGCTCAGTAATACCCTCGATCTTTTTGTCCTTTACCATCTGCGCGATACTCTCACAAAGAAGGCTCTTGTTTACACCGTAGGGTATTTCGGTAACGATAATGCGGCGGTGCTCCTCCTCAATGGCGGCTCTCGCTCTGACCATTATTCTTCCTCTGCCCGTAGTGTACGCCTCTATTATTCCGTTCTTACCGTAGATTATACCTTCGG
>JAZSDL010000038.1:0-3333 GCA_045531135.1 Eubacteriales bacterium | reverse complement strand
TTCGGGAGTAACGGTAACTGCAAGAGTGCTTGCGTTGTTGATATCGGTGGTGTCGGTCGAGCCCGCCTCGGTCCAGGTGCTGTTATCGTCGGAGACGTAAACCATAACCTTGGAGGGAGCTACAACGCCCGCACCCTCGTTGTATGCACTTGCAACGTGTGCAACGAACTTATCGAGCGAGTAGGTGTCGCCGAGATCAACGGTGATGGAGGCATAGCCGTTTGCCTGATAGTCCTCGGTGTTGATGTTAAAGCCGAGGAAGGTAGGATCGCCGTAGCTTGCATCTGTGGGAGCGTTTGCGCCGTCGGTCATGGTCTTGCCGGTCTCGTCGGGATAATCGGCATTAGTACCGTCGCTGCAGTAAACACCGCTTACGGTGTAATCCTTGCCCAAGGCAAGATTGTCGTTTACAACGACGGGAGGAGTGATCTCGGTTCCGCCGCTGTCTGCACCTTCAAGAGTAACGGTAGCCGCCGCGCCGAGAGTAGCGGTCGAAACGAATACGTTGTTAAAGTAGACCTTCTGACCTTCTGCGGCATATTTAAGAGCGTTAATATTATCGTGACTTCTGTAAATCGGGTCGGTAACGTCATTTTCCCATTCGTGACAAGCGATCATAAGCTCGCCCTCGGCAAGAGTGACAGCCGCGGTAGCATCGCCGATGCCGTAGCCGGCAGACTTAACGACATAGCAGTTATCCGCGCTGCTCCATGCAACGACTATATTAAGAGTCCATTTATGGTTTGCGTTGTTGACGTTGATCTCGCCGAATGCGGGAGTGAAGACAACGGTCTGTCCCGAAGAAACTGCGGTATTGATGCCGTTAACGTAGACCTCGCCGGTTGCGCCGATGCCGCCCGTTGCGACCTCGACCTCCTCGAGCCATACGTGACCCTTTACAGCGGTAACGGTGAATTTGACGTAACGGGCCGTACGGTCAGCATCGGCTCTTACCGTCATATAATAGTTGGTCCAAGGTTCGTTGGTTGCCGTCATAGTCTCACTCTGCGTGGTACCGACCTCGGTCCAGTTAGTCTTGTCGTCAGATACCGAAACGGTAAAGCTTGCGGGAATATCTATACCCCAATCGGTGTTGATGCTGGTGTAGATACGGTAAACGTTTGAATTGACACTCGAGCCGAGGTCGACTATGACTTCAGCAGAGCCGTTTTCGCCGACACCCCAGCCGGCATAGCCCTCTGTCTCGCCCGACTGGTTCTTTACGCCGTCGGTAAGGCGAACTCCGTCATCTGCCCAGCCGTCGGTACGCTCGGTAGCCGAGGCGGTGTAGGTTTTTCCCTTGGAAAGCACGGTTTCCTGATAGATATGGTTATCGATAGCGTTTTGGAGCTTAGTTGCCATTTCAGACTTCTGAGCAGCAGTTGCGCTCGAATTCTTTTGCATTGCAACCGCCTCGTCATAAACCGAACGGAGCGTTGCAAGCGCGGAGGTGGTATAATCGCAATAACGAGTGCCGCCTGCCGCAGCTATAACGGAATCGAGTATCGTTTTGTAGGTAAGGGTAATGGTCGCGCCGTCGGTGTAGGTAGCGACAACGGAGGATTGGGTGCAAGCGTAGCCGGTGATAGCAGGAGGAGTAATAGTAACGCTTGAGCCCTTGTTACCGGTAAGCGTCTCGGTCTTTAAGGTGTTGCCGTTTTCGTCAACACACTTAAGAGTCATAGATACCTTTTCGGTAGAAGCGTTAGAGGAAATTTGGATAACTCTGTCAGAGTTGTTGAGCACCCAACCGGTTACGGTGGTGCCCGAGGAGGTGGTAAAGGTTGCCTTTAATCTGCCGTTCGATGCGATCTCGGTAACCTCAAAGAGAGTAAATCTGGGCATATCGGTGGTTCTGGTGGAGCCGGTCTCGGTGGTGTAAACATACTTGACAGCATTGGAGATGTAAAGACCGGCGGAGGGGTTGGCACCGCTGTAATCGATCTTTGCAACCGAGCTGTTGGTGGTATACGGAAGAGTGCCGTAGCCGATGATATAGCTCGAGCTGAGGGAGTATTTCTTGAAGAATACGCCGCCGCCCGCCGGCTCAAGACCGGAAGCATCGCTGGTGTTACCCTCTACGGTGTAAACGTACGAGCTGTCGGAATAAACTACAAGGCCGATGTGGGAAGCCGAGTTAACGTTACCCGAGCTGGTAAAGAATATAAGGTTACCGGTGGTAGGAGTATACGAACCGCCGTAATATTTAGCATACTTAAACTTACCTGCCTTGTAAAGCAGAGACATCCAAGGGCTGCAGCCGACTTCGCGCCAGATATAAGAGGTATCAAGAGGACGGTCGCTGCTCGAGCCGTTGTGATAACGGCTTATTTCCTTATAGGTTCTGTTAGCGCCGTGATTGGTCTGCTGTGCCTGATAAAGACTCCAAGAGCAGAAGCAGGCACACCACTCGTAGTTATAACCGCCGGTGTATGCCGAACCCATATTGTAGTTATATTCGGTATAGTTGCCGTTACTGCTGGAGATACCGTCCATATCGTCAACGCTTGCGCCCTCGTGATAGCCGAGCTGTGAAAGCGCAAGAGCGATAACGTCGGTAGCGCCGTCGCCCGTAAGGGTAACCTTCTGGAAATGCTCGTAATACTTACTGCTCTTATAAGAAGCGGACGCACCGTTCCAAGCGGTTCTGTATGTAGCTGCGGCAGCATCTTGTACCATTCCGGGAATAAGTGCAACGGCACTTGCCATTAACATAACAAGGCAGAGCACTACCGAAACGAGTTTTTTCATAAACATTTCTTTTTCCTCCGATATTTTTTGATTACTTTGTAAGTATAAAGGGTTTTATACCGTTTGTCAACGAAAAAACCACCGCAAACGAGTGTTTGCGGCGGCTTTTGAACGATTTGTTATTAATACGTACCGAAAGCGATTCTCTTTACGAGAACGTAGTCGGTAGAATCGATCTTGTCGCTTCCGTCAATATCACTGCGAGCTTCTTCGTCTGTCGAGAGAGTATAGGAATTAAAGCATGCGCGCTTAACGAGAATATAGTCTGCAGAATCGACCTTGCCGTCGTTATTAACGTCACCGACAAGTCCGGTCTCTGCCTCGCCGCCGAATACCTGAACCTCGGCAACCATGATCCAGTTCTTGTTTGCTACAAAGCGGAACTGAACGTATCTTGCGTTAACTGCCTTTTCGGGAAGTCGGATCGTAGCCATGTCGTTCTGTGTGCCAAGGAGTTGAACTGGTGTATTGTCTTCCTAAGACCGCTTGGCCTCCGACTTCCTGAACCTCGGCAACCATGATCCAGTTCTTGTTTGCTACAAAGCGGAACTGAACGTATCTTGCGTTAACTGCCTTTTCGGG
>JAZSDL010000018.1:0-93774 GCA_045531135.1 Eubacteriales bacterium | reverse complement strand
CCTTTAAATTCAATATCTCTGTTTCGTATTCTTTGATGTGGCGATAACTTCTCGGCATAAAAATTCCCTCCTATGGTTTTTCTTAATTATACCATAGGAGGGTTCTTTTTTCATTGTCCGTTTTTAACGGTTCGGTTCAATTGGGTATGGATTTCATTTTTTTCGATTGAAATGCCAAATAGCTTCTCGTAAAAATCAACGAGATTTAGTACGTCTTCTGTGATCAGCGTAATGTCTGTAAATGTAATGTTCATATTGTGCCTCTTATAAAATACAGAATATTTTATAACGATAAATCGCTATAAAAAATAATTTCTTTGCCTAACGATTTTGCATATTCAATTTCACTTTTCGTGCTGTTTCCAATATAGCCGTCCACATCTACAACTAAAATCGCATCCGACAATTTAATTTTCTCTTTATGCATTTTATCAAACATCAAAGCTTCGGATTGAGAATAGCTTTCCTTGTCAGGACGAGTTAGTTCATTGGGCATCAAAACACAGTTTCCCTCAAGCGTTAACTTTTCGGCAATTTCTATCATCTGTTGTTTGAATTTATAACTACCGCAAATTGTTATAATTTTCATTTGCTCACCATCCATTTATGACCATCTGGATAAATGACTTCAAGTGCATTTTTTAACCATTGCTTTTGTTCGGTGTTCATCTTTTGAATTGACAAATCATAATCCTGCTGATACCCTTTACGTTCGGTATCAGTAGATTTATATAACAAACATATTTCAGGTGATAAATACGGTATGTGTTCCACATACAATATCGACTTATTCAAAGCTCGTTTTATATAGTGATTCCTTGCATACAAAAAGTGTTCGTCTGTTCTATCGTTGAACAAAAACTCAATAAAATTCAATGTGCTTTGAATTGCAGGTATTATCTCAACAATATAAACATCTTGTTCCGTTGTTTCTGTTAATCTAACGAAGTCGCAATCTTCTTTTATACAGAAAATATTTCGCTTTTTAATAAATTGATTATTAATGTCTGTAATGTGGTGAGCTTTTCCTTCTCCAAGCATTTCGTAAACACAATAACCTTGTGTCCACATATACTCGATTATTTTATTTCGGTCCTTCCAATATGCGAGTATATCTATATCGCCGTGTGGACGAGATTCGTACCCCAAAAACAAGTCAACTGCAAATCCACCGCAAAATGCATATTCAAACCCTTGATCATTTAATAAATCGTTTGTTTGAGTAATTAATAAGTTCATTTTTTCTCCACAAGATAGTTATTTCAACTCTTCAACATACTTACCGTTTTCTTTGTAGAAAAACTGCTCCGAGATAGTATTATCGCCATATAGTTTCAATATGGAGTCCATGCCATTAGACAATTTGAGTTCGTGCAATGTAGAAAGTGATGTCCAAAAAACATCGCCTTCGACAGACGAGCGCAAATCACCGCTAAAGCAATTTGTCTTATAAAAATAAACACAATATCGTGTTCCATCATCAAGAAAAAAATCTTGGATACCACACAATTGCAATTTCGATACCGTTAGTCCTGTTTCCTCGTAAACTTCTCTGATTGCAGCGTCGGTAAATGATTCTCCTCTTTCGACATGACCACCCGGAAAAGTTATTCCTGCCCAATTTGAACCAACTCTATCTTGCACCAAAACATTTCCGTTCTCATCATATATCATACACATATTTGTGAATATTGCAGTTTCTATTCGTTTGCCCATAATCAAACATTCCTAACATCAAAATAACAAATACATTTTATATCAAAATACGCTCTATGTCAATCAATCTATAATAGAATATTGGACATGGCAAAACACCGTCGAAAAAAATCTCGACGGTGTTATTCTTTCAATGATTTAATATTATTCAAATACAATTCAAATAAACAAAAAATCCGAACGCATCGTTATTGATGACAAGGTTCGGATAATTTGACTTTGGTGGGGGAAGGTGGATTCGAACCACCGAAGTCAGTGACAACAGATTTACAGTCTGCCCCCTTTGGCCGCTCGGGAATTCCCCCATAAATATTAACTTATTTGCAGTAGGTTTTGGAGCTGGTGAAGGGAGTCGAACCCCCAACCTACTGATTACAAATCAGTTGCCCTGCCATTGAGCTACACCAGCATCTCGCTCACGCCAGCGAAGTGTAGTATATCACACAGCATCACCTTTGTCAACCCTTTTTTGAAATTTTTTCGACTTTATTTATATACCGCGAAAATCGGTTTGTTTTATGTCATTTTCTCTTTTTCATCAGCTTGAGCATTTGACGGTGTGTGACATTTTCGGGAAGCGGCCATGGCGTATTTCGCGAAGTTCGTTTTACTTCGCCGAGAGCATCTGCCTCGGACTCCCAAGGGGCGCCGTAATAATCAAACAGCAGCTTCCCTTTTCTATCGAGCCGATAGGTTTTAACCGACGGTATCGCCACGTTGCTTATATACTTGAAAACGCCCATTTTTTTAAGCTGTAATTTATGTCCGTACTCGTGTCTGAGTGTATTTTGATTTTGTTGGCGTTTTGACAGCGCGATAAAACCAAACGAGAACGACGAACGGAAGCGCGTTTTTAACACAAACGTGCCGTTATAGCAGGAAAACAGGTATGCGGAGAACACCTTTTCGGCATCTGTATTACATTTATTGAAATTTTTAAAATCGTTTCTAATATTTATAAAAAAGCTTTTCATTTACGTTATACGATACGGTTGCGTTTGTCACCGTTGACAAACGACACGATATTTTGGTATATCTCCTGCATACAGCGCACACGTGATTCGTATGCGCCCCAAGCCATATGCGGTGTAAGGCAGACGTTTTTATGATCCTTTATGCGATAAAAGGGGTGGCTTTCGGGCATTGGCTCGGTTGAATATACATCACATCCGAGAAAGCCGATCTTTTTGTTCTCGACCGCTTTGGCAACCGCCTCCTCATCAAACACAGCGCCGCGCGCAACGTTGACAAGCATCACGCCGTCTTTCATAAGAGCGATCTCCTTTTCGCCTATCATGGCGCGTGTTTTATCTGTGAGCGGAACGTGTACGGTGATAATATCCGACACGCGAAGAAGCTCATCAAGAGGGAGACAGAGCTCATCGGGAATCGGGGTTTGTTTATTTACAACCACATTACAGCCGAGTGCTTTTGCCACCGAGCCGACCTTTTTGCCTATCCCGCCGTAGCCGATAATGCCCCATGTTTTGCCGAAAAGCTCGTGATAGACAGGGGTAAGAATATTTTGTACACTACCCTTTGAATAGCTGCCGTTTGAAACCGAATTTGAAAAATCGTTTAGATTTACGGATGCCGAAAGCACCATAGCCAACGTAAGCTGTGAAACCGAATTTGCGGAGTAGCCCGCAACGTTACAGACGGCAATACCGTGGTCCTTGCAATAGGCAATATCGATATTATCGTAGCCCGTGGCGGCAACGCAAATGAGCTTGAGATCCTTTGCGCCGGAAAGAACGTCTACGGTTAATTTAACCTTATTTATTATCACTATCTCTGTGTTTTCGATACGGGACACAATATCCTTGGGGTTAGTTGTCGGATAAACCGAAACGTTGCCGAGTGAATCGAAAAGCGAAAGATCGATATCGCTGCCTAACGTTGCCGCATCGAGAACGGCTATCTTTATTTTACACATAACTGTCTCCGATCAGAATTTGATATATTATACCATATTAATCGGTGTTTGTCAAAACGGTTGAAAAATTTAATTTGATGTGATATAATACACAAAATAATTTTTTCTTGCAGAGGTGCGTATGAAACGTTTGGTTTTGATACTGTTAACCCTTTCTCTGCTATCGGTATGTATTTTTGCCGCGTGTGCCGACGAGGATAACAAAGACGTATCCTTTTCGGTTCCGTCACAAGCAAAAGACGAGGATGAGCCCGCGCAGAGTGAATCGTCATCGGCTGCTCCCGAAAGCAGTGAAGCCACAAGCAGCGAGATCACAAGCAGCGAAGCATCGTCCGAGCCCGACGAGCCGACAGAAAACGACGGCAGTGTGAAGCTTTTGTTTACGAGATACACACAAAAGCCGACATTTGTTATGATAGGCACCTGTGCGCTCGGCGCAAAGGTAACGGCGACTATCGGAGACGAATCGCTGACGGTTGATTCCTATATGGGCTGGTTTGAAATGTCGTTTACAAAAAGCGGTTCTTCACACCGAGTGACCTTTACACAGACGGTAGACGGAGCTCAGATCGGTGAAGCAAAAACATTCTTCGCAAAGCCGAGCACTCCCCCGAGCAATTGGACCTATGCGTTTGGAAGCAACGAGGCGTTTCAGTTCTTCCTCGGAACGATGGTGGATGATTTTGTCGGCGGCAACACCTACAGCGCAGGCACGCTTAACAAGCTTACAGACCGTGTTAAGAGCCGTGTGGAGCAGGTGCGTGAATACAACGAGGATGCCGAGATAATCTACGTTATTGCGCCCTCGCCGCTTACCACATATCCCGAGCTGGCACCCGATAATCTGACAAAGGGTACGGGTGAAACGAGGTACGATCAGGTTGCTAAGGCACTAAAGCTTGCAGGGGCAACGGTGATCGACCTGAGAAACGAGTTTGTGCTCCACAAGGATGACGAAATGCCGTTGTATTACAAGCTTGACAGCCATTGGGCAGATTACGGCGCATATATCGCATACAAGGAGCTGTTTGAGCATATTTCGCAGAAATTCCCCGAGGCAGAGCCGAGAAGCGTTGACGAGTTTAAATGGACTGCGGATTATTACATCAGCGCAGATGCCTGCTTATATCTCGGTATAGAGCAGAAAAAGGTGCAGGAATACGCCTACTACCGCGAATTTGATTTTGAAGACGTAGGCAACATAACCTCTGTTCCGCGTTACAGAGGTATGCAATTGATATATAACGATCTGACCACCGAGGAAAAGATATTCAAGACAGAGCGCAGCGAGCTCCCCTCATGTGTGGTATACAGAGATTCCTACTGTGCCGGTATTTACGATATACTTGCCGAGCGAATGGACACAACGCATTACATAGGTATGTGGAACTATGCATGGCAAAAGGATCTTATACAAAAGGAAAAACCCGATTACGTTATATATATCGTTGCCGAATGGAACATCGGAGAGCTTGTAAATAACTAAAAACAAAAAAGATATGCCGTAGATAATATGGCATATCTTTTTTGCCTGATACACACAGAAAAAGAGCGTTGCTTGATGCAACGCTCTTTTAATTAACTAAATATTAGTCGTTGTAGCAGAGCTCGATAAGATCATCGATACCTGCCTGGAAGGTGGACTGCTTAGCTTCGTAGGTGGACATAAGGTTGTTGGTTCTTGCGCCGAGAAGCGAAGCGTAGAAGTAAAGCATACCCTCGGATTCCTTACCGGAGTTAAAGTTGAATACCGAACCCATATCGTAGGTTCTGTTTCTGAAGATGAGCTCGAGCATTTCGGTCGAGTCGTCATCGGTAAATCTCTTGTAGGTAAGGGTTCTGTCATAGTACTCGGGAGTTACGCGGAGCTTTCCGTAGTATGCCATTGCCTCGAGAGCGTAGCAGGTAACATCAAGCTTTGCTTTGTTGGTAACGGGAATACCGAATACGCAGTATCTGTAAACGTTTACACCGGTGGTGTAGTCTTCCTGAAGTTCGTCTGCCTTAGGCATGGGAAGGATACCGTAGTGAATCTCTGCTTCACGGAGGCCCTGACCGCCTGCGGTGGAGATGGAGCCGGGCATAAAGAGCGCGTTACCGTTCTGGAAGATCTTGCCTTCCTTGCCGTATACGCCGGAGTCCCAAGCACCGAAGAAGTCGGCTACGCCGATATTCTGACCGTCGAGAACGATGTCAGCGAGCTTCTGGTAAACCTGAATGTTTCTCTGATCGTCGATACGCATAACGGGCTTATCGCCGGTGTTATCAACGAGAGTCTGTCCGCAGGACTGCATGAAGATGTAATAGTCGTAGGACTGCATTACCATACCCCACTGGTCGCCGTCATCGGGCTCATAGGACTTAACAGCGCCGTTGGTGAGGGATACGTTCTGAAGCATCTCGTACATTTTGTCGAGAGTCCAGTTGCCTTCTTTAACTACGGTGAAGGGATCCTCAAGACCGTGAGACTGGATGAGATCCTTGTTGAAGTACATTGCCCAAGTAGCTTCATCATCGTCAACGATAGCATCGCCGGAGAGGAAGTATACGTGGTCGTTAATGTTGAGGTCGCTGATAAGGCGCTGATCCCACCACTCTTCGTTGATGTGGATGTAGCCGTTATCAATAGCGTTGAAGTCTACGAGAAGACCCTCGATACCCAAGGGAGCAAGCTCGAAGATGGGGCATACGATTGCATCGTAGTCATTAAGGTTGGAGTTAATGTCGTCACGAAGCATGGTTACGGTGTTTTCATCGGGTTCGGGATAAACCGCTACGATGTCGATACCGTAGGTTTCATTGATGTACGAGTTTCTTTCGAAGAAAGCATCGTTTACGGGTTCGCCTTCGATCTCTTCAGCATCGATCTGGCAGTGAGAGAACTTTGTGATGTCCTTCTTTTGAGTAACGATGGTAACGGTTTCGCCGCCCCAGTTCTTCTCTTCGTTAAGGAAGCCCTTACCGTCGAGACCGGTACCGGAGGTTGCGCTCGATTCATCGCCGTCGTCCTTACAGCCAACGAGGAGCAAGGAAGATGCAACGAAAAGCATTACCAAAAGAAGGCATGCAAATTTCTTGAACATAAGTACACCTCTTTTTGTTTTTTAGCAAATTTTCATTTACCTAAACTATATAATACTACTTTTTTCATAATATGTCAATCACTTTTTTATTAAATAAGCACTTTTGTTGATTTTCAATAAATCTCGTTTATTCGCAGGGTTTGACAGAATCAGACATACAGGTTCTGTTACAATTTTGATAAAAAAGGAAAGGAAAAACCGATATGGAAATAAGCTGCGAAAAGCGAGGAGATACAACTATTGCTTTTATCAGAGGTGAGATAGACCACCACAACGCAAAATCCGCGAGAGAAGCGCTTGATAACATTATTGAAAGCACACAGCCGATATCGTTTGCATTGGACCTTTCGGGAGTAAGCTTTTGCGATTCCTCGGGACTCGGGCTGGTTATGGGGCGGATGCGAAAATGCCAAGCCGCAGGGTGCTCGCTTTTGATACAAAATCCATCGAAGGCGGCATACCGTATTCTTGAAATAGCGGGAATGGACAAAATACTGAAAATAGAAAGAGGAATTAAAAATGGTTGACAAGGTAATAAATTCCATGAAGACCGAATTTTGCGCAAGGAGCGCCAACGAAAGCTTTGCGCGGACTGCGGTAGCCGCCTTTGCCGCACAGGCGGATCCGAGTATAGCCGCGATAGCGGACATAAAAACCGCGGTGAGCGAGGCGGTTACAAACGCGATTGTGCACGCTTATGCCGATTTTGAGGACAAGCAAAGATGCATTATCTACATAACCTGCCGTCTTACAGAAAGCAAAAAGCTGATAATAAAAATAAAAGATAAGGGCAGAGGGATAGAGGACGTTAACACCGCGATGCAGCCGCTGTTCACCACCGACACCGACGGCGAACGAAGCGGAATGGGTTTTACAATCATGGAATCCTTTACCGACGGGATACGGGTACGCTCGGGCATCGGCAAGGGCACTACGGTAACGCTCGAAAAGAGGTTGGGCTGACTTGAACGAGGACAGAAGCCGATTGATACTTCTCGCAAAAAACGGCGACGAGGAGGCGCTATCGAAGCTCGTATCGGAAAACACGGGATTGGTGCGGTCGATCGCAGGGAAATTTTTGGGGCGCGGGGTTGATTACGAGGACCTTTGCCAATTGGGACACATTGGCATGATAAAGGCGATACGTAATTTTGACATCTCGCGCAATACCGCTTTTTCGACCTATGCGGTGCCGTTGATAATAGGCGAGATAAAGCGTTTTTTACGTGATGACGGCGAAATCAAGATCGGGCGGGAGCTGAAGCGTACCGGAGCATTGTTAATGGCACAGCGAGAAAAGTTTATCAACGAAAACCATCGCGAGCCGACGGTATCGGAGCTATCCGAAAAGAGCGGAATATCTAAAGAAACGGTTATAGAGGCGTTATCCGCCTGTGCTCCGATAGTATCGATACACGATACCGTAAACGACGAGCTGAAGCTTGAGGATCTGCTGGGGATTGATTTCACTCCCGAAATAAACGAAAAAATCGCCTTGAAGCAGGCGATTTCAAAGCTGGAGACAAACGAGCGCGAGATAATATATCTTAGATATTTCAAAAATCTTACGCAATCCGAAACCGGACGTGCACTGGGCATGACTCAGGTGACCGTATCCCGACGCGAATCAAAGGCGCTTGCGCGGTTAAAGGAGGAATTAACAGTATGAAAAACACACCGCCGAGCTGTATGCTCAGCGGTGTAATTTTTTAATATTCGTTCATCACATCTATTAATTGTCTAACCAAATAATCTCCTGTGGGCAAATAGAACTTCATTTCTTTTTGTTCTGCATTTTGGCAGTAAGTAAGCGTACACTCATAGTTTCCTTTCGGGAACTCAATTTCTTTTGCCGTAAAGCCGACTTTTTCATCAGATTTGACAACTATCGGTTCCTTTACACAGTTAGTTCCTTTTATCAAATCGTAGGTGGACATCGAAACGGCACATTCTTGCTTAGTAACCTTTATTGCAGTCACATAATATTTGCTGGTTCTCATTTTTCCGTCACGGCAGGATTTAAAACGAACATCGTCGCTATCGCGTATATAACCGCTGAAGATCGCAAATTCAGCAGGGTTCAATTCGCGTTTGTTAACGGTTTTACCTTTTATATGCTTATCTAAATACGAGCCGGCGGATGCTTCGACCAACTCATCGATATGCTTATCCGACACCTGTACATGCCAAACAAGGAAGAACGGAAGTATTCCTATCATGCAATAGACGGCGCCCCAATATGAATTGCCGACAACGATATTAAAACCGCCATACAACAACAGTCCGCAAGAAACCAAATATACCATTCTTGCGATATTTCTTCCGAAATATCGCTCGTATTTGTTCTTCTTTTTCTTTTCCATAAATACCCCCAATATAATAAATCATTGTCCGCCGTCGCACATACGTCGGATATAATTGCAAAAGGCAGTTCCGCTGTATATGAGTGCGCCGTCGATCTCGGAGCCGTTATCTCCGTCGGCGTGCTCGCTGTTAACAACCGACAAATACGTATGCGGAACACGGCCGTTTTTCATCCCGTGAGGATTATCGATCATAAGTTCTCGGTACTCGGTACCGTAGTTTGCATCGGCAAGAAAAAACTCACGCGGGATGGGAGAAAGAAGAATTATCTTCTTTTCGTTACGTTTTGATTCCGGAAACGCATAGGTCATAAACCTATTGCGCGAAAAAAGCTCTATCTTAAAGAAATAATAGGTATGTGTACGTTGAACAAGACCGTTGCCCAAGAACGACAAGGGCGTTTTTCGCAATACCGTAGGAATAATGACACCGTTAACCGAAAAATGACGGTGCTCGAGAGAAAACGGCTCGGGTATCTGACGGAGAAGCGATATATAGGGATGCTTCGGAAGCTTTAGCTTCATTCGGTTTTCTTTTGCGAGATTCTTTAATCTGCGTATGGTTTTATACTGCACCTTTATCGCGCGGAGGCGGCGGAGTATGTACACAGATATCGCCAGAACAGCAAGCGCGGAAATAATTATTGCAATATAATTCTTTATAACCGTAACTATCGGAGTAAAGCTCATTTTCATTATGCCGACAATAAGCGTTAATCCGAAAAAATTGAAAATCCAAATACCGATATGCAACAAAAGACGGAAGGCGTACGCGCCTTTCTTCTTTTTCTTTTTGCCGAACGCCCCTCTTGCCTTGAACCAATTTTTATGCGCCCAAAGCTCTGCAAGCAGAGAACACACTATTACAGGTATCGCGTAAACGTTCGGGACGACTATCGCAAAAAATGCAATTACCGCCTGTCCTGTCAAAAACTCGGGATCTTTTATGAGATATTTAAATTCTTCCTTATAAGAAAATCTGCCCGATTCCGAAATGCGTTCGACAAACTCGGCTTCTTTTAAATAATCGCAGAGATAATAATCGTAAAATATAAAAAGCGATATGAGCATACCGACCGCATCGGAAATTATAAGACAAATATAAGGATAGCCGAAAATATCGGTCTCCGCCGATTGAAAGCATACACGCACAAACGCCGCGATAAAATACAGCGTGCAGAAATATCCCCAAAATGCAATCGCAGAGAGAAGTGCTTTTCTTATACAGGGATAGTACTTTTCCATTTCCGCCTCCCAAAATTTACTATACCGCGATTATATCATATAATCACGTGATCGTCAAGAGGTTTTTTAAAAGACGAGGTTTACTCGTCTTTTTATCATTTATCGTCCTTTATACCGCGAAGGAATTTGTAATACTCGTAAGCGGCGCGCTCGGTCTTATTATCACCGAAGCGATAAAGCTCGCCCTCTTTTATATCGGGCGGGAGATATCTTTGCTTAACGTAGTGGTTGGGATAGGTGTGGGGATATTTATAGCCGGTGTCGGCATCGGGGCGGTGGGTATCGCGCAGATACGGCGGGATATCCCTTCCCCTGCCTTTATTAATTGCATCCACAGCGGCAAAATAGGCATCGTGCGCCGAATTGGATTTCGGTGCGGTGGCAAGCAGCACAACGGCATCTGCAAGCGGCAAAGCCGCCTCGGGCAGACCGACCGAGATTGCAATATCCACACACGATTTTACTATCGGGATACAGGCAGGATATGCAAGCCCGATATCCTCGCAGGCGATTATCATCAATCGGCGGCAGGCGGAGATGAGGTCGCCCCCCTCTAAAATACGTGCAAGGTAAAATACCGCCGCATCGGGATCTGAGCCGCGAATCGATTTTTGGAAAGCGCTGAGCAGATCGTAATGCTCGTTACCGTCACGGTCGAAGCGGATACCCGAGCGTTGAGCCAGCTGCCTTGCGAGCTCGACGGAAAGAGTATCGTCCGATGAGAAATAAACGTTTTCGAGTGCGCCTATTCCCTTTCTTACGTCGCCGCCGCAGCCGTTTGCGATAGTTAAAAGCACGTCATCCGAGCATTTTTTATCAAGCCCCTCGTTTTTATTGCAGATATCGAACGCACGTCTCAGTGCAGGAACCATATCCTCGGGATCTACCGGCTTGAACTCAAACACGCTTGAGCGCGAAAGAAGCGCGGGATAGAGCGAGAAAAAGGGGTTTTCGGTAGTGGAGGAGATAAGCGTTACTCTGCCGTCCTCGACATACTCGAGAAGCGACTGCTGTTGTTTTTTGTTGAAATACTGGATCTCATCGATATAGAGGATAATACCATCTGTCGCGGTAATGGTATGCGAAAGCGACAGGATATCCTTTATGTCCGAAAGCGATGCAACCGTGGCATTGATACGGTAAAACTCCTTGCCCGCTGTTTTTGCAACTATCTCGGCAACGGTTGTTTTGCCGGTACCGGGAGGTCCGTGAAAGACGAGCGAGGGCAGATGTCCGCTTTCGATTATACGGCGAAAAGGCGCGTTTTTTGAGAGAAGGTGCTTTTGTCCCGCGACCTCATCAAAGCCGACAGGTCTAACCTTATCCGCAAGCGGCATTTACATCACCTCGTCCCTTTCTGTGAATTTGATTGCTTATTTTTGGGTGTTTTGTTCGTCGTTTTCCTTATCCTCCAAATCGAGAACCTTTTTGGTTTCGGGCTTCTTTTTAAAGGAAAACTTGGATTCCTGATTATTGAACAGGCGGTAGATGTTGGTACGGTGCATATATATTACCAACGCACCGACGAAAAGCGCAAAGAACAGCTCGAACAGCTGAGGACCGTGTCCGGTTCTCGCCATAGAAGCGACCTGAATAGATGCGGGATACGTGAGTGCCGCGATTATCGACGAAAGCGAAACGTAGCGGGTGATAAGCAGCACGAGTGCAAATATGATGAAAAGCACCGCAAATATCATCGGATCGATAAGCAATATCATAGTTGCGGCGGTGAGAACGCCCTTACCGCCCTTGAACTTGTAATACACGGGGAAAATATGCCCGATCATACAGAATGCGCCCGCGAGATACGCGCCGTGCTGACCTAAAAGCAGAACGCCTACGAGCACCGACAGAACCTGCTTTCCGACATCGCCGAGCAGTGTATATATCGCGCCGTCCTTACCGTATACGCGGTGCATATTGGTGAGTCCCGCGTTACCGCTGCCAAAGGAACGGATATCCTGCTTGAACTTATAGCGTGAAATAATAATAGCCGAGTTGAGCGAGCCGAGAAGATATGCGATAACCGCACAAAGCACAACGGCGGTTATGAGCACGGTATTGCTGAGAGCCGTATTCTCTATACCTTCTGCCCAATCAGACATTAATCCGAACATCCCGGGGATATACTTATACAAATAAACCATCACATAACTCCTTTTGGATTTTCGCCCTTTTGCTTGATGACAAGCCGTATAGGTGTACCCGAAAAGTCAAACGCCTCGCGCAAGCAATTCTCGATATATCTCTGATACGAAAAATGGAACAGCTCGGCATCGTTACAGAAAAGCACAAAGGTAGGCGGTGTAACGCCGGTTTGTGTCATATAATAGATCTTTAACCGTCTGCCCTTATCCGACGGCGGCTGAACGCGCGCGGTAATATCCGACAGGAAATCGTTTAACAAGCCCGTTGTGATACGGCGGTTGGAGTTTGCATATATTTCGTTGATCAACGGATAAAGCTTTTCTACCCTTTGACCTGTTTTTGCCGAAACGAATGCGGTGGGCGCGTAGCGCATATAGCCGAGTGCGGTATAAACCTCTTTTTTGAAGTTATTTACCGAGGAATTATCCTTTTCAAGCGAGTCCCACTTATTTATAACGATAATACTTGCCTTGCCCGCATTGTGTGCAAGCCCCGCAATACGCTCGTCCTGAGCGGTGACACCCTCGTTCGCATCGATCATAACAAGGCAAACGTCTGCCTTTTCGACAGCGGCGTTTGCGCGGATGACCGAATATTTTTCGATCCTGTCCTCAACCTTTGCGCTTCTTCTGATGCCCGCGGTATCAACAAATATATATTTACCGTATTTATTCTCAACATAGCTGTCGATCGCATCGCGGGTGGTGCCGGCAATATCCGAAACTATTGCCCTCTCCTCTCCCGTGATACGATTGATAATAGAGCTTTTGCCCGCGTTGGGCTTGCCTATTACGGCAACACGGACCGAGCCCTCGTTATCGCCCGACTCGTCATTATCGGGAAGATAGGAAACGACTGTATCCAGAACGTCGCCCGTACCAGTGCCGTGCACCGAGGAGACCGGAATAACATCCTCAAAGCCGAGCTCATAAAACTCGTAAAAGCCGGCAGGTACATCTCCTATGGTATCGACCTTATTTACAGCGACAACTATCGGCTTGCGGCTCTTTTTAAGCATAGATGCGATCTCTCTGTCCGCCGCGGTGACGCCGACCGAAAGCTCGGTCATAAAAACTATAACGTCGGCACTGCCGATAGCAATCATCGCCTGATCGCGCATCTGGCGCAAAAGAGTGTTTTCGGTAGTGGGCTCGATACCGCCCGTATCGATAAAGAGCATCTGTCTGCCGTTCCACTCTACATCGCAGTAGATCCTGTCACGGGTAACGCCGGGGGTGTCCTCGACGATAGAGATGCGCTCGCCCGCTATTTTGTTAAAGAAGGTGCTTTTGCCGACGTTTGGTCTGCCGACAACAGCTACCGTACATTTAGACACTAAGATCAGTCCTTTCTAAAGAAAGCATCGCACAATGCGTAACCGCCCTTTTCGACCACGGTCACCTTGACATTCAATGCTTTTTCGACGTCCTCGACCGAGACGTTATCCAAAAACAGATCGCCCTCGGCGCGAAGCATATTCTCAGGAATAAGAAGCTCATCGCCGAGCTCTTTTCCCGATAACTGCGCGATAATATCGCCGCCCGTGACAAGACCGCTGACGGTAACGCTGTCGCCGAAAAAGTCGTTACGGATGGGATAAACCGCTATTTCGATATTTTTATATTTTTCGGTAACAAGCTGTGCGAGCGATCTGATAAAATCGCCTGCGGCACAGCCGGTTGCCACCGATACCCTTTTATTATACTCGATCTCGGGCTGATTGTAAAGAGATTCGGCAAATTCTTCGTAATCGCTTCTTATCATGCCTACGCCGTTCTCGATCTGAGGATATCCCTCGTAATAATCCTCGTTCGGCATATCGCGCTCGGCAAGCAGATAAAACTCATCCGACGGATAGACAAGGCGCATACCCTTTTTTTCCATACATATATCGCCGAACCGGTTGGCAATATCGATTACCGCGCTTGCGCTTTCTTTATCATATCTCACGAGAGGATACAACCCCTCGCGGTGCTTTGTAAGACCGCAGGGCACGAGCGCAATACTCTCGATATTGTCAAGCTTTGTCAGATCGGTAAGCGATTTTTCGAGATATTTTCCGTCGTTTATGCCGTTACACAGAACAAGCTGAGCGTTTATCGCTATACCGTGTGCATCAAGCATTTCGATATACTTAAGGCAATCCCCTGCGAAGCGGTTATTCATCATTTTAACGCGAAGCTCTTTATCGGTTGTATGGACCGAAATGTTTATCGGAGAAATACGCATTTTGATAATGCGCTCGATATCGCTGTCCTTTAAATTGGTAAGTGTAACATAGTTGCCCTGTAAAAACGACAGGCGCTCGTCATCGTCCTTGAAATACACGGTCTCGCGCATGCCTTTGGGGTTTTGGTCGATAAAGCAGAAAATACAGTTATTCCTGCATCTCTTTTTCTCGTCCATAAGGTAGGTCGAAAAATCAAGTCCGATATCATCGTATTCGTCTTTTTTAATGACAAACTCAAGCTCATCGTTTCCGCGCAGTGCCTTGATAACAAGCTTTTTTTCCATTATATAAAAACGGTAATCAAGGACGTCGTTAACGGAATTGCCGTTGACCGACATGATAACATCGCCTTTTAAAAGACCTGCCGATTCGGCATGACTGCCGTTTTCGACCGACAATATTTTAACCATATCAACACCACTCTCAAATTACAAAAAAGCGTGTTGCCGAAATTCAATGCAACACGCTATTTCGCTTAGTCTTCTTTATCCTTAACCTGAAGAACTACTTTTCCGCCGTAGCTACCGCAGCTCTTGCAAACACGGTGAGAAAGAATGTACTCACCGCACTTGGGGCACTTGGTCATTCCGGGGAGGTCGAGCTTCCAAACAGAAGAACGTCTCTTATCTCTTCTTGCCTTGGATACTTTTCTCTTAGGTACAGCCATCGATGGAATCCTCCTTAGATAGTTATATATTTTTATTTTTATTCATCGTCATCGCCGAAGTAATCCAACAGCTTATCCCAACGCGAATCACGCACCGTCAAATCGCATTTACAGCTATGCTCGTTAAGATCACATCCGCATTTCTCGCATAAGCCCTTGCAATCCTCTTTACAAAGATAGCGCGTGGGCAGCTCGAGTATCAAAGCGCTTCTGACAACGTCATCGATATCGATTGCGAAATCCTGCATTATAACAAACTCATCCTCGTCGCTGTTGGCGAGTTTATCCGTTATCTTGCAGGTGAGCTTTATGGGCTCGGTATATCCGAACTCCTTGCCGCAGCGTGCACAAGCAACCTGTAAGCAGGGCTTGATCTCGCCGTTTAGAAGGATAAGGCCCGAATGGTTGGTTATAACGCCCGATGCGGTTGCACTGCCCCTGACCGCTTCATCGACAAATCCGCAATCCTCGATACCGAGCGAAAAATCGATTTTATCAACAGAAGAATCAAGAAGTTTTTTCAGATCAAGCATCGGATAACCCCATATTAAAAATAATTACCCTAAAAGCGCACTGTCCATTATATCTTCAGAGTACCGATTTGTCAATAGTTTTCCTTAAAATTATTGTTATTTTAAAGTATTCGGTTGAAAAAACAGCTTTTATATGATAGTATAACTTTGCCGCTTATGCCGCATAATATCATCGAGGTGAAAATCCGTGATGAATTTAAGCAAAATGATGGCGCAAAACAAGTCCTGTGTTTGCATTGCTATGACCGCGCTCGGTGCCGCGGCAGGTCTTATCACAGCGCTGACCGTGACGGCATACTGCACCAAAAGCCAAACGCTTGCCTGCAAGGCAAAGAGGGCATTTAAGGCAGCAGAAGAAAAGCTGATGCCGTAACAAAACAAAAAATCACGTGCGGAAGTTTTTTTGCTTCCGCACACAACGGAGAGATACATATATGACACTCGGAAGCCGTCTTGACGCAGTAACCAAGCTGATTTCGGAAAAAGAACACAACACACTTTTTGCCGACGTGGGAAGCGACCACGCCTTTTTGGCTATTGAAATAATAAAGCGCGGTATCGCCGAAAGAGCGATCGCCTCCGACATAAACGAGATGCCGCTTTTAAAGGGCAAGGAGAACGCAAGCCGCTCTTCCCTGCCGATCGAATTTATACTGTCCGACGGGTTTGACAGCTTTGACGACCGTCCCGTAACCTCCGCCGCTATTTGCGGAATGGGCGGAGAGCTTATTGCGAAAATCGTTTTAAGAAGCAAAATTGCAAAAAACGCATTATTGGTGCTTCAGCCGATGTCGGCACAGGAGGAGCTGAGAAAAGCACTTTGGGACAACGGTTTTGAAATAACAAAAGAGATTTTTGTTACCGAAGCGGGCAAGCCGTACACGGTTATGCAGGTGATACACAGCGGCAAAAGCGCCGAATACAGCTACTTGGACCTTTATCTCGGCAAGGAAAGATGCCGCACAACAGATTTTATAAATTACTGCAAAAAGATACTTATTGCGGCAGAAAAACGCCGATTGGGCATTATCGCACGGGGCGAAAGCACAACCGACGTTGATTCTCTTATACAGTTCTGTCAGACACAGACGATCAGCTTTTCGGGGCAATAGCGTTTTAAAAACTCGTATGCCTCGTTGGGTGTTACCGAAAGATTGCGCTTGGGGATAACTATCACAGAGCGTTTTTCTATATAAATATATATCGCCTTTGGTGCGAGATAGATATTATCCAGCTCTTCATAAAAGATCTCGTTATACTCGTTCTCTGATTCGTTTTGAAACAAAAGCTCGAAAACAAAGCCGTTCTTTCCGAACGCGGTCTTTTGCTTTGCTCGGATGACCTTTGCGTTTTTGTTGCAGATATTTTTGACGTTGACCGTCACTGTATAAAAGAACATTAACGTGCAAAGCAATATAATGCCGCCGATAACGAAATACAGTTTATCGCTCTTTGCTATTGCAAGCAAAAACATAAACGCGGTCACCAAGAATATCGAAAGCAAGACCAACGCCGCTTTTATACGGTAATACTTGCCTTTTAACAGATTAAATTTCAGATAAGAGGAATAGTCCCTTGGGGTGACGTAGCCCTCGGATTTAAGTGATTTCATCGGTTATTGTCTCCAAGCAGTAATTCGATAAGCTGTTCGCCCTTTTCGAGCACAATGCCGCTGTTTCTTGCCGCCTTTTCGGAATAAACGTTTATACCGCTATCTACGATATTCTCGGAATCGTAGATAACAAAAGGAACGTAATCACGGGTATGTGTTCTCTCGCATATCGGGGTGGGATGATCGGGCAAAAGAAGCACACGGTACGGCTCGCCCGAATTTTCAAGATACTCGCAAACGCCCGAGAGAATATATTTATCGATATTCTCTATCGACTCGATCTTTTCCTTTGCGTTGCCCTGATGTCCGCATTCATCGGGTGCCTCGACGTGAATATAAACGAAATCGGCACCGTTCTTAAGCTCGTTGATAGCGGCATCGCGCTTGCCGACATAGTTGGTATTTAAGGTGCCTGTTGCGCCCTCTACCTCGGGCACGCTCATTCCCGCGCAAAAGCCGATGCCCTTTATGAGATCGACTGCACAGACGACAGATGCCTTTAACCCCGTCTTTTCGGAAAACGACGGAAGCAACGGTTTTTTACCCGGGCTCCAGAGCCAGAGCGAATTTGCCTTTTTGAGACCTCTTTTTGCGCGATCGATATTAAGGGGATGATTATTTAAAAACTCGTAAGACGCTTTCATCAGCTCACGCATCGGCTTGCTTGATTCCGATTTGGGAAGATAGTCGCCGATACGTCTGCCTATGATATCGTGCGGGCGGGAAAAATCATCAAACTCGGGGCAATTCTTCCATATAAGACAATGACGGTAGCTGACACCGCAATAAAATTTCATAATATCGTTACCGAAGCGTTCCTCAACCGCCTCGATAAGTATCCTTGCCTCATCGGTGGGTATTTCGTCAGACGAATGATCGAGCATAACGAGATCCTCGTACGCTCCCTCGCCGCCGAGCGCTACGATATTGGCGCGGATGGCAGTCTCATCGTCCTGCATATCGATGCCGATGCTTGCCGCCTCGAGAGGCGAACGGCCTTTTGAATAAATACGCGGATCGTAACCCATAACGGCAAGGTTTGCGGTATCGCTCTCGGGCACCATACCCTCGGGGATAGTGTTTACGATACCGTTTACGCCCTTGCTTGCGAGCATATCCATTGTCGGCTTATACGCCGCCTCGAGAGGTGTTTTTTTGCCGAGCGCGGCTATCGGCACATCCGCCATACCGTCGCCGAGCATTACTATATATTTCAAATCAATTCACCCTTTTTACAGTATATTACAGATTATAACAAATCCTCCTATTAAAATCAACAGTCAATATTACTGTTTTTTATAATGTAACCGAATTTTGATTGACAAAAGCTACACAGCCATTTATAATAAAAGCATCAATTCACGGAGAATTTGGCTGATGAGGATAAAAGAGGGATTTGTTCTGCGCGAGGTCGCCGGAAGCGCGGTTATTATGAACATCGGAGGCGAGCTCTCGTTTAACAAGATGATAACGCTTAACGAAAGCGGGGTTTTGATATGGAAATGCATCGAAAACGGCCTTTCTGCCGAGGCGATTGCAGATGAGCTGTGCTCGGTTTACGATGTGGAACACACACAGGCGTTATCGGACGTAAATGCTTTTATTGCAAAAACGAAAGGGCTTTCGATAATTGAATAAGCAAATTTCTCTTGATGACATATTCCCTATCATCAGCGAAACGATCGAAAACGGCGGAATTGCCTCGTTTACGATCCACGGGACGAGTATGCTCCCGCTTTTGCACGACCGTGTTGACAAGGTTTGGATCACCAAGCCGAACAGAAAATTAAAAAAGTATGATATTATCTTTTACCGTCTTGACGGATACGGATTTATTCTCCACCGAATAGTAAAAGCGGATACAGACGGCTATATCTGCCGAGGCGACAATCACACCGACAACGAGCCGAAGCTGGAGCCCGAAAGGGTTATCGCCGTTGTGACCGAGTTTGAGCGGAACGGGAAAATTCGTTCTGTTGATTCGGTGTATCACAAGTTATATTCGCGTTTTTGGGTAAATACTATGCTTATCCGAAAGGTTATTAGAAAGCTAAAATCGATATTCAGAGGAAAAAAATGAAGGTTGCCGTAGTTGGTTCTCGAAGCATAAGCAACGCCGATATAGCAAGGCGCATCCCTCCCGATACAACTCTTATCATATCGGGCGGTGCTATCGGTGTAGACACGCTTGCCGAGAGATATGCAGATAAAATGGGCATTGAGAAAATGATAATATACCCCGATTACGAGCTCTACGGCAGAAGCGCGCCGCTTATCCGCGACAAGCTTATAGTCGATAATGCTGATCTGGTCATCGCGTTTTGGGACGGCGAATCGAGCGGAACCGAGTTTACGATAAACTACGCAAAGCGCAGAAGAGTTCCCTGCGAGGTATATTTGGTATCAACAACGTAAACACACAAAAGAGAGGCAAGCAGGCGCCTCTCTTTTCGTTTTATTCGATTATCTCATACACGGCAGAAAAATCAGCATCTGCTTTTTCCGACAGAACGAGGTTTTTCATGATCGCGCTATGTACAGACGAATGATCCGCAACCGTTGACGATTGGGTTACGGCTATCACATCGCCCTTTTTAACAAAATCGTTTTCGGTCTTTTTAAAGACGATGCCTGCGGTATGGTCGATCTTATCGTCCTTTTTGCTTCTGCCGACACCGAGAGCTATTGCGGCTTCTCCTACACCTGCGGCGTTTATACAATGGAGATATCCATCCTTTTCTGCCCTGATTTCAGACATATACCCGGCGGATGCGAATTTTTTTAGGTCATCAAGCACAGACACATCGCCCTTTTGCAGATCGATCCACTCGACAAATTTATCGTATGCTTTGCCGCTATTGATAACCGTTTCGACCAGACAGCTCGCCTCTTCTCTTGAAACCGATTTTGCAAGGCGCACCATTTCGGTCGCAAGAGCTTTACATACGGAGGTAAGATCATTTTCGCCCTTACCGTATTTTAAAAACGCAACCGCCTCGGCAACCTCAACCGAGTTGCCGACACAATAGCCCAAAGGATGCGACATATTTGTAAGCACGGCAGACATCCTTTTGCCCGTGCTTTTGCCGATCGACACCATACATTCTGCCAGCTCGCGTGCCTCTGAGAGCGTTTGCATAAAAGCGCCGCTGCCCGTTTTTACATCGAGAACGATCGATTCGGCACCGCCTGCGAGCTTTTTGCTCATAATGCTCGAGGCAATAAGCGGAATACTGCGAACCGTAGACGTAACGTCACGCAGGGCATACAGCTCTTTATCGGCGGGAGCGATGTTTTTTCCCGCACCCGAAACACATATACCGCATTTTTTTGATATGTTTATAAACTCCTCGCCCGAAACGGTTGTATCAAAGCCGGGGATCGACTCGAGCTTATCGAGCGTGCCGCCGGTATGTCCGAGCGCTCTGCCCGAAAGCTTTGCGACGGTACAGCCGAGCGCCGCGACGATAGGTGCCACAATAAGCGTGGTCTTATCACCGACGCCGCCTGTCGAATGTTTATCGACGGTGTTATGAAGCATGCCGAGGTCATTGATACTGCCCGATTCCGCCATGGCGCGAGTAAGGCACGAGGTCTCTTTATCGTTCATACCGTTGATGCAGATCGCCATTAAAAGCGGTGATATCTGATAATCCGGTATTTCGCCCTTTGCATATCCGTTTACAAAGAAATATATTTCATTATCGGTAAGCGGTTTATTGTACCGTTTTTTATCGATTATATCCTGAATACGCATAAATATCACTCCAATTTAAATGATTTAGGCAACAGGTCTTTTAAACTGTATTCCGTATATCCTCCCTCTTTTACAAGAAGCACCTTGAAATCGGGATCGCAGAACTCGCTCATTACCTGAAGGCAGACTCCGCAGGGGGTGGTTTCATCAATACCGACACTTCCCTTTTTGCCGCCCGCAACGGCAATAGCCGAAAAGCCGTGCTTGCCATCGCTTATTGCCTTAAAAAACGCAACACGCTCGGCACAGACTGTTGGTGTAAATGAAGAATTTTCGATATTACAGCCGCTGTAAATGCTTCCGTCATTACAAAGCAAAGCCGCGCCGACACAAAAGCCCGAATAACGTGAATACGAATTATCGGATGCCTTTATTGCAGATTCGCAAAGAGCTTGTTTGTTCATCATTGCATTTCCTTTGCTATTTTTACTATACGGCTGGTGCCCAGTCTATCCGCGCCCAGACCGATAAAATCCTCTGCATCCGCGATCGATGCGATGCCGCCTGCCGCCTTTATCTTTAAGCCGTTTTTGACGTTATCCGCGAAAATCTTTACATCCTCGCGGGTTGCGCCGGATTTTGAAAATCCGGTGGAGGTCTTTATATAATCCGCGCCCGCCTCGGAGCAGATATCGCACATAAGCGCCTTTTCTTCATCGGTTAAAAGGCAGGTCTCGATGATAACCTTTAATATCTTTCCCTTGCACTCGTTACGCACGGCAACTATATCATCGCGCACAAGAGAATACCGTTTATCCTTTAAATACCCGATATTTATTACCATATCTATTTCATCGGCACCGTTTTCGACCGCCTCACGCGTTTCAAACGCCTTTACCGACGAGGTGGTATTTCCGTTTGGGAATCCGATAACGGTACAAACCGGCACCCGATCACCGAGGTATTGCTTTGCAAGCGCCACATAGCACGGCGGAATACACACGGATGCGGTATTATATTTGATCGCATCATCGCAAAGTGCTATTATCTCGGACTCGGTTGCAGTTTGCAGCAGCAAGGTATGATCACAGTATTTAAGTATTTCATTTATATTCACCACTATAACCTCACGATCATTTTTTTATATTATAACATATCCACTCTTGCTAAGCAAGAGAATATAAAAAAGAGATGCCTGTTACAAAAAGTAACAGGCATAGTAACATCAGTGCGAATATACGCTATGAAAAATTACGCGTTTCTCTTTTTTGCGAAGCAATCGCTGCAGTAAACAGGTCTGTCGTCAGAGGGCTGGAAAGGAATCTTTGCCTCGCCGCCGCATTCAGCGCAAACTGCAGTAAACATCTCTCTGGGAGCTCTGGTTGCCTGCTTTCTTGCATCTCTGCATGCCTTGCAGCGCTGGGGCTCGTTCTGGAAGCCGCGCTCAGCATAGAATTCCTGTTCGCCGGCAGTGAAAACGAATTCGTTGCCACAGTCCTTACAGGTTAAAGTCTTGTCTTCGTACATTGGTGGTTCTCCTCTTGTGGTGTGTTTTTTATTTTCCCGTTAGGGTTTTTTAATCATACAAATCATCGGATGCGCCGATAATATCCTTTAGCTTGCTGCGTATTCTGAATACCGCATTTGACGTGCTTTTTACGCTCTTTCCCGTTACGAATGAAATAGACTCATACGGGATATCGGAAAGATACATCTCAAACACCGTTTTTTCATACGGAGAAAGTGAAGCACAGACCTTGTCGTAAAGCAGCTGTGCGCGAACGCTGTCCAAATGAACCTCCTCGGCAGAGGGGGCGGTCTCATCCTCGGCTATATTATCGGGGAGAGGAACCGTTTTTGACACCTGTTTGGCATATTTACGCACGCCGCTGATGATACTCGACCTCACACAAAGCGATGCGTAGGTCGAAAATGCAGACGACCTGCCGTCGTAGCTGCGCACCGCCTTTAAGAGCCCGAGCAGTCCCTCCTGAAACAGATCGTCATAATTTGAGGGGTTGCTGTCTATATGGCGGATATAAAAATCAACAACACGTTTATACGACTTCGCAAGGCACTCAAATGCCTCGTTGTCGCCGTTTTTCGCAGAAGCGATAAGATCTTTTTCGGTTTCGGCCAAAACATTTTCGGACACATTTTTTAACAAATTGCTTCCTCCGTCATTACCGAAAGCCATAAAATATTCGTGGTACATTAACTTATTATACACTATTCATTGTATTTGTCAAGTTTAATTTAAAATTCTTGCTAAATTTCGGCATTTTGCACGACAAAATCTTTTTAATCGGCAGATATTGACCGCAATCTGCTTCTCAGTTCGGGCATTTTGCCGAAAATATCCTTTGCAAGTGCTATCTGAGCGCGGGTTCTTATCAGGTTATGGTTCGGCTTTTTGCACTTGAAATAAACGTCACCGTTTAAATAATCGGCAAGGAAGCGCGAGGCAAGCTCAAGCGTGATGGCAAGCACTCCGTCGGGGAGGGTTTCGATCTCACGCTTGGTAAGCGAGGTTTTTGTTTCCTCTACAAAGCCCTCGGCAAATGCCGAATAATAATCGAGATCAAGGTAGACCTTTGAGGGATCGTCGCAATCCTCGCCCGCAGGGTTAGCGGCAAAACGGACCGCATCGCCAAAATCATACGCGACAAGACCGGGCATAACGGTATCAAGATCGATGACGGCAAGATGCTCGCCGGTATAGGAATCGAACATTACGTTATTACACTTTGTATCGTTATGCACAACACGGGTGCTTAATTCGCCCTGTTCGTAAAGATCGCAGAGCAGGCATGCCTCTTTTTCCATCGAAATAAGATACTCATATTCCTCGCGGACATTTTCAAGCCGTTTGCAGATATCGTAATCCGCCGCCTGCTTAAGATCGGCATAGCGTTTTTTTGTATTATGGAAATCGGGTATGGTCTCATAAAGCGAGTCTGCGGGAAAATCGAGCAGGTGCCGCTGAAACTCACCGAAGGCAAGGCCTGTTGAACGAAGATAGTTTATATCGGCGGAATCGATACTTTCGGCATTATATACACACGAAAGCACGCGCCAATAGTTACCGTCCTCGGTACGATGATAAAAGCTGCCGTCATTTTTGCGGTAATAACGCAAAACACGTCTTCTTATATCCAAAACGTTTGCCTCACGCAGCTTTTTCTCTATATGGTCGGTGACCTTGCTTACGTTGCTCGCAACCTTATCCGGCTCGGGAAAAACGTTGTGATTTATACGCTGGACGATATACTGTCTGATAGCATCGTCCATAAGTGTTGCCGCAAGATAAGTATCGTTTATATTGCCGCTGCTGAGTGACGAAATAGACACAAGTGTGCCTTTTAAATTAAAATCCTTGATGATCGTATTAAAAATCGGGTAAAGTTCGCGGTTCTTCAATCGAATCACTCTCTGTTCCTTATCATATTAGTTCTGTTCGATCAGGTCAATAAAATAGTGCGGTGTCTCGCGGTATTTTTTATCTGCTTTTTCCCACATCGCCGGAGTGTAAACAAGATGACATTCTGCCGAGAGTATATTGCCTATTCTCAATTCATCGCCCGTTAGCAGATCGGCAAGCCGTTCGTACCGTTGGGCAACGCCCTTAAAGCCGTGTGCACGGCATGGTGCTTGATATTTTTTGCCGTCCTTATCGGTGAAATCGTACATAAACTCATCACCGTAAAGATAATCGGGCTCGCTTAATTCCTCGACAGCGTGCATAGAGGTGTTTGGCCGCATACCACAACCGAGGAACAATATCTTTCCGCCGAGCTGCATCAAACGGCGGAACGGCGAATTCTCGCCGCAGGGGGTTTTATCCAGAATATGTCCCGAGGTGATATACTCGGCATTTTTACCGACCGCCGCACAGGAATGTGTGGGACTCATACTGCGCAGCACGCCCTTTACCTCGGTTCTGAAATACTCAGGCAGGGCGCCCACGTTTGATTTTGTTTCGTAATAATCAAATATCGGCTTGGACGGATTGCAGTTTAAATAGCTAAGCGTAGGAAAAACCAAGGTTCCCTCATCACCCAATGCGCTCAAAAGCCCATCGATGACCTCCTGCGGAGCTGCGCCGCCGAGAGATCGGAGAGACGAGTGAACGAGCACCGTATCGCCTTTATTTATTCCGAGGATCGAAGCATCGTTTGCGATTTTTTTTGCAAGCTCTGTCATATTAAAGCACCTGTTTTAAAACCCTTACCGTATACGGAGAGAGTATGAGTTGACCGTCGATTTCTACATTATTATATATATCGACGGATTTTTCGGTATTATAGCAGTAATCGCGGTCGGACATATTGGCAACCAGCACCAGCCGTTTGCCTATACCGTTACGGATTATCCTTATAACACCGTCTGACACTACCTCGGCATAGGCGATACTGTTTTTAAAAACCGACTCGTCTTTTCTTATTTGATTGGCCTTTTTGAAATTTTCCGAATAGCCGTCCGAAAAGCCGCTTTCGGGGAAAGTTCGGCGGTTAAAGGGATCGTGATATCCCTCGAGCGCTATCTCATCGCCGTAATAAATACACGGCACTCCGGGAAGGAATGCAAGTATCTTATACGCCTCGGCAAGAAGCTGTTTTGTGTTCTCGCGTGTCGCACTGTCCATACGCTTGACAGCAAGGACCGAATTATCCTCGCCCATATCGGGCTCGCCGCCCAGCACGGTGGCAATACGCTCGGTATCGTGCGAGCCGAGGAAATTCATCACCGCATTAAGCTTATGCATCGGATAATTGCGCGACAAAACATTAACCGTATCCGCCAAAAACTCGGCGTTACCGTATTTTACAAAATCGATAATAGCGTTTCTAATAGGATAGTTTGTTACCGAATCGAGCTGAAGCCCTCGGAAATAGCGCTTGCGCTCGTCATATGCGATCTTATTGGATGCATCCTCCCAGACCTCGCCGATAACGATAGCATCGTTCTTATGCCTTTTTATCGAAGCAACGATACGGTCGAGAAAATGGCTCTCCAACTCATCCGCAACATCGAGCCGCCAGCCGTCGATACCCATACTCATATACTTTGGAATAACGGTATCGGTAATAAACGACATATACTCCTCGCTTCGCACAGTGCGTGGCAGATTTTTTATCCCCCACCAGCTCTCGTACGAATCGGGATAGCTATGGAATTTAAACCAGGAATAATATGGCGAATCCTTTGATTGACAAGCACCGTTGCCGTATTTTCCGTAGGCATCGAAATAAATGCTGTCGTTTCCGACGTGATTAAACACACCGTCGAGGATCACCTTTATTCCCCTCTTATGCGCCTTGTCGATAAGATTTTGAAGCGCATCATCGCCGCCAAAGCTTTTATCGACCGACATAAAATCGGCAGTGTCGTATTTATGGTTGGAATACGCCTCGAAAATGGGATTTAAATAAATACAGGTGATACCCAACGATTCGAGATAATCCAATTTATCCGCCACTCCGTAAAGCGTACCGCCGAAATGCTTATTGTTTGGGAACGCATCGCCGCGGACAGACGGATACTCGGGTATACCGTTTTCCCAATCCTCATCATAAACGGCATCGTTACGTCTTGTAACGGTACCGCCGCGGGCAAATCTATCGGGAAATATCTGATACATTGCGCCGCCGAATATCCAATCGGGCGAGGAATACCGCTCGTTATAGATAAGAAGCTGTGTCTCGTTAACAAACCTTGTATCGAGATAAACCTTATCAAAATCGAATGCGGTATAATAGCGTGTGCCGTTGGACATAAACTCAAAATGGGTAAAGCAAAGTCCGTCCTCTATCGGAAGAAGGTCGGGAGTAAGGCGGAAGGAAACGGCAATGGCGCCGCCCTCACGTCGTATATCCGCCTCGCGACCGAAAAAGACCTGTTTATCATCGCCGATATAAAACCAGGCGTTTTCTATCGGCATATCTGAAATTGTAAGCTTTATCAGCACCTCCGCGCCCTTTGGAAAGGCATGGCTTCCCAAAGGTGCGGATTCGGACAACATTTCGTATTTTATACTCATTACTTAACGTGGACGGGCTTCATCTTCCAGATATTCTCGGCATATTCCTTTATCGAACGGTCAGCCGCAAAGAAGGAAGCACCGGCGATGTTGGTAACCGCCATCTTATTCCACTTTTCTCTATCCTTATAGTCGTTATACATATTCTTACGCGCCTCGGCATAATAATCGAAATCCGCGAGGCACATAAAGGGATCGGACACGCCGAAGGAGTACAGCAGATAATTTGCAATATCCGAGAAGCTTCTGCCGTTGAATCCCGTCTGGAGATAGTCAACAGCCGCCTTGAGCTCGGGGTTGCGGTTATAGAAGTAGGAGGAGGCGTATCCTCTGCTCCAAAGCTCCTCGACCTCGCTTGCGGTATGGCCGAAGATATAAATATTATCTCTGCCGACCTGCTCGGTCATCTCAACGTTTGCGCCGTCCAACGTACCGATCGTCAACGCGCCGTTGATCATAAACTTCATGTTACCGGTACCGCTCGCCTCTTTACCTGCAAGCGAGATCTGCTCGCTTACCTCTGCGGCGGGCATAAGATGCTCGGCGAGAGTGACGTTATAGTTCTCGAGGAATACAACGCGGAGCTTTTCTCTGATCTTGGGATTCTTTTCGATATCTGCCGAGATATAACAGATAAGGCGGATGATATCCTTTGCGGTATAATAGCCGGGAGCCGCCTTTGCCGCGAAAATAAACGTAGTGGGAGTAACGTCGGCATCGGGGTTTTCCTTGAGCTTGAGATACATGGTGACGATATTAATAGCGTTAAGAAGCTGGCGCTTATACTCGTGCAGTCTCTTTGCCTGAACGTCAAACACGGTATCGGGATCGAGCGTGATACCCTTTGTGCGCTTGATATAATCGGCAAAATCGACCTTGTTTGCCCTCTTGATCACATCAAGCTCCTTAAGCACGGAGGCATCGTCTCTGAAATTATTGAAGTTGGAAAGGATGGATGCATCCTTTCTGTAATCCTTGCCTATGGTCTCGTCAAGAAGCTTTGCGAGACGGGGGTTGGAGTAACAGAGCCACTTTCTGTGCGCAATACCGTTGGTGACGTTGGTAAAGCGCTCGGGATACATATCGTTATAATCCTCGAAAACGCTTTCCTTAAGTATTTCGGAGTGAAGCTTGGAAACACCGTTTACGGTATGCGAGCCGATTACCGAAAGGTTTGCCATTCTAACGGTACCCTTATTAAGTATCGACATTCTGCCAACTTTATCCCAGTCGCCCATATACGCATTCCACGCATCTGCGCAGAAGCGGCGGTTGATCTCCTTGATGATAGAGTGGATTCTCGGCAGCTTAAGCGCAAAGAGATTCTCGTTCCAGCACTCAAGCGCCTCGGGGAGAACGGTATGGTTTGTATACGAGATAGTTCTCTTTACGATATCCCATGCCTTATCCCACGAAACGTGGTGATCGTCGATAAGTATTCTCATAAGCTCGGGGATACAGAGTGCGGGGTGAGTATCGTTGATATGGATAGCAACCTTATCGGGAAGGTTATCAAGCGATTTGAATCTGAACAGATGACGCCAAACAATATTCTGCAACGATGCAGAAACGAGGAAATACTGCTGAGTGAGACGGAGCAATTTACCCTCGTGGTGATTATCGGCAGGATAAAGCACCTTTGAAATGGTCTCGGCAATGGTATTTTCCTCAACCGCCTTGAGATACTGTCCCTGAGAGAACGCCTCCATATTGAAGTTATTTATATCTCTTGCCTTCCAGAGACGAAGCGTATTGACCGCCTTGCCCACGCCACCCGAAATGAGCATATCGTAAGGGACTGCCTCTACCTCATCATAATTCTCGTAAATGATCTCACAGTGCTCATCGTGCCATTCCTCGCGCACCTGACCGCCGAATCTTACGGTAACCGCTCTGTCGTGACGGGGGATGAGCCAGTTCTGACCGTCGGGAAGCCAGATATCAGGAAGCTCAAGCTGCTCGCCGTCAACAAGGCGCTGCTTGAACAGGCCGTATTCGTAAAGCAGGCAATAGCCCCTTGCGGGATAGTCGAGCGATGCAAGCGAATCCATAAAGCAGGATGCCAACCTTCCCAAGCCGCCGTTACCCAATCCGGGATCGGACTCGAGCTCATAGATCTCATCAAGATTAAAGCCCATCTTCTTTAAAACCTTGCGGTAGGAATCCTCCAAGCCGAGATTGCAGAGATTCATTTTAAGCGAGCGACCGATAAGGAATTCCATACACATATAGTATACCTGCTTTGCCTCTGTCTTGTTAACGGCATCGGCAAATTCCTTATTTCTCGTTGCGAGAACATCGCGTACCGACAAAACGGTTGCATTATATACCTGATTGATGTCGGCATCGCCCTCATTGATACCGAAATAACGCGAAAGCTTTTGATTAAGTGCCTCGCGGATATCGGTTTGTGTGTTCTTAGTAGCCATTATAAAAGTCCCTTCGGAAAATTAAAGTTGTTCATAAAGTTCTATATACGATCTCGCGCTCTTTTTCCACGAGAAATCGACAAGCATAACCTTTTTCTGCAACGCCTTGTATCCCGCATTGTCGCTGATATAAAACGCACCTGCGCGTCTGATGGAATTAAGCATCTCATACGCGCTGTATGCGGCAAAGGTAAAGCCGTTTCCGCCCTGCTCGCATCCGATATCCTTGATACTGTCGTAAAGACCGCCGGTCTCGTGAATTACGGGCACCGCACCGTAGCGTGAGCTTATCATCTGTGCAAGACCGCAGGGCTCGCTCTTTGACGGCATAAGGAAGATATCCGCCGCAGCATAAATGCGCTTTGAAAGATCGCGGTTGTAGGTAATAAGCGCACGGCATTTATCGGGATATCTGGCAGAGAGCTTCTCGAAATATTCCTCGTAGCTCTTATCGCCCTGACCGAGAACGACAAGTTGAACGTCATCCTTGAGCACATCGTCGCCCGCGAGCATAACAAGATCAAGTCCCTTATGGCTTACAAGGCGCGAAATAACGGCAACAAGCGGAACGTCCTCCCTCTCGGGAAGTCCCAACGATTTTTGCAGCTCTTTTTTACAGACCGCCTTGCCGTCCAAATTCCTCGACGAGAAGTTTGCAGGGATTTCCTTATCCTTTGACGGATTGTAATAATCCCTGTCGATACCGTTTAAAATACCCGAAAGCTTAAACGAAAACAGGTTGAGCACGTTATCAAGCCCGTGCGAAAATTTGGGAGACAGTATCTCCTTTGCATAGGTCGGGCTGACCGTAGTCACTTTATCGGCACAGACGACAGCGCCCTTTAACAGATTTATACAGTTGCCGTACTCGACGATCTCTCTGTCCGACTCCATAAGTCCGAAAACGTCGCCGAGGATCGCAAAATCGTAAATGCCCTGATACTGAATATTATGTATGGTGAACACCGCCTTGATATCGCGGTATCTCTCATCAAGCTTGGAGTAGCACTGCTTTAAATATATGACGGAAAGCGCGGCATGCCAATCGTGCGCGTGAAGTATATCGGGGAAAAAGCCGATATCCGACAATATATCAAGCGAAGCACGGCAGAAAAATGCAAATCTCTCGGCATCGTCAAACTCGCCGTACAGCTTATCGCGCTTGAAATAAAACTCGTTATCAAGGAAATAAAAAGTCACGCCCTTGCGGACATACTTATAAACGCCGCAATACTGTCTTCTCCACGAGAGATTTATATATCTCTCGCATACAAACTCAAACTTTTTACGATATTTTTCCTCTATTTTCGAATAAAGAGGCATAATGACACGTATATCGTCACCGCTCTCGGCGGCAAGCGCCTGAGGCAATGAGCCGATAACGTCTCCCAAGCCGCCCGACGATGCAAAAGGCAATGCTTCACCGGCTATGTAAAGTATCTTTTTCAATTACTGCACTTCCTTTTTTGTTTTTTCTTTGCGATATTAAACGTACGAGCCCTTCTCGATGAAGAACGGCATTGTCTCGTGTCCGGAGAGAACACGGCCGTCTCTGATAACAACGTTTTTATCGGTAATTACGCAGTTGAGATAAACGTTCTCACCCGTGAGAGTATCCTGCATGATGATACTGTTCTTTATATGGGTGTTTTTGCCGACCTTTACGCCGCGGAAAAGGATCGAGTTCTCAACGGTACCCTGAATAACACATCCGTCGGCAATAAGCGAATTACGGACTATCGCGCCGTTATTATACGATGCGGGAGCCGAGTTACGTACCTTTGTGAATACGGGACGGTTTCTCATACCGAACAGCGAATGTCTGATCTCGGGATCGAGAAGGTCCATACTGCAACGGTAATAATCGTTGAGCGAGCGAATGGTTGCAAAATATCCGTCGAGCTTGAAGGCGCGCATATCGTGATACTTGCAGTTTCTGACCAAAATATCCTTTGTAAAGCTGGTATAGCCGTGAGCGATCGCATCCGAAATAAGATCCTCGAGATACTTTCTGCCCACAACCAGCAATCTGACGTACACATCCTCAAAGCCGCTCTTGAGTCCCGAATAATCGCTGACATCAAGAACCTTGCCGTCCTCATCGCTCTTTACGACGGTGATCGCACGGTCGTTATCCTGAGAAACGTAGCTGCTCTTAACACCGAGGGTGATCTCGGCACCGGTTTCGATATGATAATCGATCATCGCGTTCAAATCGAGGTTGCAAACGGTATCGCAGTCGGAGAGAACGACGATATCCTCCTTGCAGTCCGAAATAAACTCACGGATGCTTATAAGCGCCTCAAGACGAGTGCTGTATAAAAAGTTGCTTGCGTTTGCAAATGCGGTAATATACGGAGGCAGGATCTTGATACCTCCGTGACGGCGAGCAAGGTCCCAATCCTTACCGGTACCGATATGGTCCATAAGAGACTGATAGTTGTAGTGGGTAACTATGCCGACGTGGCTGATGCCCGAATTGACCATATTGGAAAGTGCAAAGTCGATCAATCTGTAACGGCAGCCGAAGGGGACGGATGCCATGGTTCTTTGCTTTGTGAGCTCGTGCACGCTTTTTTCGTTGATGCTCGAGAAAATAATACCTACTGCGTTCATTTATTTAGCCCCCTTTTCCGATGCGAGCTGAGCAAGCATCGCTTTATCGCAGATTACACCGTCGGGTACGTTTACGTTTTCGGGGATATTAAGTCCGCCGCCGACAAGTGTAATGCCCTTTGAGAATACCATTTCTTTACCTACGGTCGCGCCCTTGCCGACTACCGTATCGGAATCGATAACCGAGTAATCGACGGTGGCATCCGCCTTGACTGTTACGTTACCGAGAATAACGCTGTCACGCACGGTCGCGCCCTTTTCAACAGTAACGCCCGCAGAAAGAACCGAGTTTATTACCGTACCGTAGATCTCACAGCCCTCGGTAACAACAGAGTTGCTGATAACCGCGCTATGACCGACAAAGTGAGGCGGCATAGCATCGTTACGGGAAAGTATGCGCCACTCTCTGTCCTTGAGAGGAAGCGCGGGACGGTCGCCGAGAAGATCCATGTTTGCCTCCCAGAGCGAATCGATGGTTCCGACGTCCTTCCAATAGCCCGAGAACTCAAAGGCATAAAGCTTTTCGCCCGCCTTGAGCATAGCGGGAATAATATTTTTACCGAAGTCCTTTGCACTGTTTTCGTCTGCCTCATCTGCCTCGAGGTAAGAAAAGAGCTTATCTTTATTGAACACATAAACACCCATAGAGGCCTTTGTGCTCTTTGGCTCCTTGGGTTTTTCCATAAATTCGGTTATGCGCATCTCATCATCGGTGATCATAATACCGAAGCGGCTCGCCTCGGAAAGAGGAACATCGAAAACCGCTATAGTGCAATCGGCACCGTTCTTTTTATGATTCTCGATCATTTCGGCATAGTCCATTTTGTAAATATGGTCGCCCGAAAGGATAACGACGTAATCGGGATCGAACTTGTCGATAAACTGAATATTCTGATAAATAGCGTTAGCGGTGCCCTTATACCAATCGGCGCGCTTTTGCGCCTGATACGGAGGAAGTGTGGTTACACCGCCGTAGGTACGGTCGAGATCCCACGGTTGACCGTTGCCGATATACTCATTAAGAGCAAGCGGCTGATACTGTGTGAGAACACCGACGGTGTCGATACCCGAGTTGATGCAGTTTGAGAGAGGAAAATCAATAATTCTGTACTTTCCGCCAAAGGGAACGGCGGGCTTGGCAATGCGCTCGGTGAGCAGGTGAAGTCGGCTTCCCTGTCCGCCGGCAAGAAGCATCGCAACGGTTTCTTTCTTTGTGATCATAGTTTCTCTCCGTTTAGTTTATTGTTTCTTCAACAGATTCTTCAATAGCGTATATGGTATCAAAAGCATCGCCGTCGGCAACAAACGGCAAGAGCCCCGCACGGAAGGCGAGCACAAAGGCAAGCATCAATGCAGAAAGCACCGTTGCGGCAAAGACGGCAAACAAGGTTTTTTGATGTTTTTTTAAGATATCGATAACCATAATACACCCGATTTTAATATGTTAAGCATATATTAACATTTTTTATTTCCAAAATCAAGGGAAAATACGCAAAAACCGAATTTTCTACTTTAATATATATATTATTGCATCGAGCACGGAGTTATTGTATATTTGACACAAAACGTTTTCAGCCCGTTCCGCCGAAGCGATCATCCGATATCACCCCGAATACGAACCGCAAAAAGCAATCATGCTATTGTTATTTTGGTTAGGATACGCAAGATTTAGAAAATAAGTCGCAAAAAATTTAAAAAAGGGGTTTACAAACGGGCGCGGCTGTGGTATATTAATGGGGAATGTGGATTTTCCTGCCCATTCGATAGGACATACACGGTTTGCGGGTACGCGGGCCTGAGGCACGATTTCACCGGCCGTTTGCCGAGTTTGTCCCGAAAAATATTTTTTAAGAAAGGTGAAAAAGAAAATGATCACTAAGGAAAACAAGCAGAACATCATCAAGGAATTCGCAGTACACGAAGGCGACACCGGCTCGCCCGAGGTACAGATCGCTATCCTCTCCAAGAGAATCAGCGAGCTCACCGAGCACTTGAAGAAGAACCCCAAGGACAACCACTCGCGCAGAGGTATGCAGCAGATGATCGGTAAGAGAAGAAAGTTCTTGAACTATCTTATGAAGAACGACATCGAGCGCTACCGTTCTATCATCGAGCGTTGCGGTATCCGTAAGTAATTACAAGTTTTTGCTTTGTGTTCATCACCTCGGTTTTCATTTTATGATCTCCGAGGTGTTTGTCCGCAAAGGCAAGCTATCCCTGCTAAAGCGAAAAACAGTTAAAGCAAAGGACTCGGGCGGTTTAGCAATTAACTGTGTACCGAAGACGTTTTTCCGGTATAGAGTTAAGTGTTAAACTTCCCTGATTCCTTTCAGATATTTTTACAAAAAGAAAGGAAAAAAGAAAATGTTTGAGAATTTCAAGACATTCAGCTACGAATTAGCCGGCAGACCTTTGGTTATCGAGACCGGCAAGCTTTGCCAATTGGCAGGCGGCTCGTGCCTGGTTCGCTACGGTGAAACCGCAGTGCTTGCCAACGCAACCATGTCCGCCGCACCCAGAGACGGAATCGACTTCCTTCCCCTCTCGGTTGACTACGAGGAGCGTCTTTACGCCGCAGGTAAGATCCCCGGCAGCTGGAACAGACGCGAGGGACGTCCCACCGAGCACGCTATCCTTGCATCGCGCGTTATCGACAGACCTATCCGTCCTCTTTTCCCCAAGGATCTCAGAAACGACGTTGTTATCTCGCTTACAGTTATGTCGGTAGACCCCGATTGCTCGCCCGAGATCTCGGCTATGATCGGTGCATCTATCGCGCTTTCTATTTCCAACATTCCCTGGAACGGACCTATTGCAGGCGTGTTTGTAGGTCTTGTTGACGGCAAGATCGTTATCAACCCCACCGCCGAGCAGAGAGCAAAGAGCGATCTCGAGCTCACCGTTGCCGGCAGCGCAAAGAAGGTCGTTATGATCGAGGCAGGCGCTAACGAGGTTGACGACGACACCATGTACGAGGCAATCATGAAGGCACACGAGGCGATCAAGCCGTTGGTTGCTTTCATCGAGGATATCAAGGCATCTATCGGCAAGCCGAAGTTTGAATATCCCGCTTGCGACGTTGACCACGATATGTTTGACAAGATCGAGGCAATGGTCGGCGAGGACGTTAAGGTTGCGCTCGATACCGATGACAAAAGAGTTCGTGACGCGGCACTTCAGCCCATTTACGAGCGTGTATACACCGAGCTTGAGGAGGAATATCCCGACAGCAAGGCAATGATCGACGAGTGCCTTTACAAGCTCCAGAAGAAGATCGTACGCAGATGGTTGCTCGACGAAAAGAAGCGTGTTGACGGCAGAAGAATGGACGAGATCCGTCCTCTCGATGCTCAGGTCGGCTTGCTCCCCCGCACTCACGGCTCGGGCTTGTTCACCAGAGGTCAGACACAGGTCCTTACCATTGCAACCCTTGCACCCGTTAGCGAAGCACAGCTTCTCGACGGTATTGACGAGGAAGAAACCAAGAGATATATGCACCACTACAACATGCCCGGTTACTCGGTAGGCGAAGCAAAGGCGGCAAGAAGCCCCGGCAGACGTGAGATCGGCCACGGTGCATTGGCAGAGCGTTCGCTCGTTCCCGTGCTCCCCTCTGTTGAGGAGTTCCCCTACGCTATCCGTTTGGTAAGTGAGGTCGTTTCCTCCAACGGTTCCACCTCGCAGGCATCGGTTTGCGGCTCTACCCTTGCGCTTATGGACGCAGGCGTTCCGATAAAGGCACCTGTTGCAGGTATTTCCTGCGGCCTTGTCACCGAGGGCGACAGCTGGGACACCATGATCGACATCCAAGGTCTCGAGGACTTCTTCGGCGATATGGACTTTAAGGTCGCAGGCACCAAGAAGGGTATCACCAGCATCCAGATGGACCTTAAGATCGACGGTCTTACCCCCGAGATCATCAAGCAGGCGCTCGTTACCACGCACGCAGGCAGAAATATGATACTTGATGACGTTATCACCAAGTGCATCGCAGAGCCGAGAGACGACGTTTCTCAGTACGCTCCCAAGATGATATCCACCAAGATCGATCCCGAAAAGATCCGTGAGGTCATCGGCTCCGGCGGTAAGGTCATCCAGAAGATCTGTGCCGACACCGATTCCAAGATCGACATCGAGGACGACGGCAGCGTATTCATCGCCGCAGTAAACAAGGACAACGCATACAAAGCATTGAAGATAATCGAAGCCATTGCAAAGGATCCCGAACCCGGCGAAATATTCTACGGCACCGTTACCAGAATCATGAACTTCGGCGCATTTGTCGAGATCGCTCCCGGTAAGGAAGGTCTTGTACACATTTCGCAGCTCGACAAAAAGCGTGTAGCGAAGGTTGAAGACGTAGTTTCGATCGGAGACACCATTAAGGTCATCGTTTCCGAGATCGACGAAAAGGGCAGATTGAATCTTTCGAGAAAAGATGCTCTTGACGTTGTAGAGGATATTTAAGCCGCTGCGCTCTCAACCAAATTGCATATTGGTTTTCAACGCGAGAGAAAAATTTTTTAAAAAGTCTTTCTCTCGCGTTTTTTCAAAATCTCCTTATTTGCTCAAAAGTCCGTTTTCGCGGACTTTTTTGTTTATTGCGTTCGTTATTAAATATTGACTATCGCACGGCGATTTGGTATAATGATTGTGAATAAGTGTAACAATACGGCAAAAGGAGGATATCGGTCATGTTCAAAAGAGTGTTTTTGGTAGTGCTGGACAGCTTGGGAATAGGTCACGCTGTCGATGCGGACAGATTCGGCGATCTCGGTGCACACACATTAAAGAGCGTTATGACCGCCTCGCCTTACCTGCCGAATCTTACGAAATTGGGTTTATTTAACATAAAGCGTGCCGAATTGACCGATTTCGGATGCGAAAAGCCGACAGGTCTGTACGGCTACGCCGAGGAAAAGAGCAACGGCAAGGACACAACGGTAGGTCATTGGGAAATAGCGGGGCTTATTTCCGAATCGCCGTTGCCGACATATCCGAACGGTTTTCCGAGCGAGATCATTGACGAATTTTGCAGGGAAAACGGGGTTGAGATACTTTGCAATCTCCCCTACTCCGGCACAGAGGTAATAAAGGACTACGGCGACGAGCATATAAAAACAGGCAAGCCGATCGTATACACCTCGGCAGACAGTGTTTTTCAGATAGCGGCGCACGAGGATATTATTCCGCTTGATAAGCTGTACGCCCTGTGCAAGAGCGCGCGCAGAATATTAAAGGGCGAGCACGCCGTAGGGCGCGTTATTGCAAGGCCTTTTTCGAGTAACAGCGGCGGTTATTACCGCACGGGAGGAAGGCACGATTATTCGCTCGCGCCTTATGGAGCGACCATGCTCGACCTTTTGAAGAATTACGGATACGACGTTATTTCGATAGGAAAGATAAACGATATTTTTGCCGCGCAGGGCGTGACCGAAAGCAACCCGACCAAGAACAACAACGAGGGCGAGGATTTGCTTCTTGCAAAGCTGGAAAGCGATTTTGACGGTCTTTGCTTTGTGAATCTGGTCGATTTTGACTCGGTATACGGTCACCGCAACGACGTGAACGGCTATGCGGATGCGTTGATGCATTTTGACAGCACTCTGGGCAAATTTATTGATAAAATGCGCGATGACGATCTTATAATCATCACCGCCGATCACGGCTGTGATCCGATGTTTGCCGGCACCGACCATACAAGAGAAAACATACCGTTGCTTGCTTATTGCAAGGGACTTATCGGTATTGATGCAGGCGGGTTTGACAGCTACACCTGTATCGCAAAAACCGTTTGCGAAAACTTTGATATAGACAACGATTTTTACGGAACAAGCTTTTTGAAGCTGTTAAAAGGAGGCGAGATCAATGCTTAAAATGCAGGAAATTATTACAAAAAAGCAGGACGGACGTGAATTGAACGAAGAAGAAATTGCGTTTTTTGTAAAGGGAGTTACCGACGGATCTATTCCCGATTACCAAATCTCTGCACTTTTGATGGCGATCTGGTTTAAGGGAATGACCGAGGAGGAAACGATAACACTCACCGAATGTCTTGCCGACAGCGGCGAAACGAACGCGCTTCCGAAGGTCAAGGGCAAAAAGGTTGATAAACATTCCACCGGCGGTGTCGGAGACAAGGTATCGCTTATTGTCGGTCCGATAGTTGCCGCCGCCGACAAGGGCATTTACGTTCCGAAAATGGCGGGCCGCGGACTTGGATTTACAGGCGGAACGCTTGACAAGCTTGAGGCATGTGCCGGTGTAAACACCGAAATCTCTGCCGACGAGTTTGAAAATACGGTTTCCGAGCTCGGATTCTGCATTGCGGGACAAAGCAAGCGCTTGGCGCCTGCCGACAGCATACTTTCGGCAATGCGCGACGTTACGGGCACTGCAAACTGCATACCGCTTATTGCGGCAAGCGTAATGAGCAAGAAGCTCGCATCGGGTAACGAATGTATAGTGCTTGACGTCAAATGCGGCAGCGGTTCCTTTTGCAAGACCTTAAGAGATGCGGAGGAATTGGCGCGTCTGATGGTGCGCATCGGCGCAAGAGAGCAACGCAAAACCGTTGCGCTTATCACCGATATGTCCTGTCCGTTGGGCTCGGCTGTGGGAAACAGCGTTGAGCTTATCGAGGCGATCCGTGTTCTTGAGGGCAGAGGCGACGAGCGTCTGACCGAACTAAGCATTGCAATTGCGGCAAACATGCTCTTTATCGCAAACGCAGGCACCTATGAGGAATGTGTTGCCATTGCCGAGGAAACAATCTACGACGGCAGTGCGCTTGATAAGCTTGCCGAGCTTGTTGAACATCTCGGCGGCGACAAGCGGTATATCTATGACACATCCCTGTTTGAAGAAAGCAACGTTACAGCAATGCTCGTTGCCGAAAAGAGCGGATACATAACAAAGATAGATGCCATGAAGGTCGGCAAGGCCGCCGCGGTCCTCGGAGCAGGACGCGAGGTTATGGGCGCAAGGATCGACCATTCGGCAGGTATTATTCTCAACAAGCGCATCGGTGACAGAATCGAAGAAGGCGAAGCGTTGGCAACGCTTCAGGCAAAATCGCTCGAGCGCGCACAGTTGGGTATGGAATACCTGTTCAAAGCGGTCTCTATCGGAGATAATCCGCCCAAGCAACACAAGGTTATTTTGAAGACCATTATCGGAAACGAATAGCTACAAGGATATATTATGGAATTTTATACTTCACACAGCATAGCCGAAACCGAGGCGGTTGCCGAGATAATTGCAAAACGGCTCGAAAAAGGCGGTTTTCTCGCATTATACGGCGGTATGGGCGCAGGCAAAACGGCATTTGTGCGCGGGCTGGTAAAGGCGCTTTGTCCCGAATGTCTTGAGCTGGTACACTCCCCTACCTTTGCGATAGTTAACGAATATCGCGGAAACGAAATAAGTATTTTCCATTTCGATCTTTACCGTCTGACCGATGAGGACGATCTGTATTCTACCGGTTTTTACGATTACATCGAGCAGGGCGGTATCACGGTGACCGAATGGACCGAGCTTTTTGAGGATTCTGTTCCCGAAAACGCAATAAAGCTAAAGATCGAAAACATAGGAGAAAACGAACGGAGGTTTACGTTATGCTGATTGCGGCACTCGACAGTACGGCAGTTACGGCATCCTGTGCCGTAGCCGAAATCAACGACGGCAAGCTGATCACATACTCGCTTTTTACCGTCAAAAACAAGCTCACCCACAGCGAAATATTGCTTCCGTTGCTCGAAAATGCACTTGCGCAATACGGCGCGAAGGTTTGCGATATGGCCCTTTTTGCTGTCAGCGCGGGCCCCGGCTCGTTTACGGGAGTGCGCATAGGCGCATCGACGGTCAAGGGGCTGGCATTCGCCGACAACAAGCCCTGTGTTGCCGTTTCATCGCTTGAGGCGATGGCGAAAAATGTCGGAAGAGGATATGTTTTGCCGGTTATGGATGCGCGCAGAGATCAGTTTTACACCGCGTTATTCAAGGGCGGACAGAGAATTACCGATGACAGCGCAAAGGGGTTTGACGAGATTTTTGACGAGATCAAAAATCTGCCCGACGTAACCGTTTGCGGAGACGGAATGGAAAAGTTTGTTTCGATGTGCGGAGATGCGGCAAACGTATTCCCTGCCTCCTACGTTTCCGCCGACCAGAACGCGCTTTCGGTCGCGCTGATAGGATACGAAAAATTTATGCGCGGAGAGACAACCGCGGCAAAGGAGCTTCAGCCCGTATATTTACGAATGCCGCAGGCAGAGCGCGAAAAGCTTGAACGCGAGAAAAACGCAAAATAAAAATCCAAAATATAAAACCCGAAAGGAAACATAAAAAATGATAGCACTTGCTTGTGACCACGGCGGACTTGATATCAAGAACGCCATTATCGAGGATCTTAAGAAAAAAGGGATCGAATACGTTGATCTCGGCACGAACACTACGGATTCGGTTGATTATCCGGTATACGCAAAAGCGCTCTGCAAGGAAATCACCGAGGGCAGATGCGAAAAGGGTATCCTTTGCTGCGGCACCGGCATAGGTATGTCTATTGCCGCAAACAAGGTAAAGGGTATTCGCGCGGCTGTTTTATCCGACGAGTTTTCCGCGGAAATGACCAGACGTCACAACAACACCAACGTTCTATGCCTCGGCGGACGTGTTATTGATTGCGAAAAGGCGATTAAGCTTGCAGATATTTTTTTGAACACCGAATACGAAGGCGGAAGGCACGACAAGCGCGTGGCTATGCTTGAGGATTAACCTAATACATGTCATTTCGGAGGATTTTTGCCATATTCGGTGAAAATCCTCTTTTTAATTCAAATGTTCTTTATTATATGTCAGCTTTTTTGGCTTAAAACTATTGACAACGGTTTCAAAATCTGTTAAAATAGCCGTACCTCTGTTGTTTGAGGTCTTTTTGTTATGCGTTCGGGTTTACGATTTCCGCCCGATGCGTGCAGCAAAGGAGCTCTTGCAAAGCAGAGGGAGGTAACATTAATATGGAGGTGCCGAAAAATATGGCGGGTAAAGAAAAAAGAGTCAAAGTAACTCTCGTTTGCACCGAATGCAAACAAAGAAACTATGACACGGCAAAGAACAAGAGCAATACCCCCGATCGTCTTGAGATGAACAAGTATTGCCGTTTCTGCCGCAAGCACACTCTTCACAAGGAAAGCAAATAAGGAGGGCGTTTTGATGAAAAACATTATGAAATCGCTTGCCCTTATTCTTGCTGTTGTTCTTGCGATGACCTTGTCCCTTACCGTTCTCGCAGAGGGCGAATCGAGCGAAGTATCTACCGAATCGGTAGTTGATGGTTCGAGCGACGTTGCTTCGAGCGAGGATACTTCGAGCGAGGATACTTCGAGCGAAGATGCTTCGAGTGAAGATGCTTCGAGTGAAGCTGCTTCAAGCGAGACCGCTTCGAGCGAGGTTACGGGCGATATCAACGCGGGCGACACAAGTGAACAGACGGAAGAATCCGTTAGCAACTTCCCTTGGGCGAGAGTAATTACTCTTATCGTTATCGTGGTTCTCGTGCTTGTTGCATGGATCCTCACGAAGACGAACACTGCACTCGGTCAGAAGATCAAGAAGTTCTGCAAGGAATATTGGAGTGAGATCAAGAAGGTTTCTTGGCTTTCTCCCAAAGACACCGCAAAGCAGACCGGAATCGTTCTCGTATTCCTTATCGTTGCGGCTGTTGTAATTGCACTTCTCGACCTTGGTTTCACCCAGTTGATCGAATTTATCGCTAACATTTTTAACAAATAAAGGAACGGTTTATTATGGGTTTACCACAGGAAAGCACACCGCTTTGGTATGTAGTCCATACCTATTCGGGCTATGAAAACAAGGTTGCCACGAACATCGAAAAGATCGTGGAAAACCGCGGTCTTGAAGACCTGATTCTCGCGGTAAACGTCCCTGTCGAAACGGTTGTCGAAACCACCGAAAAGGGCGAAAAGGAAATCGAAAGAAAGCTGTTCCCCAGTTACGTAATGGTTAAGATGGTCATGAACGATGAAACATGGCACATCATCCGCAACACCACCGGTGTTACCGGCTTTGTCGGTCCCGGATCGCGCCCCGTTCCTCTTACGGACGAGGAAGTTATAAGAATGGGTGTTGAGGTAAGAACCATTGAAATCAAGTTCTCTGTCGGTGACAACGTTCGTATTATGGACGGTCCTTTGTCCGGATTTATCGGCTTGGTCGAGGAGATCTCGCCCGATATGAAGAAGGTAAAGGTATCCGCATCCCTGTTCGGACGCGAAACCAAGGTAGAGCTTGACAGCAACCAGGTTGCTGCAATCGAAGAATAATCTGAAAAACACGTGTTTTGGGTAATTGCCAACCGAAAACACATCCGCTGAATACGCGGAAAAGTGGGAGGGACACGATCCCGAAATCAAATTACCACATGGAGGTGCTTATTAATTATGGCAAAGAAAGTAGTCGGCTATATCAAGCTTCAGATCCCCGCAGGTAAAGCTACTCCCCAGCCCCCTATCGGTCCCGCACTCGGTCAGTACGGTGTAGCTATCCCTATGTTCACGAAGGAATTTAACGAGCGTACCAAGAATGACATCGGTCTTATCATCCCCGTTGTTATCACTGTTTACGCTGACAGAACCTTCAGCTTCATCACCAAGACTCCCCCCGCAGCAGTTCTTATAAAGAAGGCATGCGGTATTGAAAAGGGTTCCGGTGTACCTCAGTCCAACAAGGTGGCTCAGATCACCAAGGAACAGGTAAGAAAGATCGCCGAAACCAAGATGCCCGACCTCAATGCAGCTTCTATCGAGGCAGCTATGAGCATGGTCGCAGGTACTGCACGCAGTATGGGCGTCGTAGTTGTTGACTAAGGAGGGTTTTGACGATGAAAAGAGGAAAGAATTATAACGCAGCAGCTGCTGCGATCGACAAGGCAAAGCTCTACGACAGCGCCGAGGCACTCGGACTCGTTTGCGAGCTTTCCAAAGCAAAGTTCGATGAGACCGTAGAGGTTCACGTTCGTTTGGGCGTTGACTCCCGTCACGCTGACCAGCAGGTCAGAGGCGCGATCGTTCTCCCCAACGGTACCGGTAAGACCGTTCGTACCCTTGTTATCGCAAAGGGCGACAAGGCAGATGCCGCTACCGCTGCAGGCGCAGATTACGTTGGCGCAGAAGAGTATATCCAGAAGATCCAGTCTGAAAACTGGTTCGACTTCGACGTACTCATCACTTCTCCCGACATGATGGGTCTCGTTGGCCGTCTCGGTAAGGTTTTAGGTCCTAAGGGCTTGATGCCTAACCCCAAGGCAGGTACCGTTACTCCCGACGTTGCTAAGGCAGTTGCCGAGGCAAAAGCAGGTAAGATCGAATACCGTCTTGACAAGACCAACATCATCCACTGCCCTATCGGCAAGGTAAGCTTCGGCACCGAAAAGCTTGTTGAGAACTTCAACACTCTTCTCGGCGCTATCATCAAGGCAAAGCCCGCTGCTGCAAAGGGTCAGTACATTAAGTCCTGCGTAATCGCATCCACTATGGGACCCGGACTTAAGATCAACTCTGCAAAGATCGACGCGTAAGCTTCCCCAAAAATCTTCGATTTTCGGGGTCCCCGATATTGCTAACGCTATCGCCCGAAATGTACACCATTTCGGGCGTTCTTTTTTGTCGCTTCGCTCTCGACCAAAATGGCAAGCATTTTGGTCGGTTACGGGGGTTTTGTGAGTTCCGTTCGCTCGCGCAGAATTCGTGCGCGCCCTTCGGGCTTGTCCGAATTCTCGGAACTCTTTGGTATATTTTTCAAGGCGCATGTCCTTGAAAAATATAATATCGACATCGGCGCAGAACGAAAAACAATAGTTTTTTTGGAGAACGTGGTTATCACGTTCTATTTGTCGCTTTGCTCTCGACCAAAATGGCAAGCATTTTGGTCGGTTACGAGGGTTTTGTGAGTTCCGTTCGCTCGCGCAGAATTCGTGCGCACCCTTCCCTTCGGGCTTGTCCGAATCCATTGCATTTCCTTTTAAAGAATGTTATAATACGTTGAGCGCGTTTTTCAAAAATAATTATCGGAGGCAAATATGAAAAGATTACTATCAGCAATTTTAATAATATCCTTCATTCTCGTTCTTGCGGCTTGTTCGAACACAAACGGCGAAGTCTCGCTCACAACAAACAAAACGACGTATGATTTTGATGATACAGTTAAGCTTACTCTAAAAATTAATTCCGATGATACATTTATGTATGACGATTATTTCTATATAGAATATTTCGACGGTGAATGGAAGAAAAGCGAAGTTGATTTTACCCCAAACAACCTTGTATATTTCGAAAAAAAGCAAGCTAAGATCAAATTCGAATTATCAGAACGCGCAGAAACGGGCAAAGAAAAATACCGAGTGTGCTTTACGTACGGATTTAAAAACGATTTGAAACAAGCAGATACCCTATCGCAACAATATACGGTATATTCCAATGAATTTTTCATTGGATCCGATTAATATTTTTAAAAAAGGTATTGACAACAGGGTTTTGATGTGGTACAATACCCGAGTCAGATTTCCAAAGACAGTAGGCGCTTAAAGCATAACGACATCCGAATGTCACCTGCCGAGGAGAGATAAAAGCATTTTATATGTGATTTTTATGCTCTTTCGGCGGTAGTGCGTCCGAAAGAGCTTTTGTTTTACGCGCAAATAAATCAGGAGGTAAATGATTTGGCTAACGCAAACATTCTCGAGCAAAAGAAACAGTTAGTTGCTGAACTCGCTGAAAGAATGAAGAATGCACAGGGCGGCGTTATCGTTAACTATCAGGGTATTCCCGTTGCTGACGATACCAAGCTCAGAAGCGAACTCCGTGCCGCAGGTGTTGAATACACCGTTGTTAAGAACACTCTTACATCCAAGGCATGCGATCTTATCGGCTTTGAAGGTCTTAAGGACCAGCTCACCGGCATGACCGCGCTCGCTACCAGTGCTGAAGATCCTATCGCTCCCGCGAAAATCCTTGCTAACTATGCTAAGGACCACGAAAACTTTGTTCTTAAAGCCGGCTTCGTTGACGGTGAATTGCTCGACGCAAACGGTGTGAAGGAACTCGCCGATACTCCTTCCAAGGAAGTCCTCATCGGCAGACTTATGGGCTCGCTCCAATCCGGTCTTTACGGTTTCGCTTATGCTATTCAGGCGATTATCGACAAGCAGGAAGGCGGCGCAGAAGCTGCTGCTGAATAATTTCGGCAAAACAAAATCTATTTAAAAAACAAAACTTATTGGAGGATTAATCACAATGGAAAAAATCACTCAGATTCTCGAACTTGTAGACTCTCTTTCTATTCTTGAACTCAAAGATCTCGTAAAGGCACTCGAAGAGAAGTACGGCGTTTCCGCTGCTCCCGTTGCTGTTGCAGGCGTTGCTGCTGCAGCTGCTCCCGCAGAAGAGGAAAAGACCGAATTCGACGTAGAGCTCACCTCTTTCGACGAAGCTGCTAAGCTTAAGGTTATCAAGGCCGTTAAGGAAATCACCGGTCTTGGTCTCGGCGAAGCTAAGGATATCGTTGTTAACGCACCTAAGATGGTTAAGACCGGCGTATCCAAGGAAGAAGCTGAATCCCTCAAGGCACAGCTCGAAGAAGCAGGCGCTAAGATCACCCTTAAGTAAGATCATACTTCCTGTCTTTGAAGACGGCTCTTTTACGAGCCGTCTTTTTCTTTGTATAAAAAACGAGAGACCGCTTCTTTGTGAAACGTCTCCCGTTTTTTTGATGTTTAATATACAAACCGTAATGCCTTTTGCTTGATGGAAATGTCAACCGAGTTATGAACACCGCCGTTTTCGCCATCGAGCGACCAGCCGCTTTTATGTTCTGTGCGGATGGTGGCATATTTTATCTTTTTGCGGATGAAATTATCGGAATCAACGCGGCTTACAATAAGGTCATTAACAAGAGTTGTGCCGTTTTTAATATTCTCGGGGGCTTTTATTATCGTCAGCTCAAACTGTCCGTCATCGAACTTGATCTCCTTTTTGGGTAACCAGACAAGTCCGCCTGCGCGAACGGTATTCGACACCGCGGCGAACAGAAAGTCGCCGTCGATAACACCGTCATCGGTTTCGACGGTAAAGCGCATTTTTTTGGTATCCTTTAAGGATGCAAGTCCTTTCCAGAGGTACGCGCTGTAGCCGAAAGCGTTTTTAAGCGGTTGCGGAGTAGAATACGATGCCTCGCTGAACATACCGGTGCAAGCGATATAGACGAAATATCGGTCTCCGAGCATACCTACGTCGATCGGCTTGGGACGATTTGTCGCAATCTCCTCGCAGGCGGTGAAAATATCCTTCGGCAATCCGAGTGATGCCGCAAAATCGTTTGTCGAGCCGAGCGGAATATACCCCATAGGCACGTCGGTTTCCGACTTGACTACGGCACTTGCGACGGCATTTAAGGTTCCGTCGCCGCCGACAGCAACACAAAGATCGTAATCCTTTAGTTCACCGATAATGCGCGCCTCGGTGCGCTCGAAGCTTTCGGTCGGAAGTACGGTAACGCGATATCCGTAACGGGTAAACTCATCTATTGCATCAAACAGAACACTGCGGCCTCTTCCCTTTCCCGCAACGGGATTCAAGACAAGCAACAGCTTTTTATTTTTGGTGACAGAGCTCTTCAACTGTAAACACACCTTTCTCGGTAACGATACCGCTGATAAGCGTATGGTCGGTAACATCGAATGCGGGATTATATACGTTGACATTATTATGTGTCATACGCGATTTATAATGCATTTCGGTCACCTCATCGGGATCTCTTTGTTCTATGACGATATCTTTGCCGTTTTTGCAGTTAAAATCTATCGTCGAAAACGGTGCACATACATAAAAAGGGATCCCGTAATACTTTGCAAGAACAGCAACGCCCGAGGTGCCGATCTTGTTGGCGGTATCGCCGTTTAGGGCAACCCTGTCGGCACCGACAAAGACCATATCAATCATACCCTTTGACATAAGCGAGGACACCATATTATCGCACTGCAGAGTTACGGGCACGCCGTTTTCGGCAAGCTCGTATGCGGTAAGACGTGCGCCCTGAAGCAGAGGACGTGTTTCGTCGGCATAAACGTGAACAGATTTTCCGTTTTCGTGTGCGACGTATATCGGCGCAAGCGCAGTACCGTAGCGCACAGCCGCAAGCGCGCCAGCGTTACAATGGGTGAGTATGTTTGCCTTTTGCGGAATGAGCTTGTTACCGAGCTCACCGATACGACGGCAGGTATCGATATCCTCGTTATAAATATCAAGCGCCTCTTGCTTTAATGCCGCTTTAATCTCAACGACGGTGCGGCTTTGATTTGCCTGCGCACACATTTTCATACGGTTGACAGCCCAAGAGAGATTGACAGCGGTAGGGCGCGAGGAATTTACGATGTCGGCGCATTTCATAAACGAATAAAGAAATCCGCTTGCGGTATCGTCCTCAAACTTATTCGCCGCGGCATAAAGACCGATAGCCGCGCCTACACCGATAGCGGGTGCACCGCGGATAGACAGACGTTTTATTATATCGTAAAGCTCAAAAGCATCAGAGCAGGAGCAAATACACTCCTCGTTAGGCAATTTTGTCTGATCTACATACATTAAGAGGTCTTTTTCCTCGTCGAGCCAAACCGTATCTTTCATACCGCCACCTCAATCCGTTTTGATCTTAGCAAATTTATTATACCACGCATTTAATTTTATTGCAATAACAAATGTTATGTGATATAATCAAAGAAAAAGCGCATAAAGGACATAGCTATGGCAGGTTTTGTATTCGGAAAGCCCAAAAAATCAAAGGAAAAGATAAAAAAGAGCGATTTAGTCAAGGCAAGCAAGCTCGGAAAGACAGATGACGACGGATTTATTTATCTGAACGTCACCGAATCGCCGTTTGTCATCGGCGGTATTCCCCATCCTGACAAAAACTGCGGTGAGTTTTACCGTTTGGATGCATCGAAAAAGGATATATACTCTAATTCGAACCGTATTCTTGCCGACTGTACCGCGGGCGGATGTATACGTTTTGCTACCGATGCGGATCAGATCTCGCTTAAAATCAAATTAAGAAGTGCGATAACAGGTATGCATCACTTCTGCGACAGGGGTGTTTTCGGTATTGATGCCTATGTCGGCACCGGAACCGCGCGCAAATACGCAGGAAGGATGATGCAGACCTTTGCCGACTCCCCTACCTTTAATCAAGGCACTCTCGAGCTTCCCGACGGAGTAAACGAGGTGATGATAAACCTCCCGCTCTACGGCGGTATCGATTCGCTTGAGATCGGCTTTAGGGACGGAGACAAAATCGGAGCTCCGACACAGAGAACGGTAAAGCCGATAGCTTTTTACGGCTCGTCTATCACTCAAGGCGGATGCGTTTCGCGCCCTGCAAGCTCGTATGCCAACATCATCTGCCGAGCACTTGATGCCGACTGTGCAAACTACGGATTTTCGGGAAGTGCGATGGGAGAAATCGAGGTTGCCGAGCACATTGCATCACGCGAGCTTTCGTGCTTTGTTATGGATTACGATTACAACTCTCCCTCTCTTGAGCATCTCGAATCCACTCACGAGCCGTTTTTTAAGAAAATCCGTGAAAAGCAGCCCGAATTACCTGTCGTTTTTGTAACGCACCCGTTCTATGACGATATTACAATCGGTGATAAGCAGCGTATAGAAACAGTACGCAAGACCTATGAAAATGCGCGGGACAACGGCGACAAAAACGTTTATTTCGTTAACAGCGCGGACTTTTTTACAAAGGAAATGCGCGATCTTTATGCAGTAGACAACCTCCACCCGAACGATTTAGGTCAGTTCTCGATGGCGGAAACAATATTCCCCGCAGTTAAAAAAGCAGTTAAGGAGTAAAGCAATGATCAGAGTAACGGTTTGGAATGAATTTTTGCACGAAAAGCGCAGTGAGGCAGTAAGATCGGTGTATCCCGACGGAATACATACGGTTATCGCCGATTTTCTCAGATCCGATGATATTTCGGTACGTACCGCAACCCTTGATGATGAGGAATGCGGTCTTACCCAAGAGGTGCTTGACAACACCGATGTGCTTATCTGGTGGGGGCACATGGGACACAACGAGGTTCCCGATGCGGTGGTGACTCGCGTTAAGGAATCGGTGCTTAAGGGTATGGGCTTTATCGGTCTGCACTCGGCGCATCACTCCAAAATATTCAAGGCATTGATGGGCACGAGCTGTAACCTCGGTTGGCGCGAGGACGGAGATCTTGAGCGTATATGGACCGTTAACCCCGCACACCCGATAGCAAAGGGTATCGGAAGATATTTTGAGCTTCCGCACGTTGAGACTTATTCGGAGCCGTTCGGTATTCCCGAGCCCGACGAGGTTGTATTTATGGGCTGGTACGAGGGCGGCGAGCTGTTCCGCACGGGATGCACCTTCCACCGCGGCAACGGAAGAATTTTCTATTTCCAGCCGGGACACGAGACCTATCCGATATTTTACGATAAAAACGTTCAGACGGTCATTCGCAACGCGGTATACTGGGCAAATCCGATACTCCGCGAGGATGCTCTTGTATGTCCTCATATCGATAAAATAGAGAAATAATACAAACTTTCAAGGGATATTCGCAAAATAGCGCGAATATCCTTTTTTTATCCCTTTGTTTGAAAAATATGCTTGACTTATGGGGGGGATATATGTATAATTGAAATGTTAGAAAATAAACGAAATTTCTCACGGAGGTTAAACGCAAATGAATTATTCTCGTGTTTCGAGTATTTCTCGTTTTGTGTTACTGCTTCTGGCTATCGTGCTTGTTAGCGCGGTGACCTTTTGCGGTGTTTACATTAATGATGAAACTCGTCAGCTCGGCATTTTCGAGGACGGCGCTATCCGTCTCGGACTTGATCTTGCGGGCGGTTCTATCGTAACCTTCCAGGCCCAGACCGACGATACCGGCTCTGACCTGGCAACCGGCATGGACTCGGTACAGACCATAATGAGAGACCGTCTTGACGGTCAAGGTCTTACCGAAGCGCTCTGTTATCTCACCGGCGACGACATGATCACTATCGAGATTCCCGACGTTGACGATCCCAACGAGGCAATTGCAAACTTTATGCAGACTGCAAAGCTTCAGTTTAAGGATTCCAGCGGCAACGTGGTTCTTGAGGGCGAGCACATCGACTCGGCATACAGAAGCTACGATCAATCCACCGGTAAGCCGGTCGTTGCTCTTTCGCTCACCAGCGAGGGCGCGGCTAAGTTTGCTACCGCAACCTCTGCGGCTGCATCCACCAAGGACTACATTGCTATCGTTATCGACGGCACCGTAATCAGCCAGCCCACCGTTAACGACGTTATCACCAACGGACAGGCAATAATCAGCGGTGATTTTACTGCTGACGAGGCACTTGCGCTTGCCAACAACATCAACGCAGGTGCGTTCAGATACGAGCTCGTTCCTGTTGAGCAGAGAACCGTCGGCGCAACGCTCGGTGTTAACTCGCTCTCTACCTCGCTTATCGCGGGTGCTATCGGTGTTATCCTTGTTATCATCTTTATGTGCATTTACTACAAGGTTACCGGTATTATGGCTTCTGTCGCACTTGTTGCGTATGTCAGCATATTCGGACTTGTTCTTATACTCACCCAGGCAAACCTCACTCTTGCGGGTATTGCGGGTATATTCCTTTCGATCGGTATGGCGGTAGACGCTAACGTAATTATATTCGAGAGAATCAAGGAAGAGATCGATCTCGGCAAGAGCGCAAAGGCGGCTGTTAAATCCGGCTTTAAGAGAGCGTTCGGCGCGATACTTGACTCAAACGTTACCACCGTTATCGCGTGTGCAGTGCTTTACTTCCTCGGCTCTGGTACCATTAAGGGCTTTGCTACTACACTCTTTATCGGTATCGTAATCTCGATGTTCACCGCACTTGTGATCACCAAGGCGTTGCTTAACCTCTCGATCGGCATGGGCATTACCAAGCCGAGTTCCTACAGAGCACTCGGAAGGAGGGCAAAATAATGAGTAAGTTCCATTTTATTAACAACAAAAAGGTAACCCTTTGCGTTATCGCGCTTGTCCTTCTCGTTGGTATTGTTTCTTTCTTTGTAAGAGGTTTTAATATCGACATAGACTTTTCGGGCGGTACCGAAATCAAGCTTGATCTCGGTGTTGAAGCAACTCCCGATGCTTGCGACAACATCAATGAGATCATCCGTAATCACGAAAAGCTCGGTCACGAGTACGTTTCTTCCACCACTCAATCGACCACCGATGCCAATATGGCTATAATCCGTACCGGCACCGCTGCTCTTGAGAACGATCAGATCGATGCACTTCTTGATGCTCTTGTTGAGGCATATCCCGACGCAGATATTGCCAACAAGGAAATCAGCATGATAGCCCCGACCATCGGTGCAAGTCTTACCAAAAAGGCGATTATCGCAGTTGCCGTTGCGGTTGTTTTGATGCTTATCTACATCTCCTTCCGTTTCGAGCTCAAATCCGGCATTGCGGCTGTTATATGTCTTTCGCACGACCTTTTTGTGATGTTCGTTGTATACTCGCTGTTGCAGATTCCGATAAACAACACTATTATCGCTGCTTTGCTCACTATTCTCGGTTACTCTATCAATGCAACTATAGTTGTGTTTGACCGTATCCGCGAAAACAAGGCAAATGCAGAGGCGGGTACTCCGTTTGCAGAGGTTGTTAACATCGGTATCCACGAGACTATGGCAAGAAGTATAAACACCACTCTTACCACACTCTGTACCATCGGTATGATCTACATTCTCGGTGTTGATGCAATTAAGGACTTTGCACTTCCCCTTATCGTAGGTATACTTGCAGGTCTGTTCTCCTCGGTATTTATGTCAGGTATGATCTGGAACGCGCTTGTAGGTATCGGCGACAAGAACAAAGCAGAATAGTTTTTGATATTTCGGAGAGAGGATTTTAAACCCCTCTCTCTTTTTTATTGAAAATTTTTGAAGAGAGTTTGGGCGGATTTTTTTCAAAAAGTTACTCCCAAGTACTATATACTATTGAAAAAACAAATAATCTATTGTATAATAAGATGTTAAATCATATAAAAGGGTATCACTATGACCGACATCAACAAGATACGAAATTTCTCTATAATTGCACACATAGATCACGGCAAGAGCACACTTGCCGACCGTTTGCTTGAATACACGGGCGCGGTCGAAAAGCGCGATATCGACGAGCAGATGCTCGATAATATGGAGCTTGAGCGTGAGCGCGGTATTACTATCAAGGCACGTGCGGTGCGTTTTGATTACAAGGCGGACGACGGCGAGACCTATGCGCTGAATCTTATCGACACTCCCGGTCACGTTGACTTTGGATACGAGGTCTCTCGCTCGCTTGCCGCCTGCGAGGGTGCGGTGCTTATTGTTGACTCAACTCAGGGCATACAGGCACAGACGCTTGCCAACGCATATCTTGCGGTCGATCACGACCTTGAGATACTTCCCGTTATAAACAAGATTGATCTTCCGAGCGCGGATCCCGAAATGGCAAAGCGCGAAATAGAGGATATTATCGGCATCCCTGCCGACGAGGCGCCTTGTATAAGCGCAAAAATGGGCATCGGCATAAAAGACGTGCTCGAGCAGATCGTAAAGTGTGTTCCCGCGCCCAAGGGCGACAAGGAGCAGCCGCTTGAGGCACTTGTATTTGACAGCTATTACGATTCCTACAAGGGCGTTGTGGTTTATATCCGAGTTGTCAACGGCAGAATGAGATTGGGCGACAAGGTGCGTATGATGCACACGGGAGCTGAGTTTGACATTGTCGAGCTCGGTACGCTGTCTACATTCGCGCTCGAAAAGAAGGAATATCTCGAGGCAGGCGAGGTAGGATACTTTACCGCAAGCATCAAAAACATTGCGGATACCGACGTCGGAGATACCGTTACCTTGGTTGAGAACCCCTGTGAAAAGCCGTTGCCCGGCTTTAAAAAAGCGCAGCCGATGGTTTATGCGGGCATCTACCCTGCCGACGGCTCTAAATACGGCGATCTTAAGGAGGCGCTTGAAAAGCTCCGACTTAACGACTCATCTTTCACCTTTGAGCTGGAAACGTCGGTCGCGCTGGGATTCGGTTTCCGATGCGGATTTTTGGGGCTTTTGCATATGGAGATCATCGAGGAACGCCTTGAGCGCGAATTCATGCTTGATCTTATTACCACCGCACCGAGCGTTATCTATGAGATACACAAAACAAACGGTGAGGTAGTTTATATAGACAACCCCACAAACTATCCCGATCCCGCGACGATCGAGACGGCTTGTGAGCCGTTTGTCAAGGCAACCGTTATCACGCCTACCGAATACGTAGGTACAATAATGCAGCTTTGCACCGACAGACGCGGCGAATACATTGATATGAAGTACATCGACACAAACCGCGCAGAGCTTCATTATCTGTTGCCGTTAAACGAGATAGTTTATGATTTCTTTGATTCCTTAAAATCAAAGAGCAAGGGCTACGCCTCGCTCGACTACGAATTTAAGGATTACCGCCCGTCCAAGCTTTCCAAGCTCGATATACTGTTAAACGGCGACGTTGTTGATGCACTTTCGTTTATCGTACACTCCGATAGAGCATATCCGCGCGCAAGGCGTATATGCGAAAAGCTTAAGGACAACATACCGCGCCAGCTGTTTGAAATACCGGTGCAGGCGGCGATAGGCGGCAAGATAATTGCGCGCGAGACGGTAAAGGCGATGCGCAAGGACGTGCTTGCAAAGTGCTACGGCGGTGATATAACACGTAAGAAAAAGTTGCTTGAGAAGCAAAAAGAGGGCAAGAAGCGTATGCGCACTCTCGGTACCGTTGAGGTTCCGCAGGAGGCGTTTATGGCGGTGCTTAAATACGATGACGAATAAGCTATCGTTATATATCCATATTCCGTTTTGTGTGAAAAAGTGCGATTATTGCGCTTTTTACTCGCTTGCAAGCCGCAACGAGGATTTAAAGCAGGAATATTTTGATGCGCTTATACGCCAAATATCCGCTTTTAAGACAGACAGATGTATCGATACCGTTTATTTCGGCGGAGGCACTCCGTCGGTATTCGGTACAGACAGATTATGTAAACTGCTGTCCGAAATAAAACACCGATACCGTATTGACGGCAATTGCGAAATAACTATTGAGGTCAATCCGAAAACGGTTTGCAGAGACGATCTGAAAAAGCTTAACGAAGCGGGATTTAACCGTTTGTCTGTCGGAGTTCAATCGGCAAGTGACAGAATATTGGCATCTATCGGCAGAATACACAGCTTTGCTGATGCAAAGCAATGTATTTCCGATGCGCGATATGTCGGCTTTGAAAACATAAGCGCTGATATAATGTTTGCACTTCCCGACCAGAGTGTTGAGGATCTTAAGGAATCAATACAAATGATTATGTCAACCGACGTCGATCATATTTCGTGTTATTCGTTACAGATCGAGGAGGGCACGCCGATATTCAACCGACGTTGCGATCTCAAGCTTCCCGACGAAGCGCTTGAGGAGGCACAATACGAGGCGCTTTGCGATGCTATGGATGCACACGGTTTTTGTCATTACGAGATATCCTCCTATGCAAGATCGGGGTTTGAATCCCGACACAACCTTAATTACTGGGCCAGAAACGAATATTTCGGATTCGGCGCGGGAGCGCACTCCTTTTATAACAACCGACGGTTCTCGGCAAAATGCGACATAAGATATTTTATCGAGAAAAGCTATGTTTCCGCTTTTGCTCCGACAGATTATGAGGATGCATCGGAGATCGGCGGGAATGAGGCGTTTGAGGAGCGAATTATGCTCGGACTGCGCACGAGGTACGGAGCCGATCTGCCCAAGCAATCACACGAAAAGGCAAAGCGGCTCGCCGATTACGGCTACGGAGATTTTGAAAACGGCAGATTGGTGCTTAACCGAAAGGGGTTTCGTGTTTCCAATTCTATTATATCCGAGCTATTGGTCTAAATATAAAAACGCAGTGAGGGAGCAAGTCCCTGCACTGCGTTTTTTTGTTATCCCGACGTATGATTACTTATTATCTCGTTTTTCAGCTTTGAGCAATTAAGCAGATACTCGGTGTATGCCCTTTCCGCCTCGTCGAGCTCGGACTCGTTTTCGTAGGTACGGGTGTATCTTATTAATGCAAACATCAATTTCGACATTTTTTCCTCGCCCTCGAGACGCATTATCTCTAATTTAAGACGTTCCTTTCGTTTGATCTCGGCATCAAGCTTTGCGCGTTTTATTGCGAAGAAGATTACCGCCGAGAAGATTCCGCCCGTTAATCCGCACGAGGACAGAATTATCGGCAATACTTCCTCTAAAAAAGCCAAAATACTCACGAAAGATAAAAGATATCAAAAAGATAATCGGCAAACAGCGAGACGATACCGTTAAGTATCTTTTTTATCTGTGTCTTCATCCTTTGCACCCATCTGCTTTAACAGATTATTTGCGTAAACGCTTGCACTCGCGCATAGTATGCCCTGTGTTACACCGGCGAAGGCAAGTGAAAAAATCCCTCCGATATCCGTTGGGAGATACGCAGTTAACTTGTACGCGCTGACAAGCGCTATGCCCATACCGCCGAGTATAATAGGTATCCATTTGTCATTGATAACACTTTTTTTGAGCATGATACCGAGAATATAAAGCACGGGTACCGTTATATACAGCTCCGGCTCGATATAGCTTGTAAAATCCATAATATTCGCCTCCTAATAAAGCATATTGACCTTTGTGCCCGCGCTTGAATTTGCGACACCGCCCAAGCCCTGAGGCGTGCTCGAGCTGCCCCAGACATATCTTGCGGCGTATGCATTTATATCGCTTTCGGGAATACCGTTTTTAACGCATATCTCGTAAAACTCGCTGTACGAGCCGATCTTTTGTCGAATATACTCAAACCGATCGAATTTTGCGGCAACTCTTGCGTTTGCGCTCGCGTTTGCCTCGTCGATGCCCGACTGCAGATAGCGCTCGAAGTAGCTTCGGTATCTTTGGTCATAATATTCCTTTGCATCGTAAGATATTACGCTTTTTCGCATATTTGCAAGATTTGTCTCCTTGTATCCGTATGCTTTAAGCATAAACACGAGCTCGGTGAGGTAATCGTTATCTATACGGTAGGAATCGATCATATCGACAAGATACTTATTGATAAGATATTCGTCCCTTTCGTCCTCGATAAAATTGCCGTCGGTGGCGTTATTTACCATAAGCTTTGCAAGCTCCTTCGGCTTGATATCGGGCAGATATCCGTTCATAAAATCCTCGAGAGTTCCCTCTGCTCCGCCCGAGCCGCTGTTACCCGAGCCCGAGCCCGCATTGTTTTGCGTTTCACGGTAATATTTTGCATAAAGCTCGGCATCAAGCATATCTTTCTCTGCCTTTAGCTTTTTATCAAGTGCCTCGGCTTCGGCTTTCTGCCGGGATTCGAGCTTCTCTCTTTCCCATGCTCTGTCCGCCTCGTATTGAGCGTTTTTCTGCGCCAGCGCCTCGGCTTCGGCTTTCTGCAGGGACTCGAGCTTTTCTCTTTCCCATGCTCTGTCTGCCTCGCTCTGCTCATTTTTTTGCTCAAGCCCGGCAAGATCAAGCGACAGATTGTTTTTATCGCTGTTCAAAGCCGAAAGCTTATCGAGATAATCGAGCGAAAGCGTATGATTTTTATCGGCGTAATTATTTTCGAGCTCGAGCTCCTTTGATGATTTTTGCGATGCAAGATCTGCAAACCGATTGTTAAGTACAACGCTTGAATTAAGCTTTGCCTGCGCCGCCTCGCCCGAAAAGCCGAGTCCGCGCTCGGCAAGAAATGCCATAACGTTCCTCTCGTCGCGGGCATTGTCCGAATAGACGGTATTACGTTCGTGGCGGTAATTATTTTCCAGCGATTCCTTTGCCTGATCCAAATATTTTTGATTGTCTTCGGCGGCTTTTTCGTAGACCGCCTTAAGACGTGATTCCTCCTCGGAATATCCGTCGAGTGCTTGTTTTATGCTCTCGACCGTATCATAAAATGCCAAATCTTCTGCTCCTTTCTTTTTTCCTTGCTTCTATGCACGCTCCGTTCAGATTACATATACCCGAGCCGTATACCGATATCTCGAGCGAGAACGGCATGGTTCTTTTTACGGCGGGGCGGAAAGCAACACGGCAGCTGCTATCGAAATCCTTTGGGAATTTCAAAAACCTTTCGGTCCTTTTACGGTTTTCGCTTTCAAATGCGATCTTTAACGTAACCTCGCCCTTTGCATACACATCGGCACAAAACGAGGTAATATCGCACATACCGTCGGCATTGCCGCAGCTTATCGGCACGCTTTTCCATACACAAGTCTGAAGCGGCATGGGCTCGTTGGAATTACTTAAAACATAGAGAGTACTGTTTTGTGCGAGAAACAGCTTTTCGCCGTTTATTGCATAGCACTCACACGGGAAATCGGTATATCTGTACCAATTTCCGTTGCCGTAATTATAGATATATGCGTTTGTACCGTTTACAAAAAACAGCTCGCGGTTTGCCTGAAAATCGAATATCTTTGGTGAGATGAGCCCGTTGCTCATTTCGTTTGAAAGCGATTTTTGTATCGGACCCGAAATGCATACCGCATTCTTCTCGTTTAAAACCGAGGTTGATTCCCAAAGATTTATTCCGTCGCCGCAAAGCGTTACGGGGCGGTTATCGACAACACAGCCGTCGCTTTCAAAAAGGCATCCCTTGCTGCCGTTGAGACCGAACACGGGAAAGCTCGAATAGCTGTTTCCGAGCGAATCGGTGCGTAGCTCGCTGTAGGAATAAAACGCCTCGTCCTTTGTAAATATAAGCTGACGGTCGTATTGCTGAACTATACAGTTTATCGCGCTTCTGCCTATAACGGTATATGCGTTGACAGGAAAATACTCTACGCTCGGAACACCGTTTGCAAGATCGCTGTGAAAACGGTAGTTGGGCAGATCGGGATTGCCCCAAAAGAACGCTCTGCCATCGGAATTGCCGCCGAAAAGCATTATTCGGGTGCATTTCATTATCCGTTCCTTATCGCTGTCAGACGTTGGCTTTCGATATACTATCTCGAGTGTATTGATACCCTCGGCAGGCGGATTGATGAAGCTTATCTCGCTTTTTTCGGCATCAAAATGGTAGCCGCTGCTCATATCCTTTCCGTTTAAAAGGACCGAATAGATGCTTTCGATGCCGTTTTCAATCAGCTTATAGAGCGTTTTTTCGCCATCGGGCGAAATAAGTACCCTGCGATAATCGCTTATAAGGTTGATCTGCTCGTACAGCTCGCCGCCACCGTCGCAGCTGCAGTTTATTGCTACGGTGGGAATATATCCCTCGACGAGTTCAAGAGCTTCGCCATCGTACTTATGGTAGCTTACCGGCGTTTTTATATAAAGACGACCGTTGAACTCGAACATAATACACCGTCCGCCGCCGATACTGCCGATGTGCTGAGGTATCTCACCCGTTTCCGACGGATGAAGTCGGTAGAGCTCGCCCGCGCTTGCCACAACAAGCATTGTTTCGCCCGAAATATCGCCGTTCCATATTCCGCTGATATCGCCCGCAAACTGATGCACGACCTTTTCGCCAGGGCGCTTTGCAAGCGAGCCGTCGGACGTAATAAAGAAATTATCCGACACCGCTGCCGCAGAGACCGTGTTCTGAAGTCCTATCCTTTCATCTATCCCTGCAAAGCCCTTGTTGGAGGTTATCTTCATCAATACACCTCCTCGATAGGATGCGTGATCGCCTTTACAAAGCGCTTTGCGTTTTCCTGCGAGGTAACATACATTCGGTAAAGCTCGTTGGAAATCGCATCGTCCTCGCCGAGCACAAGCAGACGCGCAAGCCCATACGGAAGGACCGAATTGACTATGATATCCGAGCACAAAATCTCGTCCTCGAGCTGTTGGATGTATTTTATCTCGGCATCGGTTTTGCGCAAGCTGCCATCAAGCACGGCGTTTTCGGCAAGCAAAAGATTTATCAGAGATACCGAGCGTTGCTTTAGATCCTCGGTGTCGGCAGGAAGCTTTTCGCCGTCGTTATATATGCCGATCAGGTCGAGCGCCGTAGTAAAAAGCTTTATTGCTTTCATTTCATACCTCCTTATTAAATACAGGGCGGACGTGATGTCCGCCCCGAGTGAACTGTTTTGATCAGTTATTTACAACGTCGATGCTTTTGATGCAAAGAACGCTTATGTTGCTTTCGGTAATGCTCATACCGTTGTCAACGCTGATCTCAAAGTGACCGAAGCCGTTTTCGTCCTTGATACCCTTGGTTGTAAAGCGCACAACGTTGGTTTCTTCGGAAAAGAGCTTCACCACTTTATCCTTACCGCCCTCCGAGGACTTAAAGGTGAGGTGGAAATTACCGCCCATTATTGCAGGGATGAAAACGACCATAGTCACGCTGTCCTTGCAATCGGTAAGGTCGGTATAGAACTGCGCGCTCGACTCGTTGGATTTGATCGGCGCCTGTGCCACCTTGACCGCATTAAAAAGACCTTTTGAGGTATAATTGTTAATCAACTGTTCTGCCATATTTTATATTTCTCCTTTTCTTTTATATTGCATTTGCGCCGTCGGAAACGGGACAGCACACAAGCTCGGCGGGCTTGATTACCTTGGCGCCGAATACAAGACGGCCTCTTACCGCCTTATCGAACGAATTTTCAAGACGGTCGAGCACCTGAGTTTCTAGCACCTGCTCGGCATAGGCGATTGCCGAATAGGAGCCGGCAAGCATCATAGTGTTGCCTCCCTCGGTCGCAAGCTGATTGGATACGTAGATATCACAGCCAAGCTCATCGGTAAATGCGACCGCACCGGTACCGTTAACGCCGTTGTTGATCTGGAACTTGATGCCCGCAAGCATAAGCTTGGTCTTGATAAAGGGCGGAACGACGATCCAGGTTCTGCCGTCGGGTACATTTGCCTCCTCGAGCTTCTGCTTCATGGAGGCGACGGTCTGAAGAACGTTCTCGGGGGTTGCTTCAACCGCGGTCATCATACTTCCCGCCTCGTCATAGAGCGAGAACACGTATGCATCGACCTCATTCTTGAGTAGATAGCTTGCACGCTTGGTCTGGCTATCCTCGAGCCCGATAGAGGAGCGAAGCGCCTCGATGTCCTTGATCTTAAATGAGAATGCTTTATCCTGATCGATAAGCAGTGTGAGCGAGGAATCGTCGATATCCTCGTAGGTGATGCTTCCCTCGTAATCGTACACGGTGGGATCGTTAAGACCGATAAAGGTCACACTGTCACCTCTATCCTTGATATCACCCGAGAACGAGGTGTTGCAGACGGTATTTGCAAGAAGGTTATCCTCGTTTGTGCGCAATATCTCTGCGGAAATGATTTTTTCGATACTGTTGTAATTTGCCATTTTCGTTATTTCCTTTCTTTAGTTGTACTTCCAATTTTTCATGGCGTTTAAGATATTTTTGTAGTTATGCTTGACTTCCTTGCCCGACATACGCTCGACCTGCTCCTTTGTAAAGGCGGGCTCTGCCGCGGCTTCGCCGCTTACCTTGGCGACGGCGTTGCCGTTGCGCTCGTTTATTTCGGAGGCATAGCGGTTTTCGGCATCGCTTTCGATAAGATAGAGAGAATATGCATGTGCAAGAGTGGTACCATTACGCACGTCCTCCCAGACCGATTCGGGAATTGTGTCGGCGGACACATCGGGAAAGATCTCGCGGAAGCGCTTTATCTGCTCATTGATCTCCTCGCGGTCCTTCTGCAAGCGAGCATCCTTGCGTTGCTGCTTTTTGCTCGCTCTCGCGGCGTTAAGCTCGTTTACAACGTCCTCGGGAAGCGACTCGGTGTTTATCGGCTGATCGCCGAATTCCTCCTCGACACGCGACAAAAACTCATCGATTCTCAGACCGCAATTGTCTGCAAGATCGTAGATGGTATCGAGGATCATCTCGTTATTGATTCGTTTCATTAGATTTGTTCTCCTTTCTGCGCGTCTTCCGATGCGCGTATTTCCTTGATCAACCTTTCTTTATCGGGGATGAGCCCGTCGGGGATGCGCTCGAGATACTGAACAACGCTTATCTTGCCGAGCTTTAAAAGCGAATCGAGGGTGTTCAATGCGCCTATCTCGCTCCAATAGCTGCTTGCTCCGACATCCACACGGCAATTAAAAAGACCGTCCTTGAATTGCGAAAGCGAAAAACGCTTATACTCCTCTTTTCCGTCGTTAAGGATGGCAACCAGACGCTTATCGTCATAATAAGCGAACATAAAATCGAGCCAGATAAGTCCGATATCCTCTACGAACTGATAGAGATTTCGCTTGACGTTCTCAAGCGGTACGGCAGAAGCGTTTTGCAAAGCGAGTATCGCGCTTGTGTTGTTGGGAGCGACATCGCCGAGTGCGGCATCGGTGGCACCCATAAACTCCTTGGTGTTGGCAATTGCCATTTGGAGCACATCAAGCATACCCGATTGCAGCACGCCGGGTGATATCACCTTTGCGACGTTTTCGACAGGACCGTTAACGGCTATTGCCTCGCCGACTCTGTCCGACCAGGAATCGAGCTGAGTGGAATCGTACACGACCTTGGAAAACGCCGTATCCATCATATGCTTCATAACCATCGCAAAGCCCTTGTTGATGAATATCTGGTTATCGATAAGTCCGGTTCCCACCGCAGCTCCGTGCCAGCTGTTTTTTACCGACGTCCAATTGTAAAATGCAATGGGATAGTGAGTAAGCATCGTTTCGGCTGTGTCCTTGATGACCGTGTTTTTTACCGACTTGCGAAACAGCACGCGTCCTTTTTCGTCCTTCCAGAGCTTAATAAGCGATATACACTTTGTGCCCTCGAGCTCGTGCTTTGCCATATCGCCCGATTGCGTTGTATAATCGTCATCGGGAGTGATAAGCTTTATCGCATCCTCGCTCATACCGTTTTTCTTCGCTTCGGCAATAAGCGACAATACGGTCTCGCGTTGGGCGATAAGAATATAGGGTTGATTCTGGACATTTTTCGAATTGGGATCACCGAAAAACACATTGGTGTTATCGACAAGCACGGTTTTGAAATCACCCGTAAACGCCTGTCCCGTTTTAATATCGGGATCCCAATAGGTGTAGCAGACAGCATCGCCCGAAACGGCGGCATCGGTCAGCGATGAGGCAAGCAGGTCGTTCATTTTGTTTTTCTCCCAACGCATATCAACGATAGCGTTGAGCTTTTCAGAGGCGTTGCCCGCCCCGTCCTCGCCCGATCGGATCCCGCCGCTTGGGGATGTCAGAGAATAGCGCATACGTATCGGTGTCTGCATAATACTGCTTGTAAAATATCCGATAATGCGCTTAAAGATATTGAACACAGGTGTGGGAAGACCACCTGAATTGAGGTTATCCCATTGATCGCCTCTGAAAAAACGCTCGTTTGTGTTCACGGTTTCATAAAGATTGATAGAGTAATTGTACTCCTTGCCCTTTTCGTAGAGCTCCCATTCCTCTGTAAAGGGTTTGTTTTTTTGTTTCATCGTTCTCCTTTCATCAATATCCGATAAAATCAGCAAATTCGCTGCCGACGGTCTCGGATTTCGGAACGTCGAATGTATAGACCGACGATTTATAACAATTTCGCATCATCGGCTTTGCTCTCGGCTGACGCGACATAAGCGCATAACGCAGTGCTTCGGGTGCGTGAGTGATCTCGTGCGGACTGTCGGATGCATCCTCACGCACCTTACTGTCGAACCGGAGCAACGGCAGACAGCGGATAAGGTTTGTGCATTTGTATGATATTTTCAATTTCGGTTCTCCGCCGAATGATTCGCCGGACTTTAAATACTCGCGCACTATACGCCAACCCGCAATACGCGAATCATCCGCTTTTATCATATGCTTTAATCCCTGCTCCGCCATAATGTCAAAGCCGCGCTTGCCGCTTTCCTGCCGTCTGTTCCAAAGGTCAGGCGAGGCGACGGTATACCGTATTTTCTCGCCCGCTTCGGTCATCGCCGTGATTCGCTCCGACGCCTCGGAAAGCAGCAGATTTTTCTCATAAAGCTCGCGGTAGACTGTCACGCTGCCGTCCGTATCGACCGCGCACCAAAGGCATGCGGTCATATCCAGACCGTAATCGAGCGCGCAGAAGCGCACCGCGTTTTGCGGGATTTTTGCTTCACCGTAAATGACATGCCTGCTCGGGTTGAATTCGGGGAAAAAGCATCCCTCGAAGGCATCCCAATCTCCGTAAAGCATCGCTTTGCGCCGTATCTCCGGAAGGTTCATCAGCGTATCGACGTACTCGGGGTTGTTCTTCATTATGTAGCGATTATCAAATACAAGTGACTTGATAAAAAGATAATCCTCGCTTTTTTCGTTGCCGTAAAACACGCGATCGATAAACCGCCTTTTTACCCAGCTGTGACCTACTCCGCCCGGATTGCAGGTGAAATACATACGCGGTGAAAACCGTGTTTTCATATTGCCTGCGGCGCGATTGCTCTCGGTAAGGGCAAGAAACTGAAATTCGGTAAAATGTGTCGCCTCCTCCAAACCGATGACCTCATACGCCTGTCCCTGAAACTGCAATACGTCGTTTTCGCTGTCGCAATATCCCAGCTTTATCCTTGAACCGTTTGGGAAACGGAACTCCTTTTCGCCCGAGTGATACCTTGCGATCCCCTTTAAAACCGCCATCATCGGTAAAAGGTGGTTCTCGCGCAGCTCGGCAAGTGTGCGCCTTAAAAGAAGTATCTGTATTCCCTCGTAGTTAAGTGCCAGCAATATCAGCTTCATTCTCATCGCCCAGCTTTTTCCGCCGCCACGTGCTCCTCCGTAGGCGGTGTATTTTGCGTTCGACTCGAAAAAGATCCGCTGTTTTTCGTTGGGTTCTATTACGATCTCGTTCATTTAGCCCAATCCGACGTCTTTCCCTTGAATACAACCGTTTCGCCCGATGTACCCTCGCTGTCCTCGGGCTTATCGCGGTAGCCGTGATTGTTTTTCAGGTCGAATGACAGTACCGCGGCGGGTATCTTTCCGCCGAAAGCCAATTGCTTTTTAATTTTCGCTATCCTGTTTCTTGCCAATCTCAGCACACTTCCGAAACGCTTGTCGTTCAGCTTCGACATCAACTCATCCCTGGTTGTGCCGAGATAATCGGCAAGCGATTCGATATCCGCGACCTCGTTGCTTTCTCTCAGGTATTCCTCGAAGTAAGCATCGACCGCGAGTTCAAGCTCTTTTCGGGTTTTGAATGTTTTTTTCGTTTTTTCTATTGCGATGACCTCCTTTGCTTTTTTGTCCGCACCCGACGTAAAGCATTTTACATCCGACGGTACCTAAAATTCATCCCGTGTTTGTCGCACGAAAGTCGCACAAGATATTGCAATTTATAAATTTGTATGATATAATGAAAAAACTATAATTTGAAAACGGAGATCACAGTATGAACAAGAAATTCGTTTCGGTTTTGGCGTTGGTATTGCTCATCGCCATGCTGGTACCTTCGCTTGTTGCCTGCAACGGCGATTCGACCGACAGCTCGGCCGATGCCGATGTCGATTCAGGCAGTGAATCAAGCACCACCGAAGAGCTTATTCCCGTTGAAAACCCTGAGTATTCAACCGTTGTAACGCTCGGCAAATCCTACATTTCCACAGTAGAATCGGGCTCCGGTTATCCCGATACATACGGTATTGAGCTTACCGACGGTCAGATGGCTCCCGCCGATGCACCCGATTATTCCTCTCCTGTTTTTTCGGGTTACTCGGGCAGCAATTCTATCAACATTACCGTTGACCTCGGTGTAAATTACGAACGCATTTACGAATTTCGCATTGGATTTCTTTCCATGGAGGGATCGGGTGTAGTTCTTCCCAGCTCGGTAAGAGTATCGATAGCCGCTGATGGCGGACGTTATGAAAACATCGGCAATATGGAGATTCCCGAGTTTGAAAACAGCAAGCGTCTTGAGGCGGTTTTGCGTCTTGAAAATTACCGCACCGCACGTTTTGTACGTTTCGTTATCGCAAGACCTTCGGGTTGGGTGTTCCTTGATGAAGTTCAGGCAATCGCCGACACCGAAAATGAGGCATCGATAAACGAGAACTTTGCAGAAAGCATCAAGAATGCATACGACGAGCTCGGTGTTATTAAGTTTGACGGTTCCACCGTTCCCAACCCCGACCTCGCCACCACTCTCGTAAGCGAGGGCAAGACCTATACCTCCTCCGCAGACAGCATTAAGGGCTTTGTAGACCGTGACTACCTCACCGACGGCAAGATCACCAAATCCTACACGCTCGGCAGCTGGGTCGGATACGAGGGCAATCAAAAGATCGAGATCGTTGTTGACCTCGGCAAAGTTTATGACACTCTTTGCGCGTTCTCTCTTCCCTGCTATTCCAATTCACTCACCGGCTCCTATATGCCTGTTGCAGTTACCTATGCGGTAAGCGAAGACGGCAACAGCTACACCGACATCGGCAGAGTGTTCGGCACCGCCTCCAATCAGCAGGTATACGATTTCCCTCTTTATCTCAACAAGACCGCAAAGGGCAGATACGTGCGCTTTACTCTTGAGGAGACCGAAACCGTTAGATATCTTATTGAAGAAGCTTGTGTATATGCTCAGATCGGCACCAACTCGCCCGATTCCTACTATCCCGCCGTTTCTTTTGACAGAACCGAAAAGAATTGGGAATCGCCCTCTAACGAGAGCGTAAATCTTATCAAGGGACTTACCCAGCAGATCTACGTTCCCACACACGCAAGCGGCGTTAATACAGACAATATGTCCCCCGTGGATATCAAGGTGCTTACCGACGGTAAATATCCTTCCACCAACGACATCCACAACGGCAGCTTCTTTAAGTTCAGAAGCACCGCCGCTCCTCTTGATTTCTATTACGACCTTACCGCAACCAGCTCGGTAAGAAGCTTTACCGCACAGTTTACCCACCGTCCCGACTGGGGCGTACGCGCTCCCAACAGTGTAACTGTTTACCTTTCCGAAGATGCAGCTACCTGGTACCATGCGGGCGAGATAAAGATCAATACATCTACCGAAGGCGTGCTTACCGGCAAGCTTGATCTCGGCAAGAACGTAAAGGCAAGATACGTTTGCTTTGCGATTCTTTCGGTTGAGTGGATCGGCATCAGCGAGTTTGAGGTATTCGGTACCAAATCGGCAAACGGAACCGCACTTGCAAGCGCCGGCTACAACACCAAGGAAAACAGCTCGCTCGGTTATTTTGCCCCCGACGAGAGCGTTCTTAACGGTGTACAGGACCTCTGTCTGCTTTACCACGGCGTATCGCTTAACGGCTACAACGTTGACGATCTTATTCCCTATCTCGCATACGTAGACTCCGAAGGAAACATTAAGGACACCATGTTCGACAGCTTCCTCTTCCTCGTAAGCGGCAAGTTCCCCTCCGGTCTCGGCACGACCGTTGACCACACCATGTCGGATATGGAATGGGTGCTTAACGACCTCTTTACAGACGGAAAAAACATTCAGGCACTTGACGAAGCCGCAGGCAAGGTAAAGGAAGCACTCGGTCTCGGCGACGATTTCAAATACAACTTCACAGTTTCACTTTATAAGCCCAACAGCAGCAGAAAGCAGTACGGCGATATCAACGGCGACGGTGTTATCGATGATCTCACCACCGAGGCAAACCGCGTCCGTGAGGTCGAATGGCAGATGAAGCAGTTTGAAGCCAAGCTTGCTCAGTATGATTTCAAGAACATTGAATTTTCCGGCTATTATTGGTTCAACGAGGGCGTTTACCCCGAAGGAAACGAGGCATCGCTCGTTCAGAAGGTAAGCAACCTTTCGCACAGCCGCGGATACGATTTCTTCTGGATTCCTTGGTTCCTGGCTCCCGGTGTTGCCGATTGGAAGGCAAACGGATTTGACGTTGCATGTATGCAGCCCGGCTACGTTTTTGATAAGAACGAGGTAGCCGAGGGACGTCTTGACGAGGCGGCTGACATTATCCGTACCTACGGTATGGGTATCGAGATAGAGATCTCGAGCAAGAGCATATCCGATCCCGACCTTTACAACAGATATCTTGAGTATCTTGCAATGGGTGCAAAGCACGGTTATATGAAGAACTGTGTTCATATGTACTATCAGGAGATCACTATTTACAAAACGCTTTCTCAAAGCAGCGACCCGAGCATACGTTATCTCTACGATGCAACCTATCAGTTCATCAAGGGCACGTTGCCCGCATATCCCGATGCACTCGAGACCATTACGGTCGAAGCCAAGAAGGGCGAAGCAACCGATTGCGTAGCTATGGAGGAGGTTCCCGACAATTGCGTGATCAACCTTGTTGCATCTCCCGAATACGGCACCGTTTCCATCGGCGATGACGGCAAATTCACCTATTATGCAGATGACAGCTTTACCGGCAAGGTAACGTTTGGTTACACCTATGACTGCGGTCTCGGCGAGTCGGATATCTGCTACGTTGAAATCGAAGTTAAATAAAATATTACAAAACTGCGTTTGGTACAGCCAAACGCAGTTTTTTCTTGCAAATCAACTGTAGATATGATATAATTTTAAAAATAGTTTTTTTCGGAGGGGGATTATGAAAAAATCGATATTGATCCTTATCGTTTTGCTTCTTCTTATATGCCCGCTTAACGCATCCGCAAAGGGTGATATTTACACGGTTGCAGAAAAGCACAGCTACACGTATATGGATGCCGTGATACCGTACCGTTTGCTTCTTCCCGATGATTATGACGAAAGCAAATCCTACCCCATGCTTGTGTTCTTCCACGGTGCAGGTGAGAGAGGCAACGATAACGAGGCCCAGTTTGTACATTGTGTTCAGTACATCTATGATAATATGCCGGAGGATTGCATTATTGTTGTGCCGCAATGTCCCAAGGAACAGCAATGGGTAGACGCATATTGGAGCTTAGGTCCCTATTCGATGGACAAAACGCCTGAATCCAACGAGTTGAATGCAGTCTATAAGCTCTCAAGATCGCTTACAGAGGAATATTCGGTCGATACCGACAGGATCTATGCCGCAGGTATCTCAATGGGCGGATTTGCGGTTTGGGACGTTATGGTCCGCCACAACGATTTCTTTGCCGCAGGTATTGCTGTATGCGGTGGCGGAGATCCGACAAAGGCAGAGCTTTTAAAGGATATTCCCATGTACGTCTTCCACGGCGACGTTGATACCGACGTTCCCGTAAGCGGCTCGCGCGATACCGTGAATGCTATTCGCCAAGCGGGCGGCACAAGACTTGAATATACCGAATATCAGGGCTGGGGACACGGTGTCTGGAACAAGGCATTTGCCGAACCGAAGCTGCTCGAAAAGCTGCTTTCAAACAAGCTCAGCGAGCGTTACGGAAGCACTGCCGAATCGTCATCCGACGCCGATAGTGTCGTATCTATATCCGAAGCTTCATCCGATCTCGAATCGGGCGATACTGTCTCGGACGGCGAGGATGGAACGAACAAGGTGATAGTTGCGGTTATTATTTCGCTTGCGGTCATCTCCGCATGCGCTGTTGTAACGGTAATTTTCATAAAAAAGAAGAATAAAAGATAAAAGGAGCCAAGCAATGAAAAAGATTTTAGCTGTAATTCTTGCATTTCTCTGTTTGGCAACACCGCTTTCGGTGCTTGCGGCAGACGTTTACGAGGTTGCTGAAAAGCATACCTACACAAACGGAACTACCACTATTCCCTACCGTTTGCTTCTTCCCGACGATTACGATACAAACGGAAATTATCCGATGCTCCTTTTCTTGCACGGTGCGGGCGAAAGAGGCAATGATAACGAATTGCAGTTTTTTAACTGTATTCAGACCATCTATGACACAATGCCCGAGGATTGCATTATCCTTGTGCCTCAGTGTCCGTTAAATCAGCAATGGGTTGACGTTGCATTTGCCACAGGACCGTATTCGACCGATTCGGTACCCGAATCCAACGAGCTTCAGGCGGTTGTTGAGATCGTTAACGAGGTCACCGAAAGCTATGCGGTTGATACCGACCGTATCTATGCCGCAGGTCTTTCTATGGGCGGCTACGGCACCTGGGATCTTATGGTCAGACACAACGATATTTTTGCAGCGGCAATTGCCGTTTGCGGCGGCGCAGACGCATCCAAAGCAGATCTGTTGAAGCACACTCCCCTTTTCGTTTTCCACGGCGACGTTGACGAAACCGTACCCGTTTCGGGCTCGCGCAACGTTGTAAACGCTATCAAAGCCGCAGGCGGCACCTTGGTGGAATACACCGAGTTTACCGGTTGGGGACACGGCGTATGGAACAAAACCTTTCAGACCGAGGGACTGCTTGCCAAGCTTTTGGCTTGCCGTCTTTCCGACAGATATCCCGCTTCCTCCGATCCCGATATAAGCGGCACTCTTGAGGGCGGAAAGACCAACGTAGCACTGGGTGCTACCGCAACCGTATCCGGACTTGAGGTAAACGACGGCAGATTTACCGCCGACCTTGCGGTTGACGGCGACGGATCCACCCGCGTTTCTTTTGCCAACGATGTTGATAAGCAATGGCTGTTGCTTGATCTTAAGGATACCTATACTATCTCCTCGTTTGAGATCGCGTTCAAGGAGCACGTTTCTGAATACGAGATTCAGGTTTCCACCAACGGAACCGACTTTACAACGGTGTATAACGTAACAGGCGGTACCGAGGGCAATTCGATCACCGACAAGATCAATATGAGCACCCCCGTTACCGCAAGATATATCAAGTATATCCAGCACAAGCGTTGGTACTATGCCGCTTGGAACAAGTATTACAGCGGCGGTATCTATGAATTTTGTGCATTTACGATCAACAATACCGAGATCGCTAAATACAACGATATTATTGAAGAAGCAGAGGCGTTTCTTGACATCACCTCTGCGAAAGATGCCCGTTACGGCAGAGTATTAAGATATTCCGATCAGCTTCGCGCTTATCTTAAAACCGCTACCCCGCAGTTAGCAAAGGCAGAGGGCTTGTACGAGGCGATAGAGACGACGATGAACGCCGAGCCCGAGATAATCGTTAGCGACAATCTTGTTTTCGGCAACGCATATACCACCAGCATCGCCGCGCACGCCGACTATGCCGACGACAGCGGCAGAGATCTTACCGACGGTGTGGTTATTACTCACGAGGACAACCAGACCTCATCGCCCTATAACGATCGCAGATGGGTTGGCTTTAACGTAGGTACCGCAAGAAAGCTTGACGTTATCGTTCCGCTCGGCGACGGCAATACGGTTTACGATCTCGGCAAGGTAGTTGTTAACATAGGCGGCGACAAGCTGAGCGCAGGCGTTACCGAGCCCGACGTGACAGTTTATTACACCGAGGACGGCGAAACCTACAAGGAATTTGGCAAATACACAAGAACCGGCGAGGACAAATATGCATTCAGCGTTGTCATCGAGCCCGAAAAATCGGTTAAGGCAACCGCTATCAAGGTAACTGCATCGCTTGAGAATATGACCGGCAAAAACCTTATCTGGCTCGGCGAGATCGAGGCATACGCAGGCGAGCCCGCCGAGGTCGAGCCGGAGTATATCACGGGCGACGTAAACAACGACGGAAGCATTGATTCTGCCGACTACCTTATTGTAAAGCGTGCTTGCTTCGGTTCCTACCTTCTTAGCGAGGAGGAAGCTATGCGCGCCAACGTTGACGGCTCCGCGACGGTGGATTCGGTTGACTACGTTCTTGTAAAACGAATTGCTTTCGGTTCATTTACAGCATAAACCATGAGAAAAGAAATTGATATTTACGATACCCCCGAGGAAATACTCGCCAAAAAGAAAACGATGAGCCCCAAAACAAAAAAAGTGCTTATCTATATACTGTGCGCGGTTATCGGCGTTGCTATTGCGGCGGGATTAATAATCGGATTCGATGCGGTCTTCAGCGGAGCACCGAACCCCGAAAAAGCTATTGCGGAATACGAAAAAGCGGCTCTGCTTTATGATATAGACGGAATGATAGAGTATTCGTCCGACTATAACAAAACCGTTCTTTACGGCAACCGTGAAACGAGCGACAGACTTCTTGAATCATATCTTAAAAAGGGATATGAGGGACGGTCGCCGCAATACAGCGAAAACGAGATCAAATTCGCGCTTGTTTCCTCGCTCGAATACGAGAAGGATAGCAGACGCTACAACGAGGCGATGATAAAATACGACCAAAAGGTCGAAAACGGCTCTGATGACATCTCGAAGATCGCTATCGTAAAAATGACGGTCACCAAAGGCGATACCGACACCACGCGCGAATATCTTGCGGTGAAAAAAGGCACTCGCTGGTATTTTGCGTACGCAATAGGATAACGCAATTCGTTGTAAAATCGAGAGGATCAATCAACAATGCCCGATACAAAAAAAACATATATTTCTTTGGCGCGCATATTAGGTATGTTTATAATTGTGCTATGCCATATTGTGCCTTTATATGATTTCATCCCTGCAAATATTGCTTTGGGGCAATTTTTCGGTTGCGGGGTACAGTTATTCATATTCATTTCAGGTTACTTATATGGCAATAAAATAGTCAACGACTTTAAAAAGTGGTACTTCACACGTTTCCTTACCGTTTCTCTTCCCGCGATTATTGTTTCGTTGTTTGTTATTTTGGCGCTTTTAATGTTAAATCAGTCTGTTTCGATAAGTTCAATTATTGCCTATTTATTTGATGTCGAAGGCATACTGTGGATAAATTGGAATTTCAGTAGAATGTATAACGAAATAGAAGGATTGGGGCATTTATGGTTTACAACCATAATTATGCTCTGTTATCTTCTAGTCCCGTTGCTACAGGCATTTACAAAACACATTTCAACCATCAATAGTACTTTTATATTGTTGTTTTCAATAATTGGAACAATATTATCCATATTGATTTCAAAATATATTATGGCATATGATTTCTTATTATTTGCCATCGGCTATTTTTGCGGAAAAAGAGCTGTGTTGGATAGAATAACCACAAAAGGGTTTGTTGGTCATACCGTTGCTTTTTTTGTCTGCGCGATAATGCGTATTATATTGCGAAAGTTTTTGGATGACACATTTATTTACTCAACGTACGTTGCGATAACTCGCGGTGTGCTCGGCACTTGGTTTGTGACACTGTTTGCTTACTTCTACAAAACTTTCCCCACGCAAATCCAAAAAATTTCAGATTCTTCAGTAATGAACATTCTGGACAAATATTCATACCACATTTATCTTGCACACGGAATATTCACAGGAGGCGTATTCAACATGTACACCCTTTTTGAATGGCCGGTTGCGACGATAACGTTCGTCCTTTGCACTATAATTGTAGCTATACTTTCACAGTATACATCGTCAAGAATTCTAAAGTTTTGTCAATCTAAATGATAAGTAACAAAATTAGTTTGTAGACAGAAGCCTCCGGCTAAGCCGGAGGCTTGAATAAGCCCTGGAAGGGCATTATGCAGACAAAATACCTAAAGTGGCGGAAAGGTTTGCCGACCACATTCCTTTCTCCGGATACCCCTAAAGAGTTTTACTTATTGCCTATAAGTTCTTGCCACCCGTAAACGGGTCGATGTATTCTTTCATACTAATTTGATCGCTTATTTCGTCCTCTCTTAGTCGATTCTTTATGTATTCCGCTATCATCTTTTTATTGCGTCCTACGGTATCCACATAGTAACCTCTCGCCCAAAAATGTCGGTTCCATATTTGTATTTCAAATTTGCATGGCTATCAAAGATCATCAAACTGCTCTTACCTTTTAAATATCCCATAAAACTTGATACGCTCATTTTCGGCGGTATGCTTACCAACAGATGTATGTGGTCGGGACATACTTCCCCCTCTATTATTTCCACCCCTTTCCATTGGCATAGCGTCCTAAATATTTCTCTTATTTCTACACGTTTTTCTTCATAAAACACTTTTCTTCTATACTTCGGCGCAAATACTATATGATACTTGCAATTCCATTTTGTATGTGCTAAACTTTTACTGGCGTTAAAATTGATTTCTTTCTTAAACATTTTAATGTCCTCCGATTGTGTTTTTGGTTTTTGACTGGCAGGTCTTTTCTAATTTAACACAATCGGAGTTTTTCTGTCTATACTCATCGGCATTAGCCTACAATGAACCCCGCCACTATGGCGGGGTTTTCGGTTAACAAAAAGAGTTTTCTGCATATTACAGAAAACTCTTTTATTTTTAAAATACGGGTGGTTGCTCGCGCCATCCGACTGCATAGGCGGTATATAAACCCACCTTCATCTCATCGATATTACGGTATGCCATTAGCATTATATCATCGGCATATTTCGTTTTTGCGTATTCGCTTACTTTGTCATCATAAAGATCGACAGCGCCGTAAATATGCAATATCTCGTGTGCGACAGAGGCCGCCATATGTGTGTTTTCGTTAAGCTTAAAATCATAACCGAGATAGCTTGTAAATACAACTACGCTCTCGACTATCGCTCCGTTTGTATCATCGCCCTCGTGCTGATGCGCATAAGAAATACCGTCTTTATTAAAGACCGAAAGGAAAACGACCTCACAATAATCGTTCTTCTCGAACAGATCGTAATACATCTGCGCCTTGTTGGGATATCCGATATCATGTGCGGCGTAGGTAACGGGATCAAGATCGTGCGTTCCGTCTGAACCGTCGGAAACAATACCCTCGTATTTTATCTCCTGCCCCTTGCCGAGAGCTGTACCGTATATCTCATAGGTGACGGTAAGCGGTACTCCGTATCGCTTTGCCTCCTTCTCGATAAACTCAAGTCCGAGCTTTATTTGGTTGTTAAAATAGGCATTTATCTCCTGCTTTGTCCATACGCTCTCGTAATCATCCATAAAAAATATATGGACCTTTATACTGTCCTGCAGAAGCCCATTCGTGCCCACAGTGTAACAGGGGCGGGTTGTGAAAAACTTTTTTAATTCGTCCTGCGTTTCTGATGCCTCGGAAGCTTCATACAGCTCTGACGAAGTATGCACGCTGACGATATCCGAGGATTCATCGCTTGAAGCACTTTGGTTGTCTTGCCCGATTGCCGAGGATATATCCGACGAAAAGTCATCACTATAAATACAGGACGAGAAGGAAAAAACAACGGCAATACACAAAAGCAGTATAACAGATATCCTAATCATTCCAAGTACCTATATCAGCTTTTTGAAATTGAGCTGTTTTTTATTGCTGACATAACCGCAACGGCGATAAAATTCGTGTGCCTCTGTCCTTGTTTCACCCGAAACGAGCCGAACGCCCGTAGAACCGCTTTCTACCGCCCATTTCTCGACCTCGACAAGAAGTGCTCTGCCGATGCCGTTGCGCTTGTAATCCGAGCTTACGGCAATTGCCATAACGTTTCTCATAGAGGGAGCAAACAGAAGTTCATAGGCGGTGGCGTGAATATAGCCGACAATAAGCCCGTCGGCAACAGCAACAAAAATACGGTTGCTTGAGCTGCTTAACAGCTTAAACAGCTTTGCTTTTGTTGCCTCGAGCGAGTAGCTGTAGCCCATTTCCTCGCTGTTTAATTTCCAAATACCCTCTGCATCCGAAGGATTTGCGTTGCGAATTATAAAGTTCATAGTATACCTCTGATAAACAGTACAATAATCTATTCAAAACTATTTTCTATCGGTTCGCTGAATTCAAAGCGGATTATTTTAATGCCGAAATATTCTTCAAGCTGCTCGTTTGTGAGCGCGGTATGCACGCTGTGAGAGACTTTTTCGGACGTATAATAATGCTCTACATAATTAATGCAGGGACCTTTATCCGAATCATCGGGATCGCCGAGATAATATCCGCCGTGTCCGTAATAAAGAACTATCCTTGATTCACTGTTGATCCTGCCTTTTGTAAGTACCGATTCTGTATCCGGCTCTAACTCAATAAAGGTTCTTACAGACTCACTGTTGTCTTTGAGAGAAGCATACCACGTGCGCGGATAATACGGCAAGAAAGCATTTGTTTTGTCATATCCATAGAACGAGCATACGACCGTATCCTCGATCACATAATTCTGACCGTTAATTTCATATTCAACAACAAACGGAAACTCTCCCTCGGTTATCTGAGGTGCCGCTTGGTATCCGATCTCGCAGCCGGAAAAACAAAACAGCAATAAACACGAAATAAAAATCAAAAAAGCTTTTTTCATTTTTGCACCTGATGCTCACAGCTCGCTTTATCGGCAGAGAAAAAGATATTAACAATTCTCAAAACAACGTATACGATAAACAAGGCAAGCAGTATGATTATATCCTCACGGAAAAACTCGGCTACATATTTATAAAGAAAATGAGCTATATAGCCGGTAAAGAATATCAGCAGCAAGCTGACATTCGCAAAAATATTGAGTACCGATTTTACTATTGTTTTAGGTTTAATAACAAAGTAATATACGGTATAAAACAGATCCAACTCATAAACAACTACGAAACCACCAACAATTAAAGTCAAAACAGCACCAAATCCCAGCCATTTATCATCAGGATGGTTTGTTATATCATAATTATATGACGATATAGCACCTACGATAAAAATTATTACAGTAATTAAAATCAAAGATAAAAATACTCCAATTATTATTTTCTTTTTCATATCATCACCGCCCTGAGTGTATTATAGCATAAAAGCGAAAATAAATCAATGCGGAGCGTTGTGTTTAATGAAATATCGCTATGCGATATGATATACGGCAAGCCGTATGATATATTTGCCTTGCAAATATGATATAATATCCGTTCCTTCATATGCGAAGCATATATCATCCATCGCAGGTGAATATCATACCGAAGGTATATCACCCGTTTTGTAAGGAACGGATATCATTGAAAAAACTCCTTGAGAAATCTCAAGGAGTTTTTTCTGGTGCCTCCGATCGGAATTGAACCAATGACACGGAGATTTTCAGTCTCCTGCTCTACCAACTGAGCTACAGAGGCATATCACTCCCCCGCTATTGCAGGAAAGCGATGGCGATTCGGATGGGACTCGAACCCACGACCTCCGCCGTGACAGGGCGGCATTCTAACCAACTGAACTACCGAACCGTTTTTGGAGCGGATTACGGGGTTCGAACCCGCTACCTCCACCTTGGCAAGGTGGCGCTCTACCAAATGAGCTAAATCCGCTGGAGCTGATGATGAGATTCGAACTCATGACCTCATCCTTACCAAGGATGTGCGCTACCGCCTGTGCCACATCAGCATCAAAAAGGGTTTATATTATTAAGTTATATACGTTTTGGAGGCGCCACCCAGAATCGAACTGGGGGTAAAGGTGTTGCAGACCTCTGCCTTACCGCTTGGCTATGGCGCCATACCGCCGCTTTAATTATAAAGCGGAGTTGGAGCGGATTACGGGGGTCGAACCCGCTACCTCCACCTTGGCAAGGTGGCGCTCTACCAAATGAGCTAAATCCGCACGGTCGTGCGCTTTCAGATGCTGCTCTGTGCAGAGGTGAAATTGGCGATTCGGATGGGACTCGAACCCACGACCTCCGCCGTGACAGGGCGGCATTCTAACCAACTGAACTACCGAACCGTATGGCCTGCATCAGCGCGCTTGACTATAATAACATATACTTTTGTATTTTGCAATACCTTTTTGAAAAAAAATCGAAATTTTTTGGATTTTTTTTGCTTTTTATTTTTCTCTGCTTTTTTCCTCGATAATAATATCGAGTATTTCCGCCATATCGCCCACAAAGCGTGCACAAGGACGGGTTTTGTAATACTCAGGTGTGCGCTCGGCAGGGTCCTTTCCCTGCGCATTGGCAATACCGGACATAAGCTCCTTGCAATTATAAGTACCGTGCTTTGCCTTAAATTCCTCTGCCATACGGCGAACAAGCGCATAATGATCGCTCTTTGCGGCGTGATTATTGGGATCGGTGTTGCCGAACAAGATACCCGCAACTGCAAAAGCACCCGAGCAGGCGCCGCAAACCTCGCGCAGCTTGCCCATACCGCCGCCAAACGACGACATGAGCTTTATTCCCATATCCTTGTCAACTCCAGTAACATCCGAAAACGCGCAAAAAACCGCCTGTGCACAATTATATCCCGAAAGGAAAAGCTGTTCCGCAATTTCTCTGTGATTCATATCAGTCACCTCACGTTTGTGACATTTTAGCACAAACGTCTTAACTCGTCAAGCAAAATCGGTATAAACAGTGCTGTCGATGTCTATAATAGCTTTCGGGTGTTTAATTTGTCGATAATTTTAATGCGGGCTTTTATCTTTTATATATTGCTTACGCTGATGATGAAGCTTATGGGAAAGCGCCAGATCGGAGAGATGCAGCTGACCGAGCTGGTCACTACCGTATTTCTGTCAGAGCTTGCCGTGCTTGCGGTGACCGACAACGGCATACCGCTTTTACAGGGCGTTATTCCGCTTGTTATGCTTTCTTCTATTGAGGTGATAATATCCTTTATCTGCCGAAAAAGCAACCGTTTCCGAGCGATATTAAACGGCAACCCGATAGCTCTGTACGAAAACGGTGCTTTTATCGAGCAAAACCTTACGAAAGCACGTGTTTCGGCTGAGGATATCGAAGCACAGGTGAGAATTAACGGATACGAAAATATGTCGTTTGTCAAAACGGTAATACTCGAGCGGACCGGAAAAATGAGCGTAATACCGATTGACAACCAAATTCCTAACCAAACGGATGAATAGATATGGGAAATTTTATTTGTTCGGTCATACTGCTGTTGAGCATTATTATCTTTGTCGGTGTGAATACCTATAACATTACAGACCTGTGTGACGAAATACTTGCGTTGATAGAAAGCGGCAACACAAAGACGGCAATCGAGCTTTGGGAAAGCAAGGAAAAATACCTGTCGCTGTTTGTGAGAGATGCAGAAACCGACCTTGTTAATTCGCAGATACTTTCGTATCGCCTGTACGGCGAAAACGACAGCACGAACGAGCAGCTTATATATGCAGTAACCGAATTAAAGGAAAGCGAAAAGATAAGCTTTTTAAACGTTTTTTGACCTTGACATTATCAAAAAACAGGTATATTATATTAATGGTATCGGGTATGTGCACTGTTTGTTCGGATCCTTTGCTTTATACTTCCCCGCACATACAAAAATACCTTGTCTTAATATATAATATGTCATTCGCTGTCGAAAAGACAAAGCGGAAAGGAAATAATATGAAAAGAATAAAGCTCTCGCCCTCTGCGTTAGCATGTGATTTTGCAAACGCCGGAGTACAGATAGAGGAAGCAAAAAAAGGCGGTGCCGAATATCTGCATCTCGACGTTATGGACGGCATTTTTGTTCCGAACATATCCTTTGGTCAGCCGGTCGTAAAATCGCTGTCTAAATCGACCGATATGGTATCGGACGTGCATCTTATGATAACCGATCCGATCCGTTACATAGACGTTTTTGCAAAATCGGGCGCGGATATAATCACCATTCACGTTGAGGCGACCGACAAGGTAGAGGAAACGCTTTTAAAAATAAAGGCGTGCGGTAAAAAAGCAGGTCTTTCGCTAAAGCCGAAGACTCCCGTTTCAGAGATAATCCCCTATCTGCACCTTTGTGACCTTGTGCTTGTTATGACGGTCGAGCCGGGCTTCGGCGGACAAAAGTTTATGGCAGATATGCTTCCGAAATGCACCGAGCTGCGCGATTATGCCGAGGCGCACAACCTCGATTACGAAATCAGCGTTGACGGCGGTGTTTCTGCCGAAAACGCGAGAATGTGCGTGCTTTCGGGCGCAAACGTTTTGGTTGCGGGCAGCAGTGTACTCGGCAAGCCCGACATAAAAAATGCGGCAGAGGAGCTTCTGAACGCCGCCAACATAGGTTAATATAAAAAGGTTCGGGAATTACCGAACCTTTTATTTTTACAGATATTTGTCGCTATCGACGGTAAAGCTGTATACCTCAACGGCGTGCTCAAACGTCTCGCCGAGATATACCGAGTATTCGCCCACCTTTAAGAGCGTGAAATTTGCATTTTTCTCGGCTATATCGATATCGTTGAACTCGAGATTTACCGTTTCGCTCTTACCCGACTCTATACTTGCTGTTTCGAGTGTCGATGCGGTGAAAACCTTTTCTGTCGCAAGATTTTTTACGTAGCAATTGACTTTACAGCCGCCGTCCGAATTGCCGATATTGCTGACTACGGCACGCACACGGACGTTTTCGCTTCTGCGATGATAATCGATAAAAAATATTTCAAATACTGCTTTATTTTCCATAACCTTTTAATTTGATCCTTTTTAACAACAAAGAATTTGTAACGACCGAAACCGAAGAAAAAGCCATTGCACAGCTTGCGATAACAGGACTTAATAATCCGAATGCAGCAAGCGGGATCCCGACCGTATTATAAAAGAACGCCCAAAACAGATTTTGTCTGATCTTTTTAACCGTGGCTTTTGCAAGCACAAGAGCGTTGGATACCGAACCGATACCTTTTCCCGAAAGCACGATATCGCCCGATTCTATTGCGACATCGGTTCCGTTGCCTACGGCAAAGCCGACATCCGATACCGAAAGCGCAGGAGCATCGTTAATACCGTCGCCTATCATGGCAACGCCCTTATATTCGGTTTTAAGCTTTTTTATTATATCTGCCTTACCCTCGGGCAAGACGTTTGCATAATATTCCTCGATACCCGTTTCATCACAGACCTTTTTGGCGGTTGACTCATTATCGCCCGTGACAAGCAGGGTTTTTATGCCCATTGACTTAATTCTCGCAACAGCATCCCTTGAATCCGCTCTCACGCGGTCGGAGATCGAAATAAGCAAGGACGGAAGTCCGTCAACCGCAACGGCAATATGTGTTTCTCCGATAGGCAGAGCCGTTTTTTCGTTTATCACACAGCCGCACTCAGATTCTATCCAGGATACCTTGCCTACTATCACATTTTTTCGGTTAACAACGGCACGTATTCCGTTGCCGAGCTCGGTTACCGAATCGGTACACTCAAGCAGTTCTCCGCTGTATTTGTTTACGATAGCCGCGGCAAGCGGATGTCCCGAGGTCGCCTCTGCCGAGGCGGCATATACAAGCGCATCGCCGACTCCGTTTTGTATAGGTATGATTTCGGTAACCGCGGGCTTGCCAACAGTGACAGTGCCTGTTTTATCAAAAACCACCGCACCGATCTCGCTTGCGCGCTCCAACGCATCGGCATTTTTGATAAGTATGCCGTTCTCGGCGCCCTTTCCGATACCCACTATCAACGCGGTCGGTGTCGCGAGCCCGAGCGAGCAGGGGCAGGCAATGACAAGCACCGCAACGGCGCGCTCGATGGATAGGTTGATATCACCTGTTGCGATTTGGGTTATTACGGCTGTCAAAGCCGATATAACTGCAACCGCGGGAACGAAAACCGCCGACACCTTATCGGCAATATTTTGTATATGCGCCTTGGAGGCCTGCGCCTCCTCGACAAGACGTATGATGCCCGAAAGCACCGTATCGCTTCCTACACCCTCGGCGCGAAAGCTGAATGCGTTATTGCCGTTTATTGTGCCGCCATAAACCTTATCACCGATCTTTTTGCCTACGGGCATGCTTTCGCCCGTGAGCATAGACTCATCGATATAACACTCGCCGTCAACAATAACTCCGTCGGCGGCAATCGCCTCGCCCGCGCGGACAAGCACGGTATCGCCCACAGAGATTTTAGAAGCCGATATCTCGGTCAATACGCCGTCTTTCATCACACACGCCGTCTTGGGCGACAGGTCGATAAGCTTTTCTATCGCCTCGCCCATTCTCGACTTTGCTCTTGATTCGAGCGTTTTTCCAAGCAAGACCAGTGTTATTATCATAGCCGAGCTTTCAAAATACAGCATTTCTTTATCGGCAAGCAGTGCATACACGCTGTACACATAGGAGATCGTTGTACCCAGAGTGACAAGCAGATCCATACCCGGACTTTTATTCTTTAACGAATGATATGCGCCCTTATAAAACCGATACCCCGCAACAAGCTGAATAGGTGTAGCTAACGCAAGCTGAAGATATCCGTTATGCAAAAATTTCAGAGCGTGATGCTCGGGGAACAGCACCATATCGCCCATCATCACAAAAAAAGGAAGCGCAAGCACAAACGAGAAGCAAAGTGTATAAAGCGTTATTATATACTCTCTTTTGCGCGCGGTACGCACGTCTGTTATGACGTCATATCCCGCGTTTTTTATTGCCTTTTCAAGCGTTTTGCGGTTTGTAAGAGAATCGTCATACTCTATCTCTGCCCTGCCGTTTGCATAAGAAACGCTGACCGAAGCAACACCCGAAACCGCCAAAAGAGCATTTTCGACCGCCGCCGAGCAACGCACGCAGGACATACCGCCGATCTTTATAACGACAGATGCTTTCATTATTTCTTGCTTGCCTTGAATCCAAGCTCGTTGACTGCTTTTACAATATCGTCTTCATTGATCTTGGATTGCTTGAATTCGGCAGTAAGGGTAGCTTTTTCAAGATCCGCAACCGCGGATTTTACGCCCTTTAGCGCCATGACCGCATTTTCCACCCTTGCCTTACAATGATTACAATGCATACCCTCTACCGAGAGAATACAGGATTCGTTTTTCTCAAAAAACATACAGATATACCTCCGTTTTTTCTTATTCTAACTCAAAAAAGCTGTAAAAACAAGTCTTACAGCTTTTTTTATTATTTTTTCGTGTGACATTTATCGGCAAGTGCGCAATTTTGGCATCCGCAGCCGCAACCGTTTTTTCCGTTCTTTTTGTCCTTTATCATTTTATAAACGACAAGACCGAGCAATATTGCAACAAATGCACCAACCGCTATCGTTGCACCGTTTTCCGTAAGCCAATCCATCATATAAAAAGCCCCGTTAAATCAATTCTTTGCCTTATACGGCTTTTTGAATATCAAATACAGCAAAGTTACTGCAACCGCAACAGCCGCTACAAAGCCGACTACGCTCATATTTCCGCCGACAGCCGATCCGAACTGATAAATAATCAGCGAAACCGAGTAAGCGAAAGCGCATTGATACGTTATAGCAAATGCCGTCCATTTTGACGAATTCATCTCGCGCTTGATCGCGCCCATTGCCGCAAAGCAGGGAGCGCACAAAAGATTAAAGGCAAGGAAGGAATAGCCGGCTAACGCGCCCATACCCTCGAAATCGAGAACACCGAATACCGCAACGACTTCTTCCTTTGCAACCAAGCCCATAACGGTAGCAACCGCCGCGGTTGCCGTGCCGAAGCCGAGGGGTGCAAATATCCACGAAATAGCGCCGCCTATCATATCAAGCACGCTCGTAGCACCCTCGGGAAGCTCGGTAAAGAAGCCCCAAGCGCCGCTTGCATCGGTACCAAAGCAGGAGCCCGCCCAGATAATTACAGAGGAAAGCAGAATAACAGTACCTGCGCGCTTGATAAACGACCAGCCGCGTTCCCACATAGAACGGAGTATCGCGTTTAAAGTGGGCATATGATATGCAGGAAGCTCCATGACGAACGGAGCAACATCACCCGAGAAGAGCTTTGTCTTTTTAAGCAAAACTCCCGAAGCGAGTACTGCAACAATACCCATAAAATATGCGCTCGGAGCAACCCACCACGCACCATCGAACAATACAGATGCTATAAGCGCAACAATAGGCAGCTTTGCACTGCAGGGGATAAACGATGTCGTGATGACTGTCATACGTCGGTCGCTTTCGTTTTCGATAGTGCGCGAGGACATTATTCCGGGTACCGAGCATCCCGTACCGATAAGCAAGGGAATAAACGATTTACCCGAAAGTCCGAATTTGCGGAATATTCTGTCCATCACGAACGCGATACGCGCCATATAGCCGCACGCTTCCAAAAACGCAAGGAAGATAAACAGCACGAGCATTTGAGGAACAAATCCCAAAACGGCGCCCACACCTGCCACAATGCCGTCTTGAATAAGCGAATAGAGCCACTTGGCAACGATAGGTTCTCCGTTTTCGTCAAGAAGCATTTTATCGAACAATACAGGTACGCCATCGACCCAAGTGCCGTATTCGGAAGGAGCGGGTGCGCCCTCGAAAACAGGTTCAACGATCTCGGAAATACCGTAGCCCTCGTTTGCCAGCTTTTCGCCGTATGCACCGTAGGCCTCCTCAAAAGCACCGTAATCGGCATCCTCAAATGCGGCATTAAGCTCAGCCGCGCCGAGAACGTCGGCTTTTTCTGCATCCGTGATTATCGCCTGAAGCTCGGGATCATCAAAAAGCATTTCGTTTCCGTAGGAGGCAACTGCCTCCTCGTATTTATCTCTGCCGAACAAATGCCAACCGTCACCGAACAAGCCGTCATTAGTCCAGTCTGTCACCCACGCGCCGACGGTGGTAACCGAAATGTAATAAACAAGAAACATTATCAGAGCAAATATCGGGAGCGCAAGAATGCGGTTGGTAACAATGCGGTCGATCTTATCCGAAACCGTAAGATTTCCCTCGTTCTTGCGTTTATAGCACTTCTTGATAAGCTGTTCTATATAATTATAGCGCTCGTTTATGATAATGCTGTCGGATTCGTCGTCAAGCTCCTGCTCAGCCGCTTTTATATCTTCATCGATATGTATCAGCTTTTCAACAGACAGGCCGAGCTCCTTTAACACCATACTGTCGCGCTCGAATATTTTGACCGCATACCAGCGCTGTCTTTCGGCGGGAAGGTGATGCACCGCCGCCTCCTCAATATGCGCAAGAGCATGTTCTACAGCGCCGGAATAGGAGTGCAGAGGCACTTTTTTATTTTCCTTCGCCGCCTCGATAGCCAAATCGGCGGCAATCTCGATACCGTCGCCCTTTAATGCCGAAATGTCAACGACCTTACAGCCGATTCCGCGCGAGAGTATCTCCAAATCGATCGTGTCGCCGTTTTTATTAACAACGTCCATCATATTAATGGCAACTACAACGGGAATACCCAGCTCGATAAGCTGAGTCGTGAGATATAAATTACGCTCGAGATTGGTGCCGTCAACAATATTAAGTATGGCATCGGGGCGCTCGTTCACAAGATAATTTCTTGCAACGACCTCCTCGAGCGTATAGGGCGAAAGCGAATAAACGCCGGGAAGGTCGGTAATAATAACGCCTTCTCTTCCCTTTATTTTTCCCTCTTTCTTTTCTACGGTTACACCCGGCCAATTTCCAACAAACTGATTAGAGCCGGTAAGCGCATTGAATAACGTAGTTTTACCGCTGTTGGGATTACCGGCAAGCGCGATTCTGATATCCATATAATGCCACCTCAATCCTTACTCGATCTCAATAAGCTCGGTATCCGCCTTACGCAGAGTTAACTCGTATCCGCGGAGACGAACCTCGATAGGATCGCCCAACGGTGCCGCCTTGCGAAGATATATCTCGACACCCTTGGTAATGCCCATATCCATTATCCGACGTTTGAGCGCACCCTCGCCGTGAACACGGACAACCCTTACGGTATCTCCTATTTTTGCATCACGCATCGTTTTCATTATTTGAACCTCAGCCATTCTGTTTGATTCGAGTTAGCATATGCTAACCACACCGTTATCTTACTCATCTGTTTGCCTTTTGTCAATAGTTTTTCGACAGGTTTTAGCATTTTCGTCATAATTATATTCGATGAGTTAGCATTGGCTAACTCGGTTTGTGCAAATTTCACAAAGTATCTTCTATAACTTCGACTAAATAGCGGTTGACGGAGCAGTTATTTGTAAGTATAATGTAGATAATAATGCTTAGGAGGTGTTACTGTGAGAAACACACTTTTAAAAATCGTCACCTTGCTGACGTTGGTTTCGACACTCGGTACCTGTATTCCGCTTTCGATGACTGCGAACGCCGACGAATTTGACAATTCGTTTAATGTGGACATCGACGGCTTTGACTGCAAGACAGAAAACGGAAAGGTATTTGTTTACCCCAACAACAGCGACAAGCCCCGCTACGTAAAGGGCGACGATTACAAGGTAAATAATTTCAGATCGACCAAGCTTATGATATTTGACAAGGACGGTCTTCTTATCGAGGCAGGCGGCGAAATTTATGCCAACAGTGAGACCGTGACCGGCTCGCCTCAGCAGGGCGTTTATATCCCCGCAGGCGGTTTTCTTGTTGCATTTTATTCGGTTTCCGACCTTACCAAAGCGTTTAACACCGCTATGGAGGGCGCGATGCTTTATAACGCGACCATGGCTGTTATCTATGAAATGCACGGAAGTGTTGATGGAAACAAGCTGACTATCGAGTACAACAATCCCAAGGATGCCTCCTCCGATGCAAAGAAATTCCTTTTTGTCGGAAACAGCTCGACCTACTTCAACGGCACGCCTATAATATTCAAAGGGCTTGCAGAGGCGGCGGGCATTGAGATCGATGTTGATTACTCCACCTTTGGCAGTGCTTTTCTTTCGGAATTTGCCGATGAGAACCACGACAGAGGTAAATTCCTCCGCAACAAGCTGAAAACCGAAAGCTATGATTACGTTGTGCTTCAGGATGCCGCAAAATCAAGCTATTCCTCCTCTAAGCCGCAGGTCGAGACTCTGCTCCCTCTCATTGAGGAGAACGGCGCCGATGCATTGCTTTATATGCGCTATTCTGCCGCAAGCACGGTAGACCAGATCAGAGAAAATGCAAAAAAGCATCACCTTAACTACGCCACGATGGCAAAGGATTTTGATCTTGTTTGCGCTCCTTCGGCAGATGCGTTTGTGTATTGCGCCGAAAGATATCCCGAGATCAATCTTTATGCCGATGACGGCGGACATCACTCAAAAGCGGGTGCATATCTTATCGCTTGCACATGGCTTTATTCCTACCTCGGAGTTGATCCTACCGACAACGGCTATGACGCGCAGCTTGGAGAGGCCACCGCAAAGAAACTGTGGGAATGTGCCAAGATCGCGTGTGAGGAGGGCTATGCCTTTGAGGGTATCGACACCACTTATACCGACAATGAGGGCAACAAATACAACAACATCGCCGAGGGCAAGAGCTATACCGTAACCGGCGCTGTATATGACAACGAAAGCTGGACCGATACCAAAAACGGCAAGCCCATAGGCAAGCTCACCGACGGATTTATGGCAAACGCAGGCGATGACGGCGCTATCGGCGCTTACAACGGCAAAAACGGTCACAGCGTCACCATTGATCTCGGCAGTGTTTCGCAAATAAAGCATATCTACACCGATATGTTCGGAAACACCGGATGGGGTATTCCCGACCCGAAGGATATGGTAATAACCGTTTCTATTTCCAACGACGGCAAGAGCTTTACCGAGGCGGGCACCGCGGTAATGTCCGACGAGCAGAATATAAACGGATGGCCCAAGCGCGAATTCAACTTTGAGTTCGAGTCGCTTACCGAGGCAAGATACGTTAAGCTCAGCTACACAAGCCAGTTGTTTATCTGGTCGAGCGAGATTCTGGTTCACGGTATCTCTGGCGAGACCGAGGGGGACGAGAGCAGTATCGAGACATCCTCGGACATTCTGCTTTCCGAAAGTAACACAGACGAATCGGCAAACGATTCCGATTCCGCCGCCGAGCCCACACGCAAATCGCTGGCATGGCTTTACTGGCTGATCGGCGGAGTTGTTCTTGCAGGCGGTATTGCGGCCGCAGTAATGATTTCCAAGAAAAAGTAAGGAGATATTTATGAACAGACATTTCAGCAAATTTATTGCACTTATCCTCTGTGCGCTGATGCTTTGCACGGTAATTCCCTTTTCGGCGTTTGCCGCACCGAGCTATTGGGGGTACGATTCTTACACCACTATCGAAAACCCCGGCATAGAGAACATCACTTCCTACACCACGACACTTACCAAAAACAGCGCATCCAAATATTCGATGACCTGCCAAACCGATGCGGGTAAGCTCACCGTTACTTTGGAAGAAAAGACCTGGGGTATGTTCAACCTCGGCTCCTGGACCTTAGTAGATAACAGCGGTACCACCATTACCTTCCTCTCAGCTTCGACCGACTGGGAATACGTTTACCGCACCTATAAGACAACAAGCTCGAGCATGGTATGGTCGGGCGGCAACCACGGTAACGAGGTTCTTGTTTCGCTCGATTTCTACAACGGCGACACCGAGGAAAAGCTTGATCTCTCGGTAGGTCAGAGCGTGACCGCAAAATCCTTCCATATTATTGAAAAGAGCAAGCTTTTGTTTAAGGCAGACTCCGACGGCGACGGCTACGGCTACAGATACAAGAGCTCCGACACCTATACAGACGAAGACGTGTATGCGAATGCAACCCGTAAATACACGATCGCAGGTCCTCAGATAATGCTTAACGTCGATTACGATTACATAAAGGACGTTTATTATCAGCTTTCATACACCTGTATGTTCCCTATTGACAAGAAATACGGTCTTTACTGCGATATGTATGACACCGCAGGCAACAAGATCAACCATATCGAAACGCTCAAGGTAGGCGCTGCCGACTACTCGGGCAAGCAGTACAGCGGGAACGCCGCATCGCGTGCTCATATCTATGGCTACGTTGATCAGAGATATCAGTTCAACGTGTTCGTAAACACTCTTTCCGATTCGCTTGAGAACTTCAGCAACAGCTTTAAGACGTCCTATTGGGACATGAACACGACCAGCAACAAGATATATTTCTCGAAGTACGACAACAACTCTCACACGAAGGTTGCCTCCGGTACGCAGTACCACACCGAGTGCGGTTGGCAGTTTGTTTATAACGAAAACGGCGTTGACGGTAGCAGCGACGGCGCACAGGACAACCTTGCAAGAGGTAAGGACTACACCCTTTCGGTGACCAACGATCCCGTTAAAACCGATTCTGTTTCCTATGCAGCGGATCTTACCGACGGTGTTGCGGCAAACACCTTTGCGTACAACGATGACAGCTGGTTCTGCCTTTCCAAGAATCAAAACGCGGTTGACGGCGTTTCGACGGTAACTATTGATTTAGGCGCGACATACAACGTTAAGAAGCTGAGATTGCATCTCGGTAACTTCTCGGGAGTTGCCGCACCCACAACGGCAAAGGCATACGCAAAGATCGACGGCGCTTATAAATACATAGGTTCATTTACTCTTAACACCACCGCGGAATGTGCATATTGGACTCAGCTTGATATCGCTATGCTCAACACCGATTCGATCAAGCTTGAGTTTGCTTTGAACGGCACCTTGGCGCTTATCAACGAGCTCGAGGTACACGGCGGTACCGCAATAAAGATCGATAACGTTGCGTTGAGAGAGTCCTACACCACCGACGGTGTAAACACAAGTTATCCCGATGAGGACGGTATTTCGCTTACCGACGGCATCTATGCTCCGAGCGATGCATCCTACAGCAACGCGGCATACGTCGGCTACAACACCGGCAGCGATGCATACAAGCGCGACGGATATATGGCTGTTACCGTTGACCTCGGCAAGAATTACGATCTTGACAGATTTGTAGCTTACGTGGCATCCTCCTATAACACCGGTGCAGGTATTACCGCACCCAAGACGGTTGCAGTATACGTTTCCGACGATAACGACGTATGGGAATTGGCAGGTGAGGTAAACCCCACCGACGATGCATCGGTAAGCTGTATTCCCGCCGAGATATCGCTTGATACCCCTGTGAGCGCAAGATACGTTCAGTACCGCTTTACTCCCACAAAAAACTGGGTTATGGTCGCAGAGGTAGAGGCATACGAGACATACGTTCCCGTAAGCGGCGAGAATCTTGCTCTTGACAAGGATTACACCACCACTACACCCAACAGAACCGATAAATACAATGATGACCAGATACGCCTTACCAACGGAACAAAGGGAACCACCGACGGCGGCTCTGCCGAGTATTCGGGCTGGAACTACACCAATCCCGACGGTGTTGATATAATCGTAGATCTCGGTAAGACATATTACTCCGATACCTACGTTGCATACTTTGTCGGCGGTAACTGGGGTATTGCGCTTGCCTCCGAGCACATCTGGATAGAGGTATCGGTATCCGACACCGCAGACGGCGAATATATTTCGGTTGCAAAGACCGCAATAGGCGATGCCGTGCTTACCAACGGCACGGGCGCAGTAGACAGCACGTGGAGTACCTACGTTATCACCGCTCAGGCAGATGCTTCGGTTTCGGGCAGATACGTTAAGTTCCATATCAATCACACCGGCGCCAGTCCCTCTTGCACATGGATAGACGAGGTTGAGGTTTATCAGCTTAAGGAGCCGGCAACCGAGCCCGATCCCGTTCCCGCGGCTATGGGCGACCTTAACGGCGACGGTACGGTTGACTCGCTTGACTATCTTATAGTAAAGCGTGCCTGCTTTAACACCTATACCTTGACCGCAGAGGAAAAGGCGACCGCCGATATAAACGAGGACGGCGAAGTGACCTCGTTTGACTATCTCCTTATCAAGCGTATTGCTTTTAACACCTACGAGATATAAAATATCGATCGGATCCCGACGTTCAACGGACGTCGGGATCTGTTTTTTTGTTTATATCATATAAATTTATTTGCGCAAGTTTGCCAAATTCAATATTGACGGCTAAAGGATTTTAGTATATAATTATTTAGTAAAAAATTTCATTACGGAGGATATTTTTGCAATGATGAAACGTATTTTGTCTTTCGTGCTCGTTTCGGCGTTATTGATGACCGCACTCGTTTTTGCGGTTCCGATGACTGCAGAAGCGGCATACGACAACAATTACACTTTTACCATTACGGGTACGAACACTACCCCTCCCTCGAGCTCGCACAGCGGTGTTTATCTTTTTACAAACACCACAAGCTCGACCAAAACGATAGTTTGGAGCACCTACGACTTCCGTAACTCCAAGTTGATGATATTCAACTCCGCAGGACGTGTTGTTGAATGCGGCGGTAACATTACCTCCGCAACCAGCCCTATTACGGGTGCGCCTCAGCTTTACCTCTATATCCCCGCAGGCGGATTTATGGTTGCTTTTGGTGAAAACAACACCAACTTTATGAAGATCTACAACGTCGTTATGGAAGGCGCAATGCTTTACAACTCGACGATGTCTGTAATTTATGAGGCGTATGCAAGCTACAGCGGCAGCACGCTTACCGTTAAGTACAACGATCCCGAGCCCGCATCCGATGATGCTATAAGCTTCCTTTTTGTCGGTAACAGTACCACCTACTTCAACGGTACTCCTATCAAGTTCAAGGCAATGGCGGCAGCGGCAGGCATTGAGATCGACGTTGTTTACTGTACCTTCGGCTCCGCGTTCCTCTCTGAGTTTGCGGATGCAAGCCATACCAGAGGTCAGGCACTCCGTCAGAAGCTCGCAGAGAGAACGTACGACTACGTTGTTCTTCAGGATGCGGCAAGCCGTGATTACTACACCACCAAGCCCTCGGTAGAAGTTCTTCTTCCTCTTATTGAAGCCAACGGTGCAGAGGCGTTGCTTTATATGCGCTATTCCGCGGCAAGCACTGTTGATCAGATCAGAACCAACGCTATCAAGCATCACACCAACTATGCAACTCTTGCACAGGATTACGGCTTGGTGTGCGCTCCCGCTGCAGATGCTTTTGTGCACTACGCAGAAAAATATAACGATCCTTATACCCTTTACGCCTCCGACGGCGGACACCACTCCAAAGAGGGCTCCTACCTTATCGCCGCTACCTGGCTCTACTCCTATCTCGGCGTAAATCCCGTCGGCAACACCTACACCGCGGATCTTTCCGCAAGTATGGTTCAAAAGCTTCAGGAATGTGCTGAGATCGCTTGCGAGGAGGGATATATCTATCCCGGTATGGAAAACGGATATACCGAAAACGGCGTTTACTATGCAAACGTTGCAGAGGGTAAATCCTACACCACCAACGGCAACTCGTACAGCGGCGATTACACCGACGGTACCGACGGAAGCAACCCCACCGGCAAGCTCACCGACGGCACCATCGCAGTAACCGGCGGCGAGTCCGCAATCGGATGCTGGAAGGGCAGCTCGATTGACATAGTTATCGACCTTGCAAGTTATTACAACATTAAGAACCTACGTCTTGACCTCCACGGCAACACGGAATGGGGTATCCCCGATCCCTCGACCATAACGGTTTCGGGTGCTGTTTCAAGCGACGGTGTTACTTATACCGCGCTCGGTAACGCAACCATGTCCGATGAGACTGTCTCGGACAATTGGAAATTCCGCGAATTCAACCTTAAGACCGGAAAGAGCGATCTTTCGGCAAGATACGTTAAATTCACGCTCACCAACAACGCAGGAACCTCTACATTCTTCTGGACCAGCGAACTGCGTGTATACGGCAACGAGTCCAACTACGTCGGCTCGAGCTCAAATATCGCGCTCAACAAGGGCTACACCACAGGCGGTATTTATTTGAACAACGGCGTTGCCTCCTACCCCGATGAGAACGATAATTCTCTTACCGACGGTACTATTGCATACTCGACCACAAAGTACAGCGATATCGCTTACGTCGGATTTAACTCCGGCACCGCCGAGTATCAGACAAACGGCTATGCACACATCACCGTAGACCTTACTCAGAGCTACGATCTCACCAAGTTTGTTGCATATGCGGCTTCTACCGCAAACGGCAACGGCGCGGCGGGTATCGCTCCTCCCTCTAACGTTTCGGTTTACGTTTCCAACGACAATTCAAACTGGAATCTTGCGGGTGAAACCACCTTTACCGACAGCACAACAGTAAACTGTATCCCCGCTACCATCGCGCTTTCGAGCGCGGTTTCGGGCAGATACGTTCAGTTCCGCTTTACCGCAACAAAGAACTGGATGATGATCGCCGAGGTCGAGGCATACGGCACCGCAAACGGCGGCTCTACCGTTGATCCCGATCCTGCTACCGATAAGGTTGTTCTCAACGTTGACTCTACCGTTTCCAACCACGGCGGCGGATATGCAAGCGTAAGCGCTCTTATCGACGGCTACACCGGTGTAGGTGAGATATTCGGATACGAGGATCACAAGGCGAGATTGGTTGCATTTGAAAGCAAGATCGACGAAAATGCAAGCTACTCCTTTACTATCACCTACGCGACAGCAAAGAAGTTTGATACGCTTACCGCTTACGTGCTTGATTACGACAACGGCTATGTATCGCTTCCTCAGGCAATCACGTTTGTTGTTGACGGCAAGGAATATCCCGCAACCATCACTCCCAACCCCAACAACGTAACCACCGCAGTTGCTGAACTTGACAGCGGTGTCACCGCTTCGGAGATCACCGTTAAGGTTACGATGATCGCACGCAAGAATTACTTTAATATGTTCACCGAGGTTGTTGCCGAGCTTGTAGACGAGGATACGACAGATACTCCCATCGTCAGCGACAATCTTGCTCTCGGCAAGGATTACACCGTTAGCGGAGTATACAGCACCGACGGCGTTAACGCCGATTACCCCGACGAAGACGGAAAGACCATGACAGACGGTCTTACCGCGGCCGCAGACGGCAAGTATAACGATCCCGCATATCTCGGCTTCAACGCACTCACCGACGAGTACAAGGCAAACGGATATGCATCCATCACCGTTGATCTCGGCGCCAAGTACTCAATGAATAAGTTTATTGCGAAGGTTGCTTCCTCCTATGCTACATCCGGCATAGTTGCTCCCAAGGAGGTATCGGTTTACGTTTCGGACGATAACGCTAACTGGACTCTCGCGGGCACGGTTGCTCCCGTTGACACCACCGAGGTCAGCACTATCGACGTAACTATCGAGCTCGACACCGCTGTTTCCGGCAGATACGTTCAGTACCGCTTTGTTTCGGCTGCAAACTGGGTAATGGTTGCAGAGGTCGAGGCATACGAAGCTGAAGAAGATGGCGATGCGATCTACGGCGACGTTAACGGCGACGGCAAGACCGACTCGGCTGACTATCTCATCGTAAAGCGTGCTTGCTTCAATTCCTACAAGCTTTCTGATGCTGAAAACGCACGCGCTGACGTTGATAACTCCGGCAATGTAGATTCGACCGACTACGTTATTCTTAAGAGAATCGCGTTCGGCACTTACAAGATCTAACCAAAGGAATACAAAAAAGAGCTTCACGTGTGAAGCTCTCAGAGCGAAGACAAATGGTCTATTTACGCCCTTGAAAGAAAATAATATAAGAACAACAGAGCTTCACTATTACTTTGAAGCTCTGTCTCTTTTCATAAGGAATATTATTTTTATTGTATTTTCAAGGGCTTTGACAAAAAGCTCGACTACCGTACAATCGTACGCCAACGCTCGCTTTTTGCCAAAAATATCCTCATTTCTCTTACTCTGCTCAGTTTGCAGACTTT